>NZ_QOLC01000080.1 GCF_003333325.1 Candidatus Ulvibacter alkanivorans | reverse complement strand
GTTCCCGAAGGGGGGATTATTCGAACATTGTCGTTAGAAGGTCAGTTAAACTTGATCTTAGCAATGCAATTAACCGAGCATGAGAATTATGTAAATAAGGTGAATCTTCCTAAAGATATTTCCATGTTAGATATTAAGAAAGCATACAAATTAAAAGATTTTATATTAAACAATCTATCTGAATCGATCACCATCGATACGCTTTCTACCGAGTCGGGTTTAAATTCTAAAAAATTACAGGCGTGTTTTAGAACGTTATTCGACACATCGGTCAACGTTTATGTACGCGAGCTAAAATTAGATATGGCCTGCGAATTGTTAAAAACAACCGATTATTCCATTTCGGAGATCGTGTATAACATCGGATTTAAAAGCCGCAGTTATTTCTCGAAAATATTCTTCAAGCGCTATAATATTCTTCCAACAGAGTATCGAAAACGCATAAAGGAATGTGATTGACCTATTCTTCGGAAAAAATGTTAACTGACATTAAGCTAATCCGAATTACAGTATCTTAGTTTTTTGGTATTAAAGTCGGAATGCATTGTTATTCAGAAAAAATATACTGTTTACAAACAGCAATTTTCCATTTTCCCAGAACGACCGGAACATCACGTTGTCTACTAGGTATACTACACTTCCTCTTCCCATTCGATGTTCACCGAACACCAAGGAGTTTGCCAATCCGGCTTTAGCATCTTCACCGGAAAAGCCGGCAACACTCACCGCATCCCCTTTAATATACCCCACGTTATAACCGTTTTCGAGGAATTTGTATGAGTCATTCCCAAGTTTTAGGGTAAAGTAGGTGTTATCATAACCAAAGGCCATTGGGTGTGTATTGTCTAAGGAAGTTTTATAGATGCTTCCGGTGATGAAATTCTTGACGCTTTCACGCTCCCGCTGATCGTATGGGGTCAAGGCATCGTCTGCTGTGTCATCACTATCTTCCTCTTTTGCATCTTTAGTGTTACTAGTAAGCCCGAAGCCATCTTTTCCTTCAAAGTTTCCAACGGCGCGGCCCATGGCGATCAACGTTCCTCCACTTCGCACCCAATCTTTTATTTTATCGATGGCGTTGTCGTTTAGAATACGTCCGTACCATCCTTCTGGCATAACGATGACATCGAAGTTTTCAAGCGGTGCACGACCAATATCATCGGTATTGATAGAAGTAATGGGGTAATTTAGTTGTTGTTCGAAGAAATGCCAAATGGCGCCATAGCTCAATGAAGAAGTTCCTTCTCCTTGAATAACTGCTATGCGTTGCTTGTTGATTAATTTAATGTCTGGAGATCCAAAATCGGTTAGGTTATCACCAAAACTCGTAGCAGAAGCATAGAGTTCGCGTTTATGTTTGTTTGCGATCTCAATTAATTTTGAATGAAAATCGGTGTTGGTTCTATTATCACTCTTCGTGATCACCAAGCTACCTCGGTTAAACTTTTTACCACTAAAGCTTAAAGGTTTTTCTGAAAAACGCACTCGGATGTCGTTTGAAAGTAATTCTGCCAAGAACTTAGCGTCACTTAAACTGTTCCACTCGGCAATATATCCTGCGGCTGTAGGAACTGCAGTTGCTAAATTTGTAGTAAACGGATTGCTTTCATTGGCAGTTACTAACGAACTACTTGCAATCGCCTCTAAGCCATAGGCGTGCGGAACACTCCAGGCAGTAATGTCATAGGTCAACGGTTCCGAAAGTTGTGCATCGGGTTCGAACAACACTTTTACCATTGTTCCCTTAGGCTGATTAGTGCTTACAACCAACGCATTGGTTGCATCCATACTGCCTTTAGTGTTTGTTGTGTAATTATAGCCACTCACAGAACCACTAGTGGTAAAACCATACTTAATTTCGTGTAGGTCGAGCAATTTCGTTAGTGCCATGATTTTATCCGGGTCACCTTTCAGAACATAACTTTTGTATTTAAAATCATCTTTTGAGAAGAATTTATTAAACTCTTCATTTAATTTTTGAGCATTTTGAGATGAAATTTCAACTGTAGACAGGGCAGTGGTGGTGTGATGTGCTACTCGATCTACTAAGGTAAGAACGTATCCTTCATCGGTCATGATCCCTAATCCTGCACGTCCATGTCCTGCTTGCTCATAGGTCATCCCAATGGCTCCCATAAAAGTAGGGTAGGTGTCCCCATAACTTGGGTAGAGCAGATCGAAACGCTCTCGTGTAAAGAACAACCAACCTTCACGATCGAAATATTTGGCGTGGTTTTTACCAATCTGTGTTTGAAAATCCCGTTGCCACGGTGTGATCGCTTCGTGATACGGTTCTGCAGCAGGCGCAAAGTAATACGGTTCATTTATCCCTTGTTCGTGAAAATCTACATGTACATGAGGCATCCATTTGTTGTAGATATTAAGACGTTGTCTCGTTTCTACTTGTGTTGCCCATGCCCAATCGCGATTAAGATCGAAAAGATAGTGGTTAGGACGACCGCCCGGCCATGGTTCGTTGTGTTCGGTGGCGATCTGTGCGGTGTTGTACGGTGTCGCTTTAACTTGATTGTACCAATTGGCATAACGATCGCGACCGTCGGGGTTCACACAAGGATCGATAATAACCACCGTGTTTTGTAGCCAGGATTGTTTTTCGGTAATTAGTTGGTATAAGGTACTCATTGCGGCCTCGGTACTTGAGGCTTCATTTCCATGTACATTAAAGCTAAGCCATACGATGGCGGTCTGCGGATTGGCATTTCCGGATTCCATTCCGATGTTCTTAAGGTTATTAGTTCGTATGGTTTCTATATTTGCGAGGTTTTCGGCCGTACTTACTATGGCATAGGTGAGTGGTCTGCGTTCATTGGTTTTTCCATAGGTATCGAACGTTACCATAGGGCTATTTTTAGCGACATGATCAAAATAGTCTACCACATCGGCGTGGCGTGAGAATTGAGTGCCGATCTCATAGCCTAAAAATTCGGATGGTGATTGTAATTGAGCCGTAATAGTGGTTGCCACAAGTAGAAATAGAAGGGTAAAATAACGCGTCATGGATTGTTTTTTAAATTTGAAGGCTAAAGCTACTAAATAATGATGGAAATGTATTTAAATGCATATAGAAATCGACAACAAACATTGTTGTTATTTTTGTTGGACACCGCAGATCGAATAAATAACGGTCTACGGTGTTTTTTTGGAAATCCAAGATTAACGTATCTTTAGAATTATAACGAACGAAAGTGTTTATTTTTGTTCCAACTTTCATAGCTGTTTATGCCAAGATCAACTATTCCCTATCACGAAACCGGATATTATTCAAAATTGATCACCGATTATTTATCGGAAGCAGAAGCGTTACAGCAATTTTATCAGCGGTTTCCTAAAATCACAAACTTCAACGCACAGCTTTCAGAAAAAAAGAAGCAATTTAGCGATGCTTCACGTGAGGCATTGGTCGAACAGTTACACAAACAATATGCGAACACTGAAGTTTCCGAAGCTACTCAAAAAAATATCGATGCTTTAGCCAATGAGAATACATTTACTATAACTACCGGCCACCAATTAAATTTGTTTACCGGTCCGTTATATTTTCTTTATAAGATATTTTCGGTCATCAACTTGGCTGAAACGCTTAATAAATCGAATACAAATTCGTACATGGTCCCTGTATTTTGGATGGCAACAGAAGACCACGATTTCGAAGAGATCAACTATTTTAATTTTAAAGGAAAGAAAATCCAATGGAACCGCAAAAGCAGCGGAGCCGTAGGAATGCTTGAAACCGTCGGGCTGGAAGAGGTGTTTCAAGTAATCGAGGCACAGTTTGGAAAAAGCGAAAACGCCAAACACCTTTTGTCTATATTTAAGCAGGGCTATCTGGAACATACCTCGTTAGCCGAAGCGACGCGATTTATAGCAAATACATTGTTTTCGGACTATGGTCTGGTAATAATCGATGGTAATGATAAGGAGCTTAAGAAACAATTTATTCCTTTTGCTGAAAAGGAGATCAACCAACAATTGTCCTTTAGTGCGATCACAGAAACGACGGATAGATTGAATAAAATGGGTTATCCGGAACAAGTACATCCTCGAGAGATCAATTTGTTCTATCTAAAGGAAAACTTGCGTGAACGTATTGTACAGCGTGACGATCTATTTTTTATTACCGAAACAGATATTAGTTTTACCCAAAACGAAATTCTCGACGAACTGAAAGCGAATCCTGAACGTTTTTCACCCAATGCTTTGTTACGACCATTATATCAAGAGGTGATACTGCCTAATTTGTGTTATGTTGGCGGCGGCGGTGAGTTGGCTTATTGGTTTCAGCTACAGGATTATTTTAAGAAGGTGGAAGTTGTATTCCCTATTCTTTTACTTCGGAATTCGGTACTTTTAGTACCCGACCGACTTTCGGAAAAACTCGATAAATTAGAAGTAGAAGTATCAGATTTGTTTCTGAAGCAACACGAATTAACTACGAAGCATACCAAGAAGATCTCAGACATTGCCATAGATTTCTCATCGCAACGTGCGCATTTGGAACAGCAGTTTAAAGCGCTGTACGAATTGGCAAAAAAGACCGATGCTTCATTTGTTGGTGCCGTAGCGGCTCAGGAAAAAAAGCAATTGAACGGTTTAGATAAACTGGAAAAACGCTTATTAAAGGCTCAAAAGCGAAAATTAACCGATGAACTGGAGCGCCTTACTACCATACAAGATCAATTGTTTCCGAAGCAAAGTCTTCAAGAGCGAAACTCGAATTTCGCTGAGTTTTATTTGGAATACGGCCAAGAACTATTCTACCAATTAAAGGACCAATTGGATCCTTTGCTACATGAGTTCACACTATTACGATTGCCTAAACCTTAAAGAGTAGCCAATCTGCTATTGAATAAATAATCTTCGTAGGTATTGTTATACTGAACTTTCTTCTCGATAGATTTGATCACCTGTACCGAGAAATCGCAGTCGTACATATCGCCCATGACATTGAGTCCGCCGGGACTAAACACATTGATCTCCATTAGTTTTTCTCCTACGATGTCGAGGCCCACCAAGAACATTCCATCTTGT
The DNA here is from genome assembly GCF_003333325.1 of Candidatus Ulvibacter alkanivorans. Taxonomy (GTDB): domain Bacteria; phylum Bacteroidota; class Bacteroidia; order Flavobacteriales; family Flavobacteriaceae; genus Ulvibacter_A; species Ulvibacter_A alkanivorans. The sequence goes on along the minus strand of NZ_QOLC01000080.1, from coordinate 75,106 downwards.
ACTAATTTTGGACGAACGATCTCGGCAAGTTCGGCGATCTTATCGGTCATTTTTGCTTTTTGTGGTCGTCCACCGGCATGAATATTACTTCTAATATCCCCACTTGTATTTACACGTTGCATGATAGCATATTGCCCGTTTTCAGCCTGAAGCGGCACACCGTTCATAAGAAATAAGCGCGTATCCCCTTCCTTAGCTTTTGGCAAGTATTCTTGAGCAATCACAAATCCGTCACGACAAATTGCATCGATGGTTTGAGCGAGATTGTGTTCATTCTTTTTATCCATCATAAAAACATTCTTTCCGCCCGAGCCTTGCAAAGGTTTGAGGATCATTCGTTGCTTTTGTTCTTTAAAGAACTCTTTAATCTCTTGCTGGTCGCGGGTAATAATTGTCTTTGGTCTTAATATTTCCGGGAAATGCTGAAAATACATTTTGTTTACGGCCCCCGCCAGACTACTTGGGTGGTTGAGGACCAAGACTTTATCGCGCATAGCGATCTCTCCAAAAATAAATGCTGCGTTCTGTGCCCATTCGCGTTCATCGATCTCGTCGGAAGGGTCATTCCGAAGAAATAATACATCGAGATCGGCTGAAGAAATTCGTGTAAATTCTTGTTTCTGGACCGCTTTAAAATAGGTTTCTTGGCTTTTAAAATTACGACCACTTACTGTTTTACATCGTGCTAAAAGGTGACCATTACTTGCATAGGCCAATTCACCTACCCCAATAAAGTACACCTCGTGATCTCTCTTGTAGGCAGCAAAACCGAGTGCCGGGGTCGTATAATTTCCTTTTTCGGTTTCGTGATCGTTTATTATAAATGCTATTTTCATGTGTTTTAATTTAATAGTTCGGTTAGCGAAACTCCTTCTCTTAGTCGGTGCAAGCGTTGTTGTACACTATCGCGTTCTAGAAACCTAGGTAGTTCGGGTTTTTTTAGTATATCTCGGTGAAGCAGCTCTTCTATTAGCGCAACATGATTAGTGTTAAATTTACCGGTATAGAGCGTTTCAAGCTTTCCGCCATCTTTTAGGTAGTCTAGAACGTTCATAAGACCTGCCAAGTAAACAGCATCTTTTGTAAGTCCGCCCCCACGATAAATACGCATAGTGATATAATACGATGTATGTTCGGTAAAATTGTATTGTTGGTGCAAGCGTTCGAAAGTTTCAATAAAGGTGTTGCCATTTACTAATGAATCTGCAGCAATAACGCGTCCGGCCAGCAAACGCATTCGGTTAACTGTTAATCCGTCGACCAAAAATTCGGCGAGCACTGCGAGGCCTTCTTGTAATTGATCATAACCTGCAAATCCGGCATACATTTGTTTAATAGGTTGGCTTCTTCCGTTGCAATACGTTAAAATATGTGTTGCGATCTCGTGCTGTACCAATGCATCGCAGCGATTACTATCTAAGGACAATTCGTCGCTTATAAGCAAGGTCGTTTCAGAAACCATTATTCCTGCCACATCGTTCCTAATTTCTAAATTGAGATCCAATTGTGGGAATTTATCTTGATAGTAATCAATTTCCTCTTGCGCATGTTCTGCAAATTCGTGACAGTCGAAGCGCTTTACTGCTTTTGGGTCTATTCCGTTTGGGTAGGCGTCTAGAATCTTTAGAGCACCATCTAACACCTCGTCTTCTATGCTTCCAAAGAGACTTTCACCAATAAATCGAAAATTCTCGGTACCTCTTTCTTCGAGCATGGTGAGTTGTTTTTCAATTTCCAGACGTTTGTCACGCAGTATAAATGCGAGGGTTGGGTCATCTACCTTATCGATAGGGATGTCATATAATTTTCGCTTCTCCAATTCGGGATCTAGCGCTATAAGTCGGTAATTGAAGGCCGGTTCTTTTTTAAAATCGTTCTTTTTGAATTTTTCCCACTCTTGTGTACTGTTTACGGGAGTGGTACGCAATAGGAAAGACATCCCTTCACTAATTTCTGCTAATGCTGCATCGGCCTCAAGGGTGATGCGATCGATATTCGTTTTTCCTAGCATTAAATAATGATGATAGGGATTTGCGGTTTGCACTCGAATAAATTCGTAGACAGCTCTTTTAATTATTTCTGAAAGTCGTGTTGTAAACTTTCGATAAAAAATTGAGAAGATCTCATTTTCTTCGGGTCGTTGGTAAATGGTGGGGACGGCCAATCCTATAATAAGACTACCAGTTTCTTTAGACTCCTCTATATTCAATAAAGGTTGGAGTCGGTCCGGGTGTCGTTCATGGGTGTCTGACACCACCACAGATATTTCGGGATAAATTAGGCGAAGCTCGTTTATGCCATCTTTAAATGCCCGCACGGTGGCGGGTGCTTTTCCTTTTGGGCAGGCGATTTCGAATTCGGCTTCATGGTCTTTACGAACCGGCCACATTTCGAGAATTAGGAAGGCATCCAGTTTTTTGGAAATAGTGGTAGAAAGACATTCGAGTAAACTCGAAATGTCTACCGAGTCTTCAACGATGAGGTAAGAGCCTTGTGTTTTTAGTAGCCCGGAAAAATAATGATCGGTTTCTATATAGCGATACACACATATATAGGGCAACAACTTATCGATGTGTAATAGTCCGCCTTTTGGAAGTGATTCGGTTATTGGCAGCTCGGCTTCCAGATTCTTACAAACGCGATCTAATAATTGGTCGTTGATCATAGTCTTTTAAATGTACTACAAATCATGTGTTCGAATAAATTCAGTTAATTTATTTAGCATAGTTTTAACGCATTGTCGGCTATTTATAACGTTCTCTTTGGAAAATCCCTCTTGTTAAAAAAACTATCAAAATTTTTGTTGCAGGTTTAGGCAACTTATTTTTTTAAAGTATTTTTGCCTATGCAAAACAATGTCCTCATTTTAGATTTTGGATCGCAATACACCCAACTTATAGCAAGACGGGTTAGAGAGTTGAATATCTATTGCGAGATCCATCCGTATCACAATATTCCAGAACAATTAGACGAATTTAAGGCTGTGATTCTTTCAGGAAGTCCGTTCTCGGTGCGCGCCGAGGATGCTCCGCATCCCGACCTTTCACGAATAAAAGGTAAAAAACCACTGCTAGCAGTGTGTTACGGCGCGCAGTACCTCGCTCATTTTAATGGCGGGAGTGTCGAACCTTCCAATATTCGCGAGTACGGTCGTGCAAAATTATCTACCATATTAAGTGACGACGATCTCTTTGCCGGAATTTCAGAAGGTACGCAAGTATGGATGAGCCATAGCGATACGATTGCAAAGCTCCCAAAGAACGGTGTGAAATTAGCAAGTACCAACGATGTTGCAATAGCGGCTTACCGCATAGAAGACGAAGAAACCTATGCCATTCAATTTCATCCGGAAGTGTACCATACCACCGATGGAAAACAATTATTAGAGAACTTTCTAGTACATATAGCAGGTGTGTCTCAATCATGGACACCGGCTGCTTTTGTCGACACCACAGTGCAAGCATTGAAAGACCAATTGGGTGATGATAAAGTAGTCTTGGGCTTAAGTGGCGGTGTAGACTCTACTGTGGCCGCCGTGCTGTTGCACCAAGCCATTGGTAAGAACCTCTATTGTATCTTCGTAAATAATGGCTTGCTTAGGAAAAATGAGTTTAGCGATGTGCTTACACAATACAAGGACATGGGCCTAAATGTAAAAGGCGTTGATGCTTCGGTACGCTTTTTGGAAGCACTGAAAGGTGTTAGCGATCCGGAAGCCAAAAGAAAAGCGATTGGAAACGCGTTTATAGAAGTATTCGACGATGAAGCTCATTTGGTAAAAGACGTAGATTGGTTGGCGCAGGGTACAATTTACCCCGACGTGATCGAAAGTGTTTCGGTAAATGGACCCTCTGTGACTATTAAATCACATCACAATGTTGGTGGCCTGCCCGATTTTATGAAATTGAAAGTAGTAGAACCTCTACGTATGCTCTTTAAAGATGAGGTGCGACGCGTTGGTGCCGAACTGGGGATCGATAAGAAATTATTGGGAAGACATCCGTTTCCAGGTCCCGGATTGGCAATTCGGATTTTAGGCGACATCACAGCCGAAAAAGTTCGTATCTTACAAGAAGTAGATGCGATCTTTATCAACGGACTTAGAGAATGGGGCCTATACGATAAAGTGTGGCAAGCAGGAGCCATCCTTTTACCGGTTAGCAGTGTAGGAGTGATGGGAGATGAAAGGACCTACGAAAAGGTGGTAGCACTACGTGCTGTTGAATCGACAGACGGGATGACCGCAGATTGGGTGAATTTGCCTTATGAATTTTTACAAGAAACGAGTAACCATATAATAAACCGGGTAAAAGGCGTTAATAGAGTAGTCTATGACATTAGTTCTAAACCGCCCGCAACCATAGAATGGGAATAATCTTATGAAGCTACTTTTTTATATCACTTTCGTGTGTTTTTTCAGTATGGGCTGTGGCTCAGTAACACAACAACAATACAAAACACATACAGTCCAAAAAGGAGAAACGGTCTTTAGCATCGCCAAAAGATACGGTGTCACGAAAGAAGCGATCTACAAGCTGAATCCTGATGCCAAGAGCGGTGTTCAAACGAATGCAGTCCTTATTTTACCCAATAAGACCATGGTCGATCTAGATAATAGTGAGATCAGATTTAAACAACATCGCGTAAAGCGTCGCGAAACTTTGTTCAGTATATCACAACTGTATAACGTGAGTCAGGACGATATAAAGAAGTACAATAAAGAGCTCTATTCACGACAACTTAAAAAGGGTGAAAAGATTATGATACCACAGCGTATCGCCAATACCGGTTCTGCATCGACCGGAGGGAGTACGACTTCGGAAACTGAAACAGAAACTACCGAAAATACGCATACGGTTGAAGCCAAAGAAACAAAATACGGGATTGCGCGAAAATACGGCATCACCATTGCTGAATTGGCAGCGCTAAATCCGAAAATGGGGGAAAGCTTGCAAATTGGAACAGTGCTCCGCGTACCGGAAACGTCTGTGACCGATACGGCCATGATCGAAGACGAACGCTTCGCATTCTATGAAGTGCAGCCTAAAGAAGGGTTCTACCGACTTGAAGTAAAACTTGGTCTTTCCGAAGAAGAGATCGTGCGATTAAATCCCTACGCCAAAGACGGTTTAAAAGACGGCATGATTTTAAAGATCCCGAAAGAGAGTGCCGAGATCGTTGCTTCAGGAACTGCCGAGATCGTAGATCTTACCAACCGCATTACCAACAGAAGTAAGAAGAAAATCGCGCTAATGCTGCCATTTCAGCTCAAAGAAACGGTATCCGACTCTATCGATGCAAATTCCGAAGTAATAAAAAAGAATTCAGGCATGCGAGTTGCACTTGACTTCTACAGCGGTGTTTTAATGGCAACCGAATTCGCTAAAGACAAAGGCATTTCGGTCGAGTTAGACGTGTATGATACCGAAGGCAGCGTAAGTAAAACAGCAAATATCGTCTCACAAAACAACTTTAAAGAGATCGACGCAGTCATTGGACCTTTGTTAAGTAAAAACGTAGAAAAAGCAGCATCAGAATTGCGTAGTAGTGATACGCCGGTCTTTTCGCCATTAAGCAATAAAAACATCAAACTGTATTCTAATTTGTTTCAGACCTTGCCAACCGATGAAATGCTACAGGCAACCATGCTCGACTATCTCAAACAAAACGAAAGTTCTAAAAACTATATATTGGTTAGTGACGATACTAGAAATGCACAACGGCAGACCATCCTTTCTGAAATGCCCAATACCAAAACGGTGTCCTTGCGAAAAGGCGCCTTTCTTTATGTAGGTGATATCGATTCAAAGATCGATAAGACGCGTGAGAACTGGATAATATTAGAATCTACCAATCCGGTGCTAGTAAGCAATGTGGTTGGATTGCTTAACGGCCTCCCGGCTAATTATAAGGTTCGTTTACTAACTTTAGATAAGAACGATGCCTACGATTATCACGATGTTTCGAATGTACATTTAGCCAACTTGAACTTTACGTTTCCATCGGTCAATAAAAGCTACGACTTTAACGATAAAAATGCATTTCTTGTTAGTTATAAGAACGAATATGGTGTATTGCCCAATAGATATGCAGTTCGTGGTTTTGACGTTGCCTACGACGTGTTATTGCGATTAGCTTCTGCAGATGATGTGTACAAAGCTACCGATAGCGACTACGAAACAGAATACATCGAAAATAAGTTTCGATATTCAAAGAAACTGTTCTCCGGTTATCAAAATCAAGCCGTCTATTTAATAAAGTTCAATAAGGATTTGCAATTCGAGGAGGTTAAATGAGTACCGCGAAAGTAACCTATCTTGGCGACCTTAGAACCAGATGCGAACATTTAAGCTCGGGCAATAGCTATATTACCGATGCACCTACCGATAATAATGGTAAGGGGGAAGCATTCTCTCCAACCGATACCGTTGCAACAGGACTCGCCAATTGTATGCTCACCATTATGGGGATAAAGGCCCGTGATCTGGACGTTTCCCTCGACGGTTCGACAGCACTCGTAACAAAAACCATGGCGTCAAACCCTAGACGTATTTCCAAGATCGAAATACAGATGGACTTGCCAAGTAACATAAGCTCAAAGCATCAAAAGATCCTTGAAAATGCAGCTAATACGTGTCCGGTACACCGTAGTTTACATCCGGATATTGAAAAAATAGTGGCATTTAATTGGGGATAAGGCTACTTTTGGTTGAAGTAGTTTGAAATAATTTGCTAAGTCGGGCATTCCAAATAATTTTAAATTTCTTACGTTATTCATTGTATGAAAAGTTTGCTTCTTATACTGTTGATGCTATTTCCGTTTTTTGCTTCGGAAAATCACAAGGTGAAGATGAGATGGAGCGAAACTAAGAAACTTACTTGGAACGATTTCAAAGGAACGCCCTCAGGAAGCAACGACTATGTGGCTAGTACCAATTCGGGAATCTCTTTTTCTTATTCCTATCGTACACGAAATGGTGAAACCAAATTCGATTATACCGTACAAAGTAATTTTTACCCGGAGTTGTCATGGTATCGTCCTACCTTGGTAAGCGACTATATTCTACAGCACGAACAGACGCATTTTGATATTTCCGAATTGTTTGCACGAATGCTTCGGAAGCAGCTAGCCCAACTCGATGCCGCCGCCGCAGATAAAGAAACAGTCGATGCCCTCTACCAACAGATCGAACTGGCGCGAAGAGAAATGCAATACCAATACGATCGCGAAAGTGAACATTCGAAAAATAAGGAAGTAGAATTACAATGGCGCGCGTATATTGCCAACGAACTTCAAGCTTATGCACGCTGGAAATAAGAACACAAATCCTTCACAATTACCCGATCCTAACCATTTAATTGAATTGGCCAATTATAAGATGCCTTTCGGAAAATACCAAGATCGCTATCTTGTCGATCTGCCCGAAGCTTATTATACGTGGTTTCAACAAAAAGGCTTTCCGAAAGGAAAATTAGGAAACATGATGAAAGAAATGTACGAGATAAAGATCAATGGCTTGGAAGGTCTTGTACGCAAACTAATTCACTAAACTCATAAAGCAACGATATCCGATTTTTTTCATCTGCTAGGAGTACCGTATAATTGATAAAAGACCACTGTCTTACTTAAAATCACTCGATATGAAGCTTATGTTGCATCTTAAAAATCATTGGCACGAATGGGTGTTGCTGTTGTTGGTATTGTATTACTGGCGTACAACAACGATTTGGAATCCGGTGGCGATCGTTTTGGTCTTAGCGTTTGTAGGACAACTTATTTTTCAAAAAATTGTCTCAGGTATTATCATTGCATCTATCATCATTGTGTTAAGTTGCTATTTGTTCTTGGCACTCTACTCAGATATTATAAAGGTAAAGGCATACGATCCACAGGTGCTTTTACTGATCTTTGGCGGGGGAGGTTATATTGGAGCGCATATGTTTTTAGGGTGTTGTATGTTGCGCGCTTATATTAAAAAGAATACAGAACAACAGCTCGCATCCAGGCGCTAAGGCAGCACTAATCTATTTCGCTTCTTTAATTGCAAAATAGTTTCAAATGTTCACCAAGAAAATCGTACCTTTGCATCCCGTATAGCTACCAAAGTAAACGCAGGCATGAGCACTACCAAATATATCTTCGTAACGGGCGGAGTATCTTCATCTTTAGGAAAGGGAATTATAGCAGCATCACTGGCTAAATTATTGCAAGCCAGAGGATATCGTGTTACGATCCAAAAACTTGATCCGTATATTAATGTGGATCCTGGAACACTAAATCCGTATGAACATGGAGAGTGTTATGTGACCGACGATGGCGCCGAGACCGATCTCGACCTAGGACATTATGAGCGTTTTCTAAATGTCTCAACTTCACAAGCAAATAATGTAACCACTGGACGCATCTATCAAAGTGTGATAGAAAAGGAACGCCGTGGCGAATTCTTAGGAAAGACCGTACAAGTAGTTCCTCATATCACCAATGAGATAAAGGAACGGATCCAGCAATTAGGCAATACGGGAGATTACGATATTATAATTACAGAGATTGGAGGAACTGTAGGTGATATCGAATCATTACCCTATATAGAATCGGTTCGCCAACTTAAATGGGAACTGGGTGACGATAACGCCTTAGTTATTCATCTAACTTTAGTGCCCTACTTATCGGCAGCAGGAGAACTTAAAACCAAACCAACACAGCATTCGGTAAAGACACTCATGGAAAGTGGTATTAAAGCCGATATCTTAGTATGTCGAACCGAGCATGAACTTTCCGAAGATCTAAAGAAAAAATTAGCGCTTTTCTGTAATGTGAAGCAGGAAGCGGTAATACAGTCGATCGATGCGTCCACGATTTACGACGTGCCTAATATGATGTTGGAAGAGGGCCTTGATACCGTTACACTTAAAAAGCTAAGTCTTAGTAACGCAACGCCTCCAAATCTGGATCGATGGAATCAATTTTTACAAAGACATAAGAATCCGAAGAGTGAAGTCCGTATCGGACTCATTGGTAAGTATGTAGAACTACAGGATAGTTATAAATCCATACTCGAAGCCTTTATTCATGCAGGTGCCGAAAATGAAGTAAAAGTACATGTGGATTCCATTCATAGTGAACACATCGATACCAATTCCATGGCCCACGAATTATCAGGTCTGGACGGAATATTGGTCGCGCCCGGTTTTGGCGAACGAGGTATTGAAGGAAAGGTAGATGCGATTCGGTATGCTCGTGAAAATAACATCCCATTCTTAGGGATCTGTCTGGGAATGCAAATGGCGGTCATCGAGTACAGTCGCAACGTACTGGGAATACCAGATGCCAATTCGACCGAAATGAAGCCGAATACGCCGCACCCGGTCATTAACCTTATGGAAGATCAAAAGAATATTACAAATAAAGGTGGTACCATGCGACTAGGAGCGTGGAAATGCAAACTGGAAGCTGGAAGTATTGTTGGAAGTTGCTACGATTCCGAAGTAATTAGCGAACGTCATAGACATCGTTACGAATACAACAACGTATATCGAGAGCAGTTAGAAGCGGCCGGGATGAAAGCCACGGGAATTAATCCTGAAACGGGCTTGGTCGAGATCGTAGAGATCCCGAGTCATCCGTGGTTCGTAGGGGTGCAGTACCATCCCGAATATAAGAGTACAGTGGCAAATCCGCATCCACTTTTTATTTCGTTTGTAAAGGCGGCTCACGAACATTCAGAAAAAAATAAATAAGACAATTTGACGCATTAGCGGGTTGGGGCGAGGTTGTTGCTTTGTCCAGCGTAACGCCAAAATAAAATACTAATAATAATCGCTTCGGAAAATGCTTCGGAAGCACAGCAAGACATATGGAAGAAAAGAAATTTGATGTTAATTCCCTTATTGGTTTTATCTTAATAGGTGGTATCCTCGTTTGGATGTTGTATATGAACGGCCCTTCGGAAGAAGAGATACAAGCCGAAAAAGCTAGAACAGAAGCAGCAGCAAAGGAAAAAGAGGTTGAAGACCAGCAAAATGCTGAAACAGATGTCACACTTACTGAAGCCACCGAAGATCTTTCAGCAGCAAACACACAAGATTCTCTTGCGCTCGAGCAACTTAAGAACAGGTTGGGATCTTTTGCCTATTCGGGGACGTTACCTTCTGCTACCGATGCGACTACGGTCATCGAAAATGACGTGTTATCGCTTACGGTTAGTAATAAAGGAGGCTATATTACCGAAGCCCGTCTTAAGAACCATAGTACCTACGATTCAATTCCGGTCTACCTCATTAAGGATGGCAACAGCTCACTAAACTTACAGTTTACTTCAGAAAATCGTATGTTGAATTCTGAAGATTTATATTTCGAACCGTCGCTTTCAAAAAATGGTGAGAACAGCGTGTTGACCATGCGACTTAAAACTTCAGAAACCGCTTATATTGAATATAGGTATGAGCTGTCACCAAGCGATTATATGCTTGGTTTCAGTATAAAATCACAAGGATTAGAAAATGTGGTGAACACTTCCCAACCCATGTACTTGGATTGGCGTTTAAAAGGGTATCGACATGCAAAAAGTATCACCTACGAGAATCGCTATTCGAGACTTACCTACGAATATGAAGATGGCGATCATTCAAAATTATCACCCACCGGCGAAGATTCTGAGATAGAAACAGACGTAACATGGATGAACTTTCGTCAACATTTCTTTAGCTCTATGCTTCTCACCGATACGCCGTTTAAAGAAGTTACGTTAACGTCTCGTGACTTGGTGGAAGACGAAGAAATAGATACTGTATTTACAAAACAGTACGGTGCAAAGATGTTGTTAGAACCCAAAGGCGGTTCGTTGGCATACGATATGAATATGTATTATGGTCCCACCGATTATCAGATATTTAAAGACTACGATCGAAACTTAGATGAGGCTATGCCATTGGGCTGGGGTATTTTTGGTACGATCAATAAATATATCATTATACCATTGTTTGGCTTTTTAAGTGGGTTCTTACCTGCAGGAATTGCAATAATCGTACTTACTATCTTGATCAAATTAGCATTGTCGCCGGTACAATACAAACAGTACCTGTCGCAAGCCAAGATGAAAGTGCTGCGTCCCGAGTTAGATGCGATACGTGAAAAGTACAAGGATAACAAAATGAAGATTCAGCAGGAAACGATGAAACTTCAAAATGTAGCAGGAGCCAGCCCGTTAAAAGGGTGTTTACCTGCACTGTTACAGATCCCGGTGTTCTATGCATTGTTTACCTTTTTCCCAACCGCTTTCGATCTGCGCCAAAAAAGCTTTTTATGGGCCGATGACCTTTCGAGTTATGATACGATAGCAGAATTACCATTCCATATCCCATTTTATGGTGACCACGTGAGTTTGTTCCCCATCCTGGCATCGATAGCCATCTTTATTTATATGATGATGACCATGGGGCAAAGCATGCAGGCAGCACAACAACCCGGAATGCCTAATATGAAATTCCTAATGTACTTGTCTCCGCTGTTTATGTTGGTGTTCTTTAATAATTACGCAAGTGGATTGTCATTATACTATCTTACTTCCAACTTAATTACCATTGGTATTATGTTGGTGATCAAGAACTTCATTTTAGATGAAGAAAAGATACGTGCCAAGATCCAAGAGAACAAGAAAAAGCCTAAAAAGCAAAATCGTTTTCAGCGAAAGATGGCAGAAATGATGGAGCAAGCAGAACAACAGAAGAAAGCAGCTAAGAAATAATAGCTCGTAGATTCGATTACTTACTTGTGGTATATTTTTTGAAATATCCACAGCCAGGTTAATACTATGCTTTTTTAATCGTTATCAACTTAAAAGATACTTATGAGCGATCGTCTTTTTATTTTCTTCGGAATATTCTTCACGTTAGCTTCTGTTCAGGCACAAGAAGCTATTAATCAAACAGATGCTGAGGGGAAGCGTCATGGTATTTGGAAAAAGACCTACCCGTCCTCTCAGCAACTACGCTATCAAGGACAGTTTGAACATGGCAAAGAAGTTGGGGTATTTAAGTTTTACTGTGAGGAGTGCAAAGATCAACCTACGGTCATTAAAGAGTTTAACCGAGATAATCCCATTGCCAAAGTTTCGTATTATACCATCAAAGGGAAATTAGTAAGTGAAGGACACATGAACGGAAAGGCGCGAATAGGGGAATGGGTCTATTACCACGAGAAGTCAGATCAAGTGATGGAACGTCAACACTATGTCGATGGAAAATTAGACGGTGTAAGCACGGTATATTATCCAAACGGTACGATCACCGAAACGGTGACCTACGCAAAAGGAGAACGACACGGTGAAAACTTATTCTACGCACCAGACGGTGTATTGTTAAAAAAGTTGCTGTATAAGGACGGTCAGCTTCACGGTCCGGCTGTATATTTTGATGCCTTCGGAAATGTTACCATTAAAGGTCAGTATAAAAATGGTAAGAAAGATGGGCTATGGCAGTATTATAAAAATGGAAAGATCGAAGTGGAGGAAACATATCCCAAACCCAACCCTTCAAGACAATAAGTTTAGCATCGAAGACGGGTTGTGCCCCACCTCAAATACTCTCTAATTTATTGTAAATTTGCAATCTGAATTATTAAAAGATGAAACGTGTAGTTGTCGGACTTAGCGGCGGAGTGGACTCCAGTGTTGCAGCCTATCTTCTGAAAGAGCAGGGATACGATGTTATTGGCCTGTTTATGAAAAATTGGCACGACGATTCGGTTACTATTTCTGATGAATGCCCTTGGTTAGAAGATAGTAATGACGCTATGTTGGTCGCTCAAAAACTAGGCATCCCTTTTCAAACAGTCGACCTTAGTGAACAATACAAGGAAAAGATCGTTGATTATATGTTCCACGAATATGAAATGGGAAGAACACCTAATCCTGATGTGCTTTGTAATCGTGAGATAAAATTCGATGTGTTTATGAAAATTGCACTCGAATTGGGAGCCGATTATGTGGCTACGGGTCATTATTGTCGTAAGGATGAATTGAAAGACAACGGCACAACTACGTATCGACTACTTTCCGGAAAGGACCCAAATAAAGATCAATCTTATTTTTTATGTCAGTTGTCACAGGAGCAATTGGCGAAGACCCTTTTTCCGGTTGGTGAGTTATTAAAACCCGAAGTGCGTAAAATTGCTTCAGAACAAGGGCTAATTACAGCAGAGAAAAGGGACTCGCAAGGGTTGTGTTTTATCGGAAAGGTACGACTGCCCGAATTCCTTCAGCAGCAGTTAGCGCCAAAAGAAGGAGTTATAGTAGAAGTTCCGGCCAATCTTGCTACCTACACTAATGAATCGCCCGAGTTTGCTTCCGAAGAAGAAAAACTAAGCTATCTCTCCCAAAAACCAAGCTACTCCACAACCGATGGCAAGATAGTGGGAAAACACCAAGGAGCCCATTATTTTACAAAAGGACAACGCAAGGGTTTAGCCGTAGGTGGGACCAAAGAACCTTTGTTCGTTATAGAAACCGATGTTGACTCTAATGTGATTTACACCGGACAAGGAAAAGATCACCCGGGATTGTATAGACGCGGTCTTTATGTAACACAGGAAGAAACGCATTGGGTTCGGGAGGACCTACGATTGAGTGAAGGAGAAACTATGGAAGTAAAGGCTCGAATTCGATACCGACAACCCTTAGAGGACGCAACCTTGCATCAAACTGCTAATGGACTTTATGTTATATTTGTGAATCCGCAATCAGCGATCACCGAAGGTCAATTCGTGGCTTGGTATCTTGGTGAAGAACTAATTGGAAGCGGTGTAATTGCTTAAAAAAATACAATGAAAAAGAACTTAATTATAATACTACTCTTTTTGGTCTCTATCGGTGGATACGCCCAAGAAGACGCACTGGTGTTTTTTACCGATAAGGAGAACGTAGATGCTTCTATTGCTAATCCAATAACCATACTAACGCAAGAGGCGATCGATCGAAAACAACTTCATAATGTACCTATCGATGAACGTGACGTGCCGGTAACCGAAAGTTATATAACACAGTTAAAGAATACTGCGGGCATAACCGTTCATGCCAAGTCAAAATGGATGAACGCTGCGTATGTACGGGGTTCACTATCTAATATTCAAGATCTAACGAATCTTACCTTTGTGACCGGTGTAGAGTTTCTCGATAAGAGTTTAAATTTTTCAGCTCCTGCGCAAACAACCACCAGCAAATTTGAGCAAGAGTCTCGTATCGATTACAATTATGGAGATGCGACCAATCAAACTGAAATGATCGCTGTGGATTTTTTACATGAACTCGATTTTACGGGAGAAGACATGGTAGTCGCTTTTATGGATAGTGGATTTCCTAATATTGATACGAACCCTGCTTTTTCTGAAATGATTTCTGAAGGACGTCTCTTAGGTACGTACGATTTCGCCGAAAGACAAATCGATGTCGATGGAACGGGCTCGCATGGAAGTCTAACTTTAAGCAATGCGGCCGGTTTGTTAAACGGAAGTTTTGTTGGAACGGCACCTGAAGCATCCTACTATTTATTTAGGACCGAATTTGCTCCCAGCGAAAATCCCGTAGAAGAAGCTTGGTGGGTAGAAGCGTTAGAACGATCGGACAGTCTTGGAGTGGATGTGGTAAACACTTCCTTAGGATATCAAGATTACGATGATGAAGATTACACACATAGTTATAGCGATCTGGACGGGCAAACGACCATTGCTGCAAGAGGAGCGAACCACGCTTTCGATAAGGGAATGTTGTTGGTTACTTCGGCAGGAAATGATGGAGATAACAGTTTTGTATTTGCAGGAACTCCGGGTGATGCGCCGGGCATCTTAACCATAGGTGCAGTAGATTCGCAAGAAGATTATGCTTTTTTTAGTTCTATTGGTCCCACCGTAGACGGACGAGTAAAACCTGATGTAATGGCGCAAGGCCTAGGTGCAGCCGTAGTAGACCAAAACGGAAATGTAACGTCGGCCAACGGTACTTCTTTTAGTTCTCCCATAATGGCCGGAGCTGTTGCCAGTTTATGGCAATCGAGACCGGAAACACCCAACTATCAATTAATGCAGATTATTCGTGAATCTGCTCATTTATTTGAAAATCCAACCGACCAAATGGGCTATGGAATCCCTAATTTTGAAGCGGCTTACAATGCTTTGACCTTACTTGGAGTGGAGGAACAACTAAAAGCGCAACAATTCGCGATCTATCCAAATCCGATAAAAGATAAAATCAATGTTTCTTTTCCGCAAGGAGCGGAAGAAGCTGTGTTTACGTTATACAATGTGTTAGGTGAGCTGTTAGTGCGCAAGGCTATTACAAACGTGAAAAATACGATAAACGTTTCGGAATTAAGTACAGGAGTCTATATCGCGAATATTCGATCTAACAATCAAACTACAAGTTATAAACTAATAAAAGAGTACTAGTGCAAAACAAAATCACCGAACTTTTTAATATACAATACCCGTTAATTCAAGCGGGAATGATCTGGAATAGTGGTTGGCGATTGGCAAGTGCGGTAAGTAATGCCGGCGGATTGGGTCTTTTAGGGGCCGGTTCTATGTATCCCGAAGTGCTACGAGAGCACATTGTGAAATGTAAAAAGGCGACCACTAAGCCGTTTGGTGTCAACGTCCCAATGTTATATCCAGATATCGATACTATTATCGATATAATTATTGAGGAAGGTGTAAAGATCGTCTTCACATCTGCCGGAAATCCGAAAACCTACACCGCAAAATTAAAAGAGCATGATATTACTGTCGTGCATGTGGTAAGTAGTGTGAAATTCGCTTTAAAAGCTGAAGAAGCCGGAGTCGATGCTGTAGTTGCTGAGGGTTTTGAAGCTGGAGGGCATAACGGTCGTGAAGAGACTACGACCTTCACACTTATACCCATGGTTAAAGAACAAATTTCAATTCCGCTTATTGCGGCAGGTGGTATCGCAACCGGTAAAGGAATGTTAGCTGCCATGATACTTGGTGCCGATGGGGTACAGGTGGGCAGTCGTTTTGTTGCTTCGGAAGAATCTTCTTCCCATCGAAAATTCAAAAAGATGGTGGTAGAAGCGAAAGAAGGGGATACCTTACTTACGCTAAAAGAACTTGCACCGGTACGAATGCTGAAAAATAAATTCTTTGAAGATGTCATGGACCTCTATACAAAGAATCCTACCAAGGAAGATCTTATTAAATTACTTGGCCGAGCACGGGCAAAAAAAGGAATGTTCGAAGGAGACCTTGATGAGGGCGAACTTGAGATTGGTCAAATTGCCGGATTGATCCACAATATAAAACCGGCTGCAGAAATCGTAAAGGATATGGTTGGCGAATTTGAAGATGCTAAGAAACAAATGGCTAGGTTGTAATTGGATCGTTTATTGTTCCGGTTCGTGTTAATTATTCGTTAAAGCAATAATCTAAAAAACCATGATCTCATTATTAGCGTATATGCTAGTGTTATGTTGATTTAGAGATTAGTATACATAATTATTGATTTACGAATAAAGTGAGGTTTATTCGTGATACAAAGGCTGCCTTTCTGGCGGCCTTTTTTATTTCTAATTATTGAGCATTGGTTGGAGATCGGCGTCCTTATTTCGCAGATCCAGTCCACCCTCATAAACCGATTTTAAATTGACCAAGTAAAAGGACCAGCCGCGATCACAGCCAAGTCGAATATTTTGCTTTGATTTTTCATCGGTTGGAATATTAGTTTGCGATAAGGTTACAATGCTTCCTTTGTCATACGGCGCTATAGAAACATCTACATGGCAATTCCCCGCAAATGTAAATTGAATATGATCACTTCCATTGGCTTTCGTGATTGTTCCTTTTTCCGTGACATTCCATAGATGCCATTGCCACTCATACGTATCTCCAGCTTCAATCGCAGTTGCTTTTGACTTTTGGTTTCGGGATGCATCGTAATATTGGGCATCACTTAAGAACCATTTTTCGATCTCGCTTGGTATGGCCCAGGCGTTGTATAGCGTTTGTGGTTCTGTCTGTACCGCAATCTTTCTGCTAAATTGAGTCCAATCAAAGTTTTTCATAATCGCTAATTTGATGATTAAAGATACTCAATTTTACAACTGTAACTAAAAAAGCCCTCCTAGGAGGGCTTTTGTGTTATAGGTCGATCACGACTTGGTTTTTGATGATGTCGTCAAAAGTTTCTCGTTTTCTAATAAGATGTCCTTTACCCTCGTACCATAGTACTTCGGCAGGACGGTATCGAGAATTATAATTACTTGCCATGGTAAAACAATACGCACCGGCATTGCTAAAAGCTAAAATATCTCCTTCTCTTATTTCTGAAATTCGACGATTATTGGCAAAGGTGTCGGTCTCACAAATATACCCTACCACACTGTAAAAGCGCTCTCGCCCTTTCGGGTTCGAAATGTTCTCGATTTCATGTTGCGACCCGTACAGCATTGGTCGTATAAAGTGGTTAAAACCGCTATCTATCTGCGCAAATACCGTAGATGTGGTTTGTTTTACTACGTTTACTTGCGCCAAAAACGTACCCGCTTCACTCACTAAGAACTTGCCGGGTTCGAAAGCAAGTGTAAGCTCTTTACCATACTCCTTACAAAACTCGTTAAAGCGCTTGCTAAGTTTTTTCCCCAGTTCTTCTACGTTGGTTTCAATATCACCGGCTTTGTAGGGCACCTTAAATCCACTTCCGAAGTCGATAAACTCCAAATTATCAAAATGCTTGGCTGTTTCGAATAAGATCTCAGATGCATATAGAAATACATCAATATCTAAAATATCGCTACCGGTATGCATGTGGATACCGTTAATGTTCATCTTGGTATTCTTAACAATCCGTTCAATATGTGGTAGCTGGTGAATAGAGATACCAAATTTACTATCGATATGACCTACAGAAATGTTTGTGTTACCGCCCGCCATAACATGCGGATTAATACGTATGCAAACCGGTGTGTCCGGATAACGAGTTCCAAATTGTTCAAGGATCGATAAATTATCGATGTTTATCTGAACGCCTAACTGTGCCGCTTTTTCAATCTCCTCTAAGGACACACCGTTGGGTGTGTAAATGATGTGTTGAGGTGCTACCCCTGCCTCTAACCCTAGCCGAACTTCTTGAATGGACACGGTATCCAAGCCGGCACCAAGCTTATTTAAAAACTTCAAAACAGTAATATTAGACAGCGCTTTTACAGCATAGTGAATTCGTAACTGTTTGACTCCCTTGAATGCAGTGCTTAGACGTTTATATTGTGCCTCAATTTTTGAAGCATCGTAAACATACAAGGGACTTTCATATTCCCGAACTACAGACAAAAGGTCTTGGTGTGTCATTTTTTATTTGTTTTTGAATTAAGGGCGTAAAATTAATAGCTAGCGTAGGATTCTTCATTAAGAAAACCATAAAATTTTCAATTATTTTTTCTGAAAGCTTTTCCGAAGAACTCAACAAAAGAATGGTACAATCCTATAGAATTTGCTATTTTTGCTGATCTGAAAACGTATAACAGGCTATTATGAATCTACACGAATATCAAGGAAAAGAAATATTAAACAGTTTTGGAGTTGAGATACAACGCGGAATCGTTGCTACTACACCGGAAGAAGCAGTTAATGCAGCTAAAAAATTGACCGAGGAAACAGGTACCGGTTGGCACGTTATTAAGGCCCAGGTTCATGCAGGTGGACGTGGTAAAGGTGGCGGAGTAAAGCTCGCTAAAAACCTACAAGAAGTGGAGCAGATCTCAAATCAAATCATTGGTATGAATCTCGTCACGCCACAAACAAGTGCAGAAGGAAAAAAAGTACATCAAGTTCTTATAGCCGAAGATGTATATTACCCGGGCGATAATGAGCCTGAAGAGTATTATATGAGTGTATTGTTAAATAGAAGCACAGGCCGTAACATGATCATGTATTCTACAGAAGGTGGAATGGACATTGAAACAGTTGCCGAGGAGACACCGCATTTGATCTTTCATGAGGAAATAGATCCGGCGACAGGAATTTTACCTTTTCAAGCAAGACGTGTTGCTTTTAACCTTGGACTTAGTGGGAAGGCATTTAAAGAAATGACCAAATTCGTAACCGCGCTATACAAAGCCTATACGAATAGTGATTCTTCTTTGTTTGAGATCAACCCGGTATTAAAGACCAGTGATGATAGAATTATTGCTGTAGATGCTAAAGTAAGTCTAGATGATAATGCCTTGTTTCGTCATAAAGACTATATGGCGATGCGTGATAAGCGAGAGGAGAATCCCGCAGAAGTGGAAGCCAAAGAAGTGGGACTTAACTATGTAGATCTGGACGGAAATGTAGGATGTATGGTAAACGGCGCCGGACTGGCAATGGCAACTATGGATCTTATTAAACAAGCGGGCGGAGAACCGGCAAACTTCTTAGATGTTGGGGGTACTGCAGATGCCGAGCGCGTAGAGGCCGCATTCAAACTTATCTTAAAAGACCCGAATGTAAAAGCGATCTTGGTAAATATCTTTGGAGGGATCGTTCGATGTGATCGTGTAGCCCAGGGAATCGTAGATGCGTATAAGAATATGGGGAACATTGAAGTACCTATTATTGTACGCCTACAAGGAACCAATGCAGATATTGCAAAGGAGCTGATCGATAACAGCGGATTAGACGTTCAAAGTGCGATCGAGTTTCAAGAAGCTGCAGACAAGGTACAACAAGTACTTTCGTAATAAAACGCATAATTAGTTGAAAAGCCTTGAGTCAATCAAGGCTTTTTTTGTTGATAATCAAATGGTTGCGTTAAAATATTGTTAATCTTTTAAAATATTGGTAACATTTTGGCGGTCTAGGCTGTCTATTAAGTATATCAATCTTTAAAACGAATAGCATGAAAAAACTAAATGCACTTGTAGTGGCCTTTGCCCTACTAATTGGAACTAGCCTTTCGGCTGCTGCACTACCTGCAGTAAATGACGACAATCCTACAACGGAAGAATTTGGAAAACTACTTGAAAACCCTGATTTTAAGCTAGATCAGGAGATGTACGCACAAGTTTCATTTATTTTGAATGAAAAAAATGAAGTTGTAGTGTTATCTGTAGAAACTGCAAACCAAGAGTTAGAAGCCTTTGTGAAAAGGCGTCTTAATTATCATAAACTCGAGGTAGAACTGAAACAAGGTGTTTCTTATAAACTGCCAGTTAGAGTGACTATGTGACCTTAGAGTTTCAAAAAAAATTAAAATCCCGTTCTCATCAATCGGGATTTTTTTATTTTAGACCTATGAGAAACCAAGAAAACCAAGCACTTATTAGTGACCTAATTCAACTGGCTAAAGCCGACGAGAAGGTGACCGATAGTGAATATGATTTTATAGTGCGTATTGCCGCCCGTATGGGCGTTAGTTCAGAAGAAGTAAACACACTTTTTCACCATCCCCAACCTTCTAAAGTATTGTATACCGAATTAGAACGAATTACCCATTTCTACAAATTGGTGCTGGTAATGAACGTAGACAATGAAACGCATGAAAAAGAGATCGTCGCAGTGCGAAATTTCGGACTAAAACTAGGAATCCGTCCCGGTGTGTTAGATCAAATTTTGCAACGAATGGAAACATACGACAACAATGTGATCCCTACAGAGGAATTGATGAAGATCTTTCAGACCTATTACAACTAAAACCTATTGCTATACGCCTTTATGGCCTCAATGTCTTCTTCGGTGTCCAAAGCTTGCTGAGACACCTTCAGAAGCAGAGCGAGCTCATTTTCTATACACTCTTTATAGACTTCTCTGCAAACCGATTCCGATTTTAAATAATAGAGCATCCAAAGTAGTTTCTGAACTAAAATAGGATCGTGCTTACAATAGGTGCGAATAGATGCCATGACATTATAAAGCAGTTCTTCAAAAGTCACCACAGCCATCTTGATATAAGCTTTTTCCTCGTGGACCAACACGCCCGAATCTCGCTTTTTCATACGTAGCGCAAGTAGTTCGGTTAGGTAATCGATCGCATTTATAGCAGTCCCGGGATCGTTGATTCCAGGCGACATCGCTTTTACTATGATCTCGGTAATTTGCTTAAAGGCCAAGATATAGTTGTCCTCTACGAGTTCTCCGCGTGAAAAATTAATATTAGATAGGATCCGCTTTACCGATTCTTCATCCAATTCCTTCTCCGACTTGATGAACGGTGCATGTTGTAGGACAAATAACCCTTTAGGCACCATAAAGTAAAGTCGAGTATCAAGTTCCTTGCAAATTCCTAAGATGTTCTTAAAGGATATATTCTGAAAATAGCCACTTTTGATGGTGGTATAACTGTGCCAATTTGAAGTGTTCGGAAAGGATTCAAGTAGCGACTCATCTTTTTTATCTTCCTTTTCTATGGCTTCGGAAAGTCTACGTCTGGATTTGTCGAAAATATCATCCAATATATTATTGATCTGAATGCTTTGAGAGATATTGTGGATAAAATAGATGAACAAACATAGGCACAATATGGTAAGTATAATCCCAAGCAAAATGGAAAGCCCCGGAAGACTGTATTTTTCATCATCGGGTTCAATGGCGAATAACGTAAAAATGTTATACAATATAGTGGCTAGATAGGTGCCTAAGATAATCTGGTGCCGCTTGTCTGAGATAAGTCCGGGTAACAATCGCGGTGAGAAGTTGCTGGATGCCTGACTTAATAAGAGCATTACCATAGAGAAACTAAACACCATCATGGAGATGAGACCTCCAATGCAAACACTCATGATCGTAAGTGCGGTGTCTCCATCTTCAAGCAGTAGACTCGGCGCAACTTCCATCAACCGTTTTGAAATTCCGTTCCCTTCCAAAGAGACCATAGTGAAGGCCCAAATAATTCCTAAAACAGAAAGCAGAGTAGGGTAAAATGCAATTTTACTCTTAATGGTATTGAAAAAAGTAAGCAGTCTAATGTAGAGATGTTTCATAAAATCACAGCCAATTGACTTTAAATGTAGGTATATTCCTGACTGTTTTTCTTAAAAATGAATTAAAAATACTCGTCACTGATATTTCACAAGACAAAATGACTTGAAAAATTGATGGGTTAACGACAAAATGACTTGAAAATTGAAATGGAATTTAATTTGCTATACTCAGCTTGAAAAAAATGAGTATAAAATATAATATAATGATATGAAAGTAGTTAAAAGAAATAACGTTTGGTTCCCGTCAATTTTTGACGAGCTATTTAATGAAAATCGCTTGGATGTGCCTAATTATGAAAACTTTAGCATTCCAGCGGTGAATATTCAAGAGAATTTTGCGAACTTTGTAATCGAGTTGGCGGCTCCTGGATTAACGAAGGAAAACTTCTCAATTGAAGTAGATGATATGGTGTTAAATATCACTTCGGAAGTTGCTTCAAAAAGCGATTCAAAAGAGCAGGAAACTTCAGAAAAAGAAAAAGAAACGAAGTATACGAGAAAAGAATTCAACTATACTAGTTTTAAGCGATCTTTCAATTTGCCGGAAAATGTAAATACAGAAGATATCAAAGCGTCTTACGAAAATGGTGTCTTAACAATTGCCTTGGCAAAGAAAGAAGAGCAGAAAGAAATTAAAAGAATGGTTGAGATTTCATAATTGAAATTTAATTTGGTTAGTTAGTTGAAAATGACCACGCGCTACTCAATCGGTGCGTGGTTTTTTTATGCCCTAATGTTGCCGACCTCTGCGTCTTTTGCCTCCTGTACTTTGTGTCCTAGCGGCTTGAGGTATGTTCTTAGAATCTGAAACTGCGTCCTTGAGTCCTTGCAACTCTTTTTCGGTAAGATCTCTCCATTTCCCTACGGGTAGGTCTCCTAGGGTGATATTCATGATCCGAATGCGCTGCAATGCAGTTACCTCGTAGCCCAGATATTCGCACATCCTTCTAATTTGTCGGTTAAGCCCTTGCACCAAAACGATCCTAAAAATAAACCGACTTATCTGTTCAACCTCACATTTTTTTGTAACGGTATCAAGAATAGGAATTCCATTTCGCATCCTTTTTAAAAAGTCCTCGGTAATAGGACGATCAACCGTAACGATATATTCTTTTTCGTGGCGATTCCCAGCACGCAGAATTTTATTCACAATATCACCGTCATTGGTCATAAGTAACAGTCCTTCACTGGGCTTATCTAATCTTCCTACATGAAATATTCGCTCCGTGTGCCCTATAAAATCGACCACATTGCCTTTCACTCGTTGATCGGTAGTGCATGTAATCCCAACCGGTTTGTTTAACATGATATAGACAAGATTGTCATTTTCGGTGATCTTTTTGTTGTCAACCATGATCTCATCATCCGGCATAGCACGGTCTCCTAAGGTCGCAACCGTACCATTTATAGTGACACGTCCTTGCTCAATTAAAGTGTCTGCCTGTCTTCGCGAACAGTACCCACTGTCACTAATCGCTTTGTTTATTCGAACCGAATCTGGATGGTGTGTCATAAGACAAAGATACTCAATTAGCAGCCGAAAGTAAAAGGTTAAACTTCCATTAAAAAGAAGGTTCGAGCTACAGATTTAGCTATTTTTAAAACCGAATTATACCAAATCATATGGCAATTTTAGGATCTATTATAAAAAGTGCAATCGAATTAAGAGGTTCCCTTGTTTCTGAACCGTCTCCGGTAGAAGCACAAAAAGAAGTACTAATCTCACTGTTGGAAAAAGCAAAGGATACTGCCTTCGGAAAGTATTACGGTTTCCGGAAAATACTAGATGCTACAACCATAGAAAAAGAATTCGCTGAAACGATTCCTTACCATGACTATAATAAAATGAAAGAAGAATGGTGGAATCGTGTGCAAGACGGATTAGAAGATATAACCTGGCCGGGAAAACCTTCTTATTTTGCGTTAAGCAGTGGGACTACAGGTAAGACGAGTAAACGAATTCCGGTAACAGATGCGATGATCGATGCGATACGAACTACCGGGATAAAGCAGGTAGGAGCCTTGTCGAACTTCGACCTTCCTACCGACTTCTTCGAAAAGGAGATCATGATGTTGGGAAGCTCAACAGACCTGGAAGAGCGTGATGAATTTTTAGAAGGCGAAATAAGTGGTATAAGCGCAAGTAATATTCCGTTTTGGTTTCAAGGGTACTATAAACCGGGAGAGGAAATTGCGAAAATACCCGATTGGGACCAACGTGTGCAAACTATTGCAAAACGTGCTAAAGAATGGGATATTGGTGCCTTGAGCGGAATACCTTCATGGATGGAATTAATGATGAAAGAAGTGATCGCTTATCACAATGCAGATACCATTCATGATATCTGGCCAAACCTACAAGTATATACAAGTGGGGGAGTGGCTTTTCAGCCTTATGAGAAGAGTTTTAATAAGTTATTGGCTCATCCTATTACAGTTATCGATACCTATTTGGCTTCCGAAGGATTTATCGCCTTTCAGCAGCGACCCGAAACAACTGCAATGAAATTAGTAACCGATAATGGAATTTATTTTGAATTTGTACCCTTTAAACCAGAGTATATAAATCAAGATGGGTCGTTAGTTGATGATGCACCAGCACTTAGCTTAGGAGAAGTTAAAAAGGATACCGACTATGTATTGATCATGAGCACGGTGTCTGGGGCTTGGCGTTATTTAATAGGAGATACCATCGCCTTTACCGATGTAGAACGCGCAGAAATAAAGATCACAGGGCGAACAAAATTCTTTTTAAACGTCGTAGGTTCTCAATTGTCGGTCAATAAAATGGAAACCGCTTTACGAGAATTGGAACAAAAATTTGATATTGAGATCCCGGAATTCACTTTAGCTGCCGTAAAGATCGATGACGAATTTTACCACCATTGGTATTTAGGAACTGAAGGTGATATTGATAGCAGTAAACTTTCCGAAGCCTTAGACAATGCGCTTGCTACGGCGAATAAAAATTATAAAGTCGCTAGAGGAAAGGCCTTAAATGGGGTGAAAGTGCATAAGGTATCGCCAAATGTGTTTTACGAATGGAATGCCAAGAACAAGAAGAAAGGTGGACAAGTAAAAATGGAACGGGTAATGAATGAGGAAAAGTTTCAAGAATGGGAATCGTTCGTTGCCTCTATTAGCTAACTGCTTCTTCTAACGAACCTTCTTTTAATAGCTCCATTACCTCTTCGGGGGACATATATAATCTTCTAATTCGTTCTTTATATTTTTCTGAAATATGTGCGTGGTCCAAAATAAAATTCTTGGTTGCTAAAATATAATCGGCCATGCCATGCTGTATGGCATAAGTGTCTGCCGCACGTTCCACTTCTTTAATATGAGTTTTAGAAAAGAGATATTTAATTCCGAAGATCAACATACCAATACCACTACGATCGCGATAATCCATTACATGCCCTAGCTCATGTCCCAACCAACCCGTAATTACATCACTGGGAATATCGGCAATTGTAAATTCTTCTTGCTCGATCTGTATCTTTCTGCTTATTAGAATAATGTACGATCGATGCCTTCTTGGCTTAAAGAAACTTTTCCAAGTAGGTTGGGCTTGCATGGTCGACTTTTTTATATTGTCTTTAAACCGAAACGTGATCTCGCATTCGTGCAATTCAGGAAAATGTGACAGTGCAGTCATTGCTTCCTTCTTTATAGATTCAGGAATTACTTTGTTCGAGAGGTCTATTAACGCTTGTTTCTTCATGACCAAGAAGATATAAAAAGTAAGATTGAAATATGTTAAGGTCAGCATAAACATTACCGCAGCGTAAAAGGGAATGTCGTTGCTTCAAAAAAGAGAGATGATCGCTAGGATCCTGACCTATAATGCACTCTTAGGTTAATTGAACGCTAATTAAACGTTCTCCTTAAATTCTGGACAGTCCAATCGAATATCATTGTTCGCCAGCGGTTTCTTCAAAAGGTTACAGTAGTCATGGCTGCTCTGACGTTCGTAAAACGTACAAGCAAAACACATACGCTGAATGGTTAATATCCCGTTGTGATTCAGTTTATAGATCAACTGACTTACGGTAGCGAACAAACTTTCTAATTCACTTTGTTCGAAATTCGTTAATTTATTTTTTAAAGGTGCAGCGAAATCGCCGGTTTCAGAAACCATTTGCCGACCGCGTTGCGATAAAAGGATCGTATAACTGCGGCTATCCGGAGAGGAATAATCTTTTATTATTAATTCTTTTTTATGGAGCATTCGTATGGCGTCACTTATAGTCGGTTTGGTGACATTAAATTCTTTTGCTAAATGACTTACACTACACATTTCCTGTTTATGAAATGCAATAAATAGTAGTAACTGAATTTGAATCGGACTTAATCCAACTATTTTAGCCTTTTCCCATATCAGTATTTTAAATACTTCGGAAATACGTTCCAGCCCTGCGACGATCTTGCTGGAGAGGTCTTGTTGCTGTTGTTCGGGATTAAAAATACTATCGTTCATAAAAGAGCCTGCCGAAGGTGGTTCGACAGGCAAAGTTAGCAATCCTAATTAAATATTAAAAATATTAGGCCTTAACATCTTCCATAGAAGCTCCAAAGTTAATGTGCAAGGCGTTTCCATTGGGAGTCACCAATGCCGGTACCGATTTTACACCCGCATTTTCAGCTTCTTTAATTCGTTCTCTTTGCTGCCCTAGATGGACAACTTCGACCTTGTTGTCACCAATGAGACTTATTAGATCTTGCTCGGCACTAACACATACGGGGCATCCTGCGTGATAAAAAATTGATTTACTCATGATTGAAAGTAATTAATGATGTTGCACTATTGCCTTTCAAAAATAGTAAGGAATCCTAACAAAATAAAATTTTGATGTAGTTTTTATTCTGAAGGAGATTATTCAAATAAAGAAAGGGGTGTTTTTTATCTTCGCACTATACGCGCGGTACACATCTGTTGCTACTCTTTAACAGCTTCCAACGACTTCTGAAGTGTTTTGATCTTGTCACGTAGTTTCGCAGCCATCATAAAATCCAAATCCTTGGCGGCAGTTTCCATAGCTTTTCTGGTATCTCGAATTTTCTTTTCCAGTTGTGCCTGTGTTAGATATTCGTCATCCGGTTCTGCAGCAGCCAATGTATCTGCTGTTTCAAAAGTATACGCCTGTTGTTTCGATTTGGTCAACGCATTCTCAAACGACTTCTTGATCGCTGTCGGAGTGATATTGTGCTCGGTATTATAGGCTATTTGCTTCTCACGTCTGTATTCTGTAGCATCAATGGTGTCTTGCATACTTTTAGTGATCTTATCGGCATACATGATCGCTTTTCCATTTAAATGACGAGCGGCACGCCCAACGGTCTGGGTCAACGACCTAGCACTTCTCAAAAAGCCTTCTTTGTCAGCGTCCAAGATGGCAACTAATGATACTTCCGGAAGATCTAAGCCTTCGCGTAATAAATTTACACCTACCAACACATCAAATAATCCCAATCGAAGGTCTTGCATGATCTCAACCCGTTCTAAGGTATCTACATCGCTATGAATGTAACGACATCGAATCTGTATACGAGTTAGATACTTTGTCAATTCTTCTGCCATTCGTTTCGTAAGCGTGGTCACTAATACGCGTTCATCTTTTTCAATACGCAATTGCATCTCTTCCAAAAGATCGTCTATCTGGTTCAAGCTGGGACGCACTTCAATTGGTGGGTCCAACAAGCCTGTCGGTCGAATAATCTGTTCTACAAAGACCCCACCACTCTTTTCGAGTTCGTAATCGGCCGGAGTAGCGCTTACATAGATCACTTGATTTTGTAATGCTTCAAACTCTTCAAACTTTAAAGGTCTGTTATCCATTGCAGCCGGAAGTCTGAACCCGTATTCTACCAAATTCTCTTTACGAGATCGATCCCCACCATACATGGCACCTACTTGAGGAATGGAAACATGACTTTCATCTACGATCATGAGATAATCATCAGGGAAATAGTCCAATAAGCAAAAGGGTCGCGTTCCCGGTTTACGTTGGTCCAAATAGCGAGAATAATTCTCGATTCCGCTACAATAGCCTAATTCTCGTATCATTTCTAGATCAAAATTGGTGCGTTCGTCCAATCGTTTGGCTTCTAAATGTTTTCCAATTTCTTTGAAATAAGATACCTGTTTTACCAGATCATCTTGTATGTCTTTAATAGCACCTTGCAACACATCGGGAGAAGTCACAAACATATTGGCCGGATAAATATTCAATCGGTCGTATTTTTCTACTACTTCATTATTCTCCGGATTAAAAGCTTCGATCTCTTCAATTTCATCTCCAAAAAAATGTATTCTGAAGGCCGTGTCTGCATAACTCGGAAACACATCAACCGTGTCTCCTTTAATTCGGAAACGACCGTGGTGGAATTCTGCCTCTGTCCTAGAATACAAGCTTTGTACTAACTTGTGTAATAGTTTGGTTCGCGAAAGTATTTGTCCGCTTTTTAAGCTGATCACGTTCTTCTGAAATTCTACCGGATTTCCAATTCCGTAGAGACAAGAAACCGAGGCAACCACCAATACATCACGTCTTCCGGAAAGTAAGGAAGAGGTGGTACTCAACCGAAGTTTTTCGATCTCCTCATTGATCGACAAGTCCTTTTCAATATAAGTTCCGCTGCTTGGAATAAATGCTTCCGGTTGATAATAGTCATAATAGGAAACAAAATATTCGACCGCATTTTCAGGAAATAAATTCTTAAACTCAGAATACAGTTGTGCGGCCAAAGTTTTGTTGTGCGCTAACACCAAGGTTGGTTTCTGAACTTGCTGCACTACGTTGGCTACCGTAAATGTCTTACCACTTCCGGTTACTCCCAATAAGGTTTGATATTTCTCTTCCGAAGAAATACCTGTCACCAGCGCTTCTATGGCAGTTGGTTGATCTCCTGTCGGACTAAAATCTGATACAATTTTGAATTTCATCTAGTAAGTTTCCGTAGTTATCAAAAATACGTAAAATAGAATGGTTATGGTAACCCTTAATGCATGGTTTATTGGTCAACGATTGGGTCCTATCGTTTCATCGTGAAATGATTTCTATAGGTGCCTCCGTCGGAAAAATAGGCCACAAACCAATAATCTGACGATGGTAACGGATTCCCGTTCCAGCTACCATCCCACCCCGGACTTTCGGGTGTCATCACGTATAAAACGCGATTGTATCTATCGAAAATTTCGATGCGATACACTTGAATAGCATCCTTCTCTTGGCCAGCTACCTGCCATCTATCATGGAACCCGTCTTGATTAGGAGTAAAAAACCGAGGAAAATCTAACACATATGCTTGAATACTAGCAAGACCACAACCATTTTTATCTCGAGCGTAGATCGTGTACACACCACCAAGTACCTTGGTGAACACAGGCTCATCTTGATAGTAACCCAAAGGATCGTTTAAGGCGTATTCATAATCGCCAACACCTGCTGCCGTCACGACTATTGTTTGATTGCCGTAATTTCCACTCACTTCATAACTTAGTTGCGGTGCTTCCGAAGCCAATACCGTGATCGTCTGGCTGGCCTCACAGCTGTACGTGCCGCCGTTTATGTGCTGCGTAAATGTAACAGTTACCGAATAGGTCCCGGGTTCATTTATAGCGATCGTGGGACTTGTCGCTCCGGTAGACCATAAAAAACTATAATCAGACGGATCTCCTAGTAGTCCGGAGCTGAGCGAAATTGTGCTTGGAAAAGTATCGATACAATAATAGGTGTTAGGCAGTTCTTCTAAAACCGGGGTTGGCACAACCGTTAGATATACTTCGCCTATACCAATACATCCGGTGGCATTCGACACCCGAACGTAAATGGTTTGAAAAACTTCTAATGTATTGGTAAACAACAGTGGTAATGGGTCAGTTTCGTCGAGGGCGTCGTCATAACGTTCATAATATGCGATGTTACTGTCGGGGCCAATAGTGGTAGTGATCTCGTTACTTACTTCGGAAAGATCAAAGGTCCCAAAAGCAGTGCCGTCTACAAACGAACAAGTTGCCAGCTCATAAGGACCTACGCTGTTCATCGTGGTTCTTAGGGTCACTTCAGCAATATTAAAGCATCCTAATGGAGTTTCCACCCGCGCAAAGACTATTTCATTTACAACAGAATTGGTATACGAATTGGGTGTTACAATTTCGTTTAATACAGTTTCAGCTTCCGAAGCACTGTTATAGAAGCCTTGGATCTGTAATGCATTGTCGTTGTTCGTAATGGCTTCGGAAGCGTCATAAAGGTTGAACGTTGCAATTCCATCGTCATTATCATCACACTGGTGGAGGTCGGTGTTTATTGCGCTCACTTCGGAAGCATATTCGATCAAAACTTCGTCGGAAGCAACACAGCCAGCTCCATAATCAATTTCAACCTTATACGTTCCAGGTGTAGAAACTGTTAACTGTGCTGTGGTTTCTAAAGGGAGCAACATTCCATTTTTAAACCAAGAATACCCCTGTGGCATTGTCCCATCCGGGGTGGCATCGAGTTCGTAGGTTTCATCGTCACAGAGCGGGTTGTTCGTTGTAAAACTTCGATCAGGTCCCAAGTCTGCACCAATAGTAAAGCTTTCGGCCTCTAAAAAAACAGCAGAATCGTAACGGTGATTTTGTTCATCTGCGATCACAAGTTTAATATGATATGTCGTGTTAGGGATCACTTCCGATTGCGCTGTGAGCACTTTGGTTTGCCCATTAAAATTTATGGCTGCATTGGACGAGTTCCATCCTTCAAAATAGGTTTCGTTTATGGGTGGACAACCACCAGGAATCCCAGAATGTACTGTAGTAACTAGCACAGGGGTCGAAGTTCCGGGAACTAGGGCAATATTCGTGTATTGACCGCCAATAGGTTTAATAAGAAAGGCAAAGGCGTCGGAATAGATACACGTATTAGGGTCGCCTTCTTGGTATTCTTCCGAAGCGAACAAATAACGAAACCGAATGGTATTGGCATTAGGCGTAAAATCAAATTCTAATATTGTAGCATTGGTCGTATTGCTAATACCAAGCGCATTTTCAAGATCGCTATCTCCTTCCCATGCCGGAGCGTTGTCATCGCTAAGCGAATCATTTGGACCGGGAACATTCGATACTTTTCCAGTGCTCATTACAATCCCACTTGACAAAGGAAAAGTACTGCCACCGTCGTTAAAGTATCCGTAACTTTTACTGCCATCGCTAAAGTTGCCTCCTATTACTTCTGTCACTTGAACGTTAGAAATACAACCGCTGTTTATAAGGACATCTTCTATGAGCTCTTGTGCGTTATACGTGGTAGCATCCACTTGAACGTACTGGGCGCTTACCGATAACCAAGAGAACAGGATAATAAAAACGGAGCTAATTCGCTTCAAGGAGAACAATCAATTTTACTTTTAAATAGCGCTGCAAAATTATTGAATAGATTGTTATTTCGCAGTCTTTTTAACACTTTTAGCAGCTCAATAATTCACATACACAAATCCGAGAAACGGTTCCGGGAATTCGGGATCGTTCAAGATAAGCACATAGTAATAGGTGCCAACCGGGACCAAATTGTCTTTATACAACAGTCCGGTGTTTGGAATACCGTCCCATAGGCCTTCTTCGTTACCTCCTTCATAGATCAGATTGCCTTGACGACTATAGATCTTAAGTACGAATTGTTCAAAGACATTGACCAGTCCTTTAATTTTAAACGGATCGTTAAGTCCATCGCCATTAGGAGACATCCCTTGGGGAATTTCAGGCGCACAATTTTCAGTCTTTATCAAAAAGGAAGCAGTTGCAAAACATACTTCTGTCTCTAGACGTACAAAAATGAGTTGTGGATCTGCACCGTTTTCATACTGTTCTGGGTCACCAATTGGATTCGTATTGGCAATAGCATCATCTTGATTGGTGAAGTAATTAATTTCGCCATTACCGTCTGGCGCGATAAGAGGATCTTGTTCGCGAAGATTGAATAAGGCAGTATCGAATCCTATGTCACAGGCGAGCAGGTCGGGTAGACTTACAATAGGAGGGATGCTCATAAACTCCACTTGAATATCAAAGTTATTATTGCCTTCATTCAACTCGAAGATAGTTCCTGTACCATTTCCAGTATCGTCAACTACAGCTTTCAGAATAAAAACATCGGGAATGTTCTCCGGTAAGGGTACTGAAATTGTACCTGATTCGCTGCCACCAACGGGAATGACATTTACTGTGGCAGCTTGTCCAACCAGTACGTTATTCGCATAAAATGCAATTGGTGTATTTGCCGGAAGCGGTCCCGTCGCCATAGTATTATAAACAGTGTAATCGATCGTTAGATCGCGCTGTCTGCAGGCATTTAAAGTATTGTCTATTGTTATGGTTACATCCGGCAACGGACAATCGATCACTTCGATCTCAAAACTAGCTACCAAAGAACAATCTGGATTTGCTACTCGAATGTAAATCGTTTGCGGATTTGAAGTGTTTTGAAAGATTTCGGGATCAACGATAGCGTTTTGATTGTTTTCGGCATCTTCTTGGGTGGTGTGATACGAAATGTCATTGACAGGGTCGATCTGAGCGGTGGCTTCGGTAAGATCAAAAACTTCAATTCCTACCACATCGCATTGTTCTAGATCTTGCAATCCTATTATTTCGGGGAATAGTTGCAAGTGGACCAATACCATGGCCTCATTGTTGTCTTCGTTCAGTTCATTAACGATGCCGGTACCTGTTCCAGTATCATCCACGACGGCAATCAAGTTAAAATCGGCCGGAATTGAAGCAGGAACCGTAAGAGTGATCGAGCCACTTTCTTGTCCGCCAATAGGTAGCTCGACCGTAGTGGCCGATTGTCCTATCAAGCTTGAATTGGCATAAAAAGCGATGGGTGTGTCGGTGGGAAGAACATCTGTGCTATTAACGTTAAACACAGTGTAGTCGACAGTGATTTCTCGATCGTCGCACTCGGTACTTCCATCTGTGACCTCGATCTCGATAGTGGCGTCGGGAAGTTCTGTGTTAAGGACTGTGATCACATTATTGATCATTACAAAATCATCGCCTGAAGTAAGCGTAATTACAGCCGATTGGTCACCCAGTTGGATATTGTTCTCAATATTATAAAAGTCAAGGTCCATATTGTACAATTCGCTGGACCCAGTAAAACTATTGGTGCTATTAAAAGCGTTTGCAGGGGGATTTAAAGGTGGATTACTAATGATATTACCATTTACTTGTAAGGTTTCATTGACAGCGAGCGAGGCATCACCTTCCCAAGAAGTAAAGCCAATTTTGGCTCCAATATTGTCTAAAACGTTGAGGTTATCCAGTTCGATATTTAATTCCGGATTGGATTCTGAAACACTTTCTAGTCCGTCGAATACATTTAATTGATTTAAAGAAACATTGGGATCCTCATAGATTACGGTAACTGCCCAGCCTCCAAAGTTGGTAGTGGTGTTACAGTACACCGGAATATCGTTAGTGAGGTCTAATTCGGAAACGGTATAATTTCCATTTCCGGTCGCAGCTACCAAAGAAGTTACGTCGGCATAGGCTGCAAAGAATGTAAGCGTTCCTAAGGTATTGGAAAAGGTCCGCTCTGCCGATACAGGCGTGTTATTGAATAGGATATCGAAATCTCCGTTTCCGGAGCCTGCCCAATATAAATATGCGGCTACTAGCGTCTGATTGGGCTGTAATTCAAAGTCGGCGCTACTTGAAGTCAAGATCTCACAAACTTGTCCACCGGCAGAGTTCTCACTGGTATTGAGGGTGTTTCCGAAGGCAATATAATCGTAACGTCCGTTAAACTGTTGAAATAGCGAAATATCTTGAGCCGAGAGACCTGCTGTAATGGTCAAACAAACAATACACCCAATATATTTCAGCAATTTCATCGCAATATGATTCAACCCTAAATATACGCAATATTTAGTGGAAGCGCTGAGATGAAAATTGTTTTAAAGATCGCGTTTTTTCAGGATGCGATAGGCACCATAGATAAAGAGCAAGGTCCAGAAAAGCACTATGGCTATTTGATACCAATGTACCCCATAATCCTTGACAAAATTCTCACCGCCAATTTGATTGGCTACCGACTTGATCGCACCCAATCGAGTGATGGGTTCTTTTACCAGATTACTCATAGATGCCAACGGCAAGAATTGGAAAACCGAATCGTTAAGGTTTACGTCGGTCTTATAATTTATAAAACTGAAGAAGAGGGAAATTAGTCCTTCGATGATCTGCCATAACGCCAAGAAACCTAAGGCAAATGCCGAACGTTTTACCCATACCCCTAAGAACAAACAGAAACTAAAGAATCCTATTAGTTTAATAAAATACGCCAATAGGTATTCCATGTCGCTAAAAATGATCCCGATCTCAGTATAATCTGAGAATACCAACCCTAAGATCATCGATACGATAAAGAGGAATACGGTAGATAACACCGAAAACAGTAATACGGTTAATACCTTGGAAGCGAGGAACTCCTTTTTGCTGAGGCCGTCGATCAAATTTTGCTTGAGGGTCTTATAGCTGTATTCGTTAGAGACCATGGAAACAATGACAATAGCTAAGAAGATCTTAAGCCAAGCTGCGACCCACGAATTAAAGTGCCAAATAAAAGGGAAATTAAAGATGCCTTGTTCGGCAATTCGGAAGTTTACATTACCAAATTCAAACTTATAGGAAGCAATTAATGCAATAAAGCTTATTAATACAAAATAGGTGATCGTTAGCACTTTTGCAGAACGACTATATCGTAATTTTTGAAATTCTATAGAAAGTAATCGAAGCATGGTTAGTTGTTTTTGGTAAGTTCAAGGAATTGTTCTTCAAGACTCTCTTTGCGTTTTACCAGATGGGACAGTGTAATACCCTTATCGAAAAGCAGTTTGTTCAATTCGGTGGCATCCATAGGCTCTTGTAAGTACGCAACGATCGACGCTCCTTCTCGCTTTAGCACTCCAAACGATGGATGATTTTCTAAGGTGCTTTGCAATAGATCGATATCCTTGCTCTGTAAGGTGAAAAATCCATGACTTGCATTCATGGCATCTACACTGCCACTATATAAACTTACTCCTTTCCGAAGAATTACAACATGGCTACACACCTTTTCCACTTCATCCAAAAGGTGAGAAGCAAGTAATATGGTCGTGCCTTGCGATGCGATCTTCTTTATAATCTCTCGTATTTGATGAATTCCTTGTGGGTCTAAACCGTTGGTAGGTTCATCTAAGATCAGGATCTCCGGGTCGTTGAGCAGGGCAGAGGCGATCGCTAATCGTTGTTTCATACCGAGCGAATAGGCGCTAAATTTACTATCCTTTCGTTCGCTAAGTCCTACCAATTCTAGCTTCTCTTCTATTTTATCGGGAGAAACTTCTTTGATCTTACACACCAAGTTCAGGTTTTGAACGGCGGTCATATATGGATAAAAGTTTGGGCGCTCAATAATGGCGCCTACCTTTTTTAATGCATTATGGGTAGAGTCACTTCCATCGAACCAGTGGAAATTGCCCGAGGTCTTGTTCACTACATTGAGAACGATACCCAAAGTAGTAGATTTTCCACTTCCATTTGGACCTAAGATCCCGTATACATTTCCTTTTTCGATGGTAAACGACAGGTCATCGACCGCCGTGAGCGAACCAAATCGCTTGGTAAGATTGTTGATAGTAAGTATAGGTTGCACGTACTGTGGTTTTGGTAATTAGTTTCTAGTATGACGAACGAGCCCGGAAATTGTTACATTTTCAATTTTTAAAATGCTCGGTGCACAACCAGCAGTGGGTACGTTCTATGATTTTTGCTCTTTATTGAAATACACCAGATAATAGTACATCTGTTTTTCTTCATCCCATCCTTTTTCCACAAAACGTTCTGCACTTTCGGGATTAATAAAATCCATTTTTATCTGAATATTGGTGTCCAGATTAATCACGTTCTTTATTTTCTTTCTTGCTGCGGAAACTGCCGTATTAGCGATAGGGAAGGTCGTTAGATCTTCAATGCTGTACTTGGGAGCGCGCTCAGACTTGTAGTGCTGGAACTCAGGAATAAGATCGGGATTATCGATCACTTCGTTCATGAATGAAGATTCTTCAAAGGTGTCATTCTTTGCAAAATGGTTGACTGCTCTGTTCATAAAAAGCACTTCTTGCTGTTTGTCTTCGGCAGGTAATACGACATCTTTGGCGAAATCTTGACAAAACTTCAAATATTTCTTGGTCTTAAAGTTGTCGTCTTCACAAGGGTCAACGCCTAAGAAACTTTCGAGCCAGTATCGCGCATCGTATCGATTGCTGTCTACCGACAAGATCTTATAGCCTTCTTCTTTTTTTACATTAAAGATTAGACAGCCTTTATCAAGTTTGTTCAAATTTACCCCCTGTTGTAAAAAGGCTTCCAGCTGATTTTCTTTTTCTGAAAACTGTAGAAAATCTTGTTTTAACTCCGACTTGAAGATTCCAATCGCATCCACTTTTTCATTGTCTATTTGCAGCCCTTCCAAATAAGCTACATACACCTCACCACTTTTTATATGTGGGTGCATCGATTGTTCAAAAAGGTGTTGGGTGATCTTTTTTGATTGTTGGTGTATGCTTTCCGGATTCGCAAATATTTCAGAAGCGATGGTGTACAACTCATGAAACTCTAGATCGGCTTCGTGCTCAAATTGGTAGTAGTTCTCTTCCTTATCCCGAAATGGTTTCAGAAAGAATTCTTTTAATAAAGGGGTTAACTCATCATCTAATTTATAGGGTTGTTCTGAAAGTAGCATGGATTCATTTCTACTTTTATTTCCTATTCTATGAATTGATAAGGAGGCAATATGGGTTGAATATAGGTTGAGCATTGATCAATTAGGTGTTGAAAGTTATTAGCGTATTCAAATTTTCAGTAACGAGAATAGGGCTTCAATCGTTAATTCCAATTTTCATCAAAATCGAGATTGTCGTAATCTTCTGCATCTAGGTCATAGTCTTCATCTTCAAGTTCTTCGGCACCTTCCTCGCTTTCTATAATAAAATCTTTTTCCGGCGCTTCATCGGGAATCTGTCCATGCGCAAACATTAAGTTCGGATAAATTCGACCGTCTTCAGGTTCTGTTATCTCTGCAAGTTCTACCAAGAAGGTCCACATATTTAGGAAATCATAGATGTAGATAAGTCGCGTTTGTTGTTCCCAAACGGTATCTTCCAAGATCGTTTCATTCATGACACGTACTTGCGATTCGTCTTCACTCATATCGAACAATGCGATCTCTTCTCCTTGTTCCCAAGCTTCGTTGCTCACATAAAAAGAAGCCATTTCCTGACCCGCAAACCCGAAGGCCTGTGTTATGGCATTGTGAAAATCCTCCATGGTCATGGATGCATCAATTTCTATGTCACGAAAGACATCTTCATGGGTGTCGAGTATAACTCTAAAACGATAAATCATATACTAAATTTTTCGACTGCAAAGTTACAAATATAATCTTCGTTCTAATGTAATTTTGGGAAGCGTTCTGTAAAAGTTGTCGCTTTAGATCTGCCGTGCAATAAAGTCGG
Organism: Candidatus Ulvibacter alkanivorans; assembly: GCF_003333325.1. Taxonomy (GTDB): domain Bacteria; phylum Bacteroidota; class Bacteroidia; order Flavobacteriales; family Flavobacteriaceae; genus Ulvibacter_A; species Ulvibacter_A alkanivorans. Next base: position 37,603 of record NZ_QOLC01000080.1, on the reverse strand, counting down.
GTCGATGCTTTTTCCAAGCTTCCATCACTACATAGAATTGTACGCCAAAGAGCAGCGATGCAAAGATCAAATGAAGGGGTTGCGACAATACCGGAAAATCAAAATAATACATGGCAATACCGGTAGCCGCTTCAAGCATTACCAATAAAAACACCCAATTTATCTTGTGCAGCCCATAACGGTGTTTTTTATTGAAGTACCACAGAGCTGCATTCACTACAAAGACCAAGACGGAAAAAGAACGGTGGATGTAAAAAGTGACTGTTGGATCGTCCAACCACATCGCTTTGGCTTCATACCCCACCAAATCGATCTGTTCATCCACAAACTGTCTTACTTGAGTGCCTAAGACCACTTGAACAAGAGTCAAGATGAGAGAAAAGATCAATAAATTAACATAGCTCTTTGCGATGGAAAAGGTGCGTTTGTGTTCGCGAGAAATATACAGTAAGTAAAGCAACAAAGCTACGATCACCAGTGCCATGACCATGTGAATAGTAATTTTTACAGGGGCCAATTCTGAATATACTACCGTGGCGCCTAGCCAAGCTTGAAAGCCTAGTAAGAATACAGCTAACCACGATAGCAACGTAATTTGCTTTCGCTTTTTCCATTTCCAGATCGATAGGATCGCCATGACCAATATAGCAATTCCAGATAGGGCGCCCATTAGACGGTTAATGTATTCTATCCAAGTGTGCCAAACATTAAATATGGCATAATCGTGTTTCGTATAGGCATTCCAATTTACAGCATTGTAAGCCTCACCGGTTCTAAAATCTTGAGCTGCTACTTGTAAGGTCTCATTTTTGATAATTACTTGTCCTTTCTTATAGGCTCTATTGGGTTGCCATGTTAGTTCCTGCGCATCGGTAGGAGGGATGTAGTACCCAAAACATTTTGGCCAATCGGGACATCCCATGCCCGAGCCTGTCATACGTACCATGGCACCGGCTACAATGACCAAATACACCAGAATGAGCGATATTTTAACCCACTTTCTATACATTAATCCACGGGTGTTAGGTTGAGTTCGGCTCCCTTTTTCAGCATGTATTCTTTGGCGGCCTGATATTCATTAGGGATTTCACCTTCTAAGATCGCTTCCTTTATGGCGTCTTTTATCATACCAATTTCTTTGGAAGGTTTTAAATTAAAGGTTTGCATGATCTCCTCACCACTTACAGGAGGTTGGAAATTCCGAACATGATCCCGTTCTTCAACTTCAACGATCTTTTCACGTACACGTTGAAAGTTGTTATGATATTTTTTAAATTTCTTCGGATTCTTTGTCGTGATATCCGCTTCGCAAAGTGTCATTAGGTCTTCTACGTGGTCACCGGCATCAAAAATGAGTCTGCGCACAGCACTATCGGTCACATCGCTTGCGAGTACGATTGGACGCGAACTCATAAGCACCATTTTTTGAACAAACTTCATCTTATCGTTCAAAGGCATTTTGAGACGTTTAAAAAGCTTGTAGACCATCTTGGAGCCCACAAATTCATGTCCATGGAATGTCCATCCAACCTTCTTGTCGAATTTCTTGGTAGGTGCTTTGCCAATATCGTGTAATAAAGCGGCCCATCGCAGCCAAAGATTGTCTGTAGTTTTTGCAATATTATCGACCACTTCTAAGGTATGCCAAAAGTTATCTTTGTGTCGTTGTCCCTCTTTTTCATCGATGCCTTGCAGTGCGACCAACTCTGGAAAAATGTAAGGGAGAAGACCTGTCTTGTGTAGTAAAGCAAACCCTTTCGACGGGGTTGGAGCCATTAGTATCTTGTGAATTTCATCTACGATGCGTTCTTCGGAAATGATCTCGATACGATTGGCCTTATTGGTAATGGCTTGTAGCGCTTCGGGAGCGATGTTAAAATTTAATTGGGTCGCAAATCGGATGGCGCGAAGCATCCGCAAGGGATCGTCGCTAAAAGTGATCGAAGGATCCAGCGGAGTTCTAATTACTCGTTGTTCGAGGTCAGTTATACCGTTGAACGGGTCTAAGAGCTTTCCGAAGTCATCCTTATTCAAGCTTAAAGCTAGCGCATTGATGGTAAAATCTCGTCGGTTTTGATCGTCCTCCAGGCTACCATCTTCAACTGCCGGGTTTCTGCTATCTTGTTGGTACGATTCTTTGCGTGCGCCTACAAATTCGAGTTCCATCCCGGCCGCTCTTAACATCGCCGTACCGTAATTTTTAAAGACCGAAACTTTCGGATTTCCAGGAAGCAAACGCGAAACTTCTTTTGCCAACGCGATTCCACTTCCCACAGCGACGATATCGATATCCTTGGCTTCGCCGCGTTTTAGAATATAATCTCTTACAAAACCTCCAATTACATAACTTTCTAAACCCAAATTTGCGGCAGCTTGCGAAAGGGTATTGAAGATCGGGTGTTGTAGGGCAGTTGCGTATGTAGGCATGTGTTATTCTCGAATAACCCGAACCGATCCGTCATTTTTTAACTTGATTATGGCAGATGGTTTTCCGGATTTTTTTGTCCGATGCAAATTTACGACATAGTCAACGCCTTCCAAAATCTCGGGCGCTATTTCTTTAAAGCTTGTCGGGGTCTTTGTACCGCTTATATTCGCCGAAGTAGATACTATGGGTCTTCTAAATTTTCGTATTAGCTGTTTGCAGAAGTCATCTTTAGTAACGCGTATCGCAAGTGAATTGTCTTGAGCGATCAGGTTCTCGGCTACTCGTATAGGATCATCATAGATGATAGTAGTAGGTTTTGCTGCATATTTGAGTATGTCGTAGGCTACTTCTGGCACCTCCTCTACAAACTGATTCAGCATTTTAAAATCGTTTACAAGACAAATAAGCGACTTGCTTTCAACCCGATGTTTTAAGGCATAGACCTTGTCGATCGCCACCGGATGCGTGGCATCACAGCCTATTCCCCAAACGGTATCGGTTGGGTAAAGAATAAGTCCGCCACGTTTTAAAACTGCTAAACAGTTATTGATTTCTTCTTGCATAGATACGTTTTACCAACTGCAAATTTACTAAATAGCGAAGTGTCTACATAGTAAATAGACAGCTTTCACCATACGCTTGTGCTAAAAAAACAATTGAAATAATAGTACCTTTACATCGATTTTTACGCGAATAATTATCTCGAACTGCTATGAAAACTGCCTTGCTTATTTCAACCTATAATTGGCCGGAAGCCCTAGAATTGGTGCTTAAAAGCGTAGCGGCACAATCGCAATTACCCGATGAGTTATTAATAGCAGACGATGGTTCTACACAGCCTACCACAGACCTCATTAACGCTTTTAAAGAGAAATCTTCTATTCCTGTGATCCATGTTTGGCATGAGGATGACGGATTTAGACGTTCGGCGATTTTGAATAAGGCCGTGGCACGATCATCGGCCGATTATATTGTTCAAACCGACGGGGATTGTATTATTCATCCCGACTTCATTAAAGATCACGCTCGGTTGGCTCAAAAGAAAACCTATTTGTACGGAAGTCGTGTAAGTATTAAAGAAGAAGCGATCGATCGGTTGTTTGAATCTAAGAATATCAATTTTTCCTTTTTTTCCGAAGGAATTAAAAAACGCAGTCGGACACTGCGGTTTCCTTTATTGAGTGCGTTATATAGACCGAAGAATGAATTGTCTCGCAAATTAAGAGGTTGTAATGTTTCATTTTGGCGCGATGATTTTATTAAGGTAAATGGCTATAATGAAGCCATGACAGGTTGGGGACGAGAAGATTCTGAGCTTATTATCCGGATGATGAACACCGGAGTTTCAGGAAAACGAATACGCTATAGTGGTATTGTTTATCATATTTGGCATCCTACTACTTCAAAAAGCAATCTAAACACCAACGATGCGATTCAACAACGTGCGATCGATGAGCAATTAACACGTTGTGAGGATGGGGTTGACAAGTATTTATAGCTGTTATAAATTAAGGGCTAAATAATCGATGACTATGTTTGCCGCTCGTTGTGAAGCGGTTGATCCTTCTTCTGTATAGTAATTTCCCTCGTTAATTTCTTGCTGAATGGGTTTGTAGTCTTCAAACTTTTTTTGAGCCTGCTTCAGTGCGGCCGGTAATGCGGCAACCGATTCGATCACTTCCCCACATTTCCAAAAGCGGTAATTGACATCATTTTTAAAATTGATCTTTTCAGAATTAAAGAAAAGCACCGGTCTCGGACGTATTATAAATTCGTACACTTGGCTGGAAACATCTCCCAAGTATATATCGGCCGCTCTAGTATACACCATCTCTACGCTGGCATCACTTCCTAGATCGATAAACATATGGGTTGCCTTGCGATATTTGCTAGGGATGATAGCTGGGTCCTCGCCACCTTTATCGGTGAATAAATTAATATGAGGAGCAAAAATTAAATTATAATGGTTCTGATTATAAAAATGTTCCAGTATCGCCAGTCCGTGGTCGTGCCAAGATGAGAAAGGAGGGGAGAAATGGGGATTGTATAGAACTGTTGGTTTGCTATTGTCGAAGAACTGCTTTGGCGGTTGTACGGCAACCGCATCTAATTTTGGGTACCCGGCAATTTTAGTAGTAGGACTTAATAATTTTTTCTGCTTTAACTGTTCGTAATAGAATTCACCGAAAACAACGTGCAGGTCAAAATCCAAGAGATCTTTTTTGTAGACGTAGCCTCGTCCCGCGACCCCATGAGGAAATTTTATAAACTTTGGATTGGCTTTTTGTTTTCGGTATTTAAGTAATTTTTGATGGGTATAATCGGTAAAGATGATCGCATCGAAATTCGCTAAGATATAACGATGGTTCTTTGACATCCAAAAGCCTTTTCGCGGTAGATCCCTGTTCTTTAACCAATCTGTAAACGCCCTGAAAGCCTGAGTTTGCCGTTCTTCGACCTTAACAGCAGTATTATTGTGTTCTTTTAATTTGCCATATAAGTATTCATGAGGTCCGGGATAAGTAATAATGGTTACATTATGCGCTTTAGCGAGTTCGATAGCCACTGTAATAAAGTGATTAATGTGATGAATCTCATCGATAAAGAGTATGGCTATGTTGTATTTTCTGGTCATTAATGTAAAAGGGCTGGACTTATTTATAGAAACCTAATTTCTTTTTAATTTTTTTTGAAGCCACATTCCATTTCGAATCGAGCTTATTTCTAAAACTTGTTAACTTCCATTCTTGCTGCGGAAGAATATTCGCTAAAATATGTTGTTTTTTGTTTTCTGAAATTACAAATAGGTCGAAGAAATGGTCTGTTGCTACAGCATCGTAGCCGGTAAATTCATTTACTTTATTCTCTTGGTGTATCACCGAAGCCCAGATACGCTCATTCGGTACATGTATAATGTTGGTCTCTCGTTTCCAATTTCGATGTGAGACCATGCTAACGGTCTTTGGTTGTTCGTTCTTCTCTATTAACGAAATAAACGGATTAAATAAATGCAACTTCTTTCCTAATTTAATGGTTGGTGATACCTGCAGGGTGTATCCATCGATAAAATCTACCGCCATGAAGTCTTGTTCAACAAAACGCCTTTGCACAGAGGCAACATAATGTTTGCTCAAGCAGTCATCGTTGTCGAGCCCACTGCTAATAATGTAAGGTGCTTCGCAACTTGCAACATGCTCTTGCAATGTAGGTAGGAATGCGTCCATACCATCGACGAATAAAGGAGTAAATTGCGGCAATTCTTGTTGTAATTTGGTAATAAGTGAACGGTATTTGACACTGGTATTGGTGTCGAAAAAAACAAGCCATTTAAAATTCTTCTGTGTTTGTGAGGCAACACTCGGAAAACAATAATTAGTAAAAAGATCAAATCGGTTGGCATGCCATTCTTCCGTTAATACCGCCACGTTCTTCTTATTGGTCTTCCAATCTGCCTTGCGCAAATTAAAACGTGTAATTAAAAAGTGTTGAAACATGGTAAGTCGGTATTTACAGTAACCTTATATTTGCAATGTTACAAATTTACAAGTTTACAGTTACTAGCACCCACGAATGAAGGAACGATTCAAGTTTTCTACGAAATTAGAGCCCACAACAGCCGAGAAGCTATATGCGTTGTTACACAAATTCGATGAGCTGCCTAGCGGTATTGGAACTCGTAATGTAATGAAGGTCACTAACCTGGAAGGAATGCCGGTAAACATCAAGGCATTTAAAATTCCAAATTTGGTTAATAAGTTTGCCTATGCTTTTTTTCGAGCTTCAAAAGCGAAACGAAGCTATTCGTATGCAAAACGATTGTTAGCCATGGAGGTCAAGACCCCAATGCCACTTGCTTATTTAGAACAATATCGTTCAGGCTTGTTCGATAAAAGCTTTTACGTAAGTAAGAATTTAGAGCATGACCTGACCATTCGAGAGATCGTAGACAATGACCAATATCCAAATTACGAAACGATCTTACGTGCCTTTACACGCTTTACCTTCAGTTTACACGAAAAGAATATTAATTTTCTGGATCATTCTCCCGGTAACACACTTATTGTTGAAACAGCTGAAGGTTATGATTTTTATTTGGTCGATTTAAATCGAATGAAGTTTGAAACGATGGACTTTCAGAAGCGAATGAAAAATTTTGCAAAATTGTCCCCAAAAGATCGAATGTTGGAGATTATGTGTGATGAATACGCCAAGCTCTATCCACAACGTTCCAAAATTGAGATCAAAGAAGTGATGTATGCGTATTCCTATCAATTTTCTACGGCCTATAAGAAGAAAGAAGCATTTAAGAAGAAGTATTTTTTCTGGAGAAAACGCTAAACCTATTGCCTACCTTTCCGAAGCAACCATAATTTTACATAGCGCATAAATACGACATAGCCTTGAATATAACCAATCGTTAGGCCTACGACTCCATCTCTAAACCCGCTTTGCACGAAGTAGTGTTTAAAAAAGCCCCAAAATGGTTTGATCACGAAATGGTAAGCTGTTAATCGACCTGTTTTCTTATCATAATCTTTTGCCTGCCAAGATGCATATTTGTTCATCTTTTGTATATAATTATCGAAACTGATATAGGTGTTATGATATAATTTACTCCTAAGTTTCCCTACCTTACCCTTGGCAATAATTTCTTCGTGCACGTACTTGTCTTCATACCGACACGCATCGCGTTTAAAAAGTCGAATCACACTATCATTACGCCAACCACTGTAGTGTACACGTTGACCCATAAAATGATTCTTTCTGCCAATCCAATATGCCACGGTACCATCGGTTGGCGGATTTTTTAGGACCTCGATCACTTCCTCCTTTAACTCAGGAGTGACTCGCTCATCGGCGTCCAATAGTAAGATCCATTCGTGTTTCGCTTGCGGTATGGTCCAATTTTTTTGTGCAGCTGGATAATCGAAGGTCCTGCGAACTACACGAGTCGCCATTTTCTCTGCAATTTCAAAGGTGCCATCGGTAGTATAACTGTCTACTACCAAGATCTCGTCCGCGAAATCGACCGAAGCGATCACAGCTTCTATGTTGTGAATTTCGTTGCCGACAGGGATGATAGCAGTAAGTTTTTCCATAAATAGCTTACGATTTTGTGAATGCTGTGTTGTAGGATCTAAGGGTAAAATAGCCTAATTTTTTCCTAATTTGATATTTGCGAACCAAATTTAACGGCTTCGATTGTAAGTGGCTCTTGTCTGCATGCAAAAACGAGATGCAGGCATCGATCACTCGTGCACTTGAAGCACCGTCTTTATAAGGATGTAATTGTTGGTTAAAGGTTGCCATTTTTTCCAAAATAGCCGGTGGAAACGTAAGTGCGGTGTCTAAGGCGTTTTCTATTTCTGAAACCGACGTGATATTTATTAAATGCGGTTTTGGAATATGATGGTTAAAGGTAACTATAGGCTTTTCTTGCAGTCCAAACTCCTGTATGGCTGAAGTCGTATCGGAAAACATGATACTTGCCTTTTTCATTAACGGAACCAGATCGGTAGTGTTATGATACGTAAAATGAGAACTAGTAAGACTGCCCCATTTTTCTTTAATGTAAGAAGGAAGTTTAGGGTGCAACACCATATCGAAAACATATTTCTTAGTTGCGAGAAGTGATTGGATACTTTCAAATACTTCTTGGTTCATGGCCAGACTTAAACGTTCGGTAAATGTTGAGGCTATAAAGACCGTTGGTGTTTCGTTAATTTTCTTTTCTGAAATAGGGAACAAAGGATCGACCTTAGACCAGCCGGTTTCAATAACCTCAAAATGCGGATGCTTTTTTTGTTGTTCCTTAAAGACCGAAGTCGTAGAAGGCCCTTGCGTACAATACAAGTCGAACAAGCCACGAATTCTAAAGTGGTCCTTTCTAAACGATCGTTTCTCGGCATTAAAACCATGGAACACTTGTACTTTTAAACCACGAAGAAAATCGGGAACCACATCGGTGATGGTTAGGATAATGTCCGGATCGTAATCGATCACTTCTTCGATAGTATCGAAACGGAGTGAAGTGGAGGGTAGTGCTATCCTAGTATCTTTTTCATCACAAAACCAATGAACAGCATACCCTCGTTTTTGCAATTCCTTTTCTAGCGGTATGCCAATAGGCACCGCATACGAATACGAAATGTAAATTAAGAATCGATACTGCATTAATGGTTCTTTACAAATGCTTTTAATTTCGGTTCGATAAAGGTAGGTTTAAATTTTAAATAGTAGGCTTCGGGTGAGCTTTTGGCCGCTATTACGTCTGCTTCATAATGGTCGACAAAATCGGACATATGAACCGCTTGATGGTCGCCGGTTTCCACTTCACCAAACCAATTTGCTTTGTTAAGATGCGGAGAAAATATAATAAAAGTAGGGATGTTCAACGCTTTCGCCATATTTACAGCCCCGCCCTCGTTTCCTATCATGGCATCACAATGCGCAGTAAGCGCTAAAAATTCACGCAGGCTTTTTCCGAAGAGATCAAAGAATATTTGCTGTTGGGTGCTTGGTTTCGTCAAATTATAGATCTCGCGGGCTTCTTTTTCTTGCTTCGGAATGTAATTGAACAACAATTGTGCATCCCCTTTTTCCTCCACAATCGCATCGAGTAATTGTGCCATATAAGCAGCAGGGTAGGTCTTAGCGCGATTACTACCCAAAACACTGATCATATACAAGGGCTTGTCTAAGTCGATACCTTGCTCAGCCAACAGTGTATTTGCAGCGGTTAGTTCTTCGGGCTGCAGGTATATTTTTGGACTACATTGTTTAAATTCGATGTGCAATGGAGCCAGCAAGCGCAAGCGGTTCTCAATAGCCAAACTGGCATTGTGTTGCGGCTTTTTGATGCGTTGTATATTATGCGTAAAGATAAAACGAGATTGCTTTTTACGATATCCTATCTTGATCTTGGCACCGGAAAATACAGTGATAAAATGACTGCTCAATTTGCCGTACACATCGATCACAGCGTCATATCGTTGCTTTCTTATCTGTTTTAGAAACCGATAGAAGGCAATATAGCTATGCTCTATTTTTGGGGTAACAAAAACAAATTCGTCGATATATGGGTGGTGTTGTACCACCGGATATGTATGGCTGTTAATTAAATAATGAAGCTGGGCATTTGGGTAACGATCTTTCAGCATTTCAAACATCACACTGCTGGTGAGGACATCACCTATCATCTTTTGTTGTATGACCAGTATCTTATTCAGACCAAGATTGCTTTTATGCTATTGTTTATACGGCCACGTCGTATTCGCGCAACGCATCGTTTAAAGAGGTCTTTTTATTAGTGCTTTCTTTCCGTTTTCCAATAATAAGTGCACAAGGAACTTGGAATTCTCCTGCCGGGAATTTTTTTGTATAACTTCCGGGAATTACGACCGATCGCGCCGGAACGAGCCCTTTAGTTTCTAAAGGAGACTCACCGGTAACGTCGATAATCTTTGTAGAAGCCGTTAGTACAACATTGGCTCCTAGGACCGCTTCACGCTCAACACGAACGCCTTCTACCACAATGCAGCGAGAACCAATAAACGCGTTGTCTTCAATGATCACAGGAGCGGCCTGTAATGGTTCTAAGACACCGCCAATACCAACACCTCCGCTTAAGTGGACGTTTTTACCTATTTGAGCACAACTTCCTACAGTGGCCCATGTATCGACCATGGTACCTTCATCTACATAAGCTCCAATGTTAACATAACTTGGCATCATGATCACACCCTTACTAATGTACGCTCCATGGCGTGCCACGGCATGCGGTACTACACGAATTCCTTTTTCTTTATACCCACTTTTAAGAGGTATTTTGTCGTGATATTCAAAAATACCTGCTTCCATCGTCTCCATTTTTTGAATTGGAAAATACAAGACCACAGCTTTCTTTACCCATTCATTTACTTGCCATCCATCTTTAGTGGGTTCTGCACATCGTAAAATACCTTCGTCGCATTGTTTTACAACCTCACGAATGGCGGCGATCGTATTTGGGTCGGTTAAAAGGGAACGATCGTCCCATGCTTTTTCTATGGTTTGTTGTAGTTGGGTCATATGCAGAATTGTTTTAAACCTAAATAAAAAACCTAGGCGCTCAAATTTAATTGTTGTTATGTACGCAAAGATAGGTGTCCAAAGGAAATCTTACCACTATTTAGTATACTAAAACGTAAACTCGTATTTTTGCGCTTTTATGGGAAGGATTTTAGCGATAGATTATGGAACCAAGCGCACGGGAATTGCCGTTACCGATGAATTACAGCTAATTGCCTCGGGTTTGACCACAGTAGCGACGTCAACATTGCTCCCTTTTTTAAAGGACTATTTTTCTTCGGAAAAAGTACAATTGGTGCTCATTGGAGAGCCAAAACAAAAAGATGGTACCCCCAGCGCCGTCGAAGAACATATTTCGAAATTCTTAAAAGAATTTACCTCGCACTTTCCCGATATTCCCACCGAGCGAGTAGATGAGCGCTATAGCAGTAAACGAGCGTTTCAGACGATGATAGATAGTGGACTTAAAAAAAAACAACGACAAAATAAGGCATTGGTCGATGAGATTAGTGCGACGATTATTTTACAAGATTATCTCTATAATAATTAGATTCAAATGATAGTACCCATAGTGGCATACGGTGATCCCGTATTGCGAAAAGTAGCAAAAGATATTGATGAAAACTATCCAAAACTGGATGCCTTGATCGAGAATATGTTCGACACCATGTACGGTGCTCGTGGCATTGGACTGGCAGCGCCGCAAATTGGGTTGCCTATCCGAATTTTTATCGTCGATGCGACACCGTTTGAAGATGACGAAGATCTTTCCGAAGAAGAACAAAAACTCGTAGCCGAATTCAAAAAAGTTTTTATTAATGCCAAGATCATTTCCGAAGAAGGCGATGAGTGGGCGTTTAATGAAGGGTGTCTAAGTATCCCCGACATCAATGAAGACGTTTTTAGACAGCCAAAGATCACCATCGAGTATTACGATGCAGACTTTAAAAAACATACGGAAACCTACGAAGGAATTGTGGCACGTATCATTCAACATGAATACGACCATATAGAAGGCATCTTATTTACCGATAAACTTTCTTCGCTCAAAAAACGATTGATTAAAGGAAAATTGTCTAATATTTCTAAAGGGAAAATAGATGTTAAGTATCGCATGAAATTTCCATTAGCCAAAAAGAAACGTTAACATCGTTGGAATTATAATCGAAACCAAAGATATTTGTAGCCCCTAAAAAGGAAATTACTATATGAGTTTAGAAAAAATATTATCGATCTCCGGAAAACCCGGACTGTACGAATTAAAAGCACAAACGCGAAGCGGATTCTTAGCCGAATCACTTATAGACGGTAAAAAGATAAGTGTTGGCGCCCAAAACAACGTAAGTTTGCTGTCTGAGATCGCGATCTACACCCTAACCGAAGAAGTTCCATTACGTGAGGTATTCGCTAAAATTGCCGACAAAGAGAACGGAGGCAAGGCCATTAGCCATAAGGAACCTAAAATAAAACTGGAAGAATATTTTTTCGAAGTGTTACCCGATTACGACGAGGATCGTGTCTATCCTAGCGATATAAAAAAGGTGATACAGTGGTACAACCTATTACAAAAACATGGAATTACCGATTTTTCGGAAACCGATGTTTCTTCGGAAGAAGAATAATCCCCATCCATTGTAAAGAAAGCAGCCTTCAAGTAACTTTGAGGGCTGTTTTATTTTTAACAAGTCTTCTATTTTCTGAAGCAGAATTACTTAGTTTTGTACAACACCCTTCTATAAACAGCAATGAATACTAGAGAACAACAATTGCAAGCGTTCGACCGACTACTCACTATTATGGACGAACTGCGAGAACAGTGCCCATGGGATAAAAAGCAAACGATGCAAACACTGCGACATCTCACCATTGAAGAGACCTACGAATTAGGTGATGCCATTTTAGAGAACGACCTAGAGGAGGTGAAAGGAGAACTGGGCGATCTGTTGCTACATATAGTCTTTTATGCAAAAATTGGGAGCGAGACCAACGATTTCGATATTGCCGATGTCACCAATCAGATCTGTGAAAAATTAATAGCGCGCCATCCACATATTTATGCCGATGTTGAGGTACAAGATGAAGAAGAGGTCAAACAAAATTGGGAAAACCTAAAACTTAAGGAAGGAAAAAAGAGTGTGTTGGAAGGCGTTCCAAAGTCGTTGCCGGCACTCGTAAAAGCCAATCGCATTCAAGATAAGGTGGCCGGAGTAGGCTTTGACTGGGAAGAACCGCATCAGGTTTTTGAAAAGTTAAAAGAAGAGTTGGAAGAACTACAACACGAGGTTGCTCAAGACAACGAAGCACAGATGGAAGCCGAATTTGGTGATGTGCTATTCTCCATGATCAATTATGCTCGCTTTCTAAAGGTAGATCCCGAAAATGCACTGGAGCGTACCAACAAGAAGTTTATCAAACGATTTCAGTATTTAGAGAGCAAAGCAAAGCAATTAGGCAAACCATTAAAAGATATGACCTTAGCCGAAATGGACGTGTTTTGGGAAGAGGCAAAAACAGTTAACTAGTTTAAATCACCTTCGGAAGGTTATACATCGTCCATTTACGATCACTTCTGAAAATCCGATATGTTCGCGAATCCATGCTAAGCTTTCTTCCGAATAGAAGACCACATGTGTAGGGTCGTCTTTATAGTACCAATCTATAAATGCTTTGTCTTTAGGCAGTAGTTCGGTCATACAGTATAAAGCACCATTTTTCCGAAGCATTTTCCGAAGCAATGCAAATTCTTTGGCAGGATGATGAAAGTGCTCCATTACTTCACAACATACGATAAAATGATAGGTGTTTTCTAAGACGCGATTATCTTGATGAAAAAAAGGATCGTATAATTCTAATGTGTAGTTTAATTTAGAGAGCATTACCGAAATCACCGGCCCAGTTCCTGCGCCAAAATCGAGCCCATAACTTCCCGATGGGAAATCCTTGGTGACCGCCTCGACAATAGGAGATACGAACGATTGGTAACGCATATCGGTTACATCGTTGTTGTGTTCTAAATAGCGTTCTTTTTCTTGTGCCGCCGATACGTAGTGCGATGGATCTTTAAATACAATGTGGCAATTTGGACAACTTAGATAGTCGCTCTCTCGAACTGTCGTCAATAGCTTGGTATCACTGTTCTTACAGAGTGGGCAAGCGACCATGGGTTACGAATGTCGTGCCGATTTTACTTTCGACAATTTTGCTTTCCAAACTTCCAACTGTTCTTTATGACGGGCGATGTTCTTGTGTACTTCTTGTACCAAAGGATTGTCGGAATCTGTATTCTGAAAGAAACCAAGGTTGTTCTCTAGTTGTCTAATTTCATTTTTAGCCTCCGATATCTTCTTGGAAATGTAATATTGCTCATTTTGAAGTTTTCGCTCATCTTCTTGAGATACGATAGAATTCAATTTATTCTCGAACTTAATGAGCTCGGCCTCCTTTTTACCTAAGTCCAGCTTTTTAAAGAGCTCGTCCAGTTTCTTGTTGAATTTCTGCTCAATATTCTTCTTGTTGTAAGGTACGCGACCAATCTTTTTCCATTCGGCGATCTTATCTTTAATGGCCTTAAGGTCTGCTTTATGATCGCCACTCACTTCAAACGAATCCATAGTGTCTAAAAAGGCCTTCTTTTCTTCAAAATTTGCCATTTCTTCTTTATTGGCCTCATTCTTCTGGGCATGTAGGCGATCAAAATAATGGTTACAGGCACTTTTAAACTGTTTCCAGATCTTATCACTGTCTCTTCTGGGAACATGACCAATCTTCTTCCAATCGCTTTGAATCTTCTTCATAAGCGGCGTTACAGCGTCGAAGTCATCACTGTCCTTGTTCGCTTCGGCAATTTTAACCAGTTCTTTCTTCTTATCTAGGTTTTTGTATTGTTCCTTTTTTTGGTTCTTGTAGAAGGCGTTTTTTTGTCTATTGAATGTACGAGTCGCTTCCTTGAATGCATTCCAGATCTCCTTGTTTTTCTTACGAGGGACCTTTCCTATCTCAAAATAAGCATCACGTAAAGCTTGTACCTTTTTAATGGCCTGCTGCCAACTCTTATGGCTGTCGGGCTTGTCGGTAGGAATTACCGCTGCTATTTGTTCTACCAGTTCGAGTTTCTTGTCGTAATTCTTTTCAAACTCCTTTTCTAACTCGGCTTGATGTGCATGTCGTTTATCGTGGATAACCTTGGTGGCCGCACTAAATTTTTCCCACACTTCTTCGCGATACTCTTTCGCAACAGGACCAATATCTTCTTTCCACATCTTATGAAGCATTTGCAGCTCTCTAAATGCCTTATTGATATCCTCTTCCTGTCCAAGTTCCTCGGCACGACCTATGATCTTAAGTTTTTGTTCCAGATTGTGTTTAAAGTCAAGGTCTCGAAACTCTCGGTTTAAATGTAGGAAATCGTAGAAATTCTCTACGTGATGATGGTAGGTGTTCCAAACAATGTTGTATTTATCACGCGGTATTGGTCCGGCCTCATGCCATCTGCTTTGTATGTCTTTAAAATGATTGTAAGTGGTATTGATATTCTCTTCGGCATTTAACAAGCCTTTTAACTCTTCAATAAGTTCTTGTCGCTTGTTTAAATTTGCCTGCAGATCCTTTTTAAGGTTCTTGTAGTAGTTATTTCGCTTCTCTTTGTAATCGAAATACAGCGAATTAAATTCTTTTTTTAACGGTGTTGTAAAATAGAAATCGATGATATTTCCACCTTCGGCCAGGAACTCTTCTTTTTTGTTCTCTAATTCTTCATTGAACTTGGCATTAAATTCAGATCGAATTTCTTCAACATCATTTTTTATTTCTTGAACTGGCTTGCTTTTTAGCAATGACTCTAATTCGGCTATTAGTTCTTTTTTCGATAGTGCGTGATAATCTTTTTCATCCTCGTCTTCTTCCTCGTCCTCATCGTCTGAAGAGGCGATCTCTTCCTCGTCTTCAGCGCTGTCATCATCCGCTTCGTCGCTTTTATTCACCGTCTCTTTGGCAGCTGTATTTGATTTCTCTTCGGAAGCATCCAAGCTTTCGGTTTCGCTTTCGGGAGCGCTTTTATCTGTCGTTTTCTCGGTTTTATTCTCGTCTGAATCACTACTTGTCTCTGAAGCTTTTTCTTCGGAATCTGGTGTATTAGACGCCGACTCTTCTACAATCGCGTTGCCTACGGGCTCTAGATCATCATCGGTTACGTTTTGGGCTTTGGGTTTTTTAGAAACGGCCGCTGCCTCTGCCTCCAAAGCTTCAGCTATGGTACCCGAATCGGTTTGTGCTTCTTTAGCTGCTTCAGAAGTTGTTTTTTTAGCAGCATCGGCTGCTGAGGTTTCAGTTTCTTTAGGATCTTCTTTTTGCGAATTAGTGTCAGACATATATTGCAATGTTAAGGTTCATTTTATTGGAAGGGTCAAGATACTAACAACTGTGCAATTACCCAAGATAGCGTTGTTAATTCGGAGGTTTTTAGGCTAATTTTAAGATTTCCAGATAGACCAAGCTTTTTTGGCTTGATGTTCCAGCATTTTTAGCCCATTACTTACACGCGCTCCTTTTGCGAACCCGCGTTTCATAAATTCGGTTTCACGCGGATTGTAGATTAGGTCGAATAACACATGATCTGAGGTGAGGAACTGATACGGAATGTTTGGAAACTCATGCACATCGGGAAAGGTGCCTAAAGGGGTACAATTTACAATAAGGAAATGCGATTGAATGCACTGCCTGTTCAATGCGTCGTAGGTGAGCGTTTGTTCGGCCTCGGTACGTGAAACGAAATGATAATCGAAGTCCATGGCTTCAAGTACAAAGGCGATCGCTTTTGAAGCACCACCCGTACCAAGAATTAAAGCTGTTTTATCTTTTAACGGAAGTAGATTGGCAAGTGCTTTGGCGAATCCGTAATGATCGGTATTGTATCCTATCAACTTTCCTTTCCTACTTATTTTAATGGTATTAACCGCACCAATTTCACTGGCGTCCTTGTGCAATCGATCTAATTTTGGGATAATACTTTCCTTATAGGGAATGGTGACGTTAAGACCCTTTAAATCGTCGTGTTTGGCGAGGATCTCAGGGAATTGTTCCAGACTTTCGATATCAAAGTTATGATATGTGTCTTGTCGGTTCTCTTTTTCAAATTTTATAGAAAAAAAGGTCTTTGAGAAGGAATAACCGATGTTTCTTCCTATCAATCCGTATTTAGCCATGGTTAGTTGTCCTCGCTTTATGGTACCAGTCGAGACTGAGTACAATAATGATTCCTACAAAAATAAAGAAAATCGCAAAGAAGGTGTCGAGCGAAAATTCTGATGGGAAATAACGATCGTATCCATAGATAATCTCTCTCCCGTCCGCATCGTACAATATGTTGCCGTTAAGGTCGTATGATAGTAATTTTTCTTTCCAAGGCCATACGACGCCTAGAGAACCGGCAATAAACCCAATAATAACGGCATAGGTCGCTTTTTTATAGCGTTTTAGTACATACGCCAGCAAATGTGATAAGGAGACCAGTCCTGCTAGCGAACCCAGTGCGAAGACCGCTAATACTTTTAATAGTTCCATTTGTTCGGTATCCTTTGTAAAAGAAAAATCAAGCTGCAGTAGGCTAGCGAAAAGGTCGTATAAGGCATTTACAGAATCGACTAAGAGTAATACGTAATTACCCAAAAGTATCAGGATAAAAGAACCCGATAATCCCGGTAAGGTCATGCCTGAAACGCTTATGATTCCGCAGAAAAAAACAAAAATAAGATTGCTGTTCTCTTTTGCGGGCTCTAAATAACTAATACTTACACCGGCAATGATCCCACAGAGAAGGTAGGCAACATATTTTCGATTCCATTCGCCAAAATCCTTTGCGATAAAATAAATAGAACCGATGATCATTCCGAAGAAAGCACTCCAAACATACAATTCATAATGCTCGATAAGATAATCTAATAACTTAGAGACACTAAAATAACTTATAAGCATTCCTGCGATCAACAGTGACAAAAACTGACCGTTTGTATATTGGTAAAAGCTTTTAAACCGACCATTGATCAACAGGGCGAAGGCTTTCCTGTTTACTTTTTGAAGCGAATAAATAAATTCCTCGTAAAATCCGGCGACAAAGGCAACAACGCCTCCGGAGACTCCGGGAACTTTATTGGCAGCACCCATACCCAGGCCTTTTAAAACGAGCCAAACTTTATCTGAAAAAGATCTGTTTTCGTACATACGAAGGCAACGATTTTTCTTGGGGTTGATTGCACTGTGTTTGCCATTATAAAGCTATCAAATTAGGCTGTATATGAACTACACAAAATGTTAAAATAAAAACAAGCCGGTCTAGTTAATAGAAAATTAGTTGCTTTCTTTTCTAACGGCTATGCGTTCCAGTAAAAAGATACTTAGAAATCCGATCACTATAAAGACCAGCGCCAGCAATATTTGAGGGTCTTCGGAATAGGCATTAGGTAGAATACTGCGTTCTAAAAAAGGAACTTTTGTACCATCGTGAGAAGTGCGGTATTCGAGCACTTCTTTCCAAGGCCAAATTTTGTTCAACGCACCTATCATAAATCCGGTGAGGATGGCGAGAATCAAATTCTTGTGATTCTTGAATAGCCAGTTAAGTACTCTGGAAAACACCTTGAGGCCAATAATAGCACCCACTGCGAAAATCAGAATTTTTAGCAATGCTTCGGAAAAAATAGTCCAATTCATTTTGGTGATCCCATCACCTAACTGTGTCAACGTACCGATAATAGATTGATAGGCACCTAACAACAAGAGGATAAACGATCCCGAAACTCCGGGAAGGATCATGGCGATGATCGCAATAAAGCCGGCTAAAAATAAGAACCAATTGCTATCGGGTGTTCCTACTGGTTTGGCCAAGGTAATGGCATACGCGAAAGCAGCACCCAAGACCAAGGCAATGACTATTTTTACATTCCAGTTCTCTATTTGCTTTCCAACATATAAAATACTAGCTACTACAAGTCCGAAGAAGAACGACCAAATTAGGATAGGGTGGTTCGTAAGTAACCATGCGATCAATTTTGCCAACGATAAAATACTAATGATGACTCCGGAAAACAAAGCGAGTAAAAACCCGAGGTTATAGGATTTCCAAGCCGATCCAAATCCTTCCTTTCTCCAAATTCTGAAAATTCCGAGATCCAATTTATGGATGGTCTCGATCAATTCTTCGTAGATCCCTGATATAAAAGCGATGGTTCCACCGGAAACTCCGGGAACCACATCGGCAGCACCCATAGCAAGTCCTTTAGCGGTAATAACAAGGTACTGCAGTAGATTACGTGAAGGCATAGCGTTGTTTTCTAGGCTTCAAAAGTAACGATTTAGACCGAAGGATTTTTGTGTTTTTTGATTATTTCCTTCACCGAATTTCGCAGGTACACCGTTGGGAAAAGCTCTTCAATAATCATTGAAAATTCCGGATCGAATTTGAGTCCGTTCTTCAAGTGAAACTCTGCTTTTCTGTCTTCGGTTAGAAAATAGTACAGTCCTGCTAATCGAAATTCGATCTCTGCGTTTTCCGGGTAGAATTCTGAAGCTTGGAACAAATTCTTTACTGCTGCCTCATATTCACCTAATTGTATGAGGATATCGCAACGCATTAACCAAGTTTCCAGTTCGTAATTTCCTAACTCCAAGGTGCGTCTAAATCCGTGCTCGGCCTCCTCATATAATTTTAATCGCGTATTAATTTTAGCATAGCGCTTCCAGTAAAGCACATTCTCACTGTCTATATTGAGTGCTTTATCGATGTAGTACAAGGCCTTTTTATAGTTCTTGTTCTTGATGTAGTAGTCGGTAATAGCGATCCATCCTTTGTCGAGCAAGGCATCTTCCTCTACACATTTGGAATAGAATTGTAGCGCAAGCTCCGGATCTCCTAATTTTTCGTAGCATTTCCCGATACGTAACAGTGCAAAAGACGTAGGATCATCCAGCCCTAAGGTGATCGAGTAGCTTTCGATCGCTTCTTTGTATTGTTTTAGTTTTTCCAGCACCTTCCCTTTTTCTAAATAGGCACCGATAAAACGATCATCGCTTATAATGGCAAAATCGAAAGCTGCTAATGCTTTTTTATAGTCCTTCAGAAAATAATATTGTTTTCCTACTTGATGCCAAGCGACCTCACAGTACGGATTCTTATTCAAAAAGTCGTTTAGATAATCGATCGCGGCCTCATGCTGTTCTAAATACTCAAAACAATAGATGATATTGTATAAGGCAGAATAGTCCTCTTCGTCCTCTTCTAAGCATTTCATAAAGAAATACTTCGCATTCTCGAAATCTTCCAAGAATAGATATTCCATCCCAATTAAAGAGAGCACGTCACTTTCGTCGTTGGTCACTTCTAACGCCTGTTCTAATAGTCTAATTGCATCTTTGTGTTTATCACGACGCGAAAGGATGTTTGCTTTTTGTATGTAAATCTCTTCATTGGACTGTTCTAACACGTGCAATTCATCTAAGAGTTGATCTGCGATGTCCAATTTATTTTCAAAGATGTACATTTCTACTTGAAACAATTTTAAATTGGTAGAAGTAGGGTGCTGTTCTAATCCCAGTTTGGTTGCTTTTTTGGCCAAAGCAATTTTCCCGTTTTCAAGATAATGCTGAATAATATCCTCAAATTCTTCAGAGTCGAAGAAAAGGACACTATTAGTTTTCAGCATAGATTCGAAACGGGAGAGGGAAAAGTTGTTATGCTCGTTGGGGGGTATTTGCATACGTAACGGTTTAACTGTTTCATCTATTTTAAAGATACTAATGTAATGGGGCTTTCAAGAGTTATGCCGCCTTTCTTGTTAACAGTATTATTAACAAAGCTTTAAGTATTTAAAATATTGTATATCAGTTAGTTATATGGTTATTCGATTTTTGATACTTCATCTAATACGGCTGTCATGATGGCGCAGCCTTCTGTTATTTCTTCTTCTGAAATTGTTAGCGGTGGTGTAATGCGAATTGCTTTAGGTTCAAAAAGAAGCCAAAAAAGTATGAGTCCCCGCTCTTTGCAACGAAGGATTACTTCTGAAGCAATCTCGGCCGATTCCATGAGCAATGCCAACATTAACCCCTTGCCTCGAACTTCTTTAATAAGTGGATGTCGCAATTGTGATCTGAACAGCTGTTCCTTTTTTAGCGTTTGTGCCATAAGGTCCGATTCTGTAAGCTCTTGTAGTGTCGCTAGTGCTGCTGCCGCTATTACAGGATTACCACCAAAAGTAGTAATGTGTCCAAGTTTCGGATTGTCTTTTAGTAGCGCCATATGTGCTTCCGAAGCCGTAAACGCACCAATAGGTAGGCCACCGCCCATGCCTTTTCCCATCACAAGAATATCGGGTATCACTTTAAACTGTTGAAAACCGAACAAAGTACCCGTACGACCAAATCCGGGTTGAATCTCGTCTAGAATTAGTAAAGCGCCTACTTCTTCACAACGGACTTTTACCTTTTTTAACCAATTATTCTTAGGAAAAATAAATCCGGCGCCTCCTTGAATGGTCTCTAAAAGTACGGCAGCTGTATTTTCGGTGATACGCTCCAGCGATGCTTCAGCATTAAAAGCAATAGGGTGACAGTCGGGTAGTAGAGGTTCAAATGGTTTCTTACGCGCTTCGTATCCCATAACACTTAACGAACCCATGGTGTTTCCATGATAGGCCTTATCTGCGTATAAGAATTCGCTTCTTCCGGTGACGCGACGGGCTAATTTCATCGCCCCTTCGATAGCTTCTGTACCACTGTTCACTAAATAAGTTGTAGTTAATGGTGCCGGTAATTTCGAGGCTAATAATTTGGCAAATTGTACGGCAGGTCTTTGTACATATTCGCCATAGACCATGACATGCATATAGCGATCAAGCTGTTCTTTTACGGCGGTCACGACTCGTGGGTGGCAATGACCTAGACTGCAGGCAGAGACACCTGCAACAAAATCGAGATGCTTGTTCCCATTGGTATCATAAATATACGATCCGGAAGCATGGGATACTTCCATTGCTAATGGATGCGGAGTGGTTTGCGCCTGATATGTAAAAAAATCCTTACGCATTAGTATTGGTTGTCTTCAGTTTCTTTTTTCTTCGGAATACTGTCGTTCTTTTGTAATCCAAGCTGCAGTTCAGACTGTTTCGTCATGGGTTTAGGGTCGCTTTCTCTATTCTGAAGATCTTCAGGATTGAGTTTCGACTCTGTTGGTAGCTCGATCTCATCCAGAGGTATATCATCAAAGAACTCGCCTTCATCTTCGGGCAAGGGAATTCCTTGGATCTTAGGTAATATGGGGGGCGGTTTTCCAGCAAAGAGATCAGATTTTCGCAACAATCGCTCCTCTCCCCGCCAATTAAAGCCGGGAAGTATTCGGGCGTTTTCTGGGAATTCGGAAGGTGGATAGATCTTTCCGGGAACTTGTTTTATAAATTTGGTGCCTACGATCTGCTGATTTTCGAGATAGAGTTCTATGGAGCTGGCGGTTGTGGTGTTGATCCCAATTAATGCGTTCTTATCATTACGCGCAAAATAGATCACTTCTGCATTCTTGATAATAGAAACAGAGTCTAATTCATTTTCGGTGAACAACCCTATTAAGCGTTCTCCTTTCACCTGATTATACCCGGCGCTGTCCTTTTGTATTAGAAAAGCATTGTTGAACACCTTTAGGGTGTCGAGCTCTTCAGTTACTTTATTCGACAATAGATGAATGGTATCACCTGTCATTTGGTTCTCACCACTCCATAAGATCGGATTTCGTATTAGTTTGGTAATTCCTTGTTGTTCGTTTACATAAATGGAATCGCAAGTTCCACTGGTAGGCGCTTCACCCGGTTTTCCTCGTTTAAACATGCGCGCGCGATAAAATCCTCTAAGAATTCGATTCTCCGGCTTTCCGGTAATTCTAAGAGTGTCGGCATGTACGAATACCGAATCTGAATCCCGTAGTGTTGCAGCCAAGGCTCGCTTGGTAATAAAAACAGAGTCTTTGTCTCTATATACTTCGGCATAATGCCCGGTGACCAAACTGTTGTTCAATGTATCGATTACTCGTATGTTATTGGTGGCCGAAGCAAAACTCTTGTTGCGGTCAAAATAGATACTGTCGCCATACAAGGTGCGATTCTCATAATCGACGCGAGAATTTTTTACAAAATAACCTGTGTCACCCCGCGTATCATAATAGCCACGTTCACAAAACACGGTACTGGTTTCGCTAACAATGGTGGATTCGCCATATAAATAAGCACCTCCAGATTCGGAGTAAAAATCGAGTTGTTCGCTGTTTACTGTATATTTCGGGTTTACAATTTGTACAGCGGACAAGAACTGGTATTTTTTACTTTCCGCATAATACCTTCCTATTCTACTGGTAAGGGTACTGGCGGTGTCGCGAACCGTTCCGCCGGTGCGGTAATAGGCTTGTTGTTTAACGCGGTCAAAATAGAGGGTATCGGTTTGTAAGGTGGTTTTGGGTTCTGTTAGGACCACATCGCCACTGGCAAACGCAAAAGAGGTATTTCCGTTGTATTCGGCGTACTTGCTGTTCATTGAAACCGTATCGCCCTGGGTGATTCGAACGTTTCCGTAGGCTTTTACAAAATTATCCTTTAAATAGACATAGGCTTGATCGCACCACATTTCTACACCTTCATGTACGATATATACTTGACCTGTGTTGTCCTTAGTATAGACAATAGCATCTGGTAGTTCGGGTTTTATTTCCAGATATCCCGATTGGATATCGACTTTTTGTTTAGGTGGATCGGTTTGAGCCAGCAGTATGTTTCCGAAGAAAAACAAACAAATAAATATGTAAGTAACTATCTTCAACTTCGGATCGTTTAGAATAGTAACGAAAATCCTTACGAATTCTTATTACCTATGAATTGTTTGCGTGCGATCGGGACCAACCGAGACGATCTTAATGGGCACTTCCAGTTCCTTTTCTAAGAAAGAGATATACTCATTAAGAGCTTTGGGCAATTGTGATGCTTCGGTCATTTTAGTAAGATCTGCTTGCCAACCGTTCAATTCGGTATAGATAGGCGTCACATTCTCTGCTTCAATATTAAAAGGTAGGTGCTCTATGGTCTCTCCTTTATAATTGTAAGCAGTACATACTTTAAGTTTGTCGAAACCGCTAAGTACATCGCCTTTCATCATCATAAGTTGGGTCACACCATTTACACGGACCGCATATTTTAAGGCTACCAGATCAAGCCATCCACAGCGTCTTGGTCGCCCGGTGGTAGCTCCAAATTCGTTCCCAACCCGAGCCATGGTCTCACCGTTCTCATCAAAGAGTTCGGTTGGGAATGGGCCACTACCTACACGGGTGGTATAGGCTTTAAATATTCCGAACACCTCTTTGATTTTTCCCGGTGCAACGCCAAGGCCGGTACAAGCACCGGCGGCCGTGGTATTTGAAGATGTAACGAACGGATAGGTTCCAAAATCGATATCGAGCAAAGACCCTTGGGCACCTTCGGCTAAGATGGTCTTTTTTTCTTTTTGTGCATCGTATAGGTACTGTTCGCTATCAATAAAGGTAAGTTCCTTTAGTCTCTCTATGGCAGTGAAGAACTCTCGCTCTAATTCGGCCAGATCGTATTCGATATCTACATCGTAAAAATCGATCATCGCTTCGTGTTTATTCGCCAGTGCACGGTATTTATCTTGCCAATTCTCCAGTTCAAGATCACCTACACGAATTCCGTTACGTCCGGTTTTATCCATATAGGTAGGACCAATTCCTTTTAAGGTGGAGCCTATTTTCGCTTTTCCTTTAGCTGCTTCGGAAGCGGCATCGAGTAATCTGTGCGTAGGCAAGATTAAGTGTGCTTTTCGGGAAATAAGGAGTTTTTTCTTTATATCCAGATCGAACTTGGAAAGATTCTCCAATTCTTTCTTAAAGATGACGGGATCGATTACGACACCATTTCCAACCAAATTGATCGCATTTTCATGGAAAATACCGCTGGGAATGGTATGAAGCACGTGCTTAATGCCATCGAATTCGAGCGTGTGTCCGGCATTTGGGCCGCCTTGAAAACGAGCGATGATATCATAGTCTTTTGTTAGGACGTCGACGATCTTTCCTTTTCCTTCGTCGCCCCATTGTAATCCAAGTAGTAAGTCTACTGCCATAATGTATTATGAATTGGTGGGTTGCTTTTTATTTCCGTAGAAATATAAAGAATGGTTGGTAATTTCGACATTAAAGACCTCTTCGATGGTTTTCTTGATCGATTGAATTCGCGGATCGCAGAATTCGATCACTTCTCCGTTCGAAAGTATAACGTGGTCGTGTTGTTTGTCGAAGTATGATTTTTCGTAGTGTGCCTGATTTTGGCCAAACTGATGCTTACGTACGAGTCCGCAACCTAGCAACAATTCTATGGTGTTATACAATGTAGCCCGACTCACACGATAATTCTTGTTCTTCATCGTGATGTATAAAGATTCAATATCGAAATGGTCGTCGTGGTTGTATATTTCCTGAAGAATCGCGTAGCGTTCGGGTGTTTTACGATGACCTTTCTCTTCCAGAAAGTTCGTAAAAACATTCTTTACAATTGCTTGATTATTTTGGTCTGTTTTAGAACTCATACGTCGACTACAAAGTTACATATTTATACTCTGCTAACTTTATCTATTCCGTTTATTTTTTTAATGTTATCCACTAAATTATTAAGAATGGTTTTGTTCTTAACCACAACTACAATCTTACCAGTAAAAACCCCATCGTTACTGTCGAAGTGAACACTTTTCATGTCGATATGGAGGTTGTTGGAAATGACCCTTGTGACATCGTTTACTAATCCAACTGCATCGATTCCTGTGATTCGCAATTCGGCCTTGAATTCACGCTGGGTAGAGTCGATCCATTTGGCCGGCATGATGCGATAACTGTAATTGCTCTGTAATTGCAATGCATTAGGGCAGTTTTGCTTATGAACCTTGATACCTTCATTTACAGTCACGAATCCAAATACATCATCTCCGGGTATGGGATTGCAACAATTGGCCATTTTATAGTCTAACTTTTCCTCTTCTTTTCCGAAGACCAATTGGTCGTACTTCTCGGTAATCTCATCTCTATTGATGTCTTCTGCATTCCCTGGTTTGCGCATGCGATTCTTAAAGAAACTAACAAAGGCATTGCTTCTAGATGCGGCATAATCTTTCAGTTTCTGGTTGTCGATAATTCCCGCACCAACTCTATAGAAGAGGTCCAAACTGGTCTTAACCTTGAAATAGACCACCAACTGATTAATGGTCTTTTCATCAAGCGTGATCTTTAAGGATTTCAATTTTCTAGCCAAAATGACCTTACCTTCTTCGGCGATCTGTTTCTTCTCATCTTTTAGTGATGATTTGATCTTTGATCGTGCACGACCTGTGGTAGCATAATCCAGCCAGTTCGCAGTAGGTTTGCTTTTTTCTGAAGTGATGATCTCTACTTGGTCCCCACTTTTGAGAACGTGACTAAGGGGTACGAGTTTTCCATTTACTTTTGTACCTCGAGTGTGCGTACCAATTTCTGTATGAATGTGAAATGCGAAATCTAGAGCTGTGGCTCCTTTTGGTAGCGAGAACAGATCTCCTTTAGGTGTAAATACAAAGATCTCTTTCGCGTATAGATTCAATTTGAATTCTTCTACGAAATCAACAGCACTAATTTCACTGTTTTCCAGCGTGTCTTGTAATTTATTGAGCCAACCTTCGAGTCCGCCATCATCTTTCTCTTTATTCTTGTACTTGTAATGCGCCGCATAGCCTTTTTCGGCAATTTCGTTCATGCGTTGACTTCGAATTTGTACTTCTACCCAACGGCCTTTAGGACCCATAACCGTAATGTGTAAGGCTTCATAGCCGGTAGATTTTGGAGAAGATATCCAATCGCGTAAGCGAATCGGGTTTGGTCTAAAATGATCGGTAACAATGCTATAGATCTTCCAAGCAATAAATTTTTCTTGTTCGGGTGTTTCGCTTTTGTAAATAATACGAACCGCGAACTTATCGTAGACTTCATCAAAACTCACATTTTGAGCCAACATCTTACGGCGAATAGAAAAGATCGATTTTGGACGGCCTTTAATATCGTAATCTAAGTTTTCTGAATTTAATGAATCTCTAATGATCTTAGAAAAAGCTTCGATATAAGCATCTTGCTCTTCTTTACTCTCTTTAATTTTACCTAGGATGTCATTGTAAACTTCCGGCTCGGTATACTTTAGGCCAAGGTCTTCCAGTTCGGTCTTAATGTTGTACAGCCCAATGCGATGTGCCATTGGTGCGTAGATGTACAATGTTTCCGAAGCAATCTTCACCTGCTTGTGCTCCGGCATGGAATCCATGGTCTGCATATTGTGCAACCGATCCGCAATTTTTATGATAATAACGCGAATGTCTTCATTGAGCGTAAGCAACATCTTACGGAAATTCTCTGCTTGTAACGACACATCGCCATCGTAGGGCATTTGCGAGATCTTGGTAAGTCCGTCTACAATTCGAGCTACCGTTTCGCCAAACATTTGTTCGAGATCGGCCAACGAATAATCGGTGTCCTCTACCACATCGTGCAATAGGGCCGCCGCAATTGACGTAGCGTCCAATCCAATTTCGGAAGCAACTATCTTGGCAACTGCTATCGGGTGAAAAATATAGGCTTCACCACTTTTTCGACGCTGTTCTTTGTGTGCATCCACGGCGACATCGAAAGCAGATCGAATCAATTTTTTATCCTTTGCAGTAAGCGTCCGATAACTAATCTTCAACAGCTCCTTATACTCCTTGGCGAGTTTCTTCTTCTCTTGCTCTAAAACTTCCTCTGTCATATATCTAAAGTACTACTTCGTTCAAGAATACACAACAAAATTTATACCCGAAATGTGCCTGCTACGCTATGGTAGGGTTGTCACTGTCCTTTTTTAAATTCTGAAAACGCTGTAACAAAGTTGGGTGCGAATAGTTCATAAAGACATAAGCAGGGTGGGGTGTAAGGTTGCTTAAACTATTTTTCGACAATTTCTTTAGAGCCGAAATAAGTGGTTGCCATCTATAAGTCGTTTTGGCATAATTGTCTGCTTGATACTCAAACACGCGTGAGAGATAATTCATTAACAGACCTGTGATTTCCGAAATAGGTGTGTATAGAATTCCAAATGCGATGAGACCAATATGAAATGAGGGTTGTGATACGTTCAATGCTTCGGAAAGCACCGAACTACCAACAAAAAGTGACAATAGCCACAGCATCAATCCTGTAGTTAGAATGGAGGCGGCTAGATTGAACAAGATATGATGCTTTTTGTAATGACCAACCTCATGTGCGAGAACAGCCACGATCTCTTCCTCTTCCAAATCTTTAATTAAGGTGTCGTATAAGGTGATCCGTTTTTCGCTTCCGAAGCCGGAGAAATAGGCATTCGCTTTAGTACTTCGTTTAGAACCATCAATCACAAAGATCTTATCGATCGTAAAGCCAACCGATCTTGCATAGACTTCGATCTTGGTACGAAGGCTGCCGGCATCCAAGGGGGTTTGTTTGTTGAAAAGGGGCACGATCAACTTGGCATAGAACATATTCATAATAACCGAAAACAGCGTTAGCACTGCCCAGGCATACAGCCAAAAATCAGCTCCGGTCGTTTCATAGAACCAAATAATGAGTGCGAGTAGGGGAGCGCCAAGTACTAGTAACATTATCCAGCCTTTCAGTTTATCTAGCACAAATGTTTTGATCGTGGTTTTGTTGAAACCGTACTTTTCTTCAATTACGAACGTACGATAATAATTAAACGGAATACTTACTAGATCACTGGCAAGTAGTATGATTCCGAAGAAAACAAGTCCGACCCACACCGCGCCGGATACTAGCGATCGCGCCAGCGCATCCACATAAGCGAAACCGTCGAGAAAGAAGAATAGTAAGGTAGCCACAAGTGAGATGGTTGCGCTGAACATCGAAAAACGGTACTGCTCTTTTTTGTACTCTTGTGATTTTCGATATTCATCAGTATCGTACACGTCTTTTAGTGGTTCGGGAATAGGGTCGTTGTAGTGTTTAGCATTTAGATAGGATAGGGTTTTATCAACTATAAAATTTAGAATAAGGATACCTATTAGGAGGTAGAACAGACTGGTTGGATTCATAGCGCGATTTACAGAAAATTCCGTTGTCTTTTAGCCTCAAAGATAAGAATTCCGGCGGCTACAGAAACGTTCATACTATCAATTTCTCCTTGCATCGGGATTATGATGTTTTGGGTGCTAGTTGCCAACCATTCTTCGGAAAGTCCGGTCGCTTCGGTACCCACAACGATGGCGGTTGCTTTTTTAAAATCACAACTATGGTAGGGAACCGAGGCTTGGAGCGCGGCACAATAAATAGACAGCTTCGTTTTTTGCAAGTAGGCAATGATCTCTTGCGTAGTGCCGGTCGCAATTTTGTTGGTAAAGAGGCACCCAACACTGCTGCGTACAATATTTGGATTGTAAAGATCTGTTTTGGGATTGGCAATGATCACGGCGTCCAAATTAGCGGCATCAGCGGTACGCAATAATGCACCTATATTACCCGGTTTTTCGGGTGCTTCAGCAACGAGGAGTAAGGGAGTCTTTGAGTTGAATTCTAATTGTGCCAACTCGTGCTGTTTCGATGCTGCCACGGCAAGTATTCCTTCCGTTGCTCCGCGATATGCAATTTTTTGATACACTTCTAAGGATACTTCAAAATATTGAGTCGATTGCTGCGTTTGTTGGCTAATTTGCTGAAGTGTTTCTTCGGAAAGGATCTCGGTACAGTACAACACTTTCTGAAATACATAACCGCCTTTAAGGGCGAGCTGTATCTCACGCTGCCCTTCGATCACAAAAAGCCCGGTCTTTTTTCGTTCCCGAGATTTATCCTGCAGAAGCACCAACTGTTTTACCAAGGCATTTTGAAGACTTGAAATGTACATATGCATGCTGTAAAGATACTTTTTTGTTGTTTCACTCGAAATACGAAGTGAACATTCGTTTTACTATCTTGCAAAAAAATAGTTTCGAATGAATTTAAAATTACGCCTTTTACTAGTACTAAACTTTGTATTTACTTTCACTATAATGGGAAACAACTTCGACTGTACCGTCGATCTTGGGCCCGATATAGAAAGCTGCGAAGGAGATACCATAACGTTAGTAGCCGAACCTGTTGATCCGGCCGATAGTTTTCAATGGTTCTTTAACGGAACCTTAATTCCAGGGGAGACCAGTAATACCTTATTAGTAATACAAGATGGAACCTATAGTGTTGAGATCACAGAAGGTGCATTGACCTGCACCGATTCGATCGACGTGAATTTTAATGTGCTGCCGGTACCTACCACCCCATCACCACTCGAAGTTTGTGATGATGATAATGATGGTTTCGCAACATTCGACCTTACCTCCAAAGATGCAGAGATCGCTAATGGTGATCCGGAAATAGTTGTGTCGTATCACGAAACCTTGACAGATGCGCTAGCTGGAGTTTTTCCTTTGGCGAGTCCCTATCAAAATGTAGTTGCAGAATTTCAAATCGTTTATGCGAGAGCCGAATATCCTTCTAATGGGTGCTTTGAAATAGTAGAGTTGGAGCTGATAGTCAATCCGTTGCCGATAAGCCCCAATTCCCTCGATCCCTTGTTAATTTGCGAATTGCCGTTCGATGGTTTTGCGACTTTCGATCTTACGGTTCAACTTCAGGCGATTCTTGGCAGCCAAGACCCCACAGAGTTTGATGTGTCTTTCTTCTTAACACAAGTGGATGCGACGATGAATGTTAATCCGATTGCCAATGCCGATAGTTTTCAAAACATTTCGAATCCTCAAACCATCTATGTTGGGATCCAAGATGTAAATACCGGCTGCTATATAGCTAATGGAATTTCATTCGACCTGGAAGTACAGCAAGGGCTTACCATTGCTCAACCAGACGACATTTTTATCGATGAAGGCGATGGCGACGGATTGGCACTTTTCGATCTTACCGTAAATGATGCGGTGGTATTAAATGGTCAAGACCCGGCCGATTTTGAAGTGGTGTATTTTGAAACCGAAGCCAATGCCATCACGAACAATGCACCAATCACCGATCCCACCATGCATGAAAACGCATCGAATCCACAACCTATATTTGTACGATTATCCCGTTTAGGGAATGATTGTTTTGAAGTGGCATCTTTTACGATAGAAACCGATGGGGTGGCATTAGATAGTGACAACGATGGAGTGCCCGATGTAAATGAAGACTTTAATAACAACGGTAATTTGGAAGATGACGACACCGATCTCGATGAGATACCAAACTATTTAGACGATGACGATGACGGCGACAGTGTCCCAACTATCGATGAGATCACCGCTATAGGAGCCGGTTTTGGAGCCACAGGTCTTCGTATCTTTATAGACACCGATGGTGACACCATAGAGAATTACCTGGACAGTGACGATGACGGCGACCTTACGCTTACAGAAATGGAAGACTATAATAATAATGGTTCGCCTTTAGATGATGATACCAACGGCAACGGAATTCCAGACTTTTTAGATGCTGAGGTATTTCTTTCAGTTGAAGAAAATGTATTGGCCGATTTGGCACTGTTCCCGAATCCGACTTCGGAATCGATCACCATTCAATCGTCTTATCTTGCTTCAGAAGTAACCATCACAATCTATACATTGTCCGGAAAACAGCTGGCTTCAGAGATGTTGAAGCCTATTCAAGGGCGTTGTACCTTTTCCGTAGAAAACATTTCGGCCGGGATATACCTTATTCGCATTGTTTCCGAAGAAAATACGATCACTAAAAAACTTCTAAAGAATTAACAGTTGATTATTAAGGTTTTGTGAAAGCTCTCGACAAAACCGAGAGCTTTTTTTATTTTTACGTAAACACTAAAACCAACCCATGAAAAATTTGTCTATACTATTTGTTTGTGCCTTACTATTTGTATCGTGCAAAAACGCTACAGAGGAGAAAGTAGATATGAACGAAACCGAGATGGAAACTTCGGTAGCGATGAAAGAAACAGCTGACTACCCGGCTCCCATGCAGGCTGTTTTCGAAGCGCATGGTACCATGGCCCAATGGAATAAGATGCATAACCTGTGCTTTGAAATGGATGGAAAGAATGGAAATGAAACACATACAATCTCATTACATGACCGAAGATCGAAAATTGAAACAAAAGATTGGAGCATTGGCTTTAACGGCGATGACGTTTGGTTGTTAGAGAACGATCCCGGGTCGTATAAAGGGAACGCTCGATTTTATCATAATTTGATGTTTTACTTTTACGCCATGCCCTTCGTTTTAGGAGATGACGGCATACAATATGAAATAATGCCACTCACCGAGCTCGATGGTACAAACTATAAAGGTGTGAAAGTTTCGTATGAAGCCGGCGTAGGTGATTCGCCAAAGGACGAATATATTCTATATTTTCATCCGGATACCAACCAGATGGAGTGGTTGGGGTATACAGTTACCTTCGGAAAGGATGCTACGGTAGACGATTGGCATTTTATTAAATACGACGAGTGGACCGAGGTAAATGGACTCTTACTTCCCAAAAAATTAACTTGGTACAATGTAGAAGACGGCAAACCCACCGATGAACGCAATGATCTGCGGTTTAAGAAAATCACCGTTACCGAAACTACATTAGAAGATTCGGTCTTTAAAAAACCGGAATCGGCAGTAATTGTTGAAATGCCGGAAATTGAATAACCAAAGCACAGCGAACTAGGATTGTCGCAACAACTTTTTAATGAGCACAAGTTGTCCAAGATGATAATGGCTATGCTCAATTATTCCTAGCAAGTTTCCGTAATAGCTACCGTACTTTTTATCTATAAATGTTGTATGGAGTAACGCATCATCTAGGCGTTTCATGCTTTTTACGAAATTTTCTGCAGTGGTATATGTGGTTTGTAGAAATTGTTGCCAATCTGCTTCAGAAGAAATTAGCGGATGCTCAAAACTAAATTTATCCTTGGCCGTTAAAGGTTGTCCTTCCAGTACTTTAATAACTTCTCTCAAATAATAATGAATATGGTACGTCAAGGTAGCAATGCTATTGAGATCTTTAATTTGTGTCGTAGCTTCCTTCCAATTTACATCGGCGAGTGTATCTCTTATATTTACATCGGTCCAATTTCCTCCAAAGTACATATCGTGTACATGTTTCGCTAGTTGTTCCGTATGCTTCATGGCTTAAACATGTTGATCTATAAGTATGGCATTACCATCAGGATCTAGCACCACTAAACTACCGGGACCTGAGGTAGCTTCATCAACTTCCGATTCTAAAGAAATTCCGTCGGACCTTAGCTGTTTTTGGATATGCCGCACGTCATCGAACTCTTGAAGTGGCTTTGCATTTGCATCCCAGCCGGGATTGAAGGTAATAATATTATTTTCGAACATGCCTTGAAATAGCCCAATAAGCGCGTCTTCATTTTTCATGATCAAATACTTGTGTTCTTGGCTTCCGGCAAATTCTTTAAATCCTAAGGATTCGTAAAATGCTTTCGATTTTTTAAGGTCTTTTACGTTTAAACTAATTGAGAAGGCTCCTAATTTCATAGATGTTCTTTAATAGGTTGGATTTAAAATAATATCTCGATTGCCTATCCATACTCCGTTGGCATCTTTAGTTAATTCAATAATGTACGGTAACCCTCCGGATCTTGGATCGCTATTTTTTTCTTCGGAAGTGATTAGCGGATCCCCTTGAAATAAGGTGCTGGCGATCCAATATTCTCGAATCGTGTCTGAAGCAATGGTCATGTGCACATGTGCCGGTTCACTACGCGTAGGATACGCCTCCGGTCTAATCGTGCTTATTTGGTAGTTGCCTTGATCGTTGGTGCGCATCCAACCTCGTAAATAGCCGTGACGACTGCCGTTGCCTGTTTCATTTCCTTTCTTAGGATATATACCTTCAGCGTTGGTATGGTACGCATAGATAAGCACGTTGGAAGCCGGTGTACTTCCATCAGGTTGATAAATAGTACCGGTTAGTACCATGCGTTCTCCGGGTTCTGACTTAGAAGCGATGGTTGTTT
Source organism: Candidatus Ulvibacter alkanivorans (assembly GCF_003333325.1). Classification (GTDB taxonomy): domain Bacteria; phylum Bacteroidota; class Bacteroidia; order Flavobacteriales; family Flavobacteriaceae; genus Ulvibacter_A; species Ulvibacter_A alkanivorans. The sequence goes on along the minus strand of NZ_QOLC01000080.1, from coordinate 3,990 downwards.
TCCAAGACAGGTTCTTAGGTGCATCCATGGCCCCACACCATTCGCAATTTGTTTTAGTTTGGGTATTTGTTTCCAAAACCAACGATGTTTGGGTATTTGTCTTTTCTCCACATGCAATGAACAAGAATGAGAAAAAGCAAAGAAGAAGTAACTGTTTCATAACATTTAAAGTCTTGATCAGCTTAAAGATACAAAGGAAAATCGTAACCGGTTAAGTACTAGTGACACTTTACGATTTGAAAAGCCGTATTGCTAAGACTATGCTGCGTTAAGTGTTAACACTTTTGTAGCAAATAATGTAGAGTTAGGAATCATTTATGTATGAATGGTTTTCAAAAATTGATTGGCTGTGTGAATGTGGTTTTTTTGAGTCTCTTGATCCATTTTGTCAAAATTCCTTACGAGCATCCCTAAGCGTGGGTTTTCGAGAAAGAAGGAGCGATGGGTATCGAGAAAACGCCAAAACAAGCCATCCCAAATGGTTTCCCAATCTCCATGTTCGTAATTACTCATTTTACGAATATAATTGGAGCCGCTAATATAAGGTTTAGTTGCGAAGGTACCGCCGTCTGCAAACTGACTCATACCATATACATTGGGAACCATGACCCAGTCGTAAGCGTCAATAAACAGCTCCATAAACCAGCGATATACTTCCTTGGGATTGATCTCGCAAAGCAGCATAAAATTTCCTAAGATCATAAGCCTTTCAATATGGTGACAATACCCATGTTTCAACACTTTTTTGACCGTTTGGTCTACCGGGAGTATACCTGTTGTGCCATCATAAAAGTTTTTAGGAAGTTTATGAGAAAAGCCCCAAAAATTTTTTGTTCTCGCATAGCTGCCTTTGCATTCGTACATGCCACGCATAAATTCTCTCCACCCAATAATTTGACGAATAAAACCTTCAGTAGAATTTATAGGGATATCATTTTCCGAAGCAAATAAAAGGACCTCTTCTACAACCGTCTGCGGCGATATCAATCCTATGTTTAGCATTGGAGTTAGACCGCTATGATGTAGCAATAGAGAGTTAGGTACAATGGCATCTTCATAGTCTCCAAATTTGTAAAACCGATACGATAAAAACTGTTCGAGCCATTCACTGGTCTGTTTGGGAGTATATGGAAACTGCGACTCATTGGTTAGTGTCCCCAAATTATCAGCAAAGTGTGTATTCACATATGCTACTGCACTTGTCCAATATTCATCTCCTTCAGGGTAATGAATGGCCGGCGGTGTTTTGTCCTTCGGAAACTTTTTTCGGTTCTCAGAATCATAGCTCCATTTCCCACCTTCCGGTTCTTTTGAAGCATTTAATAGAATGTTTCGCTGTTTCCGTTGTTGTTTATAGAAGGTAGTTTGAAAGAAAGATTTTTTATCCGGGCGAAAGAATTTTCTAAGCTGTGATCGATCATTTAGGAATAAAGGATTTTCATATACATTGGTTTTAATATCCAATTCATTGGTTCCTTTTTGTATTCGTTCTTCTAACCAGGTATCTGTTGGGTTTATATAATGAAGTTCGGCAATTTTTTCTTGTGCTAACCATTTTAGAAATTCGCGAATATCACTTCGTTTATCATTGCTTTCAATATATTCGACCTTTATTTTGTTTTCTTTCAAACGCTTATAGAAAGCTTGCATCGATGCACGGTGAAACGCAATTTTTAATTTATGAAAATTAAAGAATCGAAAGAATAAAAATTCTTCGATCAAATAAATGCGATCTGTATTTTTTAGTATTGCATGTGTATCAAAAAGCTGATGTGGAAATAAGATACCTACTTTGGTGGCCATATATTTACAGTTTTTGCGTGCTACTCTTTTTTGAACGACGACAGCGTTCACTACAATAAATGATCTCACCCCAATTAGCTTCCCACTTTTTTCGCCATGAAAAGGGGCGTTCACAAACCGGGCATATCTTTTTGGGTACCCTATATTTCTTTAGAAAAGCTCGTTTCATCGGATTCGTTTTTGTTTAGAATGTTTCTTCCATTTTTTCCAAAATTTAAAGAAGGATGAAAAGAAGGATGAATAGTACCCTTTAACAGGGAACATCCAATCTCTGGGATCTTTTATTCCTGAATAATGTTCTGTCGTGGGATGTTCTTTATAGTAAGTGTTGTTCAAATCAATATGCTTCTCGAGTTCCTTAAAAGTGCCTTTAAAAAGTTGGATTCCCTTTATATTCTTCGATAGCTGTAGAACAAAGTCAATACAAGCATCACTAACAGGATACTTTTGAAAAAGCGCAGTGTCTAAATGTAAAATTCGATTAGCATCCTCACTGGCACGCCATTTAGGATCCATATTGTAGTAGGTATAAATAAGGGTGCTCTTGTTTAAATCGATCGCAAGATCTTTAGTTGCAGGTAGTCTCGTATTATGTTGGAACACTGCAGTTTCTTTTAGCTCATCCGGGACAGGAATTTGAGCCAATGATTCATACGACCTATCTAAGTAAGTGCCTCGTTGTGTAGAATAAAAATACTTGTTAATATTCTCTTGATTCGCAATGTACTTCTTATTCGCGTTCGAGCCCGCTACCCACTGCCAACTCAAGGCATTACTCGCCCAATCGCCATCAAGTAGATAACCATACATCCATTGTGCAGGCATAAACCAATGCGAATTGCCTATATTACAAGCGATTGAAGCAACATACATACGCATATGGTTGTGCATGTATCCGGTATTAATTAATCCGGCGATACCTGAGTCTACGGCCTTAATTCCCGTGTTGGCCTCTGTAATTGCTTTCGGAATACAATGATGCACAACCTTAGTCTGCACCGATTTAAGGTCTGAATTTATTTCGTCGCCTTTGGCTACCCATACCTGCTGCCAATAGTCACGCCAAGCCAGCTCCTGAACCAGTTTTTCTATTTTGTTCCACGAAAGGTCTCTTTCCAGAAGATGATGATAAACATGTCTAGTACTAATGACACCTCTGGAGATGTACGGACTTAAATAGGTTAGTGCACCGTCTTTGTAATTTCTGGATGTTGCATATTTTTCAGGATCTATAGCCTCAATACGCGCGGTAATGCTTTCCATGGAAGTTGGAAAGATCATCGTTTCGATATTTTATTGTTTGAGATTGGTTTTTGTCGACTGCTTTTAAATCGATTCATATCGGGATCTCGTTTCTTTAGATGTTTTCTGCTCGTTCCACTGTTTACACGTTTTCGCCACAAGTTAAATGAAGAACGTTTTAGTGAATTTCGCATTAACACAATAACATCTGCTTCGCTTAATCCAAACTGAAATGTAATTGCTTCAAAAGGGGTTCGATCTTCCCATGCCATTTCAATAACACGGTCATGATCTCTAGGAGATAATTTGTTCACAAGTTTAATTTTTCTTTTTTCCGAAGTAAAAACCGGATAGCAATTCCAGACTTTTACAACAGTCAAGTTACAAAAAAATTAATGGCATGTTCTTAATGTTTTACTAATCTACAATGCTTCATAATGCAGCATGTAACCAAATTAAAGATCTTTAATTATTTCTTCGGAAGTGACATTACGTAATCGTAACTTTCGTTCAATAGTCTTATTAATAGCTCGGTATCAAGCCATAACGCATCGGGAATCTGTATATATCCATTCATGGCGGCTCCATACGATTTAAAATATGAAGTCGTAAACGCTTCCATATACCTTTGCTGTTTTTCTTTAGCGAAACGGATGCCCAAGACACCCTCTTTGTTAAGCAATGAGAACATATGACCATTGGCAGAAGTATGAGGCATGGTTTTTCCCTTGCGATCAAATCTTGTGCAGTGGGCAACAATGGCATCGTAACGGTTTAAATTTTCTTCCCACATAGCTGTCGTAAATTAGTTCCGGTTAATATGCTAATCTTGAATTTCAACTCGATAGAATCGATAACAAGATACAACGCTTTCAAAAACCTTAAAATTCTAATTTCGCATTATTCCTTATTTCTTAACAGTTCCACACATCACTTTTAATTGCA
>NZ_QOLC01000110.1 GCF_003333325.1 Candidatus Ulvibacter alkanivorans | reverse complement strand
GGACACATTAAGAAAAAATTACCATGAATAAGAAAGCATTTCTATTTCTTTTAACCATCTCATTTTTATTTACAGCATGTTTTGAAGATCTAGATGACAACGAGCAGGTCGCTTCCACCTTAGATATTCAAAATTTTATTTATAGTGGGCTAAATTATTACTACCTGTACAAATCGGCTACACCCGAATTGGCCAACGATGCCTTTGCCAATCAGGAGGAATTAAACGCGTTCTTAGATAATTACGACTCACCCGAATCGCTGTTCAATTATCTGAGAGCACCCCAAGATCGATTTAGTATACTTGTAGACGATTACATTGCGCTAGAGAATGCGTTAAGCGGTGTAAGTCGGAGTAATGGTATGGAATACGGCTTAGTCCTCTATCCCGATGGCAGTAATAATGTATTTGGCTATGTTCGTTATGTACTCCCTAATACGAGTGCAGAGGCGATGGGTCTGGAACGCGGCGAAATTTTTAACACGGTAGATGGCCAACAGTTGGTCGCCATACCCGACGGTAATGGCAATCTTACTGTAGACACCTCTGTTTTTGCTTCGGAAACGTACACCATAGGGTTGGCCGATTTCGATGGGAACGATGTAACGCCTACGGGGGAAAGTGTAACCCTCACCAAAGAACAATACACCGAAAATCCGGTCTTTATTGCAAATACACTCACGATCGAAGGACAACAAGTGGGATACCTTATGTATAATTCATTTATTCGAAGTTTTGCACCGGAACTAAACGCCGCTTTTGCCCAGTTTCAAGCAGATGGGGTTACCCAATTAATCATCGATCTACGATATAACGGCGGAGGCTCTGTTGAAACAGCTACCGACCTTGCCTCAATGATCACAGGTCAGTTTAACGGTCAAGTATTTTACAATGAAGAATGGAACGATGATCGCCAAGAAGAATTTGCTAGTCCGGGGTTATTCGACTCTAGTATTAGTACAACGGGAGAGGCAATCAATAGTTTAAACTTAGATCAGGTATATTTTATCACGTCCAGCCGAACAGCATCGGCAAGTGAACTACTTATTAACGGCCTTACGCCTTATATTGATTTGAATCAGGTTGGTGAAGCCACGACAGGAAAATATCAAGCATCATTCTTGCTGTACGATGCTCCTGCACCTAATTTTTCTCGAAACGAGGCAAATCCTGCGCACACCTACGCCATGCTCCCGTTAGTGTTTAAAACAGCGAACGTTGCAGGCAATACCGATTACGACAATGGGCTTCAACCCGATGTTGAGATAAGTGAAGATTTTAGCAATTTAGGTACCTTAGGAGATCCGGATGAACCATTATTGGCTGCTGCATTAAATCAAATTTTTCCAACACGTGCCGCTCCAAACAAAAACATACCGCAATTGGAAGTTATCTCTGAAAGCAAAGCAACATCACCGCTTTATCAATTAATGATCGCTGAACAAGAATAAAATTCTTTCGGAAACATCGAGTTGTATCAACAAATACAACTCGATGTTCTTTTATAAACTGATCGTAAATCCTATACGCACATTTCGACCCAACGTTTGGAATCTATATAATTCTTCATACTCGGTATTGAATATATTAGAAACATTGGCAAAAACTCGAATCGTAGCACTTAACTGTGATGAGAAGTTGACATCGGTCAAACTATACGAGTCGAGTGTAATGGTTTCATTTTCGAAAGTAGTTGGATTAAAAAATGAATCGGTTCGTTCACTGTTAAACTGAAATTGAACTCCTATGCTCGTATTAGGCATGATATCGTACGTTAGGTCGGCATTGATCTTATGTTCAGGAATGCGCAATGCGAACCGTTCATCTGCTTGTGTATTGGTATAATTTGCCGAAAAATCTATTTGCTCTGTAAGCTGCTTATACAGTTCTACTTCAAATCCGTTAGTTTCAAATTCCTCATCAATATTTCGATATTGGAAAATGAAAAGATCCGGATCGACCGTAACGAAGTCCACATAGTTCATTTCATTTCTATTAAAGTAGACAGCGCTAATTCTAAAGTCCTTTCCAGTAAAAAACGCTATCCCACCTTCAATAGTTCGATCTTCTTCGGGCTGTAATTCTTCGTTTCCGTAGAGAGGATCATACAACTGAAATAAGGATGGAGTGATATAGGCCGTGCTATACGAACTTAAAAATTTAAGCGTAGTATTTCCGAAGTCAATAGCATAAGAAGGATTCAGATTATAAACCACATTTGTATCGTACACACTGTGTATGTTTACTCTTGCACCCGCATTAATATGTAGTCCAAAATTCGTTTGGTATACCAAATTTAAATACGGATCTATAATATCGAAATTGGCTTCCTCTTCTGAAACATCTTGCGAAAAACTAGTCTCACCAAAAGGTATGGTAAACGAATTAAAGCTACTAAACACAAGGTTTAAGCCTACCAGCGCGGTTAACTTATCAGAAAAATTATAGGTCAAATAGTTATCCATTGCATACGATTTAGAATCGTATTTGGCGGGAAACGAAGAGGCTATTTCACGTTCGATCCAAGTATAGCTGTCATTAAATACATAGGTTCCTTTTGCATATTTCCATTCAAAATGACCGCCGGTCTTTATTTGTTCGGTGATCGAACGGTTCTCAGCATCTACATAGCTAAATTCATCAAAATCTGCTTTAAATTTATCAAAACTAATAAATTGGCTTATCGTAATATCATCGGTTATATGATATCCTAAATTAAGGCGACCATTATATCTATTAAACACATCGCTCTCGAAAGCTGGTTCGTTTTCCGGTGCTTCAACTGCCGAAATCCCATCGGTATAGCGATTGCCGAATGTAGCATTATAGAAGAATCGATTTAGGGTCCCATTTACCGTGACAAAATTGGTGAACGCATCTAACGAAAGGTCATCTGAATCTTCCGAAGCACGATTGCTTCCCACCGTGCTTGTGATCGTAGCCGATACTTCATCCTTAGCGGCTTTTTTTGTGGTTATACTAATGACCGCTGTGGCAGCACCACTCCCATACAGTACGCTGGAGGCTCCTTTAATGATTTCTATCTTCTCGATATTGGACGACGGCACTAATCTCAAATCATAGTCGTTGGAGATCTGAGAAGGATCGGTTAACGGCACCCCATCGATCAATATCACTACTTGACGATTTCTACCGCCACGAATAAAATAGCCTAAGTTTTGTCCGTCGTTACTCCGACTTCCATTGATCTCGATACCCGAAACCTCGTTGATCAATTGCGCAATCGATTTACCTGCACTTCGTTCAAGAGTTGCTGCCGAAATAGTAGTGGTAACTTTTCCACTGTTCTTGACCGATACCGGAATCTTTGTAGCGATGAGTACCGAGTCTAGTTGCTCGAACACCTTGTTGTTTTGTGCATGTAATAAACCTCCCGCACATAGGATTGCTGTAAGTACTAGTTTTTTCATTTTTAATTCATAAAAACGGTAAAAAGAGATTCGAAAGTCACACAAGTTAAACCATGCACCATAGCAGAAATTAAAGTTCTAATACCGTACAATAAACCGTGGAATTTATCCTCTAAACTTTTATCCCGAAAGTTTAACAATACGAATTTAGGCAGGTCTCCTGGCTCACCTCTTGTGTGCACCTTCCCACCAATTTAATATTGGCAGTGGTAATTGAAGAATCACACGATCCACATAAAATGGACGGCTTACAGTTGCGGGAACAGCTTCAGATCTTCACTGAATTCCCTTTTAAGAGTTTTTGCTTCGGAAAAGCTACTCACCAAAATTCAACGCGAAAATAAGATTTATTTACTACGCTCGACTAGTAAAAACTATTATTTTTGAGCATGCAAAAATTCTGCTTCCTATTTATCTTCGTTTTAATATTAGTTGGTTGTAATTCGGAAACCAAAAAAAACACCACTACCGTTTCCGAAGAAAAGATCGCAACAACCGTTACCTATGCCAACGGATTTACTGTGCAACAACAAGATGCGTATAAGGTGATCACCTTAACGAATCCGTGGCCGGGTGCCGACAAACAATTTACCTATGCCCTAGTAGATGACAAGTCGGTATTGCCTGCTTCGGAAACCTTTGATGCTGTTATAAACATTCCCGTAGAGACCATAGTAGTTACTTCGACCACACACATCCCATCGCTTGAAATGCTTCAAGTTTCTGAATCCCTTATCGGATTTCCAAACTTAGATTATATCTCTTCCGAAGCCACTCGAAAATTAATTTCCGACGGAAATGTGAAGGAATTAGGCAAGAATGAAGACATTAATACAGAGGTGCTAATCGAGCTCGATCCCGATGTGGTCGTTGGCTTTGCCGTAGATGGGAACAATACCACCTTTAGCACGATTCAAAAAACAGGAATTCCGGTAGTCTACAATGCCGATTGGACCGAAACGCATCCGCTGGGTAAGGCTGAATGGATCAAATTCTTTGGTTTGCTATTTGGAAAGGAGCAACAGGCAGACAGTATTTTCAACACTATCGAAACTGAATATCGCACAGCAAAAAAGATCGCAAAAAATGCGACTACACAGCCCACCGTTTTAAGTGGCGCTATGTATAAAGATGTGTGGTATCTGCCACAAGGAGATAGTTGGGCGGCACAGTTCATTGCCGATGCTAACGGCAACTACCTTTGGAGTGATACTGAAGGCACGGGTAGTATTTCGGCTAATTTAGAAGCCGTATTAGATAAAGGGCAAGATGCCGATTATTGGATTGGTCCCGGACAGTTTACAAGTTTGAAGCAACTGCAGGAAGCGCATTCGGTCTACGCACAATTTAATGCCTTCCAACAGCAGAAAGTGTTTAGTTTTACCAATAAAAAAGGACCTAATGGCGGTGTGCTATATTACGAATTGGCCCCTAACCGTCCCGACATCGTTTTAAAAGATATTATAAAGATCCTGCATCCTAACTTGCTTCCCGATCACAACTTGTATTTTTTCAGTACATTGGAATAGTGCAAACTACTCGAACATATCGCAGTTTTTTCGTGATCTTAGGGCTATTGTTACTCCTAACTTTTTTAGCGAACATCAGTTTGGGATCGGTAGCCATTCCCCTGCCAGACGTTATATCAGGCTTGTTTGGCGGAGATGCCAGTAAAGATGCCTGGAATTATATCATACTCGATTATCGGTTACCAAAGGCCATAACAGCAATAGTAGCCGGTGGCGGGCTCGCAGTTTCAGGTCTGCTAATGCAAACTCTATTTCGAAATCCGTTGGCAGGACCTTTTGTTTTAGGATTGAGCAGTGGTGCCAGTTTAGGAGTTGCCATATTAATTTTAGGCGCGGGCGCTTTTGGTGGTTTCTTCGGAAACTTCTTGCTAAGCGAATGGAGTTTAGTGATCGCATCAGCATTTGGAAGTTTCTTGGTATTATTAGCGGTATTGGCCGTTACGTTTCGGGTGAAGGATACTATGGCGATCTTGATCATCGGACTCATGTTCGGAAGCGTTACCGCAGCAGTCGTAGCGGTACTTTCATATTTTAGCAATGCCGAAAAATTACAACAATATATCTTTTGGAGCTTCGGAAGTTTGGGCAACCAATCTTGGCAGGGCGTTTTTATTCTTTTGGTGTGTTTTGTGATAGGTTTAACCCTAAGTATTTTTGGCAGTAAATCTTTAAATGCGTTGTTGTTGGGAGAAAATTATGCGAAAAGCATGGGAGTGCGTATAAAACGAACTACTTTTTTGATCATCGTTGCTACAAGTATTTTAGCAGGAAGTATCACTGCATTTGCCGGGCCTATTGCTTTTGTTGGATTGGCAGTGCCACATCTTACACGTCAATATGTGACCAGTTCCAATCACTTTATTTTGCTTCCGGCCGTATTGCTTTCGGGTAGTATTTTAATGCTCGTTTGCGACACCGTAGCCCAACTACCCTTTACCGAATACACCCTACCAATTAATGCTATCACCTCTTTATTAGGGGCACCTGTGGTAATTTGGTTATTAGTTCGAAAACGTAAATTATTGTTTTAATGGCTTCGGAAAGAACACATAGCATATTAGAAGTCGAGGGTCTTACTATAGGCTATACTTCAAAGAAGAGAGATACTGTCGTAGCCAAAGATCTTGCTTTTTCCCTTTCCGAAGGACAACTTGTAGGATTGGTAGGTGCTAATGGAATAGGTAAATCTACACTGCTTCGCACGCTAACAAGCATGCAAAAGCCCATACATGGGACCATATCATTGAATGGCAAGGATCTGGAGGAATATACAAGCTTACAACTCGCTTCACAGATAAGTGTAGTTCTTACGGAAAGTCCTGCCTCTAAAAATGTAACCGTTCAAGAATTTGTATCCTTAGGTAGGCAACCCTACACTAATTGGATGGGTAAATTTACGACAGTAGATATTGAAGCTGTAGACAATGCTTTATTGGTAACAGATACCGTTAAATTAAAAGATCGCAATTGTTATGAGCTAAGTGATGGCCAGTTACAACGAGTGGCCATCGCAAGGGCCTTGGCCCAAGACACTCCGTTGATCATTCTAGATGAGCCCACTACACATTTAGATTTATACCACAGAGCCTACATTCTAAAATTATTAAAATCGTTGGCTTCAGAAACGGGTAAAACTATTTTGTTTTCAACGCATGAGATCGATCTTGCAATTCAATTGACCGATAAATTATTGGTAATGACTTCGGAAGCTACGTATTATGACAGTCCGTGTAAGTTGATCCAAGCAGGAAGATTTGATGCGCTTTTTCCGAAGGAAACCATCGATTTCGATGCTGCAACAGGACGATTTACCATTAAGAAATAAGTATATTTACCTATCAAAAAAGTGCTACACTAATGAATGAAACCTTGCTTTTTTTACTCTTGGCCTCCGTCTGTGTACTGGTTGGCGCTTTTGTAGGCAACCTCTTTGCTCGGCTTAAGCAAAAATCGGAAACGGGGAAATTAGAGGAGCGACTCTCTCAAGCGCAACATCAAGAAGAAAAATTAGAGGAACGTCTAGAACATCTCGTCGAAGAACGAGAAGCGCTGCGAAAAGAGAAAGATTTCTTGAATAGCGAACTTATTCGCAGGAATACCGAGTTTGATAATTTGGAACAAAAGAATAGAGAGCAGAAAGCGGAAGTAGAAAAGCTACAGGAAAAGTTTACCAAAGAATTCGAGAATTTGGCTAATAAGATCTTAGATGAAAAGTCTACTAAGTTCACCAAACAGAACAAAGAGAGCTTAGAGATCCTATTGAATCCGCTTTCTGAAAAAATAAAAACATTCGAAAAGCGCGTAGAAGACACTCATAAGGAAAGCATCGACCGGCATGCGATGTTACGACAACAGATCATTGGTTTAAAGGAGCTCAACGAACAAATGAGCAAAGAAGCGACCAATTTAACCAAAGCCTTAAAGGGAGATAGTAAGATACAAGGAAACTGGGGCGAATTGGTGTTAGAGCGTGTCTTAGAGAAGAGTGGTCTTGAAAAAGACAGAGAGTATTTTGTCCAAAATAGTTTTACCACCGACGACGGGCGACGCGTTCTACCGGATGTGGTACTTTACCTTCCAGACAACAAAAAGATGGTCATTGACTCGAAAGTGTCTTTGGTCGCCTACGAACGGTTTGTGAACGAAGAGGAGGAAGACCAGCGCGCACGATATTTAAAAGAGCATATCGCATCGCTTAGAAAACATATCGATCAACTAAGTGCCAAGAACTATCAAGATATCTATAAAATCGAAAGTCCCGATTTTGTACTACTTTTTGTTCCCATAGAGCCTGCTTTTGCCGTAGCCATAAATCAGGATGCGAACCTTTACAACTGGGCCTTCGAAAAGAACATTGTGATCGTGACCCCCTCAACATTACTTGCCACTTTACGAACTATCGACAGTATGTGGACCAATGAAAAACAACAGCAGAATGCCATTGAGATCGCGACACAAGCAGGTGCACTTTACGATAGTTTTACAAATTTAACAGATGAGCTCATTAAAGTAGGCAAGCAAATTGGTACCGTACAAGGAAGTTATGAGAATGCCATGAAAAAATTAACCGGTCGAGGCAATCTAATTAAACGGGTAGAGAAGCTCAAGAAGTTAGGAGCTAAGGCCAGTAAACACATAGATGAAAAGTTGTTAAAGAGAGCTGAGGAGGATGAAAGTGAATAAAACCACCTTTTTACAAACGGTTCCGGTACTCCCTACCGCAAATATGGAGCGCGACTTGGCTTGGTATGAGACACAGGTCGGATTTAAAAAAGCTTTTGGTGATTCGATGTATGCAGGCATAACACGAGATACGATGTATTTGCATTTACAATGGCATGCCGACACCGAGGATGATCCACTGTTAGGTGGATCTGTGGTACGAATTTTTGTAGAAAACATTAGACCAATTTTTGATGAATTGGTTGCGCGAGGCACTGTAAAACAAAGTAAACTTAGAATGAAAACGGCTTGGAACACCAATGAATTTGGATTTTACGACCTTAATAATAATTCGATATTCTTTGTGGAGGATATTCTGTAACTTCGGAAAATGAAAAAGATCCTTTTTATTATACTTGGCAGTATTTTGGCGTTATACTTATTATACTTTGCCTTTGTCTATTTTGTACCCTATAGCGAAGGGACCCGCGCAGGAGAACTAATTAAGTTTAGCAATAAAGGTGTAATAGTAAAGACTTGGGAAGGTGAGATAAGTCAAGGTATTAGCGGCGCTCAGATCTTCGAGTTTTCGGTGTTAGATAAACACGAAGAGGTTATTGAACAACTACAAGAATACCAAGGACGCTATGTAAAGCTCACCTATATTGAGCGCTTCGACACCTTCTTCTTTTGGGGAGATACCAACTATTTTATCACCGCAGTAGAAGAAGAACAGTCACCGCACTTTAACCGCAACTAAAGGGAAATATTTTAAAATTTTGGCTACTATCTTTTAATAAGTCGAAGTGTTGCCGTTAAGCCTTCCGAAGTAACCTTTACAAAGTATACTCCGCTTTCAAGATATGATGTATTAAGATGTGTGTAGGTACCTTCACCTGCACCTTGACCTACTTTTTTTCCGGTTATGGTATAGATTTCGTACGCATCTAAACGGTATAAAGAAGCAATCGTTAATTCGTCATCGACCGGATTCGGATAAAACTTAACATTGCGTTCAAATTTATCTTGTACTGAAAGTTCGGGTTCGACAGTGATCGTTCCGAACATAGAACCCGGATGTACCTCGCATAAGTAGGTGTTCTCTCCATCGGTAACAAATGTAACTTCGTATTCGGTTCCCATGCCGGTGATGACACCACTATCGAAGACTTGAGCACTCCCGGGCTGACTCGTTACACTATGAGGAGCTCCATTGGCCCATGTCCAACGAACTGTATCACCAATTTCAACAGTAAAGCTCGCAGAAGCGCCGTTTACGCCTTGTTCCCAATCGAGTTCAAATGTATTTTGTGCATAGCCGGCAGAAACCATTAGCACGGTTGCGATAATTGTAGTAATTTTTCTCATTTTCAATATTTTTATTTGTTATTGTAAAATACTGAAAAAAAGAGAATTACTTT
>NZ_QOLC01000014.1 GCF_003333325.1 Candidatus Ulvibacter alkanivorans | reverse complement strand
GGGGGGAGGATTGCCAACTGTACGAACGTTTATCAATGATTTTGTAAAAACAAAATTAGACAATTACCTGCATCAAAATACAGATGCAGCAGAAGCCATTCAGCGTAAAATATTACAAGCAGAACGTGAGCGTAAGGAGTTGTCTGGTATTCGTAAATTGGCAAAAGACAGAGCTAAGAAAGCTAGTTTACACATTAAGAAATTACGTGACTGTAGAGTGCATTGCGGGGATATCAAAAAGGAAAGCTATTTAGATACCACTTTGTTTATTACCGAGGGAGATTCAGCTTCTGGTTCTATCACAAAATCTAGAAATGTAAACACACAAGCAGTGTTTAGTTTAAAAGGAAAACCTTTGAACTCGTATGGATTGTCTAAGAAGATTGTATACGAAAATGAGGAGTTTAATTTATTACAAGCTGCTTTAAATATAGAAGATGGAATAGAGGGTTTGCGTTATAATAATATTGTAATTGCTACGGATGCCGATGTAGACGGAATGCATATTCGGTTGTTATTGATAACATTCTTTTTACAATTTTTTCCAGAAGTAATCAAAGAAGGGCATTTGTACATTTTAGAAACGCCATTGTTTAGAGTTCGAAATAAAAAGGATACCTATTATTGCTATTCTGATGATGAGAAACGAGAGGCAATTGGCAAGTTAAGAGGTAAACCAGAGATTACTCGATTTAAAGGGTTAGGTGAGATTTCTCCAAATGAGTTTGTACATTTTATAGGAAACGATATTCGTCTAGATCCTGTGATGCTAGATAAAGAAGTGCCTGTTGAATCAATGTTGTCTTTCTATATGGGGAAAAACACACCAGATAGACAAAAATTCATCATTGAGAACTTGAAAGTTGAATTGGATATAATTGATGAAGAAGTATGAGTGAAGAAAATAACGACTACGAACACGAAGAAGAAATAAATCATCAGACCGATCCGGTCGAAACCATTACCAAAGTTACAGGAATGTACAAGGAGTGGTTTTTAGATTATGCTTCATATGTAATTTTAGAAAGAGCAGTTCCTGCAATCGACGATGGTTTTAAACCTGTGCAACGTCGTATTATGCATTCTATGAAAGATTTAGATGATGGACGTTACAATAAAGTAGCGAACATTGTTGGTCATACCATGCAATATCATCCACATGGAGATGCTAGTATTGCCGATGCTATGGTGCAAATTGGTCAGAAAGATTTATTAATAGATACACAAGGAAACTGGGGGAATATTTTAACCGGAGATAGTGCTGCAGCATCGCGTTATATTGAAGCTCGTATTTCAAAATTTGGTTTAGATGTTGTTTTTAATCCTAAGATAACACAATGGCAAGCCAGTTATGATGGTCGTCGAAAGGAGCCAATTAATCTTCCGGTAATGTTTCCGCTACTATTGGCACAAGGAGGAGAGGGGATTGCTGTAGGGTTGTCAACCAAAATATTACCGCACAACTTTATTGAGCTTATTGATGCGTCTATAAAGCATCTTAATGGAAAACGTTTTACGATAGTTCCAGATTTCCCAACAGCTGGTATTGCAGATGTGTCAAACTATAATGATGGTTTACGTGG
>NZ_QOLC01000011.1 GCF_003333325.1 Candidatus Ulvibacter alkanivorans | reverse complement strand
TATCCATTCCTGTAGCAGTAGCTTGGTTTACTACAACCTGATTGTCAATATCAGACTGAGTGATCGTATAACTCGCAGTAAAGGTCGAATCGTCAACCTCTCCAGGCTCTAAGACAGCTATTGGACCTCCCTCTAACTCAATACCAGGCAACGGATCACTCAAGGTGATATCGTACAAGGTCACATTACCCGTATTCGTTACTATGAAAATGTAAGAAATAGTCTCGCCTTCGTCGGCATTACCATTACCATTCTCATCGTTGAACACGCCTGTCTTTTCTAACGACAAACTAGCAGTTCTACACAAGGTTGTAATAGTAGGATCGTCTTCAAGATTACTATTGTTATCAGACAGGTCTGTTACTACATCACCATTAGGTGCTGTACCTTCAGCTGTCGCCTGATTCGTAATCGTTCCTGCATCAACATCCTCTTGAGTAACAATATATACTGCAGAGAAGGTTTCGGTATCTGTTTCTTGTGCTGCCAGTGTTACCGGACCGCCTGTAACAGTTACCATAGGGTCACTAACTGTAACGTCTGTTAAGGTCACGTTTCCTGTATTGGTAACAAAGAAGTCGTATACAATAGTTTCACCTACATCGGCACAACCGTTTCCATTATCATCGAGTGGAGTACCCACTTTAATTACGGCTATCGCAGGACCTTGACATATATCTGTAATAGTTACAGCATCATCAAACTCACTATTTGGGTGAGAAAGGTCAGAAATTGGAATACCATCTGGTGGTGTTCCTGTTACCGTTGCTTGATTCTCAACAAATCCTGCATCGATATCTGCTTGAGTAAGTACATACACTGCCGAGAATTCTGTGTCATTCGAACTAAATGGAGCTAATGTAATAGGTCCACCTTGTACATTTACAAAATCATCGGTCACATCTACATTCGTCAAGGTTACGTTCCCTAAGTTAAATACTGTAAAGTTATAGGTAATCGTTTCCTTCGGATCTGCACACCCGTCACTATCAAGGTCATTAAAAGTTCCTTGCTTAACGATTGCGATAAATGGTGTCTGACAAATTTCAACAACAGTTGGATCGTCTTCAGTAAAGACAGATTCATCAGAAAGATCATTTACAACAGTTCCGTTAGGCGATGTACCTTCCGCGGTTGCCTGGTTTGTCACTTGACCTGCATCTATGTCTGCCTGAGTTAAAATATAATCGGCCGTATAAATCCAAGTTTCTGTCAAGTCCAAATTACCATCGGCGTTCGTATCACCAGATACGAATACGATTGGAACCACCGGGTTTGGCGCTTCTAATAATGGATCGGAAATCGCTATACTAGATAATGTTACGTTTCCATTATTGATCACGGTAAAGGTATACTGTAAGGTATCTCCTTCTTCAGGACATCCTCCACCTAGGCTTTCTAGTAATTCACCAGACTTCACAATTGCGATCGAAGCATTTTGACATAGCGTTGTAACCGTAGGATCATCTTCTAATGCACTATCGTCATCAGATAGATCATCTACAATGGTTCCATCAGGTGCTGTACCTTCTGCCGTTGCTTGGTTACTAAATTCACCGGCATCGATATCGGCCTGAGTGATCGTATACGTTCCGGTAAAGGTCGTGTTATCTGAAGCTCCCACTGCCAAGGTAGCCAATGGTCCACCTGTTACAGTGGTTCCAAGGTCGGTAACTGTGATGTTAGACAGTGTTACGTTTCCGGTATTGATAACCGTAAATTCGTAACTTATTGTTTCGTCTACATCTGCACAACCGTCTTGGTCTTCATCGTTAAATGTTCCAACTTTTATCAATGCAATAGCTGGATCCTGACAAACATCAGTTACTGTTGGATCATCCTCTAATACGCTTGATTCGTCGGAAAGATCGCTAACAACAGTAGAATCCGGTGCAGTACCTTCGGCCGTAGCCTGATTTGTAACTTCTCCGGCATCTATATCATCTTGTGTGATGGTATAAGTTGCCTCGTAGATCCATGTTTCAGTAACCTGCAGGATTCCATCACCATCATCACCAGATACCAATATAATTGGCACTACCGGATTCGGTGCTTCTAATAGTGGGTCGGTCACAGTGATGTTCGAGAGACTCACGTTTCCTTCATTTGTTACTGTAAAAGTGTAATCTAATTTTTCACCCGGATCTGAACATCCACTTTGGTCATCATCATTCAGTATTCCAGTTTTTACAATTGCAATATTTGCTTCTTGACAAACTGTAATTACAGTAGTATCATCTTCAAGAGTACTGTTATCGTCGGAAAGATCTGTAACTACCGTTGAATCCGGTGCTGTTCCTTCGGCGGTTGCCTGATTAATAACTTCTCCGGCATCAATGTCTGTTTGTGTAATAGCATATGTTGCTTCATACACCCATACTTCATTCAACTGAAGGATTCCGTCACCATCATCACCAGAAACCAATACGATTGGTACAACCGGGTTTGGTGCCTCCAACAGTGGATCGGTCACATTAATATTCGATAAACTTACGTTTCCTTCATTGGTTACGACAAAAGTGTAGTCGAGACTTTCTCCCGGATCTGCACAACCACTTTGGTTATCATCGTTTAGTATTCCCATTTTCACAATAGCGATGGCCGGGTTTTGACACACAGGTGTCACTGTAGGGTCATCCTCCACTGTACTTGTTTCATCTGAAAGATCTGTAACAGTAGTACCATCTTCATCTGTTCCTTCAACCGTCGCCTGATTAGTAATTTCTCCAGCGTCTATATCTGCTTGTGTTAACGAATATGCGGCTTCATACACCCATGTTTCCGAAGTCTGAAGAATTCCATCTCCATCATCTCCAGATACCAATACAATAGGTACAACTGGGTTTGGTGCCTCCAATAACGGATCGGTCACCATCACATTAAGCAACTCAACATTTCCTTCGTTGGTCACTGTAAAGGTATATTCTATTGTTTCACCCGGATCTGCACACTGATCACCGTTTCCATCAACGAATTGTCCAGACTTCACAATGGCTATTGCCGGCGCAGGTGTTTGTTCTATTAATATGTAAACAGTTGCTTGATCGGTAGCCACCGGGCTGCCATCATCGAAGATCGCATATACGAACTGGTCGTTTCCTGTAAATCCAGCAGTAGGTGTATATGTAAAGTCACCATTTGCACTTATAGAAACCGTTCCATTTGAAGGTCCGCTCACCGGGGAAATAGTCGTATCCACCATTTGAGCATCGTTCTCCGGATCGTTATCGTTCGCAAGTACATTTCCGAGGATATCTTGATCCTGTTCTCCATAATACGAATCATCATTCGCAACAGTTATATTATTAAGGTCATCTATGATATAGATCGTCACCGTTGCTGTATCACACAAAGCAGGAGTGCCATTATCACAAATCGTATACTCGAATGTATCTTCTCCAACAAATCCCGGATCAGGTGTGTAGGTATAAGTTCCATCTGGATTCACTACCACACTTCCATTAGGTGGGTTTGTATTTGATGTTACTGTAATAGGGTCGCCGTCAAGGTCATAATCGTTAACGATCACGTTCCCATCAACAGGTGTATCAATTTCTGTCACATTAGTATCATTGTTTGCAATAGGCGGATCGTTTCCAATAATAGGATCGTCGACAATCTCGATAGTCACAACAGCTGTATCACAAGCTATTGGGTTTCCTCCATCACACACTTGATATTCAAAAGAATCTTCCCCAACATAATCCAAAGCAGGCGTATACGTATAAGTTCCATCTGTATTGAAGACCAATGTACCATTAGAAGGGCCGGTCACCAAGGTAAACACCTCTGTATTTGCGGGTCCGTCTAAGTTATCGTCATTTGTTCCAACATCGCCATCAACCGGCAAGTTTACAAAAGTGTCGTTGATGTCGTCAATTGCTAGAATCGTATTACCTATAGTTCCTACAAGGATAATTACGGTAGCACTATCGGTAGCCACAGGACTTCCATTATCAAAGATCGTGTACACAAAACTATCAGGCCCACTATACCCGGCATCCGGAGTATAGGTAAAACTACCATCTGCATTAAGTGTCACACTTCCGTTGCTAGGACCACTCGATGGACTAATAGCAATATCTACTGTTTGATCGTCTCCCTCAGGATCGGTATCATTATCCAATACATTGGATGTAACAGCTACTCCTATTTGAGTGAAGTAGGCATCATCTACCGCCGTAGTAATATTATCAGGTGTATCCAACACTTGGATGGTCACCGTAGCTGTATCACACAAGGCAGGTGTACCATTATCACAGATCGTGTACTGGAAGGTGTCTTCCCCTACATAATCCGTCGGTGGTGTATAGGTATAACTTCCATCAGGATTCAACGTAACACTTACTCCCTGAGCAGTCGTAACTGTTGGGGTCGTAATAGTGATAGGATCACCGTCCGGATCGTAATCATTCGGAAGTACATTACCATCTACAGGTACATTCACCTGAGTAGCATTCGTATCGGCATTAGCAACAGGTGGATCATTCTCCGACCCATCTCGTGGCTCTACCTCTATATAAACCACAGCACTATCACAGGCCTGTGGATTCCCATCATCACATATCGTATAAATAAAACTATCCTCTCCTATATAATCGGTCGGTGGTGTATAGGTATACGCACCAGTTACCGCATCTATAGTAACAACAACTCCCTGAACTGTCGTTACCGTAGTAGTAGTTACCGTCTGAGTATCGCCCTCTAAATCAAAATCGTTCGTAAGTACATTACCAGAGACAGGTACATTGACAAAAGTGTCGTTGATATCATCTACTGCAACTGTACAATTTTCCAAAATTGTAATATCGATCGAAGCTTCACATCCATTAGCATCAATTACGCTTATAGTATGTGCGCCTTCAGAAACATTATTAAATGTACCTGAAGCCTGTAATGCTCCACCATCTAAACTATATTGATATCCCGGTGTTCCTCCAGAGGCTTCTACGGTGATTGAACTTGCTCGATTACAAACTATATCGGTTTGAGCTGTTATACTCAACGATAATGCTTCGTCCGGCTGCATCACTGTAGCAGAATCTGTTAACGTACATCCATTAGCATCTGTAATTAATACAGAATATGTACCAGCTGTTAAATTAAAAAGGTCTTCGGTTACTTCACCATTTGGACTCCAATCGAAAAGATAAGGAGGGGTTCCACCTGTTACTGTAAGGTCAAGTGACCCGGTCTCTTCGCCGAAACAAGAAACGTTGGTAACTGCGATTCCGGAACTTAATGCGCTTGGTTCACCTACCGTAGTCGTTGAAGTAGCAGTACAAAGTGTGCTATCATCAGTTACTGTTACGGTATATGTACCAGCTGCAAGACCTGTAATTGTTTGTGTGGTTTGCCCACCCGGACTCCATGAATATGAGAATGGTCCTAATCCGCCTGACACACCTACAGTAGCTGTACCATCGCTTCCACCATTACAAGACACCGGTGTTGACGAGGCATTGGCCGTAAGGTCACGACACGATCCCGGGTTCACTGTAACAGTAGCAGTTGCCATACAACCGTTAGCGTCGGTAACTGTTACTGTATAATCTCCTGCACTTAAACCTGTAATGGTTTGCGTTGTTTCTCCTCCAGGACTCCATGAATAGGAGTAAGGGGGTGTACCACCCGATGGGTTTGCCGTAGCAGTACCATCTCCTGTTGTTGGACCTGTTTCATCTGTAGCAGATGCTGTGACATTTAATGCGGTAGAAGGCTGTGTAATCGTAATACTTTGTTCTACCGGCAAACATAAAGTCCCATCGATGGTTACACTTACCGTATAAACACCAGCTGCTAAATCACTTATTGTACTTGTTGTTACTCCGGCATCCACTTGAGGGGGTGTTGTATTCCATGTAAAAGTAAAAGTAGCTCCAGGATTGGCAACAGAGCTTGCGCTTACCGTTGCACTTCCGGTTTCGTCTCCTCTACATAAAACATTGGTGACATCATCTACATTAATTACCGCATCACAATCCGGTACACAGTCGATAACCACACCTTGCTCTAAAGTACAACCATTGGCGTCGGTTACAACGACAGTGTGAGTTCCTGCCGGTAAGTTGGTAGCCGTCATCGTAGTTTGGCTTCCAGCACTAACACTCCACTGGTATGTATATGGTCCTACACCTCCTGACGGAGTTGCGGTCGCCTCACCGTTTGCACACGCACCTGTTGCGGTAGCATTCATTTTAGTTATCTGGATGCTTAACGGTTCCGGTTGTGTTAGTGTAACACTAATCGTGTCAGAATTTCCTAAAGAATCTTCGACAGCGATGGTATACACTCCTGCTGGTAAATTATCGAAGGTACCACTTGCTTGTGGTGTTCCCCCATTTAGACTATAGGAGTACGGAGGCACTCCACCTGTAGCAGAGACAGTTATTGAACCTGTACTATCACCATTACATAGTATATCTGTTTTTTCAACTAACTCTAATACTACTTCAATACCGTCTACGAAGTCATTTCCACAAGAAGATTGCAGGTCAATGGTTCGAGTAATTAAGTTATCATTAGCGCCGTCCACATCGGAAATAGAAATGTATCCCGGTAAGTCGTTCTCTCGTATTTCATACACTACTTCTACTTGAGCTTCAGGAATTTCTGCTACGGCGATATAGTTACCATCTCCATCCGTTTGTACGGTTTGTGAACTACCATCGTCTCCGGTGATATCAATATCTACATTGGCTAACGGATTTCCGTCGTCATCACTTACGTTTCCGCAGATAACAGGATAGGTGATCAATACCGAGTTTGGATCGTTATAATCTGCACAACTTAAATTAAGTGAATAATAGCGATCACTGTTACCCCCTGTCTTACCAATACGATAATTTAAAGAAGATTTTGTTTCCCAGTAATTGCTGAATGTAAAACGCGGATCTAAGGATACGTCGTCTCCGGGCGCTGTTACTACGGTATTCGCCTGTCCTCTAATAAAAGTGGCTGTCTGGGTAATGTTCAAAACAGTATTGTTGCTTATAAAATAAGCATCCGGCAAGCTTACTTCTGCATATTCTTGGGTGCTGTTCCCATCGCCGTCGATATCGAGAGGCGTTCCGAAGAAAGATATATCGACTTCATCGCCATAACTACCTCCAGATTCTACAATTGTAATATTGAAAAGTACACTTTGGTCATTTCCGTTGGTACTATTAATTCTTGGCTGAAAGGCTTCGGGTAAGCCTGAAGACGTTACGTCAATATTCAATAAAGACGCGCCTCCGGTAAATTCTTCAATTCGCACCAATGCATCTAAGGTCATCCCATTAGGGTTGCCCGGAAAGACGTCGGCAAAACGGTATACGGCGCCAACTTGAAGATCGTTTCCTGAAACTAACTGCGGATTTACAAAATTTGAATCCTTATATAAAGGTGAGCAATTACAATCGCGCGGTGTTGGCGGTGGTCCCGGTAATGGAACAATAGTAGGATCGTCTTGATCGTTTCTGTTATCGTCGGAAAGATCGACGGTACTCCCTATACATCCTGTGCCTGCAACTGGTGCCAAAGGACCGTTATTTCTACTTGTACCACTAATGACTTCAAAATCACCAAATACAGCTCCGGGCCCTATGGGCTCTGAACAACTTGTATGGATCTCTTGTTCATGACTGTTATTAATAAAAATATTAATTTCCGGTCCAAAAGTATTTTGCGGGGGATCTTGACCGAAGAACTCGAATCGCTCTCCCGGCTGGACTATGCCTTCAAATACTGTTTGTCCGTCATGCTCTACGACGCGAATTAACGCATCAATAACGTTTCCTTGGTATTCCAGTTCGAGCGCAGTAACCTGACCGCTACAATTACCGTTAGGATCTACGGGTTCTGAATCGAAACACCCTTCTACTCTTGCTTGATTTTCTACAAATCCAGCATTCACATCGGCTTGTGTAATTGAGTAGGTTGCGGTAAATGCTGAATTATTCGATTGTCCCGGTTCAAGTGTAGCTAAAGATCCAGAAACCGTAACTAAAGGATCTTCAATTGTAATATCTTGTAAAGGTGTTTGACCGGTATTGGTAACGGTAAATTCGTAGCTAACAGTTTCACCTGCTTCAGCACTTCCGTTCCCATTTTCATCATTAAACACACCTGTCTTAATTAATGCGATCTCTGGATTATCTTCACAAACGGCATCTACATTTACACCACTTGCAATAACCCATGATTGGCCATTAACATTTTGGCCATTTTGGTTGTGTCGAGTATCTACTGTGATCTGTACTTCGGTAACATCACCTGGTACATCCCTTAATATAAGCGTTGGTATTGCCAAACAGCAAGTTCCTTGATCTAAGGAAGTGTCGGGTCCATATAGAAAAATCTCATCCGATTTTCCGGCAGCTTCAGCTTTCAGTTTTAAATATCTTCCATCCGGTGTTAATTCTGAAACCGGTGTTTCGATAATCAAATCCCTTGGTACATTAAACGAAGGGATTTCTATAGTAATCGTTTCAAGGTCATTATACCCACTCATTGTAGTAAACACTCCTGCGCTTCCGGAAGCCCCCGGAGCATTTCTAAATGCATACACCACTAATGATTGAAGTTGACACTTGTTATTGTTATTGGTATAAGTAACAGAACTTGTGTTCCCTTGTATCAAACCTCGGTATACCCAAATATTAGAACTGTTCCCAAAAGGAACCGATCTATCTAGCGTATGCGAATTATTCGAGGAATCTCTTATTTGGATCGAAGATCCCGGGTTGCTTCCTTTGTAGACAATCTCTACTACATATTGATAGATACTTGAAGCATCAGGCAAGGTGCCGGTAGTAGTTGTTTCATTACAATTTGCATTGAAACCGTATTCGTCCACTCTTCTGTCGTCACCGCATTCGAAGAACCAACCATCGTTTGTTGCGACAGCATTCATTGCCGAATTAGATTTGAAGGATAATGCTCCAACCAAACCGCTTGCTGCAAATTTTTCTGCACTGCTTATAGTTGTCGCTTCTTCGTTGTTCTCTTCTGGAACAATTGTGGCAGGACGCCCGCTCATTAGAATAACAGAAAATAGAAGAACAAGTAAACTTATTTTTCTATAAATACTATTATGTGCTGAAGTTAAAGTAATGTTATGCATACTCTTATGTTTTTTTATAAAAATTGTGTAGTAAAAAATGCCCCAA
Source organism: Candidatus Ulvibacter alkanivorans (assembly GCF_003333325.1). Taxonomy (GTDB): domain Bacteria; phylum Bacteroidota; class Bacteroidia; order Flavobacteriales; family Flavobacteriaceae; genus Ulvibacter_A; species Ulvibacter_A alkanivorans. Next base: position 512 of record NZ_QOLC01000011.1, on the reverse strand, counting down.
CTGCATTGTAGTTACTCTCGGAATATCAAATATACGTAGGAAAAACTGTTAAGGATTTACAAATAGTTAAGTATTAGTTGAACTGTAAAATATTCTCGTTGAATGACATAAAATTTACGATTTTAACCTTTTTTTTTGTAGGAAAAGAACATACGTATAAACACGTACATCCTTGTTATATATAGTGTAATGCGTATTAAATTTGTGAGAATAGTTTTCCGAAGACATCTTCAAGTAATTCTAAAATCCTACAAATAATTTAAGTATTTTTCTATGTAGGAAAACGTTAAATAAAGAAAAAACGCCCAGTTCAAAATTGGGCGTTTTATTGAAAAATAATATTGGTTATCGTGAATTTCAGTAAGTTAATTTTTACTGATTTTTAAGTTCTTTTTTTTCTTCGGAAGAATACTATGTTTATATACTATTCTTCTTTTAGAAGAATCTTGGTGTTAACACACGTTCTGGTTTGTTAAATATATCGAAGCGAATAATAGCCTCATACGAACCAT
>NZ_QOLC01000035.1 GCF_003333325.1 Candidatus Ulvibacter alkanivorans | reverse complement strand
TTAATGATCACAATTATTGAATTTAATTATAAGCCGCATAATGCGGCTTTTTTTATGCGTTTTTTAGAATGCCATTGTACTGGTATTTTAGAATAATTCTGAAAATGCTTTTACGAGTAAAACGAGTCCGCTTATCACCATGATCGCGATCACCCATTTTCGAAATGCAAGTTTGCTCATGCGTTTAAGCAGTTCTTTACCAATAAAGTTGCCTAAGGTAGCTCCTAGACCGAGTGCGATGCCGTAGACCCAAAGTTCAGGTGTTAAGAGTCCGAAGAAGGTATAACTTCCAATTTGAGCGATTCCCAGGAAAAAAGCTTGTGCAGCTTTAGTGCCCACTAGCGATTCTTTTTCGATCCCGGCATTCAGTAAGAACGGATTAAGAATGGGCCCCATACCTCCGGTAAATGTTCCGATCATCGAAATAAAAAATCCTAACGGAATAAAGTACCAATACCGAACCTCGAACGAACGCTCTTTCTTTCCGAAGCGATACTGAAAGAACGTACTAACCAAAAATAATCCCACCACGATCTGAATCCAATAGATCTTAACTTCGGCAAAAAGAAAGGCGGCCAAAACGGCCCCGACCATAGCCGAGGGCACGTAATACCAAAAGACACGCCACACAATATGCTTCCAAAAGATTATGATACGTGAGGGCCGACTAATAAACGTCCCTAGATTGATGACCGGTGCGGTCTGAGAAGTTCCAATTAAAAAGTTTAGAATAGGGATTTGCATGAGGGCCCCGCCGCCACCGCTAATAGTGGATAGGGTGAAGGACGCAGCTCCAAGTACAAAAAGGGTAATGAGCAACCAAATGGATATGTCTGAAAATAATTGGGCCATAAAAAAACTGCTTATTATCGAATAATGAAAATAAACAGTTTTGGGTTAATTAATTAATGACGGATTATAATTTTGGAATCACTAGTTGTTGCCCCGGGTGGATCATGTCCGGATTATCGAGTTGGTCTCGATTTGCTTCAAAAATGGCGTTGTATTTCATGGGGTCTCCATAATAGTGTTTTGAAATCTTGCTTAGCGACTCTCCTTTTTCAACGGTGTGTCTAGCATAGACAGAGGTGTCTGCAACTTTTATGTCGGCCGTAATATCATCGGGGTTTTCACCGCCCACACGTTTGATCTCGTCCCAGAGTAAATCTTTTTGGTATTGATTATTGGCGACTCCTTTTATTTCCAATCGATTACCGTTTACTTGCACATCTCCTTTTTGGATCTTTAATTTTTCTCCCAGATCGAGAACGCTTTGATACTTTGCTTTTACCATTTTATTTCAATTTTGAATTGTTGTTGACCTAAAGATATAACATTTTACCCATTTTTCGTAACCAAGAAGTCTTTTTTAACCCTTTAATAACGTGGTGTCGCACAATTTTAGGTTAAAAAGCAAATTGGGTATTATTTAACTAAATCTTAAATTGTTTTAATACAAATTTCACATAACAACAGCTATATTTGATTCAAACAAAAATCAACAATACAAACATTATGAAGTTCAAATCAATAGTACTGTCATTAGCTGTAGTAGGTATGTTATTTACCGCTTGTGATGACACAAAGAAAAAAGAAGAAGAAGCTAAAGCTGAGGCTGAAAAAATGGAAATGGAAGCCAAAATGAAGGCTGAAGAAGAAGCTGAAATGGCTAAAATGGAATTTGAAAAAAATACCATTGCTGCCAAAGCTATGAACAACCAAACGTACTCTACTTTAGTGAGTGCTTTGAAAACCGCCGGGTTGGCAGAAACGTTTATGGGTGAAGGTGAATTTACCGTGTTCGCTCCAACAAACGATGCGTTTGCCGCTGTACCTAAAGCGACATTAGATAACCTAATGAAGCCAGAGAACAAAGAGCAATTGCAAAACCTGCTTAAGTATCATGTAGTTTCCGGAGAATGGAAAGCTGCCGATGTAATCAAAGCTATAGAAGATAACAACAATGCGTATTCTGTTACTACTTTACAAGGTGAAAACCTTACACTGTCTCTAAAAGATGGTAAGGTAATGGTAAAAGATGCTAAAGGTAAAACGGCAACTGTAGCCGATGCCGATATGGATGCTTCTAACGGAGTGATTCACGGTATTGACGCAGTATTGATGCCGGCTAACTAATAGCTTCTCAATAAAATTGATCAAGACCCTATTTTCATAGGGTCTTTTTTATTTTTTAAAGTTGCCATCATCTACATCCTTTATAAAGTCGATCAAGCCTGAAAAGAAGGTTTTTTGATCATCGTACTGCGATAAATGACTACCATTGGGACAAAGATGAAAACGACCGTGCTGTACTTCATTGGCCATCCATTTCATCTGTTCAGGATCCATTGTATCGTAAGTAGCCCCGATTGATAACGTAGGAACTTCTATTTCTTTCAGTCTATCTTTAACATTCCAATTTTTTAAAGTAGCATCGCCCTTAATCCCAAATTCACTTGGCCCTTGCATGGTTACATATACATCGGGATTTAGATGACTAAAGCCTCGATTTAGCGAATTGGGCCACTCTTCCACAGGCATTCGAATTACATGCTTGGGATAATAATTATTTACGATAAGTTCTAAATATCGTTCATTGCCATAATCTTCGGCCGCTTCGTATTTCATGATCTCATCTAACACCTCCGGATCGAGTTGAGGCGCCAACACTTCTTCATTATAAGTGATGTAATCGGGTATGGACGGAACCATATTTGAAATGATCAAGCCTTTTAAGTTATCTTGGTACTTCAACGCATATTCTAACGCAAGAATTCCACCCCATGATTGTCCGAACAAATAAAAATTATCATTGGTTAGGTTCAATGCCTTTCTAACCTGTTCAACTTCTTCTACAAAGCGCTCGGTGTCCCATAGGCTCATGTCCTCCGGTTGATCGCTATAATAGCTTCCAAGTTGGTCGTAGTAGTAATATTCGATCCCTTCCTGCGGAAAATAACCGTCGAAACATTCGTAGATCTCATGGGTCATTCCGGGCCCGCCATGCAGGAGCAATACTTTGATCTTTGGATTATTACCCACTCTTTTGGTATACACATTAAAAGTTCCGGAGGGGGTTTCTACCGGGATCATTTTAATACCACCGGTAAATTGGTCGTCTCGACCCTCGAATGACCAATAGTCGACTTCTGTTTCAGTTGGTTGTTCTGTTTGGTTGCTAGTTTTGGTTTCGCATGCCATGAACATGGCAAGGCATACGAGTAAGAGTATCGGTTTTTTCATATTTGAAATTCAATTTATTGATTAAAGATAATGAATTTTGGATCTTAATGTATTTACGATTTCATGCTTTAAAGTTGAACCATTGATTCTCCAAAATTGATAGCAAAGAAAGCTTAGTGCCGCTGTAACGGTAGCGTGAATAATACTTCCAATTGCCCAACCAAATACAAGCGTAGCGATTACCCCAATTCCGAAGAAAAAAGGAAAACAATCTTTAAAAAAAACTAATAGGCAGGCATTGGTATAGCTTGATACTAATCAAGTCCTACATGACAACCACAGCCGGCATGCATAAATCCTTGCGATGATTGGTGCCAAGGGAATGCCTGATTGTAATTGTTGGCTTCCCACCAAAATGGAAGTCGCTCTTTAGTTCGGTTACCAATTTCATTCATGGTGTTGGCATCATACAATCGCCCATTGGCCATAACCATTTCAATCTGCCGAGTATTTTCAATAGCATCTAACGGATTCGCATTTAGAATAATTAGATCCGCCATTTTACCTTCTTTGAGGGATCCAATATCTGCACCGGCCCCAATGTATTCGGCAGCGTTTATAGTTGCGGCTTTAAGTGCTTCTAGATTGCTCATTCCCCCTTGCGCGAGCATCCAAGTCTCCCAGTGTGCTCCCAATCCTTGAAGTTGACCATGGGCACCCATATTTACTTTTACGCCGGCATCGCTCAAGGCTTTAGCGGTCTTTGATACCAATATATGCCCATTCTCATATTCTTCCTGCGGCACCATAGTGCGATGACGCGATCGGCTATCTATTACAGATCGCGGCGTAAACGTGAGTAATTTCTCGTTTTCCCAAACATTATCACGTTGGTAATAAAAATACTCTCCATTAAGACCACCGTAATTTACGATAAGTGTAGGTGTATAACCGGTTCCACTTTTCCCCCAAATTTCCAGTACATCTTTATAAACCGGAGCAATAGGAATGTTATGTTCGATACCTGTGTGCCCATCGATCACCATTGAGATGTTGTGATAAAATGTTGATCCACCTTCAGGTACTACATTGATCTCCATTTCTCTAGCGGCTTGCAGTACTTGTTGTCGTTGTTCTCGGCGTGGCTGATTGTAACTCTTTACACTTTTAGCACCGAATGCCTTTGTTCTACGAATGCTGCTTCGAGCATCTTCCAGGCTGTTGATCAGTGCTTTAAAGTCTCCATCGGCTCCATACAGTATAAAACCTGTAGAATACAAGCGGGGCCCCACAAGGTATCCGGCCTTTTGTAATTCGGATAAAGAAAATACAGTTTCTGTATTGGCAGACGGATCGTGAGCCGTGGTCACTCCATAGGCTAAATTGGCCATGAATTGCCAATTTTGCTGTGTAGTGAGTCCATAGCGAAATGCACCAATGTGTGCGTGTGCATCTACCATGCCCGGCATAATTGTCTTGCCTTGCAAGTCGTAAACCTTTGCATCTGCAGGAATTGAAATATCGGCTCCAATCTTTTTAATAATATTTTGCTCAATAAGGATACTTCCGTTTTCTATGACCCCATCATCTTCCATGGTAATAATGCGTGCATTTGTAAATGCTATTTTCCCATTGGGCTTATCGACCGCTGCGGTGAGGCCAATTTTAATACCTTCGGTTGTAATGTCCGGAACTTCTTCTGGTGATCCCGGTAGGAAAGTAAATCTATTTTTTAGTTCATTCGAAAAGTACTCATCTCCAAGCGTCCACATCACTTTATTACTGTTTGGCGACCAATGAATGTTGATACCAGCATCCTTCGCAATTTGCGATACCGGAACAAAATTCGATTTGTTGTCCAAGTCAATGGTTTTTCCATTCATTACCAAAGGTGCTATAAATACCTTATGAAGATTGGTAAATGCGATCCACTCATTATCTGGGCTGGGGATAAGTCTATTCGCATATTTAGAAGTAACATGCTCTTTTAGGTCTTCGCCATCAAGATTAACACTGATCAATTTTTTGGTAAGTTCTCCAAAGTAAGTGCCACCCGTTTGTAGGAAAATACGTTTATCGTCCTTACTAAACATTGGGTATTCGCCATTATCTGTAACTTTTTTATGTACTCCACTTGTAAGGTTAAGAGTATAGATCCCGGGATTTTTTGTGTAGGTAAAGCCTTGATCGGTATTCCCGCTCTCTTTTCTGAAAACAAGTGTTCTTCCATTCGAGGAATAGGAAGGAGTACGGTAAATTCCTTTGGAGTCGGTTATTTTTGAGGGTGTTCCACCTGTGGTAGGTATCGTAAAAATGGCACCTTTCTCAAGATCGTTCCAAGTGACGTAAGCAATAGTGCTTCCGTCTGGGGAGAATGTTGGTTCGAACTCAAAATCGGTGCCGTTTGTTAATCTTGTAGGAGTTCCATTTGGAAGTTCTTTTTTCCAGAGGTAACCCAAAGCATTAAATATAATCATTTTTCCGTTAGGAGAAGTAACCAAATGTCGAATAACCTTGGGTGTAAACGTATCGTTCTTTATGGGACTATTAAAGTGTACTGTTTCTGCTAAATCTATAGCGACATCGACTGTAAAAGGTATATTGGTGACCGCCAGAGAATTAATGTCGATCTTATGAAACTTACCACCACTCCAAAATACGAGCTCGGTATTGTTGGGCATCCAATTAAAATTTGGGTAGACTCCAAAGATTGCCCAAGCTTCTTGTTGGTCTTTGTCCAGATCATCAAAAATAGGGTATTCTTCACCAGTTTCAAGATCATGAATGTAAAGCACACTTTTCGTTCGCACCCTTTTTACGAACGCGAGTTTTTTTCCATCTCTTGAAACGACCGGTCTTGCAGCCCCTCCGGGGCCTCCTGTGACAGTTTGTGTTTCACCTGTTTCGAATTCATAGCGTTTAATCGCATAGATTTGATCGTTTGGATCTTTATTGTACTGAAAGAATCCACCAGGATACATATCTTCACTGTAGTACAAGTATTTTCCGTCTGGCGATACAAAGGGTTCGTTTACATCTTGTTGGTCGTTCTTACGTTTGGTAAGTTGTAAACCACTGCCACCTGTAATGTGATACTGCCACATTTCACCGGCACCTAAACTTCTTCCGGAAGTAAAATGTTTGCGTGCAATTAGAAAATTCCCGTCGGGCATCCACACCGCATTATTAAGTAATCTAAAGTCTTCTTTGGTGATTTGCGTGGCATTGCTTCCGTCTCGATTCATTACCCATATATTGTCGCCTCCACCCGCATCACTGGTAAAAGAGATTTTCTGTCCGTCTGGACTAAATCGGGGTTGAACTTCGAACGGTATTCCGGTTCGTATAGGGGTCGCCTTGCCTCCGTTTATGGGTATTGTGTAAATATCACCTAACATATCGAAGACGATGGTTTGTCCGTCCGGACTTACATCTAGATTCATCCATGTCCCTTCATTGGTCGTAAAACGATGGGTCTTAAAATTGAAGTCATCTCCCGGGGCAGCAACATCCCATGTGGTGTCTTCATCTGATTTTTTCTTGTCCTTTTTTTGGGCTGATACTATTAGTGTGATCGAAAAGCAAAGTAGCGTACAGAGTAAGCGCATGGTCTAGCGGATTTAATTAAGTTTTAAAGATAGGGATTTTATAAAGTTTTTTAGTTTTAGGGAGCTTGAAAAAAGTTGAGTATAGTTCCTTTTAGTCAATCAAAGAAAGGTCCCATCATTTTAAGTCGAGCAACTTATGCTAGAAGCGTCAATATTATTTTTCTGAAATCTTTTCCGAAGTCACATAAAAATCTTTTTTTATTGATACTGAGTTTATCGGGCTTTCAAATTCTTTCGTTTTCCATGAATCGGTTGGGAAGATCCATTCCTCCTTGCCATTTACAATGGCGATCACAGGCATATCGAATTTTTCGATAATATTGGTATATCGAAACTGCAACTTAGTACCATTTACGTGGTATTCAATATTAGGGATCTTTGTGGTACGTAAGTATTGTTGCCAGAATTCAGTAAGATCGATACCCGATTCTTTGCTAATATACTTTTCAACTTGGTCACTACTTACCGTTTGGTGATAAAACTCCTTGTTCAAGCCTCTTAAGATCGCTCTCCACTTGGTATCATCTTCAATAAGTTGTCTTAATGTATGTAAGATATTTGCGCCTTTGTAGTACATGTCGCTACTTCCTTCTTGCTGTACCTCATAAACGCCTATAACTGGACTGTCGTTACGAATGCCCCTACGGGTACCGATCACATACTCGGCAGCAGCATCGCTTCCGAAGTGATAATCGAGATAAAGACTTTCAGAATAGGCCGTAAATCCTTCGTGAATCCACATATCGGCTACATCTATGTGCGTTATGTTATTTGCAAACCACTCATGTCCTGCTTCATGTATAATAATAAAATCGAATTTCAAGCCCCAGCCGGTACCACTTAGATCATTCCCTAAATAGCCATTCATGTACTTATTCCCGTAGGTCACACTACTTTGATGCTCCATTCCCAAATAAGGCACTTCCACGAGTTTAAAACTGTCTTCATAAAAAGGATAAGGGCCAAACCAATGTTCAAAAGCATCGAACATCATGGGAACTTGTTTAAATTGTTCTTCAGCCTTGGCCTTGTTGTCGCGAAGCACATAATAGTCTATATCGAGTGTGCCATTGAGCCCTTCGTAGGTTTCTCCAAAATGTACGTAATCACCAATATTAATATTTACGCCATAGTTGTTAATGGGATTTACGACCTTCCAATGCCAGGTTTTTGTATTGCTTGCTGGGCCTTCTTCGGTGGTTTGGTCGGTCTGCACTAGTCTGCCGTTCCCGACAGCCATCAATCCGGTTGGAACCGTAATTTTAAGATCGAGTCCATTATCGGGTTCGTCGTAGGCATGATCTTTATTGGGCCACCAAATACTGGCTCCAATACCTTGGTTGGAGGTTGCGATAAAATGCTTGCCATTGGCATCTTTTTTCCATGAAAAACCGCCGTCCCAGGGTGCGTTTCTGGCGGTGCGCGGTTCCCCGGAAAAATGAACAGTGATCTTGTGTTCCGATCCTTTTTTTTGTTGCTTCGGAAGCTGAATAAAATGTGCATTTCCTTCCGAAGCAAACTGTAATTCTTTTCCATATTGAGTCACCTTGCTAATTTTCATGGGCGCCTGAAGGTCGAGCTGTAAAAGATCATGATCATCAAGAACCTCATACGAAATGGTATTATGACCTTCAATAAATTTACTGTCGGGATGTACTTCAACCGATAGATCGTAATGTGTTAGATTCCACCAGGCCCGTTCCGGTGTAATACTACCACGCAGGCTGTCTTGACGGGAATAGTTTTGGGCAAGACTTGATACCCCTAAACAACAAATAAAAATAGACAGGATTAAAGTGGAATTCTTCATAGGAGGGAATTATCTAAAAACGAATGTGTTATTATATTTTAATTGGTTAGCGAAATATGGAATTTGGAAATACTACAACACTTTCATGACCATCGGCACCCACTGCGGCAACGCCAAAAAAGTAATTGTCTATCACTATACCTTCTAAGGTGAATTCGGTAACATCGCCCACGTATCGACTGTAGTCCCAAGTAGGGGAGGTCGTATCACGCCAATAGATCTTGTAACCCACAGCGCCGTCGACCTTGTTCCATTTCAATTTGGCCGAAGGCTCTACGATCCCACCAATAGCAACTTCGTTAGGAGACGGAGGTGCCCATGCCAAGCTTGCCATAGTAATTGCGTTGACGGCCGTTAATTTTGCTGCATAATCGAAGTTTACGAATTTTAGTTTATCGCCGTATTCTATTCCGTCTTCAATTCGCAGGTCTTGATGTTGTTGGGTGTAATTTTCATGGGCTTCCATGATTCTAATTCCGGCATATCCAAGATCGTTGAACGGGCGATGGTGACCGCCACGACCAAAACGGTCCAGTCGGTAGATCATCATTGGTTTCATTTCGGGCATATAGGTTTTGGTGGTCGTATATACATAGCGTGCCAGTTGTCGTGAGATACCGTCTACTTCACCACCGTAGAAGCGTCTAGCTTGTCGTTCTCTATCGGTTTCGGTAGGAGGAACGGGTTCAGAAAAAATCCTGAATTCGGTATTGCTAATAATTCCATCCACACCTTCAATATTCCCGATCATATCGTTGTTTAAGACACCAATGATCTCCCATCCTTGTGCCTTGGCGTATTCGGCAAAGCCTTTACCTCCAAACAGCCCTTGTTCTTCACCGCTTAATCCTAGGTAGACTATACTGCTTTCGAACGAATACTTGGACAACACACGTGCAGCTTCGATGGCACCCGCCATACCACTCGCATTATCGTTGGCACCCGGGGCATCCTTGGTGTAGTCGCTTCCGTCACTATTTCGGGAATCGATATCACCACTCATAATGATATACCTATTAGGATATTTGGTGCCTTTCTGTACCGCAGCGACGTTTACAATCCATGTGTCTTTAGGAACCCTACGATTTCCTTCAGCTTTTACAAAGTCTTTTTGGTAAAATACGTCCAGACAATTTCCGCAGTCCTTAGAAATAGACTCGAACTCTGATTTTATCCATCTACGGGCGGCTCCGATGCCGCGAGTGTCGCTTATGGTGTCACTAAAGGTATTTCTTGTACCAAAACCGGCTAGTGTCGTGATGTCTGCCTCAATACGATCGGCAGATACCGCATCGATGATCTCATAGATCCTCGGGTCGGTTTGAGCGTTTGTGTAAAGTATGCTTAAA
>NZ_QOLC01000071.1 GCF_003333325.1 Candidatus Ulvibacter alkanivorans | reverse complement strand
ATAGAATGAATATTATACCATAAACTTTATTCCTCTCTAAAAGTATATCCCTTCTTTCCAAAATTTGAAAAATCACAAAGTCGATAATAAATAACAGTGTAAAAAATTCAAAAATGACTAAGGCTAAAACAGTAGAAAAAAAAGGATAGTCTTTATTCTTGAAAATTTTTACTGTAGCTTCATAATTAACACAAAAAAAAATTTTTAACATATTACCAATTGATATCATTATGAACTGCATTAAAGTACCAAGATCTTTCTACAACGTATTTTCCTATTCCAGTGCCTAAACTCCACATTGCTAGTGGTGCATTTCTAGTTCCTGCTGCGTCCACGAGTCCAAGATAAGTAGCACCAGCACCACTCAATTTACCTTGTTGATATTCCTCGTAAGTTGAATACATTCCTATAATACCCAATGCGGAAGAAGCAGATGAAAGTCTATTTGCCCATTTTCCAGCAAATTTATTCTTTCCACCTGTATATCCATTTCCTCCCCAGTTTGAATCATAAAATTTAAAATTCTTTCCAAACCAAAATTTGCCGTTCTTTCCCATAAAATCACTCGCTAAGGAAAGAGCTGCTCCAGAAAGAGCTACTCCAGACATTCCTTCACCACCATTTTCGTAATAACTTCTTTCTCTATAGTATTTATACGAGTAGGCCCAACCACCGTTTTTTCCCATTGATTTTTCATTCCAAGGGTTTGATACAAACCTGTCGACTTGTTTAGAAATATTAAATTCTTGACGAGGGCTAAAACCATTAGAATTACCATTACTATCTCCCTTAATAACTTCAGAATCTAATAGTGCACTTCCGTCACTTAGTCTGCCACCAGAACCTCGAAACTCTTCACTTATAAAAGTGTCTATTTGAGCACCTGAAGCTCCACCGTAAAAGTCGGCTTCAAATCCTAACATATTCATAAATCTTTCAATATCTTTTTCGTCATTAGTGTTCCAACTCCCATCAGCTCCAACTTCCCAAAGACCAGTTGGATCAGCATAGAGGATCGGATTATTAAACGCAAACCTATAAGGAGTCCAATTTTGCGCCAATTCTGCTGCAGCGTCTATGGCACTAAATCTTCCTAAAGCTGGATTATATTGTCTAAAATCCATTTCTACAATATTTAGTCCCAAACCGTTATTGGTTTCTTGTCCGTTGAACCCGTAGTTTTAGGCTATAAACTAATCAGAGTCTATTATTTTTTGTGCTAAATAACCATAAAGCTTCTTATTAATAGGATTAGGGTCAACAAGGAGTGATAAGAATGATTCACCATATTTATTTTTTTCTGAATCATACATTACAAAGTATGTTGTTCCCCCGTGAGCTGTAACTTCATATCCATTAAAAAAGTCTGAACTAAAGTTTATAAATCCTTGATGATAATTATTGGTATCAAAAGCATCTTTAAAAAAATCATTCGGTTTATTAATTTTAGTATTGGATATTAATTTAATAAGATCGTTTTTATCATATAGAACCAGTTTCTCTATATAATTTTTCCCATTATCTATAATCAATATATATTCGTAATTAGCTAGCGAAAACAAAATATAGGGTTTATTCTCTTCGAGAAAATGATTTACAACGATTTTTGCTCTCTCTTGTGTTTCAACCTCAAAATAATTCAATTTTTGA
>NZ_QOLC01000113.1 GCF_003333325.1 Candidatus Ulvibacter alkanivorans | reverse complement strand
ACGCTGGCGGTGATGTAGAAAAAGCACAAAAAGGTATCGTTTACATTGATGAAATTGATAAAATAGCTCGTTCAACAGGTAACGTATCAATAACTAGAGACGTTTCAGGCCAAGGTGTTCAGCAGGCTCTTCTTAAGATTATCGAAGGAACGGTTGCAAACGTCCCAGCTAATATGGGAACCCGTAAAAATCCTCAGGGCGAAACAATTGCTGTAGACACTTCAAATATCTTGTTTATTTGCGGTGGTGCTTTCGCAAGTATCAAAGATCAATTAGCTAAAAAATACAGCAACAAGAGCATTGGCTTTAACCAAAAAGTTAAATCACTAGAAGGTGATGAGCTTGACGCTATTTTCCGCAAAGTTAAAACAGAAGATATTATCGAATTCGGTCTTATCCCTGAATTTGTTGGTCGCCTCCCTATTATTGCCACTCTTGATGACTTGAAAGAAGATACTTTGATGTCTATTTTGAAAGAGCCAAAGAATGCCATAATCAGGCAGTTCGAAAAAATCTTTGAATTAGAAGGTGTTGTTCTTGAGTTTGAAGATGAGGCAGTTCAGGCAATAGCACACAAAGCTATTGAAAATAAAACAGGGGCTCGTGGTCTAAGAACCGAAGTTGAGAGGATTCTGAAAAATGCAATGTATCAGATCCCGGACATGGAGCATCCCGAGCGTGTTATCGTAACCAAGGATAATGTTGTTAATGAAACAGAGCCTATGATCATTGAAAATCCTGATCGCGTTCCTATTAGTATCAGCGATAATGATGAGGATGATAAACCAAGTTATCTTCAAAAAGTATAAATCTAAGTTGTAATAACGAATAATCCGCCTTTAAGGCGGCTTTTCTTATGTCTTATTAGTTCTTTTTGTTCTGCTGTATTGTTGTATAACAGATTGTACTAAAGGCGTTGTAATATCTTCCATTTTCTCAATCTGATTTTCTTTCAAGAAATCATCCTGAGATATTCTGTTCTGTTTCAGTAAACTCTTAACAAAATCAATCTGTCCTTGACTTGCAGGTTTGTCATTTTTATTAGAATTTTCAGCCTGAGAATTTAATGATTTATCTTCGACTGGCAAGATTATTTCGGGATTTGTCGTGCCTAATTTATTAGCATAAATCATAATTCCAGCACTTTCATAAAAACCGTGGGTTGCTGCACCTTCTATTTTAATAACTTCTTTGTTTTTCATGTTATTTAACATGTCAACAGCTTTTTGAGTCTTACCGTCTTGGAAAAGCTCTTCGGCCTTAAAACGAACAGTTGCAGTTCCAGTACCATCGTCAATAACAACTGTAATACTGGTTTCGTCTTCGCCTGTTTCTTCATTAAATCTCTTGAAGTCAGAAACATCAACAATGGTGCCAGCAATCTTCAAATCAAAGTACTTTCTTTTTCTTCCCTGACCTTCGAGTTCAATCATTTTTGGAAGGTTTTTAATTTGATGTATATTGAAATCTTCCTTTTTGAGTTCTTCGAAAGTGTTCTCTGAATACAATGGATGAGAAGTTTGATAGAAACCTGTTAACTCATACTCAACAAGTGCTCTTTCTTTTGTTTTCATCGCTGTAACAGTGCTATAATCATTTTGAGTTGGCTGAAAATATAATATCGGGATACCAGTAATGTTGATGATACACATCT
>NZ_QOLC01000067.1 GCF_003333325.1 Candidatus Ulvibacter alkanivorans | reverse complement strand
GCCTTGTATATCAATGTATTCGGGACTTCGCAATTTATCTTGTGCGAACCAAAATCATTGAGCAGTACAAACAAGACTTTCCCGTTGGTATTCTTCTTGTCGTAAATCAACAAATCGATTATGGCATTGATGTCTTTTCTTAAAAAGTCGTGCTTTCCATACAGTTCGATTAGCGTCTTGGTAATTTGCGTTAATTTTTGCTTCGGAAAATCTAGTAGTTCGGTTGAAAAGTAAGTAGCTAAGACCATTCCTATAGCAATGGCCTCACCGTGTAATAAAGTTATTTTTTCTTCAGAAGCCAAACAATACGACTCTATAGCATGGCCTAAGGTATGACCATAGTTAAGTGTTTTCCGAAGTCCTTTTTCTAACGGATCGGTAGAAACGACATTATTCTTAATAAGTACCGATTCCCATATAAGGTCTTCAGCTTCGGAAGCCAAGTTTAGATCGAATGCTTGTAATTTATTCCAGTAACCTTCCGAAGCAATTAATCCGTGCTTTAACATCTCGGCAAAACCAGAAAGCACTTCGTTCTTAGGCAAGGTGTTAAGAAAAGTAGTTTGTATCACCACCAGTTCCGGATTTCTAATCACTCCAATCTGGTTCTTAATCATGCCCAGATCGACACCGTTTTTCCCTCCCACTGATGCATCGACCATGGCGAGTAGGGAAGTGGGTATATTTATAAATGAGATACCTCGTTTAAAAGTGCTGGCAACAAAGCCACCAAGATCGGTTACCACGCCACCGCCTAGATTAATAAGAAGGCTATTGCGGTCGGCACCTTTTTCAGAAAGTTGTTCCCAAACAGTAAGACAGGTATTAATTGTTTTGTGAATTTCGCCCGCAGGGATCTCCAGTATTGTTGGATCTAAATCGTTTCCGAAGTCATTTAAAAATGGTTGAAGACAAAAATTGCGAGTGTTGGTGTCGGTAAGTATAAAGACCTTAGAAGGTTGCAGTTGCTTAAGCACTTTGTGAAAAGCATCGACAGCACCTTCGTTGCAATAAACCAAACCATTTTCTTTAACAATGGATTTCATTAGCTACATTTTTGTTCTGAACAGAGGTCAAATCTAACTATATTTGTGAACTTTATTTTTGATTTATGATATCAAATTCGCTTTTTGATAACACGGAAACCGCATTTAAGCTAAAAAGTGACTCGGAGTTAGAACGCGCGTACTTCCTTTTTAAAATGATAGCCAACGAACCCTTGGTGCGAATTGGCACTGCGGCCACGAAATTCGCATTGAACTTACACTTACCGGTAGAGGGGTTAATTCGCTCTACTGTATTCGATCATTTTTGTGGGGGTGTGAATGAAAAAGATTGTATGGATACCGTGGACGCCTTATATGAGGCCGGGATTCATTCGGTGTTAGATTATTCGGTAGAAGGGAAGGAAACTCAAGCCCAATTTGATGCGACCATGGAAAAGGTCATCGAGCTAACCGAATTTGCTAAAAACAAAACCGCAATGCCTTTTTCGGTCTTTAAACCTACCGGGTTTGGACGGTTTGCTGTTTGGCAAAAACGCACTGAGAACAAAGTGTTATCGAAAACTGAACAGGAAGAATGGGAGCGAATTGAAGCTCGGTATCATAGGGTTTGTAAGGTTGCAAAAGAAAGTGACATTGCATTGTTGATCGACGGAGAGGAATCGTGGATGCAAGATGCTGCAGATACGTTATGTGAACAGATGATGGAGACCTATAACACAGAAAAACCGATCGTATTTAATACGTTGCAGTGTTATCGGTGGGACCGGTTGGATTACTTAAAAGACATTCATAAGCGCGCACGTGAAAAGGGGTATAAGCTTGGATTTAAAGTGGTTAGAGGTGCTTATATGGAGAAGGAAAATGAGCGTGCTTTAGAGCGAGAATATCCAACACCTATATGCGAAAGTAAGCAAGCAACCGATGCGAATTTCAATGCTGTTATGGAATATATTCTCGATAACCTAGATGATATTTCACTGTTTCTTGGAACACACAATGAAGCGAGTAGTTATTTGGCAATGGAATATATGGAGCAGCGAGACATTGCAAAAGATGACACACGCGTATGGTTTGGGCAATTGTACGGGATGAGCGATCATATAAGTTTTAATATTGCTTCGGAAGGTTATAATGTAGCAAAGTATATTCCGTTTGGTCCGGTAAAGGACGTGATGCCTTATTTGATCCGACGAGCGGAGGAGAACACTTCGGTCGCCGGACAAACAAGCAGGGAGCTAACATTGCTTAAAAAGGAGAAGAATAGGAGGGGCTTATAGGTGCGACCTTAGTCGTATTCGTTGATTCCGTACAATATCTCCTTCATCTTGCTACCATTGATCTCGACCGGTTTATAGGCCGTGTGAAATTTTTCAATCGCAATTTGAATTCCTTGTTTTAAGGTCCTGTATTCTTCAGGGATCTTATCAGTACAGGCTTGTTCGTTTTCATAGCTATTGAGCATTATCTCAAACTTTTCATAGAATTTACCACCTTGATCGATAAATGCATTGTACTGTGTAATAAATTGTAAAAGGCGATCGATAGGAAACTCCAAATTGATTTGCATTTTCAACGCAGCATCTGGGTCTTCATCGTTTTCAATAATTGTGGTAAGCTGATCGAGATATTTATTTAAATTATTCCTCACCGAGTCCCAGTCGTCGTTATTTCTACATATTTCTAGGGATGTAGTGTATTGAATCGGTTTTGTGTAATCTTCGAACAATTGTTCTAAGTTTAGGATAACTGTTTCGTTGCTTTTCTGAAGAAAAACCGTCTCAAAATAGATGGTGTTTAGATCTCCATGCATACGCAGTGTAAAATCCAAGATGCATTCTACTTCTTGAAGTTTTGCCTCTTTTTCATTTCTTGAAGTGGATTCATTTGTGAATAAGGAAATAAATGAATGAAATACCGAAGTGTAAATATTAGTTCCCAAGATAGAGGAGAGGTCAAATCCGGTTTTTCGGTTCTTTGAATTAGATAATACTTCTTTTACTGCAGTAAACTCCGGGTAATTGTTCGGGTTAGACATCGAATTAATATCCCTGAAAGTACTTACTGATGCGAAGTGGTGATCTAACGACAGTGTTTTTTCATAGAGAAGTTTAATAATTTGCAACCCCTTTAAATAGCGAATTTTACTGATGTCGGCAGATTCTTTAGCCGATATTTTTGTCAAGGTGTCTTTAAGATGGTCTTTTTTTAGAAGTAGTGATACTTGTAGATCAACCGCAACTGCTGTTGCTAATGCACGATTAACTGCTCTTAAATTGGCTTGAAGTGGATCTTTTAATAATTTATAATGAGCTTTAGTTTCTTTAATTTCAATAGATAAACTGGCAAAAACCAGTTCGATTTGCTTATCTATGGTTTTACTTTCAGCAATAGCCGCAAATGCAGCACTGTTTAGGCTGAAGCATAAAGCAATATAAATAATCTTGATCTTCATTATTTTAGTTTTCCGTAGGAACAATCTCAATATCAATAAATAGATCTGAAATAGTTGTGGTGTAGGTGCCCACGGCTAGTTCCTGCAGTTGTTTTGATTTAATTCGGGAGGTCAGTTCGGTTACTTCTTGTGAAAGAGATAAGGGTTCTTCCATCAAGAACGTAAGGGTGTTCTTGTTACGCGCTGTTATAGCAGCACCCAGTAACTTTATTTCATCGTCCTTACTAAGTTTATTGCGGTAGACGCGAAGTAATGTCTTCCCATCTGCAGTATAAATAAAGGAGGCATTAATCGCATTACTTTCTCTGTTTTGTACGGACGTTAATGAGCAAGCGCCACGCCCGAAACAATTAGTGCCTCTCCCAACAGTCAATATCGAATCTTGAGCTAAGAGACTTAAAGGTAGCTGAATTAAGAAAAGTATGATAATGCTTACTTTCATGGTTTTGTCTAAATAATTTAAATTGATCTAATTTTCATCTTGTAATCGGTAACCTTGCTCTAAGAGCAAGGCAGCCATGCCTTTTATGTGATCGCTTCCATAAACAATTGCTATTTTATTTTTAGATTCTTTTGTCAAATTCTCAATGACTACGCTGTTACGGTAGTCAATTATTACCGAGTCTTTTTTTTCTCGATCCCAATTTTCATTCTCGCATGGACTGCTCTCTGTAACTTTGGTTTCGAAATCACAGGGTTCTAATTCGATCTTACCAAACTCATTTTCATAGAAATTCACCATGTCTGTTATATTGCTGTCTACATTTTCACTGTTCAATGAATCTAGGCCAAGTTCTTCATATGGTGGTTGATCGATCACATTTTTTTTAAATTTCAAGTTGTATTTATCCATAATACTGGCCGAAAATACTTCACTATATCCGTTACTTGCCAACGGAAAATTTAGAATCTTTCGAAATTTTCGTAATATGGTATCATTATCTGAAACGGACTTGACTTTTTCCCAATAAAAATAATATCCTTCTTTACCTAATGAGTCCACTTTCATACGAACCGCTTCGTACTTATCGGGTATCGCAAGATGTATCATGGGAATAAAGACAACATCTTTCGTGTCATTGGTGTATTTTGATAATTGAATTTCATTATCATATGCACCATATCGATCGAGCCATTTGTTAAAAAAATAATTTCTACAGCCAACGAGTAAAAAAAGCAAAGATAGAAGTATGATATTTTTCATAATTATGAGATTTAACCGCATAAATATTTAACATATCTATGCGGTAGTTAGTATTAAATTTAAGGAATTATAATGGCAATTATGACTCCAATTATAGCTGAAAGTATCTGTCCCCCTTCTGGGCCAAATACAGATTCTAAGTGACACCATAATTGCCACCATTTACAGCGACCTTCTCTAAGGTTGTTCGTTGGAAATGTAGAGTTTTCACCAAATAAGATTGGTTCCATTTCAATATAATCTCTATTTCGCTCTTGAGCTTGTTGATTAACGTATAGAATAGCGTTACCCATAGTAGTATAGTTCTGCTCTTTCTTAATTCTGTTTATAGAATAGCCGGATTTCAAATAGTTATATGCTTTTTCTAGCATTTTTTCACCTTGCTGTGGGACATTTGGGAGGCTTGCTCTAGAACTTGCACTTCCTAACAATAGCGAACGTTTAAATTGATTATAGCTCTGGCCTACTGTATAGTAAGGCCTTACAGCTTCTACAAAATCGGCAAAGGCGTGATTTAACGCTGTCTTCACTTCGGCTTTTGTAGGCTCAAAATCGTTAGACTGTGCAGTAACTTGATGTGCTCCTACCGATAAGAAAAGAAAGGTGCAGAGCAACATTGTTTTGTATAATGCTTTCATAATTATAGTTTTAGATTGGCCTACTCTTACGCTTTTCGGCTTCCGCGGCTGTTTTTGAGTGTGCTAGCAAACACTCTTAAAATAAATCCGTGTCCCACTAATCAAAAAAATTGTATCTTGTCCTTGAGATAAACACGAGTTTATTTCGAATTTAGAAAAACGGTGAGAGCTTCTACCTTGTAGAGGCTTTCTCTTTTTTGGCTAATTGTTGCTGTGTCACTTTAGATGGTTTTGATTCGTACTAATTGAAGTGATTTTGAAGCAACCTACAGACCTTCCTTCACTTCAACTCCCCAGTTAATTTGATAAAAAAATCCTCGGTTGCTTCTATAAATCTCACAACCCAAATTTGAAGTGAATTTCCGTATTCTGCAAGCTAACTTGCTCGCTATTCGTGAATTACAAGTCTGTATTTATGAATTTTGGGCTACACAAACATCGCTAACTACTTGATAAAAAGTAACTTACATTTGTAAGGTTCGACACAGCTGTAAAACCTTGGATTTTAGACAAGCAACCAACATTTTTTAGTAGTTTTAAAAAACAACATCCGGTTTATGAAGACCTTAACTTTTTTATTGTGCATTTTGATCGCCACATCATTGTGTGCGCAAGATGTTAGTAAAGAAAATTTAGCTGCTTTACAAGATGAAGAACTGCTCGAATTGTTTAACCAGGTGTTTACCGATTCGATAAAAGCAGAGAAAGTCGCGCGTACCTATCTAAATCGAGCTAGAGCACAAGAAGATACCATAAAAATGGCTCGAGGTTATGATCGATTAGCTAGGATTTTTCATTTAAAGAAGAATATATTATTCGCCGACAGTCTTATTCAACTCACTGAACATCTGAATCATAAGACTTATCCCACAATGGGTTATATTATTAAAGGAGCATTATATTGTAATAATTATGAGTTTGATAAATGTACTTCTAATTTGCTCAAAGCATATGAATATTCTGTAAAAAATAAAAATGTGTTTTTTCAATTATTTATACGCCGAAATATTATAGAAACGAAAATTATTTGGGGAGATCCGAGAGAAGGATTGAAATTAAGTAAATTGTATTATGATTTTTTAAATTCAATAGACTATGAATCAGCGTACAACGAATATGTTAGACCTTCCATAAAGTCAATCCCTGGGGAGTACCTCGAAAGCTTACGAAAAGACAAATTAATTGCAAAAGACCTGATCACTGTGTCCTATATCTATACGCAGAAATTTGATTCAGCGAGGTATAATGTAAAAGAGGTTCTAACTGAATGTAGAAAATCTGGAGACTTCGACAACTATTATAAATATTTAGCTAGAGCAGGAGAGATAGAATATTATTTAAAGAATTATGATTTATCAATTGACAAATTAGAAGAATCACTTTCGAATAGTAAATTTAAAAGTGAAAATTCAATTATGAACGATTACTTGTATATTGGACTATCATATAATAAATTAGGTCAAGAATCTAAAGGCTTTGAGTATTTGAAAAAGGCTGATTCACTATATGAATTAACTAAGGAAATATTGCCTGTTCAAACAGAATTATTTATCGAGCTTTATAATTTTTACAAAAAAAAGAATGACTTTAAAAAACAAATAGTTTATTTAAATAAATTGATTTATACTGATAGTATATTTAGAAATAATTTAAGGTATATTGATTCAAGGATTAAGAACAATTTAGAAACACCAGAACTTCTTAGGGAGAAGGAAGAACTAATTGCCCGGCTCGAAAAGAAGCAAAGAACCACAAAATCGATGTCATATTGGTATTTATTGGTCGCCATATTAAGTCTTACTGCTTTTTTGTTTTATTATGGTAGACAAAGGACTTATAAACAACGGTATGAAAATTTGATCGCTAAACAAACGAAGCCTAAAACTGATATAACGAGTCAAGACGTAGTTACTTCAATATCTACTTCAATTATAAGCGATATCCTTACAAGCTTAGAACAATTTGAATCTAAACAAGAGTATCTTTCTCAAAACATCTCTCTTACAAAGCTGGCAAAGACTTTTGGCACGAATTCTAATTACTTATCGAAAGTTATTAATCTCAAAATGGAAAAGAGTTTTCCACAGTATATTAATGATCTGCGAGTGGATTATGCGGCTGAAGAACTTCGGACTAATAGGCAATTTCGACGATTTACTATTAAGGCAATCGCTGAAGATTGCGGTTTTAGAAGCGCAGAATCGTTTTCAAAAGCATTCTATAAAAGTCACGGTATTTATCCGTCGTACTATATCAAAAAGCTGAACAAAAAGAATGAGGGGCTTTAATTAGAGTTGGTGTCGACGCTAAGCAATGTAGCCTTGGTTTTACAGTTCTCAAAACGGATTCTCAAATTTTGCGTTTGCACTACACCTTCAATTACATATTGCTTGCAGGAATCAAGGTCAGTATTGCTTTCAGAAAAAAGTACATTACCGTCTATTAGTAATTGCGAAATAGCAGAAGTGTCTAATTGAATAGTTCTGAGTGACATAAGTGCTTCTGAAGAAAACGATCGTTCTTTCAGTCGTATGTTTTTTAAAGTACGAGCGTTTGGACTATAATCGCAGGACGCTTTCTTTCCGCCGAGAAAAAATAGTAGAATAATAATTCCAATAATAAAACCGCCTAAATAGTAGGCAATTCGGTGTATGAGTTTCATTCTTAAAAAATAAGCAGGTTAATATCGCTGTAGGACATATCGAACCAATCTGAAACTGCTTTGTTGGTTAATATGCCGCGGTAAAAGTACAAACCGTTTCGCAATCCATTGTCAAAACGGATCGCATTTTCCAAACCGCCACATTCGGCGATCTCAAGCAGATAAGGCGTAAATATGTTACTAATTGAAATAGAAGCTGTTTTTGGATAGCGAGCAGGAATATTGGGCACACCATAGTGTATTACATCATATTTAATACGAGTGGGCTTATCGTGAGAGGTCATTTCGGTCGTTTCAAAACAACCGCCCATATCTACGCTCACATCAATAATAACAGCACCTTTCTTCATGTTTTCAACCATTGTCTTAGTTACTATGACCGGTGATCGATTATTCCCTCTTACAGCACCTATTGCGACATCACACCGCCTAAGCGCTTTCATAAGATTCTTTGGCTGTATCGTCGAGGTGTATAAAGTGCAACCTACATTTGATTGTAAGTTTCTAAGTTTTGTTATAGAACTGTCAAAAACTTTTACATTGGCGCCTAGTCCGAGTGCCGATCGTACCGCAAATTGTCCAACAGTTCCTGCTCCAATAACCACAACTTCAATAGGCGGAACCCCGCTAATGTTTCCAAACAGCAAACCATTTCCTTTTTCGGCATTTACCATTAATTCGGCAGCAATTAGCACAGACGCGGTCCCTGCGATCTCGCTTAATGCTTTTACAGCGGGATAGCTGTGATCTTCATCTTTAATAAATTCAAACGCAAGTGCTGTAATCTTTTTTTTTGAAAGGGCTTCGAAGTATTCTTTTTTCCGCGTTTTTAACTGTAATGCTGAAATGAGTACCGATTTAGGTTTCATTAAGCTAAGTTCCTCCAAGGTCGGGGGTTCGACCTTGAGTACGATAGGACATTCAAAGACTTTTTTAGTGTCTTTGGTTAGTTTAGCACCTGCCTCGTTATAATCGGTATCACTAAATCCAGCTTCCTCACCGGCTCCTTTTTCCATAAGAACTCTATGACCGTTTGCAACCATAGCTGCAACTGCATCTGGCGTAAGACATATTCGTTTCTCCTGAAAGTAAATTTCTTTAGGAAGCCCAATAAAAAGATCCCCTTTTTGCTTTGAGATTTCTAGGGTTTCTTCTTGTGGAAGCAATTGTGCTTTAGTAAAAGGCGAGCTAGGTTTTGTCATGAGTACTCGGTTAGTAGCACCAAGTTACATAAATAAAGAAAAATAACGAAGTCTGATTATCGGAAAAGTTCTTTGACCTGTTGCCAGATGGTTTTTTTCTCCATAAGATCTCTTTCGAAGCTATCTAAATCATCTAAGCGCATTTTATTAAATAATTTAGCCCTTATCAAATAAACTGCTGGAATAATAACTAGCATTAACGGTAAAATGTAATAAATCTCTAATTCGTCTAATCCTTGACTTTCATTTAGAATGCCCCAAAGCTGGAAAGCATACATCGCTATAGGCACTAAAATAATCCAGTGCCACCAATGCTTACAAGTAAAAAACCATAATAGTAATAAATATAGAGGCACTACTTTTCCAACTAAGAACCACATATAGGTGTTTATAGATCCAAAAGCAGTGTTAACAGTAAACAAAGAATTTTCCCAAACTTGAGAATCGTTTGGGAAATTCTTGTAAGAATAAAATAAAAAGGGAGTAATTGCGATTAACAATACAATTACTCCGCCTATAAAAAGATTTTTTCTACCCGTTTTGTGGGGTAACGATTTGGTCTCTTTTGACTTGCTGTTCTGTTTGTTCATCTTCTATGCTTTCCGGAGTGCAAGAAACAAATAATCCAGCTCCAAAAATTGCAACGATCAATAGGTATTTTGTTAATTTCATAATACTTGTTTTTGTGAGGTTTATAGTACAAACCTAGCACGAAAAAAGACAAGTATTTCAGTAAAGTTCGCCGTATCTTTATAGGTTAGCCTTTAGACAAAAAAATCCTGCTTAAAAACTATGCGATTTGGGGCAAACATTTAAAAGTATCTATTGAAATCTCGTATGTGTCGTTACAATTTATTTCACTGGCTCCATGTTTAATGTTCTACTTCCGTTTTGGTTTATCGTTAGTTGAAGCTTTGTGTTTTCTACCGGCAATAAAGAAGGTATCTTCTCCGGCCACTCAACAAAAATCCAATCGTTCGAATCAAAATACTCCTCTACACCAATATCA
Organism: Candidatus Ulvibacter alkanivorans; assembly: GCF_003333325.1. GTDB lineage: Bacteria > Bacteroidota > Bacteroidia > Flavobacteriales > Flavobacteriaceae > Ulvibacter_A > Ulvibacter_A alkanivorans. The sequence goes on along the minus strand of NZ_QOLC01000067.1, from coordinate 288 downwards.
AGCGCTTCATCCTCACTGTCTATTCTATAAAAATCAAAATGATACAACTTTTTTTCACTTAGCTTATATTCATTTACTAATGAAAACGTGGGACTCGTAATCGTGTCGGTCACACCAAGTTGCTTCGCTAGTTCTTTAATCATTGTAGTTTTTCCGGCACCCATCGCACCATGAAACAAGAGTGTGCGGTTCTTAGCATTCGCTAATACCTTCTCTGCTACTTGGGACAACTCTGTTAATGTGTAGGTCAACTCCATTTTTTTGAATTCAGCCAAATATATCATTTAA
>NZ_QOLC01000046.1 GCF_003333325.1 Candidatus Ulvibacter alkanivorans | reverse complement strand
GGAAATTATGGAAGCAAAAGCACTTGGTTTTAAAACAGATAATTTAAAAGTGGTCGATACCGTCATTGTTGTCATAATGGGGTTAATCGCCGCTTGTGGTTTGGTTTATGAATACGTATTGTCGCATTATGCGGCTCGTGTTATTGGCAGTGTTGAGATTGTCATCTTTTCAATTATAAGCATCATGATTGTTTCTATGGGCGTTGGTGCCTTTCTGGCAAGTAAATTAAAAGATCCCTTTATTTCGTTTTCGGTATTAGAGTCCCTGATTGCAATGACAGCTATTATTGGAATCTTTTTGATTTCCGGTGGTCACAGTCTGGCTTATGACCTTCCTGCTATTATTGCAAACACCTACAATGTTTCATACGATATGAGTATTAAAGGCGGTGTTTTTAATATCATTGAATCTGTTCTTTCTTCAACATCGTTTATTATTGCGGCTGTTCTAGGTGTTATGATTGGTATGGAAATTCCATTGATGGCTCGTATCCGTGAAATCATTCATGCGAAACATCTTCAGCACAATGCGGGTATGATTTACGGTGCCGATTATATTGGTGCTGGTCTTGGCGCGGCTGCTTGGATATTCTTCTTGATTCATATGGATATTTCCAAAAGCATTGCTATTATTTCTGGAACGAATGTGTTGGCCGGTTTTGTGTTTATTTTCTTCTTTTGGAAGCATATTAAGAAACCCTTGACACTTATTGCCATTCAAATTGTGACCATGGGTATTATTTGGTTCGGATGTGTCAATATTGATAAGTGGCAGCACTATCTGGAAGACAGTCTTTATGTTGATGAACTGGTGTTCAGTAAAAACACGACTTATCAGAGAATTGCAATTACAGAAGGTAAGCATCCATACACCAATGAGTCTATTTATAGTTTTTTCATTAATGGTCGAACTCAGTTCAGTCAAGGTGATGAAATGATTTATCATAATCTTCTGGTTGCGCCAGTTATGGAAGCATCTTATGCCAATGATAACGTTCTGATTATTGGAGGGGGCGATGGTCTGGCATTGCGTGATGTTTTGAAATACAATCCACAAAAAGTTACTTTGTTGGATCTGGATGATGAAATTATTCAATTTTTTAAAGATCCCTATTATTACAATGGGAAACAGATTAATGAAGATTTACTAAAACTGAACGAGTATTCATTTTCTGATGAAAGGGTGAATCTTATTTTGGGCGATGCTTTCCTAAACGTTCAAAATCTAATGCGTGAACGTGAAAAATTTGATGCGATTATTGTTGATTTGCCTGACCCATCACATCCTGATTTGAATAAAATGTATTCGACCGTTTTTTACAAGCGTCTGAATTATTTGCTCGAAGATGGCGGTGCTATTTCCATACAATCAACTTCACCCTATCATGCAAAGAAAGCGTTTCAAACGGTAAAGAAAACAATGGAAGCATCTGGTTTTTCATCGGTTGAGCAATACCATCATAATGTCCCAAGCTTTGGTGAATGGGGCTGGACAATTGCGACGAAAAACAGTTATCCGGTAAGTGCGCGTTTAAGAGATAAGGATACTCTATCTATTGATTACGAATGGTTGAATCGGGATGTTCTATTGGGATCTTTTCATTTTGGTTCTAATTTCTATGAAGGGTATGACAAACTTGAAGTTAATACATTGGGATCGGGTGTGATGTATAATCATCATCAGTATGCTTGGAAGCATTCCAACGCATTTGCAA
>NZ_QOLC01000026.1 GCF_003333325.1 Candidatus Ulvibacter alkanivorans | reverse complement strand
GTGATATAATTAAAGCAACCGATGAGTTCGTTCTTACCCTTTTCAAGGAGAAACTGCCTAACACTTTTGTGTATCATAATTACCGGCATACCAAACGTGTTTATAAAAGTATAAACGAAATTATTGAAGATTCACAAATTAATGTTAAAGATGCAACCATCCTTAAACTAGCAGCATTACTGCATGATACGGGCTATACGGTGTGTCGAGATGGACATGAAGAAGAGAGTGTGAAGATCGCTAAGGAGTTTCTAAATTCGCAAGATGTAGATCAAGAAATAATCGATGGTGTGGAGCGATGTATCATGGCAACAAAGTTTAAAGGAACACCTGAAGGTGAACTTGAAGAAATAATTCGTGATGCCGATTCTTCTCACTTCGGAAAAGAATACTTTCAGGAAGCCAGCGAATTTCTACGACAAGAATATAAATCGCAAGGAATACAAAACTTCTCTCCTCGAGAATGGCGCGATGAGAACATAAAGGTACTTATAGAAAAACACCAATTCTATAGCGATTATGCGCTGCGAAACTGGCAAAAGCAAAAGGAAGACAATTTAGCCGACTTGATCAAGAGCCGGAAAAAAGACAAGAAAAAGCTTAAAAAAGAAGAACTTAAAGCACAGTTAAAAGTAAAATACAAGGATGCAAGTCCCGATCGCGGTATTCAAACCTTTTATAGAACTGCCTTAAGAAACCATATTAAGCTTAGTGATATTGCAGATACCAAAGCAAACATACTGCTATCTGTAAACGCGATCATCATCTCCTTAACACTGGCCAACTTGTTCTCCAAGTTCGATACGAATCCGTATCTAATATGGCCTACGGCTATCTTTGTAGTATCCAGTGCGGTCACGATGATCTTAGCCGTAATCGCAACGCGACCAAATGTTACCCGTGGCGAATTCACCAAAGAAGATGTAATGAACAAGAGCGTAAACCTCACTTTCTTTGGAAACTTTCATAAAATGGAGTTATCCCAATACCAATGGGCTATAGATGAACTACTAAAAGATAGAAATTATATCTATTCCTCGCTCACTAAAGACTTGTACTTTTTAGGAAAAGTGCTTGATAGGAAGTATCGCATCTTACGAATGACCTATACGATCTTCGTGTTGGGTACGATCATCTCGATTATTGCGTTTGGAGTCTCGTTTGGCGTAGCAGATCTAACCGTTGACCAAGTAAGTGATATTGTAAAACCTGAAGTTTAGGCGTTAAGCTGAACCATAAGGTCTTTATAAGTATAGTAGTCCTTATCTTTGTCGTTATCGGAATCCTTAGAGTATAAAACACTTACGCGTATGGCTTTAAGTCCTGTAACGCCTTGTAAGTCTTCCAGCTCTAATATCTCTACATCTTTGTTCAGTAATTTTTTATGCTGAAGAAAAGCGATATATTTTAAATACTCTTTTTCATCTTCTTTTTGGGAATAGATGATCGCTATTTTCCCCGGTTGGGTAATACGCTCTTCGGTACCTTTAATATGGGCCTTATCGACTCGCTTTTTTACGACTTCATAACGTGCATTATAGGTTCCATCGACATCGAAGCGTTTTTCATCCATCCTAAATCGTAGCGATAACGAGCTGTTAAAAGACAGTATCATCGATGCAACTGTTAGAGGAACCGGAAGCCGTTCTTTTAACTTATAATAGTTGTTCTCCATTTCGCACATAACCTGAAGTTGCCATAAGCGCAAATTGTACAAATATACCTTATGAAAACTCTTGGTCTTAGTGATCGATTCTCCTATGTATAGATTGTGCTCTACCCCATCGGTCTTAAAGCGTTCGAAGTAATGCGGATACATTTCTTGAGCTTCCAATTGTTTTTTGTCGATAATGGAGGCCATTCGCTTATTTATAAGCATCACCGAGTCATCGTAATCTTTACGATGCTTGTAAACAAGTCCGGTAGCTCGGTCTATTTCTTCGTAATATTCATCTATCAATTCTTTAAGATCATCACTTTTCTTCCCTAGGTGTGAAAACATAGGAACGATCTCTGACCGAACAAAATTAAGCACATTGCGTTCACTATCTACTTGTAATTCTTTTCTAAACTCACGTAAATATTCGGATATTCTAAAATCGATTTGCTCGTAAATTGGAAGTGCTTCAATACGATAGATCTTCTTGATTATTTTCTGAATATGCTTCAGTTGTAGTTCAAGGTCTTTTTTGGTCGCTTGATTTCTTGCTTCCGAAGAGCCCTTGATATCCATTTGACCATATAACGGATATACATTATCGAAGACTACCTCACGATAATAGGTAGGTGTGCCTTCGCTCAACGCCTTTAGATAGCGTTTGGCTTCACGCTTGAACTTCCAATGGACACTTCCATGAATAGAAGTACATTCTTCTTGAATAATCAATTCAAGATCTTTTTCTACCTTCGCCTTAGACCGCACTACCGAATCGATCATATAGGGCATGATATCCTTGAGCTTGTTCGCGTTTACCGTGTTTAGATCGTTTACATTAGGCGAGACGATCTCTAACACACCCAACACTTTTCCTTCGCTAACAATGGCTGCCAGGATGGCACTTTTGATCCCTTGATCCAATAGCTTTTTGTACAGGACGTTCTTCGGATATAGTTTATGATATTTTTTAGTGTTTGTAACTATATATAGTCCTTTTTGCTTAAAAAGAGTATAGTATGAAGTATCGCAAAGCGCGTCATTACAGTTTTGAAACGTCTGATTCCGAAGAATAAAACTAGGCGCATTCTTGTACAAAAGTTTTTCGAAAACACCGTCTTCTTCATTATAATCGGAAAAGCCAATTTTAAGGTCGGGAAGATTAAAGATACTTCTAAAGATCTCACCAAATTCGGCAACCACCTTTCCTTCGGTAGATTCGTTCTTCAATAAATAGGATTTAAAATCGGAGATAGAGACATCCAGCGTAACATCAAAAATATTGGCAATTACAAAGCCTCTAAACACCCAGCTTCCCGGAGGAAACTTTTTCTTCCAAACTGCAACGTCATCAAAGTTCTCAAGTAGTTCGTCGAGGTCTTCGGAAGTGATTTCGGGTGCATTGGCCGTTTTTTCCACATCCATAAAATCGCCGTTGTACAGAATGCGATAATTACGCATAGTGCCAGAAGCGTCCGGAATATTGTAGTAAAAAGGTCGTTTAAAATCAACGTTATACCCGTAATAAGCACTCAAAATAATATTACAACCTAGGATGTAAAAATGGTTATCATCGAAGTTAGTGAGCTTTGGGGTAAAACCTTCTCCCGCCGCAGCTATAATATTCTGGTACCGTTTTGTGCTTTTAAATATGAATTCCTGAAAAGGTGAAGTGGCCACCTTAATTTCGTTGCCTTGTAATACAGGGTTAAAAAGATCTTCTAAGATAAAGTCGATTTGTTCACCATACTCTTGAATTTCTTCATGAGAGCTTAGACCCGAACTTAGTTTTGGATGTTCTTTTTCAATCGCTAAAACTTTTTGAACCCTATCGGTATCGTGAAAATCACCATCCGATAATTTTGTGCGATACAGGTCGAAAAGCTTGTGAAAGCTAATTTGTATGTCTAAAGGAAATGCCTCCTTTTCAGTTTTCATTCTATTCATTTTGAACCCATAAAAATACGTAAAATTAAATAAGCACTAAATTCGGTTTCAAAGAATTAACAAATATTTGAGGTTCCTATTTTTTTTCAGAAAAAAATCCCACTATTTTTGTGAAAAAATAATACTTATGAAGCGTTTATTTGGACTTTTAATAGCAATCGCAATAGTTTCTTGTGCAGACGACAGTAATACCTACGAATTAAAGGGTACAGCAGCAGGATATGAAGACGGAACCGAGATCTTCGTATATCGAATCGAGAACAACCAACCCGAAGTGATCGACACCTTGACTGTAGAGAATGAATCCTTCGCCGGGTCCTATGAGAAGTCTGATGATTTCTCACTTCACTATCTACGTCCGGGCACTAATCAAACAACCATCCTGTACTTCCCAGAGAATGAAGACATGAAGGCCTTTATTTACAAGGACAGTATCTCGGCCTCCTATGTTTCAGGTGGCGCACAAAACACAGTTTATCGTGAATTTTATAACGAAATGATGAAGTTCAATAAACAGAAGGAAGCAAATATAGAGCGTTATAAGCAAGCACGAACACAACAAGACGGTGAATTGGTGACCCAAATTCAACAAGACAACCTTGCTTTGGTAAACGAAGAAACGGCCTATAAAAAACAATTTTTGCGTGAAAATAATAATTCACTTTTTGCGGTAATGTTAATTTCTGAAATGCTCAATAGAAAAGAGATCACTCGCACTGAAGCAAAAGAACTGGTAGAAAACCTTACCCCAAAATTAGCGGCGACCCAAATCGCTAAGGATCTAGGGACAATGATAGAAAGTATGAAGAAAGCCGACATTGGCGGAACAGCACCCAATTTTACGGCTCCTACTCCAGACGGCGAAATGCTTTCATTAAAAGAAACCCTTGGCAAATATACAATTATCGATTTCTGGGCATCCTGGTGTCGTCCGTGTCGTATGGAAAATCCAAATGTGGTGAGGGTATATGAAAAATATCATGACAAAGGCCTTAACATCATTAGCGTTTCTCTAGACCGTGAAGGACAAAAGAATCGCTGGGTGCAAGCGATCGAAGATGATAACATGGATTGGTACCACGTTTCTAATCTGAAGTTCTGGCAAGATCCTATTGCTCGTACCTACAATGTACGATCTATCCCGGCAACTTTCCTTTTAGATGAAAACGGTGTGATAATAGACAAAGACCTTCGCGGCCCGGCCTTAGAAGCAAAAATGGAGTCGCTATTAGGCGGTCAATAGGCTAATTTAGCACAAACGATACATTTATTCGTACCCGAATTTCCAATTCCCCGGGAGCTAGGGTTTCTTGACCTCCGGAGCTATCGGCCTCCATGGCCATACTGCGGTACATAGGTCGAGGTTCGCTACTGGGTTGAAATTCACTAATAGAAACGGCTTTACCAATGGTTTGATCTAAAACCTTTGCGTACGATTCTGCCTTCATTTTTGCGTCTTCCACTGCTTTTATACGTGCTTGAGCCTCAAGAGCTTCTCGATTCGAGGATTGAAATTGAACACCATCTATTCTGTTTATACCGGTTTCCAACAGTCCGTTCATCAAATCGTCATATTTTGAAAGATCGTTTAATTGAATGGAAATAGACTGATTTGCAGCATAATTATAGGTCTTTGTATTGTGCTCATAGTTTTTGCTTAATCGTACGTACTCTGTCTTGACGTGTTTTGAATCGATATTCATTTTCTTGACAAATTCGAGTACATTATTCACCGTACGATCGTTCTCCTGCTTAACGACACTAGGATTCTTGCCGGTATTTTCTACACGAACGTTTACAGTAACTTGATCCGGAACTACCGTAATGGCTCCTTCTCCGGTGACATCGACTGTTGGTTGAATGGGTTGTTGTGCTGTCATACTTAATGTGGTTAAAACGAATAATACTAGTATTGTTCTCATGCTTCTGATTTTAAATTTTCCCTAATTTATGCAATATAAAAAGCAACAAGATTGGTGCCGCAAGAACTGCCACTATCCAAAAACTTGTCTGTAACAACGATGGCGCAAATACAATAGTGAGCACATACCCGGCAATGGCTCCTCCAATATGGGCATCATGACCAATGTTACCCAATTGCTTTTTCATGCCGTAAACCGAGTATAACAAGTATAATACCCCTAAGATCCATGCTCGAATCGGTATTGAAAAATAGAGGTAAAACTCTTTCATGGGATAAAAAAGAATGGCCGCATACAGCACTGCCATTACCGCTCCACTCGCTCCCACAGCACTATAATGGTATTCGTTCTTGTGAAAATAGTACGATAATAGATTACCAACAATTAATCCTGCTAAGTAGATAATCACAAATCGCGTTGCCCCTACCGAGTTGATGACCAAACCTGCAAAGAAATACAAGGTTAGCATGTTAAACAATAAATGCGTGAAGTCTACGTGCAAAAACCCCGAACTGAAAAAACGAATTTTTTCGCCCCTCCTAATCCCGGCTATATTAAATTTATACTTTTCAAAAAAGGAAAAATCATTAAACCCTTTCAACGATAGTAAGATGTTTGCTGCAATAATAACAAGCGTAGCAATATGAATATTAGGCATGTGGCCGCTATTTAATTTAATAGGTTTGTAATGCAATAAATTTAGTTAGTTTTGTTTTAAATTAGACTATGCAGCGCCTACTTTATCTTATTATTTATCCGTTCCTTTGGGGCACTTCGCTGCTACCACTGTCTATACTCTACATAAAGTCTAGTGTACTATATGTTATCGCATATCATATAATAGGGTATAGAAAAAAGGTGGTAATGCAAAATCTTTCGCTCACTTTTCCTTCGGAAACAGAAGCTACCAAAAGAAAGATCGCAAAACAATTCTACAAACACTTATGTGATCTCATCTTTGAATCTATAAAAAGTTTAACCATTTCTGAAGCCGCCATGCGAAAGCGATTTCAAGTAGAGAATATCGACATGCTAACCCCTTATTACGAAAAGGGTCAAAGCATTTTTCTAATGGCTGGGCATTATGCGAATTGGGAATGGAGTGGGATATTAACCACCATGTTCGATTACGAAGGTATTGCCGTCTACAAACCATTAGACAACCCCTATTTCGATCGTTTGGTAAAACGAACACGTAGTCGGTTTGGTCCGACCGTGGTTACGAACAAAGCCATTGTTCCTATGCTGTTCCGCAAAAAGAAAAAAGGCGAGACAACTCTTTCTTATATTCTATCAGATCAAACACCTAAAAGAGATGCGTACAAGCATAGAGATCTATTTATGGGGATCGATGTACCCGTATTTACCGGAACTGAAGAATTAGCAAAAAAACTTGACTTCCCGGTGTTCTACCTCCAAGTTTACAAACGCAAACGTGGCTATTATACCTCAAAGCTAATCCCGTTGACCGATAAACCTAAGGAGTTACCCAACTACGCGATTACACGAAAATTCTTAGATGCACTAGAAAATCAGATCAGGGAAACTCCCCAGTACTACCTATGGTCACACAAACGCTGGAAGCACAGAGCTTAAAGTTATAGTTTAATTAAATGCCTGTAATTTCTTTAATTTCAGCTATAAAACGATTTGCTAGTTCGTCGGCTTCTTGCTGTGACCGAGCTTCGGTATAGATTCGAATGATCGGTTCGGTATTCGACTTTCGAAGATGTACCCAATTCTCAGGAAAATCAATTTTCACACCGTCGATGGTTTTTATTTCTTCCGAAGCATATCGCTCCGCCATCGTTTTCAGCAGTAGATCAACATCTAATTGTGGCGTAAGCGTAATCTTCTTTTTACTCATAAAATAAGCTGGGTACTGTGCTCTAATTTCGCTTACCGTTTTATTCTGCTCGGCTAGAAAGCTCAAGAATAATGCGATGCCTACCAGACTGTCTCTTCCATAATGTAACTCCGGATAAATGACTCCTCCATTACCTTCGCCACCAATAACAGCGTTCGTGTCTTTCATCTGTTGCACTACATTCACCTCTCCTACCGCACTCGCAGTGTAAGACCCACCATGTTTTTCAGTAATATCGCGCAAAGCCCTTGAGGATGACATATTAGAAACAGTATTTCCCGGTGTGTGTCCCAGCACATAATCCGCCACTGCAACCAAGGTATATTCCTCTCCAAACATCTCCCCTTTCTCATCTACAAACGCGAGACGATCAACATCTGGATCGACCACGATCCCGAAATCAGCCTGCTCTTCTACCACGAGCTCCATGAGGTCTCCCAAATGTTCTTTTAAGGGTTCGGGGTTATGTGGAAATTCACCGTTAGGAGTGCAATACAATTTTGTGCAATGCACATCTAAGGCGTCCAACAACAACGGAATCGCAATACCACCGGTCGAATTTACAGCGTCGACAACGACCTTTAACTTGGCCTTCTTTATGGCTTCTACATTCACCAAAGGCAAGTCTAGAATTTCATCAATATGCATATCGATATAGGCATCATTTACGGTGATAGCACCTAAAGAATCTACATCTGCGAAAGTTGTGTCTCCTTTTTCGGCTATGTCTAATATCTCTTGACCGGCTTTTGCATTTAAGAACTCACCCTTACTGTTTAGTAATTTTAACGCATTCCACTCTTTAGGATTATGACTTGCAGTTAGGATAATTCCGCCGTCAGCATGCTCTAAGGCAACCGCCACCTCTACAGTTGGTGTTGTTGATAATCCAAGGTCTATCACGTTTATTCCAAGTCCGACCAAGGTATTCATCACCAATTGCTGCACCATTTCACCGGAAATTCGAGCATCGCGACCCACAACAACCCTATACGATTCTTTATCTCGTTGTTGTTTGATCCAACTTCCATACGCTGCTGCATATCGAACAGCATCTATAGGTGTTAAGTTGTTGCCTGGAACGCCTCCAATGGTTCCACGAATTCCTGAAATGGATTTAATTAAGGTCATACGTTCAATTTTTACGCAAAGATACTTTTTAAAATCGCATTTCTTTGTTATGATTTTGTAAATTGTCCCGAATGAATTTTCTCGCACATATCTACCTTTCGGGAGAAGACGAAGGCATCACTATTGGCAATTTTATTGCCGATGGCATTAAAGGAAAACGATACATGAAATTTCCTCCTAAAATTCAGCAGGGAATCCTTTTACATAGAGCCATAGACAGCTACACAGACGCTCATCCTACCGTAAAACAAAGTACGGCACGCCTGCACGAAAATTACAGTCATTACAGCGGCGTAATTGTAGATATCCTGTACGATCATTTTCTTGCCAAAAATTGGAACGATTATCACGAACAACCGCTTTCAGAATATGTAGAAGATTTCTATAATTTACTTCGGAAAAATTTTGCGATCCTACCTTCTCGTATACAGCGAATGATGCCTTATATGATAAACGATAATTGGTTGTTAAGCTATGCCACCATCCCCGGAATCAGTACGATTTTAAAGCAAATGAACGTACGAACCAAAAATGTATCTAAAATGAACTTTGCAGTCGTTGAGCTCGAGGAATATTACGAGGAGTTTGAAGCGGAATTCACTTCTTTCTTTGCCGAACTCATCGAGTTTGTGGAAAACAAAAAATCTGAATTATGAAACATTTGGCTTATCTCCTTTTCACATTGCTCGCCCTTGCCTGTAAAAATGAACCGGCAAACCCCGTCGAACAAAAAGACGAGGCGCCAAAAATTGGGTTGATCACAGAAAAGGCAATGGTGGTCTCTGCAAGAGAAGAAGCATCTCGAATTGGTGTGGAAATTTTAAAAAAAGGCGGAAATGCCTTTGATGCCATGGTTGCTACCGAAATGGCATTGGCAGTAGTGTACCCATATGCCGGAAGCCTAGGTGGTGGCGGATTTATGGTGTATAGAACACAATACGACGAAATAGGAAGTTTCGATTTTAGAGAAAAAGCGCCCATAGCGGCACATAAGAACATGTACCTAGATGATGAAGGAAACTACCTAACCGAAAAAAGTAAAGTAGGAAGCTTAGCGGTAGGAGTGCCGGGAACCGTAGCAGGGATTTTTGCCGTACATAAAAAATTAGGCACCTTGCCAATAGAGATCTTATTGCAACCGGTGATCGACCTAGCAGAGAACGGATACGTAGTCACTGCCAAACAAGCTGCAAGGCTTGAAAAATACCGACACATAATCGATTCCGTAAATCAAGAACCCTCTATTTTTACGCAAACCTATTCTGAAGGAGATACCCTAAAGAACAAAGCCCTGGCAAACACTTTAAAGCGTATTGTAAAAAATGGCAGGATGGAGTTTTACGGCGGTGAGACCGGAAAACGATTGGTCGATTTTCTCGAAGAACGCGGTGGAATTGTCACCTTAGAGGACTTGGAGGCTTACGAAGCACAGTGGAGAGAACCGGTGGTATTCCAATATAAAGACCTAAACGTCATTTCTATGGCACCACCTTCCAGTGGCGGTATCTGTCTAGGTCAGATCCTCAAAATGATCGAACCATACCCTATTAGCACCTTTAAGCATAATGATGCAAAATACATTCAACTGTTGGCGGAGGCAGAACGACGTGCTTATGCCGATAGAAGTTATTTTTTGGGCGATCCCGATTTTGTGAGTATTCCAACCGATTCGCTGCTTTCTGAAAGCTATGCGGAAACACGAATGCAAAGTTTTTCGTTCGAGGCTGCTACGCCTTCTTCGGAAATTGGGTATGGCTCAATACAAGGATATGAAAGTACCGAAACTACGCATTATTCGATCGTGGACGAATTTGGTAATGCTGTGGCCGTCACTACAACGCTTAATTCGGCATACGGGTCTAAATTATACGCAAAAGAACTCGGTTTTTTTCTGAATAACGAAATGGACGATTTTAGTGCAAAACCCGGAGTTCCGAATATCTACGGACTAGTGGGCGGTGAGGCAAATGCCATTGCACCACAAAAGAGAATGCTAAGCGCTATGACCCCGACAATTGTCGAAAAAGAAGGCGAACTTTGGATGGTCCTAGGTACACCCGGAGGAGCTACCATCATCACTTCTGTATTGCAAACCATTTTAAATGTGTACGAATTCGACATGCACATGCAAGAAGCCGTCAATATGCCGCGGTTTCATCACCAGTGGCTTCCTGATGCCATACGTTATGAGCACGGGGAATTTTCCGAAGCATTAAAAGAAAAATTAGCCAAAAAAGGGTATCCGGAAAATACTGAAACCGACCCAACTATTGGAAAAGTAGATGCCATTTTAGTACTTCCTGACGGAATACTAGAGGGAGGAGCCGATAAAAGAGGCGATGATACCGCAGTTGGCTATTAGTAAAATCTTCACCAAATAAACTGTTTATCGAACAAATTCAGCCGTACATCGAATTGTAAGTAATTTACTACATGTTGTAA
>NZ_QOLC01000010.1 GCF_003333325.1 Candidatus Ulvibacter alkanivorans | reverse complement strand
TCTTTGTGAATTCTATTAGTGAATACTCGACGATAGATCACAAAATTTTGTGGCTCGTTTGCATAGATAATTAAACTATCTAGTTTTTCCATTTGTGGATCTGTACGCAATATTCTCGACATTGCCTCATTCCTTTCTTTTTCGCTATCAGATACGTCCTTGAGAGATTCAATTCTGATTTTATTCCAATATTCGTGATATACAATAGAAGCCAATTCATCAATATCAATTAGACAACCATCATAAGATTCTACACTTTCAGATTTAGAAAGTTCAAACTTTAAAAGCTCCGTAGCAGGATACTTTTCATTTGCAATTAATTCTCTTATTGAATATGCCCTTAATACTGCTTCCTCATTTTTTGATAATTCAATCAACTCTTCATCAGTTAGTTTGGATTTAAGTAATACCCATTTACGATAAAGTTCGGATTCTTCACAAGCAGAACCTACGCAATCCGAGTGAAAGGAATTTTTGTTCACTATAAAGTCAATAAGCTCTTGACTATCTTGAGAATAACCAAGGCTAACCCAAAAAATTAATATTATTCTAAGTGATTTTTTCATATTGTGCCTAACGTTCTCGTATAACCGTCAGTTACGGGATTAAAGATAGTGTTTTTTGGTTTGGAACAGGCGTTAGCAAATACGAGTGGATTCGGACGTAGTCGAATCCGCCGACCCGAGCACGTAGTGCGAACAGGCGGAGCAAATTGCGGTTATACATTGTTGCCCACAGTTATTTTTCTGCAATACTGTCAATTACAATAAATTTATGCTCAAAAAATGTTTTTGGTCCTATAATACTATCGATTTTCATTCCGTTCTCATCTAATTCAGTCGGTCCCATAAAATATTGCTGATAATATCCACGTAATGTTTTTTCTCCGACAGTTTCATACCATTGACCAAACGTTGCTAAATCTCTAAATTCAGCACCTTTATACCATTTTTGATTTATAGTATCTTTTGTAAGGTCATAAAATGTGTCTAATTTAACTTCCTTTTCATTTGAGAAATCATAATTATAATTATTTTCTTCTCTAGCTAAAAGCACTCTTACATTTGCTGGATGGTCAGTAATTAAATGAGAAAATATTTCAACGTATCCAATTATTGGTTCATTTAGTTTTAGTGTGTCTCTATTGAAATAAATAACATCATATGAAGTAGCTCGTCGATTGACAGTATCGTTTATAAATTCTTTTTGTTTATAAATTGAATCCTCATACCTCCAAGCTAAAGTATCTCCGTTTTTATCTAAATGCCAAATTTGATTTAGTCTCGAATTTCCTTTGAAAGGAAACCATTCTCTTATTTCTCTTATATTACCGTTTTTATCGAACAAAATCCATTTTCCAAATTTTTGCTTTTCATTGAGTTGTTTTCCTCTTTTGAAAATATTTCCGTTTCGATAAAAATAATGAACACTATCAAAATTCTCGTAATGTGTAATCCTTTTAAATTCAGTTTTATTTTTATAATATTCAACCGTTTTATTTTCAGAATTCCGCTTTGAAATGTCATTACAACCTAACAAAAGAATTGTGATTATAAATGTCGGTAGGATTTTTTTCATAATTGTGGGCAACTGTTTCGTGTATGGCCTTCGTTGCGGATTTCAAGTTACGGATTATTCCGAAAACTAAGTTTTTGATTGTAGGAAAAGAAGTTCACTTAACCTACTTGCCGCAATGAACTATACACGTTGTTGTGGTGTCGTTTTTTTTATTTCTATTGTCCA
>NZ_QOLC01000112.1 GCF_003333325.1 Candidatus Ulvibacter alkanivorans | reverse complement strand
GGAAGGAGCAAATGTTTTTCGTTCCCAATACGCTTCAGAATATTGTCTAAAGGGCTTTTCTAACAAAGTTTCCGTATGGTGGTAATCGGCACCGCTCAATACGATATCGGCCGCAATGTCATTTCCATTAACCGCAACGCCCGAAGCCTTGCCATTATTTACTATGATCTTTTCTACGGTTTGATTTGTTTTAATCTGGACGCCTAATGATACTGCTAGCGCTTTCATGCCTTTTATCACTTCATACATACCATTCTTTGGATGGAAGGTGCCTAGTCCAAAATCGGCGTAGTTCATAAAGCTATAGAAAGCAGGTGTGTCTGATGGTTTCGCACCTAAAAAAAGAACAGGAAACTCCAGTATGGAGATAAGTCTAGGGTTCTTAAATTCTTTACGAACTTCTTTACTAATCGTACTAAAGAACTGACCAATTTTACGCATGGTCACAGGAGTAATCAATTCGAAAGGAGAAACGCCTGGGCGGTATACCAGATCTTTGATGGCGATATCGTAATTATCTTGCGCCATTTTCATAAACTCCTTTAGCTTGACCGAACTTCCTTTTTCCTCTTTTTCAAAAGCAACACAGATTTTCTCCAGTGTGTCCTCGATAGTTATAAAGTCGTTTTCTCCGAAATAGACATTATAGGCAGGATTCAATTTTATTAAAGCGTAATAATCTTCCGGCTTTTTATTGAAATCAGAAAAGAATCGGTCAAAAACATCGGGCATCCAATACCATGTTGGACCAATATCAAATGTAAATCCGTCCCTATTTAATTGTCGGGCCCTTCCGCCAACAGTCTCATTTTTCTCAAATACTGTTACTGTATGTCCGGCTTTAGCCAGGTAGCAGGAAGCTGCTAATGAAGAAAATCCGGAGCCAATTATTGCAATCTGTTTACTCATAATGTTTAACAAATTTATGTTTTATTTAAACAAAAAATTGCAATTCGGAAAAGTTTATGATTTTTTTAAAGATTTTATTTTGTCTTGAAGCATGCGAATATCCTTGATGGGGATCACATTTTTATCGGTGAGTCGAAGTGTGTCGGTTCTAATCTTGTTACCCATGACCCAAATTTCACATGGTTTCTTCGGACAATTAATTTTTTGAAATTCATCAAAGTATGACGCAATGCTATGATTTTTTGGCTGTATGGTCATATACGTAAGAAAGGTAAGCTCGTCATAATTGTTGACGATATATTTTAGACTTTCTATTGGAATATTAGCACCTAAATAAATGGTGTTGGCACCGGACGACAGAAGTTCATAATTGGCATAAAGCAAACCAATTTCGTGAATTTCCTCATAAGGCAAGAACAAACAAAACGTATGGTCACTTGTGGTTTCGTGGTTTTGAAGAACCTCACCGGTATGAATAATGATTTGTTGCTTGATACGTTCGGAAATAAAACTTTCATGAGTTGGGTCGATGGTCCCTGTTTGCCACAGCATACCAATTTCATCTAACAATGGAATAAATAATTCAAAGAAGATCTCATGAAACGAACGCTGCTCCCGTAATTTGGAATAGGTATCTGAAAATAACTTCGAGTCGAACGTAAACATGGCCGTTTTAAACGATTTAAGCGCAAAGCTATCTTGTTGCGAAAGAGAAGAAGACTGTATCAAATCTCTAATCTCGTCTTGCGGTAATTTGGCAATTTTCGAGATCTTATACCCTTCGTTATATAGGAATGTGATGTTTAATAGCTTCTGAAGGCTTGCTACACCGTATGTTCTAATGTTTGTTTCAGTGCGATCGGGGTCTAATAAATTATAGCGCTTTTCCCAAATACGAATAGTATGTGCCTTGATTCCTGAAAGATGTTCAAGGTCTTTAATACTGAATTGTGTTTTGACCATGGCGTGACGCCTGCTTTAAATTTGTTGTCAAATTAGGTAAAAAAACTGATTATGAACAACGTTTTTGTTTATTATTTTGAATTATCTTCTAAACAGAATTTAGCGAATCGTATCTCAATTTTAAAATCGAGAGCTAACAATTGGAATATTAAGTTATATTTATAATCCTAAACTCCTCTTTATTAATTGTTAGTATGTATACAAAGTCGTTCTTACCGTTAGTTTTATTGTTTTCGCTCGTGTTTCTCGCGTCTTGCTCCGAAGAAAAGGAAAAGATTAAGATGGATGTCGATGCGCCACTTTACACCTTACTTCCTTCAGAAAAAACCAATATCACCTTTCAGAATACATCTATAGAAACACCCAATAGGCATCTGGGATTCTACGATTATTTTTACAATGGCAGCGGGGTGGCGATTGGTGACCTTAACAATGATGGCTTACAAGATATTTTCTTCGCCGGAAATGACACGGCGAATAAACTCTATATAAATGAAGGAGATCTTACTTTTAAAGATATTAGCGATCAAGCTCAAATAGATTCGGGTCGCTGGGCTACAGGTGTTACTATGATCGATATTAACGACGACGGTTTCTTAGATATTTATGTGTGCAACTCGGGGCCCTACCTTGATGATAGTGTACTTAGGAATCAGCTGTTCATTAATAATGGGGACCTTACTTTTACAGAAAGCGCTAAAGCCTATGGAATCGATGATGCTTCGTACTCGTCTCAAGCCACTTTCTTTGATATGGACAAAGACGGTGATCTAGATTTATTTGTGATGAATCATTCCCTTTTAAATTACGGGAGAAGCGTACAAGAATGGGAAAATGCATTAATTAATAAACCACAAGATGTTTACAAACGATCTTGTAGCACTTTATATCGCAACGACGGACAAGGAAAATTTACCGATATAACGGAAGCTGCGGGGCTCTTTAGACCCGGTTTCGGACTGGGTGTAGCCATAAGTGATTTTGATGAAAATGGCTTTTTAGATATCTATGTTGCCAACGATTATTTTGTGCCCGATTACCTCTTTTTCAACTCGGGTAATGGCACTTTTACTGAAAGTATTAAATCTAAGTTCTCTCATACCTCCTTCTATTCCATGGGTTGTGATGCAGCCGATTTTAACAACGACGGACTCATCGATCTAGCGGTAGTAGATATGACACCGTCAGATCATTACCGTAGTAAAACATTAATGGAGTCCATGGATGTAAAGCGTTTCGACTATTTAGTTGAGGATCGAAATTTTCTTCCGCAGTTTATGTTCAACACCTTAAATCTAAATCGAGGCGCCGGTAATTTTAGTGAAATAGCACATATGTCGGGTGTGGCTCAAACCGACTGGAGTTGGGCGGCTTTATTTGCCGATCTGGATAACGATATGCACAAGGACCTTGTGGTTACTAATGGATTTAAGCGAGATACTAAGGATAGAGATTGGGGCAGGGCTGTAGATGCTCGAATGGAGAAAGAAGGAAGAAGTCCCGAGATCTATTATGAGGAACTCCAAAAAGCGAAATCGATACCAATTACCAATTATGTGTATAAGAACAATGGGAGCTTGAATTTTGAAGATAAATCGAAAGAATGGGGCTTCGAAGATCCCTCTTTCTCAAATGGCGCTGCGTATGGCGACCTAGATAATGATGGGGATCTGGACCTTGTTGTGAATAACTTAGAACGTACTGCCTTTGTGTATCGTAATAATACTTCCGAAAAAGGAATTACCAATTTCGTGCAATTTGAACTAACAGCTGGTGCTAACTTCAATAAAGCACTTAATTCAAGAATTAAATTAGTTGCGGGTGGACAGGAACAATTGGTCGAATATTCTTTCGTTAGAGGATATCTTTCAGGTATGCAGCCATTGGCTCACTTCGGAATAGGAAATTCAGACAAAATTGACAAAGTTGAGATCACATGGCCTGATGGAAAAATAACCTCCATAGACGATCCGCAGATTAATAGAAAACACACAATAGATAGATTTAATAGTTCGAGTGCTCTTGTTAGCAATAAGCCTAATAAGGGGCTTTTTTATGATATTACGAGCCAAGCATCAGAACTTACGTTTACCCATCGCGAAAATGAATATAATGACTTTGCGACAGAAATTTTATTGCCTCATAAGCAATCTACATTAGGACCTGCGTTAGCGGTGGCAGATATAAATGGTGACGGGATTCAGGATTTCTTTGTCGGAGGCGCTAAAGGCCAACCGGGAGCATTGTATACGCAAATTGGCACAAGAGGGCTCGTCCCAATCGATACGAATGTTTTTCAACAAGACGCGGCCTTTGAAGATCTAGGCGCACTGTTCTTTGATGCGGATGGCGATGGAGATATGGACCTATATGTAGCCAGTGGAGGAGGCGGTGATGTGATGGAGGCCCGAATGTTGCAGGACCGATTGTACCTTAATGCCGGAGACGGTAGCTTTGCACGATCAAATCGAGCATTGCCACGAATCACTTCGAGTACAGCTTCAATTGCTGCCAATGATTGGGATGGTGATGGTGATCTTGATCTCTTTGTGGGTGGGCGCACAACACCCGGCAAATATCCATTGCCACCGGATTCTTATTTGCTAGAGAATCAGAACGGGATCTTTAAAGATGTTACTGCCACCTTCGGAAAAGAACTGCAAAAAGCCGGAATGATAACGGCTTCCTGTTGGAGTGATTTAGATGGCGACGGGAAACAAGAATTGATCCTCGTTGGCGAGTGGACACCGGTTATGGTGTATTCGTACACAGGAAATCAGTTTATAAACAGTACAGAGTCTTACGGTTTGGCTGAAGATACCGGCTGGTGGTACAGTGTAGAGCAAGGAGATTTTGACAATGATGGAGACATGGACCTAATTGCGGGTAACTTAGGATTGAACAACAAATTTCACCCTAATAAAGACAAGCCGTTACATGTTTTTTCACACGACTTCGACGATAATGGTACCCTTGATATAGTGCTGAGTAAAACCTATAAGGGCAACTTAGCTCCGGTACGTGGAAAAGAGTGCTCTACAGAGCAAATGCCATTTATTAGTGAGAAGTTTCCAATGTATTCGGAATTTGCTACCTCAACCTTAGAAGATATCTATGGAGCCGAGAATTTAGCTGCCGCACTTCATTACCAAGCCACTACATTTGCGAGTGTTTATCTCGAAAACTTAGGGGATGGGACTTTTAAATCGCATAGGTTGCCTTCGGAAGCACAACTTGCTCCAATTCAAGATATCGTTGTTTGGGACTTTAATAAAGACGGTAACTTGGATATAGTAATTGCCGGGAATATGTACAATACCGAAGTTGAAACACCTTCCTACGATGCAGGTAAAGGACTTTTTCTGCAAGGAAATGGCGATGGAAGATTCACGCCTATCGACAAGATAGCACAAAGTGGACTCTTTATGCCTAAGGATGTACAAGATTTGAGTTTGCTAATGCTATCGGGAAGTGACAGACCTGCGATTCTTGCAGCTAATAATAACGACGCAGTTCAGTTGTTTGTCTGGACCCAATAAGTGATTAGCAGGGGTAAGATAGATGTCTAGATCTTGCCACGCCCATTCTTTGAGCTTCAATTGTACTAATAAATAACTTTGAATTATAAAAGAGAAGTAAGTTGTACCCGGGATGGGTTTTTTTAGGGTTTACGGCTCGTTTTCAAAACTCACGTTTTGAAACCTCGCCACGCCCATTCTTTGGGCTGTAATTGTACTATTAAAAGTTTTGAATGCTTTATGAGAAGTAAGTTGTACCCGGGATGGGATATTTTAGGGTTTACGGCTCGTTTTCAAAACTCACATTTTGAAACCTCGCCACGCCCATTCTTTGGGCTGTAATTGTGCTAATAAAAGTTTTGAATGCTTTATGAGAAGTAAGTTGTACCCGGGATGGGACTTGAACCCACACGCCCAAAGGACACATGGCCCTCAACCATGCCTGTCTACCAATTCCAGCACCCGGGTAAAAAAAAAGTTAAACCGCTGGGCTTAACTTTTTGTGACTTGGCTGGGGCTCGAACCCAGGACCACCTCCTTAAAAGGGAGGTGCTCTACCAACTGAGCTACCAAGTCTTTCTTGAATGCGGGTGCAAATATACTATCATTTAATGTATTTTTCAAAGCTATTTTAAATTAAATTTGAGAAAATTTTAAATTCGTATTGTAGAGGAACCTCGAGAAACTAAAGTCGTATGAAATTGATATTAATTGGATATATGGGAAGTGGAAAATCGGTCGTAGCTAATCAACTGGCGCAGAAACTTCAATACGATTCGATCGATCTTGACGCGTATATAGAAACTCAAGAAAACTGTTCGATTTCGACCTTGTTCTCAAAGAAAGGTGAGATCTATTTCCGAAGAAAAGAAAACGAATATTTACACACTCTCATCGAGAACGAGAACAACTTTGTGCTTGCTACAGGCGGTGGGACGCCTTGCTATTACAACAGTATGGAAGCTTTAAACGCTAAAGACAAGGTCGTCACCATCTATTTAAAGACCGATATTGATACGTTAACTAGTAGACTGTTCCACGAACGTGCGAAACGACCGTTGATTTCGCATCTTGAAACAAAAGAACTGCTTACCGATTTTATTAGGAAACACTTATTCGAGCGTGCTTATTATTACAATCAAGCAACACTGGTGATCGATACAACCAACAAGAACGTTCAAGAGGTTGTTAAGGCGATCGTTTCACACTTATTCTAGAATTGCCTTTGCTTTTTGCTTTTCGAAGATCACAGCCACATTCTCATTAATTGAAGTGGAGAGCGAAATACCTTTAAAGTCGGCTTTTATAGGATATTTTTTGTGGTTCCTATCAACCAAAACGGCTGTTTTGAACTGCTGCAGCGGTACATTTAAAAAGTGTTTTACGCCGTAGATCAAAGTTGTTCCCGAATGTAACACATCATCCACCAATAACAATGATTTGTTCGAATAGGACTCAGCTGGAATAGAGGTCTTGATTTCGTTGGTAGGTTGCTTCTTGTCGATAATTACTTCACACAAGGTTACTTTTAAATCTGAGATTTTTTCTACCTCCTTTTTTAATTTTTTCGCCAGAATAAAACCATTCGTTTTAATTCCTGCAATTACTACTTCTGTTTCGCCTACATTGGTCTCATATACTTGATAAGCAATGCGTCGAATCTTATGTGCAATTTCCTTGTGGGTTAAAATGATGGTTTCGCCTTGGCTCATGTTGAGATGTTTTTTTCAAAGATAGAAAAGGTGCAGTTTATTCAGTATCTGTATTCGTAAAATCTTCCAGGTCTCTCCGATCTTTCTTGGTGGGTCTGCCCACTCCTTTTTTCCGATAATAGCTTTTAGCATATTTAAGCATCTCTTGATTATTAAACGCTTCTTTAGGGGTGGTGTCTTTTCTATAAAGATCTACCAGCTTGGCGCCAACACGGTTTTCGGGTAGGTCTAGCACCTCTAAGGAGTAGTGGATCTGATTTTTTCGTAGGGTAATGCTGTCGCCTGGAAATACATCACGCGCCGGTTTCACCGAAACATCGTCAACTCGTACCGATCCCTTTTTACAGGCTTGTGTCGCCAAACTACGAGTTTTGTAGTAGCGCACACACCATAAATATTTGTCAATTCGCATACAATTAGCTTAAAAACTGCGTTATGTGGTTAACAAAAATAACTGAAAATTGTATCTTGCGCCCACAAAAAAATAAACATGAAAAAATTAAATATTCTTTTTACTACCCTCTTAATGGTAAGTGTGGTTTTTACGTCATGTAAAAATGACGATGAAGGCCCAAATAGAGTACCACCAAGAGATCGTGGAGAAGAAGCGATTTTTGCACAAGCCGAAATTGAAACCTACTTAGAAACTCACTTCTACAATTATGAAGAGTTTGAAAATCCGACAAGTGATTTCGATTTCAAAATTAGATTCGATACGATTGCAGATGAAAATGCCGATAAAATTCCATTAATCGATCAAGTGGATTTTAAAATGGTGAAGGATAGGGTAGAAACCGATCTAATCTATAAATTATACTATTTAAAGGTAGTGCAAGGCGAAGGGGAGTCTCCTAATTTCCCGGATATCGCTGTGACCAATTACGAAGGACGAAAATTAGACAATGAATTATTCGATAGTTCTGTTATTCCGGTGAGCTTCGATCTTACTCGTACTGTAAACGGATTCCAAGACGCCATGGTCGAGTTCAACGGTGCAGGTGCCATAATCGATAATCCCGATGGAAGTGTTTCTTTTGAAGACTTTGGTGTGGGTGCTGTATTTATTCCTTCCGGATTAGGATACTTCAACAATCCGCCGGCCGCTTCAGGTATCTTACCATACGAACAGATCATTTTTACTATCCAACTGTATGAAGTTGAAGAAGGAGATCAAGATAATGACGGAATCCCTTCGATCATGGAGGACCTTAATGATAACGGATTGGAAGAGGACGACGATACCGATGAGGATGGATTGCCTAACTATAGCGATAACGACGATGACAACGACGGACGGTTAACTAGAAATGAGATTGAAATAAATGAGGATGGCACGATCACTTTTCCGGATGTAGATGGTGATGGTACACCAGATTATCTGGATTCAGATAGTTAATCATCATAAGTTCCATATTAACTAAAAACCCCTAACTGTAATAGTTTAGGGGTTTTTTATTAATGGCTATGACTTGTTTTATTTTCTGCCAAGGACTTTGTTAGTAGCATTGACAATTGCTTTTGCATTCAATCCGTATTTGTCCATCAATTGCTCGGGCGTTCCGGATTCCCCAAAGGTGTCTTGGGTAGCGACAAATTCTTGTGGCGCAGGTGCGTTGGTGCTTAAAGTTCTAGCTACACTTTCTCCTAAGCCGCCAAGGTAATTGTGTTCTTCGGCTGTTACGACGCATCCGGTTTTCCTTACACTTTTAAGTATAGCAGCTTCATCCAATGGTTTTATTGTATGAATGTTTATTACTTCTGCTTCAATTCCTTCGGAATGCAATGTTTTGGCCGCTTGTAAGGCTTCCCAAACAAGATGTCCGGTCGCGATAATGGTTACGTCTTTTCCTTCTTGGAGTACTACTGCTTTTCCAATTTCGAATTTTTGTTCTTCGGAAGTGAAATTCGCTACTTTAGGCCTTCCGAAGCGAAGATACACAGGTCCTTTATGTTCGGCTATAGCAAGGGTTGCTGCTTTCGTTTGATTGTAATCGCAAGTGTTGATCACTGTCATACCAGGAAGCATTTTCATCAACCCGATGTCCTCCAAGATTTGATGCGTTGCACCATCTTCACCCAGAGTTACGCCCGCATGCGAAGCGCAGATCTTTACATTTTTACCGCTATAGGCAATACTCTGTCGGATTTGGTCATAAACACGACCTGTAGAAAAGTTTGCAAACGTACCGGTAAATGGGATTTTTCCACCAATAGTCATTCCGGCAGCGATACCCATCATATTTGCTTCAGCGATCCCAACCTGAAAAAATCGTTCAGGATGATTTGCTTGAAATTCGTCCATTTTCAACGAACCGGTAAGATCGGCACAAAGAGCCACCACATCTTTATTGGTTTTTCCAAGGGCTGTAAGTCCGGCTCCAAAACCAGATCGTGTGTCTTTCTTTCCTAGTACTTCGAATGTTGTTTTCGTTGTCATAACTTAATCGTTGTTGTTGAGTTGGAATTTATTCTAGAATCGTTTTGCATGGTGTATGTCGATGACTTTAAATCAATCTGACGGTATACCATTCTGTATTCTCCTGGCTGTAATCGAATCTTGCCGGTCCTACTTTTATCTTCAATGTTCGTTACCCAATCCCATGTCCCATTATCATTCTTCATGAAAATTTGTCCAGTGATTTTATTGATTCCTGCATACTTGAAAAAACCGGGGGCTTTTATGTTGATGTCGGAGATTGTACTCTGCTCGACATTTACGGTAACATAAATTCGAGGCAAGGTTAAAATTTCAACCATGTACGTTCCTACTAAATACTTATCCTTTGATCCTATTTTTTGAACATTCAATGTTGATGTACTGCCCTCCTGCATAATCCTAGCATCAATCTGATAGGGTTTTGCTGCATTAAGGTAACGCAATCGAATATTACCTTGTGGGGTGTTGGCTTCAATTGTATTGTGAATGTTTCTTTTTATTACAATGTTCTTCTTGATAACCCTAGGAGTCGTGTTTACGACAAGGTCATATGAAAGTGCGGGATCAATAATCAGTGTGTCGGGATTTCCGAAACGATTAATAGTATGCGTAAAGGTGTATTTGAGATTCGTCGTTCCTGCTTCATATAGGAACATGGTAACGTCTGTTTCAGTTGGAGCACCCGCAATATTGTTCAAGTTGATTTGCACCGTAGTATTCAGAAGTGCTTTTTGAACGACATTTTGAAGTACTCGTTCGAAGGCTTCTCGCGTTTCAGCATCTTCATACGTTCCAATACAACGGAATTTTTCAAGGTAAGACAAATCCATTCCTAGACCAATCACGAATGGAGTTACATTAACACCTTTATCTTTCAACTTCTTCGCAATTACGCAAGGATCGTTGTCACATGCTTCAAGTCCATCTGTAATGAGAATAATAACGTTTCTTGAAGTGTTGTCTGGAAAATCGCCAGCTGCTGCTTCAAGTGAACGTGCAATTGGTGTGGTTCCTTTTGCTTGGATTGATTTTACTCGATTTTTGACACTAGTAAAATTGTCTGGTCCAAATGGAACTTCCAACTTGGTGTCATTACAATCCTGAAATGTTGCTGTAATTGGTGATTGGTGACCATAAACGCGCAGACCAATTTCTAAATTTGGAACATCGCGTAAACCATCGACTGTTTTAGCAAGTAATTCTTTGGCAGCATTGATTCGAGTTTGAGTTCCCCAGCGGGCATTCATACTATTTGATGCATCCAGAATGAAAAGAATACGCGTCATTTGCTCTTGTCCATAAGAAAATGAACTTAGAAAGATGAGCAATATAGCGAGTGTTTTCTTCATTTAGTAATCTCCTAAAGTTTCTTCCAATTGATTCAAAGCAGACTCTAATTGTTCAGCGTTCGGAGCATTTCCATGCCACTTATGCGTCCCCATCATGTAATCTACACCTTGTCCCATTTCAGTTGTCATTATAATAACGATTGGTTTTCCGTTTCCAATGAAAGAATGTGCTTTCGCCATTACTGTCTTCATTTCATCGAAGTCGTGACCATTCATTTCGAGTACTTCCCATCCAAAAGCTTGCCACTTTTGAGAAAGGTTACCTAAAGAGAGGACATCATCGACATCTCCATCGATTTGACG
>NZ_QOLC01000017.1 GCF_003333325.1 Candidatus Ulvibacter alkanivorans | reverse complement strand
GTCGCAAACCATTCGGAGTTGTACATTTAGATCAGAAGTGACTAAAAAGTGCAAATAGGAGAGGAGTTGTCAGTTTTATTCAAATCAGTCGTCTTGCAAAATGTTCAAATTAGATTCCGCCGAAGGCAATTCCGCACTATTATTGGTAACGGTTTTGTATAAAATTCAGTAACGGTGGCTCGCGTGCTGTTTGCAGCGAAGCGTGCGCTTCGGACGTGCGAGCATGTTACCATTTGTCAGTTAAATCAAATGTACTTAATTAGGTTGAATTTCCGAGTAGGAAATTCAGCCGTTATTGATTTTATACATTGTTACCTATTGTAGTGCGACCAAAACTCTTGGCTGGGACAATCGATTTCATTCTGTCGCAAACCATTCGGAGTTATACTTTCAGATCAGAAGTAACCAAACTGTTCAAATAGGAGAGGAGTTGTCAGTTTTATTCGAATCAGTCGTCTTGTAAAATGTTCAAATTAGATTCCGCCGAAGGCGATTCCGCACTATTATTGGTAACGGTCTCGGCTATGAGTAGTTGCGTGGGTTAGCACTTAACTTTGCAAGTACACACCAAACTGAAAATCCGCGAGGATTTTCAGAAGTAGGCGAGAACAAGCAATTACTTATAGCTATTGTTGGCATACGTTTTTATTCCGTCCTTTTATATTCTATTCCGTTTTTATATACTGAAAATACCGTTCGTATATTTTCAATATTTTCCAATGGGTTTTTAGATAGAATTACAAGATTCGCTTTCTTTCCAATTGCAACTGAGCCATGAGTATTTTCAATTCCAATCGCCTTAGCATTGTTCAAGGTCGCAGCTTTTATCGACTCAATATTTGTCAAACCACATTCGTTCAACAGAATAATTTCATCCTGTACCCACTTTATATTTGAATTAAAATCTGTTCCTGCTGCTATCATAACTCCGTTGTCATAAGCAGCTTTAGTAATTCTTTTGGCCCAACTGTCCATCGCGACCAAATCCATTTTGCCTGCGGCGTTCGATAGCTGTTTAGTTGGATTCGTCTTTTGAGACTTTGTATCATTGTTTGGCTTTGAATTACGTAATTTTATACTCCAAGCTGAAAGTGTTGGCTCAAAAATGATATTGTTTGACTTCATTTTTTCAAACAACTCAATAAATTCAGGGGCTGATACATCAGTGTTTTTAAAGTCTTGAAGTGGTACGGATTTTCGTATTGACTCATTGAAGGATAATGGCATATTTTTTTCCAATTCAAAAATCATTCCTATACTATGTGATAACACATCAACGCTGGCGTTAACGGCATCTGATGGTTTGCTGGGAAAAATGCTCGAATGGCTCCATACTTTTAGGTCTTTTTTGTGAGCAAATTCAGTAAGCTTTAACAATAATTCAGGACTTACGTTGGAATAAATCTTTAAACCGGTTACACCAGTTTCCTTGGCATCCTCAACAATTGTTTCCAAATTGGTTTCATCAGTTATCAGCCTCATCCAAGGTGCTGAACCCGGTTCAAAACCAATTGCGGCAAATTTAGTTCTAGGGTCTTTTAGAAAAGTTGGTCCAAAAATAGTAGCAGAGTAATAGATGTCAGAGCCATTTAGATTTCCGTCTATTATTTCCTTATTTAAAGATTGATAAATTCTAGCATCGCCACCCATATCTCTAACGGAAGTAACTCCTGAATAAAGTAATTTTGATAAACTTTCTTTCCGGTTTTTTGGTCTGAACAGGTGTACGTGTGAATCTATCCTTCCTGGAATAATAAATTTTCCAGTTAC
>NZ_QOLC01000025.1 GCF_003333325.1 Candidatus Ulvibacter alkanivorans | reverse complement strand
TCATAATAAATTGTTGCCAATTATGAAAACTGTAATCTCACGAAAAACGGCGGTCTTCATTTTCATCTTTGCCTGTTTTTTTCTTTCTGAAGCACATGCCCAGGTAGGAATAAACACTACAAGCCCGACGGAAACCCTTCACGTAAACGGAAATGTTCGAATCGATGGCGCATTGATGCCGGGGAACCAAGCCGGGGGCGTTGATAAAATTTTGGTATCCAAAGGAACAAGCGCACCTCCATCATGGGGGCCCGGGTTTTTAAATACTTCTCAAATCACTTCAATTGGTAAGTATTTTGTTGGCCCATTTAATATTGCTAATGCTACGTATCTTACGATCGACGTTGCCGATACGAATGTAACTACATCCTCGACAATTTATGTTACCTATCCAAATTTACCCTCCGGACCGGCGTATGGCTATAGTTTTACAACCTTTGCTGAAGCTCAAACCGGAAATATTCGATTCCATATTATTAATGACACAGGTGGAAATTTAATGAATCTACAGTTTTCTTATGTTGCCTTATATTAAAACAAGCATGAAACAATTAGCCCTTATAGTAGGCGTGTTCTTAATTTGTTCATTCGCTATTGGTCAAACAAATCAGGATTCATTAGCCTCAGCTTCCATAGTACTAAAAAAGCAAAAAGAAATTTCTAAGGAGATGACACCCGTTTTCGTCCCAGCTAAAACAACAAATTCTTCCTCAGATCAAACATTCCTAAAAAAAGAAATCGTACTTGCAAAACGAGAAGTTATCGATAGTTCTATTGACAACACAAGTTATTTTGTTATGAATGCTTCGGAAAAAACTCGGAAATTCAACTTACCTACCGGTCTTCGCCAAGCTCACTTAAACTTGAAAAATAAAAAGGTTTCCGACTCGATACAAACGACGATAGACCATTAAAAATAGTCCAGAAACTTCCAAAAAGTTCGTTTCTTAAAATAGTACAAATCTTTTTCATTTTTATAGGCTTCCCGTTCAAAACTTATATTTCTATACGCTTTATAACGATGCTTGTATTGCAACCATCTAAAGAAAAATTCTAGTACATACCAAACATAAAAGAAGACCACAAGCAGCTCGATTTGTTGTCGCAGATGAATTCTTTCGTGATTTATAAACACCGCATCCTCTTTTAAATGCTTGTGTTTAATAAAAATAAAGGGCCATAAGGCTATGGCTAGAAAACCTTTTCTGAAAAAAAATCGATGGGCTAAAACAATCACTGCTTGAAGATAATAAAAAGCATAACTATTTCTATTTTTGTACTATGCTGTTTCCGAAGAAAAAAATAGAGATAGAAGAAGGTGACTTTTATTTAACTCCAGAAGGCTATAAGTGCTTTACGGCACAGTATCATTTAAAACGAGGCTATTGTTGCGAAAGTGGTTGTCGCCATTGTCCCTACGGATTCAACAAAAAAACCAATCAAAAAAAATAATCTCATACGCTAGGAGATCCGTATCTAGAATCATAAACAACTAATATTGTATGACCTTTCAAGAAGAAATATGTGCAGGTATACCCGACCAATTGCCAGAGGCTCCCGTCTACGACACTTCAATAAACCACGCCCCCAAGCGTAAAAAGATTCTTTCCGAAGAAGAGACAACCTTGGCCTTGCAAAATGCGTTGCGCTATTTTAATGCACAACATCATGCTTTATTGCTTCCTGAATTCAAAAAGGAATTGGAAGCATACGGTCGTATTTATATGTACCGCCTTCGACCTACTCACAAAATTGTAGCGCGTCCCCTTTCCGAATACCCCGGACGCTGTAACCAGGCCAAAGCGATCATGTTAATGATCCAAAATAATTTAGATCATGCTGTAGCACAGCACCCACACGAGCTTATAACCTATGGTGGTAATGGGGCAGTTTTTCAAAACTGGGCACAATATCGATTAACGATGCAGTACCTTTCTGAAATGACCAACGAACAAACCTTGGTCATGTATTCGGGACACCCAATGGGACTATTCCCTTCACATCCCGATGCACCAAGAGTCGTAGTTACCAACGGTATGATGATTCCTAATTACTCACAACCCGATGATTGGGAAAAATTCAATGCACTTGGAGTTACACAGTACGGCCAAATGACTGCCGGTAGTTATATGTATATTGGTCCTCAAGGCATTGTACATGGGACCACTATCACAGTCTTAAATGGATTCCGAAAAATAGGTAAATCGCCTTCCGGTGGATTGTTCGTTACTTCTGGCCTAGGCGGCATGAGTGGTGCACAGCCAAAAGCGGGGAATATAGCAGGTTGCGTTACCGTATGTGCCGAGGTCAATAAAAAAGCAACCCAAACACGGCATGAACAAGGCTGGGTAGATGAGGTAATAAGTGACCTAAGCGAATTGGTGGATCGTGTTAAAAAGGCCGTAGCTAACAAAGAAGCAGTATCGATCGCTTACGATGGCAACGTAGTCGATGTTTGGGAACGTTTTGCTGAGGAAGAGGTACATATTGACCTTGGAAGCGATCAAACTTCGTTGCACAATCCTTGGGCAGGCGGTTATTATCCGGCGGGATTACGTTACGCCGAAGCGAATGAACTAATGGCGAACGACCCTGAGACCTTTAAAAAGAAAGTACAAGAAAGTCTACGCCGACAAGTAGCGGCTATAAATAAGCATACGCAGAAAGGCACTTATTTCTTTGATTACGGAAACGCTTTTCTTTTGGAAGCTTCTAGAGCTGGAGCTGCTATAATGACCACAGACGATACTAATTCAGATACATCAAAATCTAAATCGGAGTTCAGATACCCTTCTTATGTACAAGATATTATGGGACCAATGTGTTTTGATTATGGTTTCGGGCCTTTTAGGTGGGTATGTGCTTCAGGTAAAGCAGAAGATCTTGAAAAAACCGATGCTATTGCCTGTGAGGTCCTTGAAAAATTAAAACAGACAGCTCCGGAAGAGATCCAACAACAAATGGCCGATAATATACAATGGATCAAGGGAGCCCAACAGAATAAATTGGTTGTTGGTTCACAAGCTCGAATCTTGTATGCAGACAGTGACGGCAGGGTTCAAATTGCATCTGCCTTCAATAAAGCGATTGCTGAAGGAAAAATAGGTTCGGTCATTCTTGGGCGCGACCACCATGATGTATCCGGCACCGATTCTCCTTATCGTGAAACTTCAAACATCTACGATGGAAGTCGATTTACAGCCGATATGGCCATTCAGAATGTTATAGGAGATAGTTTTAGAGGCGCTACATGGGTTAGCATTCATAACGGTGGTGGCGTAGGCTGGGGAGAAGTTATCAACGGTGGTTTCGGTATGGTTCTTGATGGTACTAGTGATGCCCAACGACGCTTAGAATCTATGTTATTCTGGGATGTAAATAACGGAATAGCACGCCGCAGTTGGGCGCGAAATGATGAAGCTATTTTTGCAATCAAAAGGGCTATGAAACATAATCCACAACTTAAAGTTACGCTTCCAAATTTCGTTGATGATGATTTATTAAAAAACACGTAAACCCTATGAAAGCTTTTAAATTTTTACCCTTACTGCTGCTTTTTGTCTTTGCTTCGTGTAGTACCGTTCGTGTTGCTACCGATTACGACCGAAAAGTAGATTTTAATTCGTACAACTCCTTTGCTTTTTATAAGCCCGGCGTTGACAAAGCAGAAATTTCAGATTTAGATAAAAAACGAATCCTTAGAGCCATCGATGCCGAACTTTCGGCCAAAGGCTTGAACAAATCAAATTCACCAGATCTTATGGTAAGTATTTTTACCAAAGAACGTGAGCGCATCGATGTATACAACAATGCATTTGGTTATGGCTGGGGATGGAATCCTTGGTGGTATGGAGGTTTTTATGGTAACACCGTATCGCGATCTACCGAAGGAAGCCTTTATATCGATCTTATCGATGCAAATACAAACGAATTGGTGTGGCAAGGAATTGGAAGTGCAAGACTCATCACTGGCAGTGATGTTGAAGCACGTGAAGAACGAATTCAAGAAATCGTCCGAGAAATATTAGCAGAATATCCTCCGGGAGCAATGAAAAAGTAAGGACAATAAAAAACCCCTCAAAATGAGGGGTTTTTTTAATAATTAATTAGTTCTATTATTTTATTTTTTACTTTTTCTACGGAAGGGATCATGGTCTCTTCCAACACCGAGTTCAATGGAATAGCAGGCATGTTTTCACTGCCTATGATCATGACCGGAGCATCTAATTCTTGAAAACATTCCTCTTGAATACGACCTTGTAAGGCTCTTGAAAAACTATTTTCTGAAGGTTCCTCGGTCACCACCAGACATTTCCCACATTTTTTAACCGACTTGAGCACGGTGTCATAATCTAATGGATGTAACGTACGAAGGTCGACTATCTCTATGGTGTTTGTAAGACCTAATGCTTCGGAAGCATTCATCGCCCAATGCACCCCCATCCCATAGGTTATAATTGAAACAGTCTCTTCTTCCTCTTGCTTCCAGATTTCCTGAAGCACCCATGCCTTTCCAAATGGCAGCACGTAATCTTCTGCAGGTTCTAAGGAAGTAGCGCCTTTTGTGCCTTTTACCTTGCTCCAATATAAACCTTTATGCTCAAAAATAACTACAGGGTTCGGATCGTAATACGCTGCTTTCATTAACCCTTTTAGATCGGCACCATTGCTCGGGTAAGCGATCTTAAGTCCACGAATGTTGGTTACCACGCTTTCCACCGAAGACGAATGATAAGGACCTCCACTTCCGTAGGCACCTATAGGAACTCGTAAAATCATCGAGACCGGCCATTTTCCGTTCGATAAGTAATTACTTCTACTCACTTCAGTAAATAACTGGTTGAGACCCGGCCAAATATAGTCGGCAAACTGAACCTCAACAATGGGCTTTAGCCCTACGGCACTCATACCCACGGTGGATCCAACAATAAAGGCCTCTTGAATAGGCGTATTAAAAACACGATTGTCTCCAAATTTTTGTGCCAAGGTGGCTGCTTCTCTAAAAACACCTCCCAATCGGCCTCCAACATCCTGGCCGTATAATAAACATTCTTTGTGCTTTGCCATCAATTCTTCGATCGCAAAAAGTGCACAATCTACCATGACCACCTTCTCGCCTCCTTCGGGAGAACGTTCGCCCTGCTCTTCTGTAATAGGTGTTGGTGCAAAATCGTGTGTAAATAGGTCTTCCGGTTTTGGGTCTTCTGCTTTTTGAGCACTTTCAAAATCTGCGTTTACTTTATTGATCGCTTTTGCTTCGATCGCTTCAAGCTCTTTTTCGGTAAAACCTTGTTCGCTCAAGAGTTGTTTCATCTTAGGGTATGGATCTCGGCTTCTGGCTTCTTCCAGATCATCGCGATAAAATTCCATACGTACACCAGAGGTGTGATGGTTTAAAAGTGGAACTTTCGCATGCACCAAAAATGGACGCCTCTCAGTTCTAATAGTGGCTATCACCTTTTCTATGGTCGAATAACTCTCTTCAAAATCGGTTCCGTCAATAGAAATTGCTTCCAGACCGTGAAATCCTGCCGCATATTCGGCTGCATTTTGTGCGCGGGTCTCTGCTTCGTTAGCAGAAATATCCCAACCGTTGTCCTGCACCAGATACAAGATTGGCAGTTGTTTTAACGCAGCCATTTGAAATGCCTCTGCGATCTCTCCTTCGGTAACTGAAGCATCTCCTAGGGAGCAAACCACAATGGGTTGATCTATATCTAGATCGTTCAAGTTTTCAGTTTCTTTATACCACATCCCCATCGCTACTCCTGTGGCAGGAATTGCCTGCATCCCGGTAGCACTACTCTGGTGTGGGATCTTTGGTTTATCGTCTTCTTTTAAGCTTGGATGCGAATAATAGGTGCGTCCTCCCGAAAAAGGATCATCGCCTTTCGCGAGTACTTGTAACATAAGGTCTCTAGGTTCCATTCCTATAGCTAATAGCATCGAGTCATCGCGATAGTAGGGAAACATATAATCCTGGGGAAGCAATTGCATTCCAACAGCGGTCTGGATAACTTCGTGCCCTCTCGAGGTAGCATGAACGTATTTTGAGACCAATTTAAAATTGGCTTCGTACAACTCGGTCATCGCCTTTGCCGTGCAGAGGTTCGAAAATGCTTTTTTATACGCTTCTTTCATTATTCCTTTCATCCTACTTTTTAATTTTTCACTTTCAATAACCAGTTGAATTTATCTTCTATCTTCCCGGCTTTTAAATCGTTTAATGTATTGTTGATCTCTAGTCCCACCGGACTTTCATCAGATACATGAATGGTTTCATCACCGTATCCAATCTCTTGAATGTATGCAATTCCAACTGCTGTGCCTGTACCAAATGCTTCTTCCAAGGTACCTTCTTCGGAAGCTTTTTTTATTTCGTCTATAGTTATGGCGCGTTCGGTAACTTCGTATCCCTTGTCTTTAAGTAGCTCCAACACACTCATTCGGGTAATCCCATTAAGGATAGCTCCGTCCAGTTTAGGTGTAATAAATTTTCCGTCTATCTTAAAGAAGATATTCATGGTCCCTACTTCTTGAATATACTTATGTTCATAAGCGTCTAACCACAATACTTGATCATACCCTTTGGCCTTTGCAATTTCTGTAGGTCTAATAGCTGCTGCGTAATTCCCTGCTGCCTTGGCTTCGCCCGTTCCCCCCTCGGCTGCGCGAATGTATTTCTTCTCTGCGTATAATTTTATCCGTTTGCTAAAAAACGGTCCTGCCGGAGAAGCAATGATCATAAATTTATAACTGGTGGCAGCTCGCATTCCAATAAAGGGCTCGTCTGCATACATAAAGGGTCTTAAATACAAAGCACTTCCTTCCTGTGGCGGGATCCAGTCTCGTTCCACATCTACCAATTCTTTTAACCCCTC
Source organism: Candidatus Ulvibacter alkanivorans (assembly GCF_003333325.1). Lineage (GTDB taxonomy): Bacteria > Bacteroidota > Bacteroidia > Flavobacteriales > Flavobacteriaceae > Ulvibacter_A > Ulvibacter_A alkanivorans. Next base: position 84,922 of record NZ_QOLC01000025.1, on the reverse strand, counting down.
TACGAAAAGTGTTTCCGGAAAATCGGGCATTCCCATGCGTTGTGCACTAAAATTAAGTCGTTCGGCATTCTTTTTTGGACGAAACAATATGGGGGCACCCTTCTCATCTCGTGTTGCTTTCATGCCTTCGAATATAGCTTGACCGTAGTGCAAGGCCATGGCGGCTGGGTGAGTGGGGATTGCGGCAAGTGGCTCCACTCGTGGATTGTTCCATTGCCCATTGTTATAATCGCATACAAACATATGGTCGGTAAAGGCTCGACCTAATGGAATGTTATTAAAGTCTATTGTATTTACTTTTGAATCTGAAGTCTTGGTAACAGTTATATTATGCTTCGCATCAATCATGGGTATCGGGTATTTTACGTGTGTTCTATTTTTATTTAAATGGTTCGCTTGGTATCAAATTGTTCCATATTGTCGGCAATACGTCGTAAGAACGACCCGGCTAAATAGCCATCGACTATACGATGGTCGAACGACAAGGACAGATACATCATTTGTCGTATCTCGATGCTATCACCATCGGGACGCTCCATGACCTCGGCTCGTTTTTTTATAATGCCGGTCGCTAAGATGGCTGCCTCCGGTTGATTAATAATGGGAGTCCCCATAAGACTGCCAAAGGTACCCACATTGCTAATTGTAAAAGTACTGCCTTTGGTGTCGTCGCCTTTAAGTTTATTTTCACGGGCTTTGCCTACCAATTCGTTAGTGGCTGCCGCCAACTGCTGTAAGTCCTTTTTGTTGGCATCTTTAACTACGGGCACGATAAGATTTCCCGAAGGCAATGCGGTTGCCATGCCAATATTGATCTCTTCTTTTACAATAATATCGGTGCCATCCAAGGATGAATTGATCATGGGGAAGTCGGTGATCGCATTCGCAACTGCCTCGATAAATAAGGGAGTAAATGTTAGTTTTTCGTTGTATTTGCTCTGAAATGCTTCTTTATTTGCATTACGCCACTTGACCATATTGGTTAGGTCGGCTTCGACATAAGCAGTGACATGAGGTGCTGTCGTTGCAGAAAACACCATATGATCGGAGATCATTTGGCGCATTCGATCCATAGGAACCACTTTTCCTTTTCCTTTATCGAATTTTAGATCGGGGATTTGGAATCCGGAAGGTGCGGTCGTCGCCTGTGCAAACTGATACGGTCTCCCCTCGTCTAAATACTGCAACAAATCGCTTTTTCTAAGTCGGCCATCCGTCCCGGTTCCGGGGATACGAGCCAATTCTTCATAACTAACATGGTGTTTGCGTGCTATACTGTCTATTAGCGGTGATATAAACACATTTTCCTTTACTTGAAATGTTGTTGCGGTAGGTTTGGTGGCTTTTTTCTTTTTCTGTTCTTGTTTTGTTTTGGGTGCTGTTGCTTTGGATTTGGTCTTGGAAACGGTTTTTTTCGGGGCTTCGGAAAGTTCTAGGATAGCGATCACTTCTCCCACCGGGACAACATCTTTGGCAGCGACCTTATGTTCAATAAGTTTTCCTGCTGAAGGTGCGGGAACTTCGTTATCGACCTTATCGGTTGCTACTTCAACGAGTATATCGCCTGTATCGAAAGACTCACCTTCTTGCACCAACCAATTAATGATGGTACCTTCGGTAATGCTTTCCCCCATTTTCGGCATTTTAAATTCCTGTGTAGACAGGGATTTCTTATCATCGCTCATTTCTTGTTGTGTTATAGTTTAAATTCCAATTCTTACTAATATCATCCCAGCTTGGATTCATTTCTTCAATTCGTTTTATTTTCCAATCTCGTTTCCATTTCTTCATCTGTAGTCCGCGTTAAGGACTGCAGCGGCATCCTTTTTTGGTAAGGCCAAAAAAGATACAGCGGAAGGCCTGACCCGCCATTGGCGGGTAACGCCCAATTACTTCTTCATAAAATCGCGCAGTGTATCATAAAACGATTCCTGCTCGGGTCTAGTTTCCGGAAGCGATCGAAGCGGTTCTACTTCTCGCAAGCTCTCGTGACAGTCGGTTGGCAACTGTTGGTACAATTTGGTGCCGGCTGTTTTCCAAGCGACCATTTCTTCGGAAACTTCTTTGATCGCTTTGGCCGGATTGCCCACGATCAATTGTCGTTTTGCAAACTTGGTTTCGGCTTTAACAAAGGCCATTGCTCCTACGATGCATTCTTCACCAATTTCGGCATCATCCATGATCACGCTGTTCATTCCAATAAGGCAATTGCGCCCCAGGTTGGCCCCATGAATAATCGCGCCGTGTCCCACATGTGCTCCACTGGACAACACTATGCTTTTGCCCGGGAACATATGCACGGTACAATTTTCCTGAACATTGACACCGTCTTCAAGGATGATCTCTCCCCAGTCGCCACGAATGGCGGCACCCGGTCCCACATAGCAATTTTTCCCAATGATGACATTGCCGGTCACGGCAGCCAACGGATGAACAAAGCTACTTTCGTGCACCACCGGGATATGTCCTTTAAAGCTATAGATCATGATGGGATAGGCTGTTGTTATTCAAATCTTTTTAATTTTTCTTTTGTAAAATCGCTCAACACCAAGCGTCCGCTAATTACAGCGCGTTCGGCTAGTAATTCGTCCCAGTCTTCGGTACCTCTCCAAAATACTTTTTTCATTTCTTTCATGGCTTCCGGGTTGTAGGTACACAAATGCTCGGCAAATGCTTGTACTGCTTCATCGAGTGCTTCGGTAGAATCGAATACCTTGGCATAAAGTCCTTTTTGGCGTGCCCATTCGGCCTCATAAAAGCTATTGGCATCTATGGCTATTTGTGACATTCCGCTAAGTCCGAGTTTTCGTTCTACGGCCGGCCCTACCACAAAGGGTCCGATCCCAATGTTCAATTCGCTTAATTTGATGGCTGCAAATTTTGTCGCCATGCAATAATCGGTAGCTGAAGCTACTCCGACGCCTCCACCAACGGTTTTTCCTTGAATACGACCGATGATAAACTTTGGACATTTTCGCATGGCATTGATCACGTTTGCAAAGCCGCTAAAGAATACTTTTCCTGTTCCGGCATCGTTGATGCTTATAAGCTCTTTAAAGCTCGCACCTGCGCAGAAAGTCCGGTCTCCACCACTTTTTAGTACGATCACTTTCACTTCATCGTTCGTACCCGCATCTGTAATGGTCTGTGCCAGTTTTGCAAGTATATCTCCCGGCAAGCTATTGTGTGCAGGATGAAAGAACTCGATGGTTGCTATTCCTTGTTGTATGTCTTGTTTTACGTATGGTTTTGTCATAGTATTTTCGCTTAGTTGCGCTTATTCGTATTTTGTTTTTATGAATCGAGCAAACCGAATTGCTCAAAGTGATGATTAAGGTGTTTGCGTTCTAGCAAGTACCATTCAAATTTATTTAATTCGCCAAATACGACGTTCTTGGTACGTGCGTCCGGGTTCTCTTTAAAATACTTTAGATACTCTTCACGTGCTTCCAACATTTTAGTTTTAGCTGTTTCCAGATCGGGATGTTTCAGTTCATCCATTCTCGATGCTTCGGAAAGTGGAAAATTGTAATCTCTAGGCATCTTTTCATAATTGTAGAGTGTGGCGTGGGTCTTTTCAAGGTACTTATCGGGTGTAGCGATCTCAAAATCTTGGATCTCGTTCGCCGCAATACGATAGGTATACTCCAAATGTTCTATCATTCCTTGTGCGGTCATTGTTCCCCAACGTGGTTTGGTTTCTTCGGAAAGCGTATCGAGGTATTTCTTAATGTTTTTTGAAGTCATCTCAGTAAACACTGTTTGTTTCTTCTGAACCATAGTAAGTATGGTTGCAATGGCCACCAACGGATTCTCGTCTTCCGACTTAGGGTTGCCTTGGGCGTCGACATCGACATTGGCGTCGAATACTTCCACATACCATTTTACGATCCCCGAGGGTAATTCGGTACCGCGTTGGTCACGATCGATCTTTTGTTTACAGGTAAGTCGGACATAGACAGTATCGTTGTGATAAATTGGGCGTAAGAACCTACACTCTTCCAGTCCGTAGTTCGCGGCAACCGGTCCTTTGTTGGGATAGACAAACAGTCCTGCAGCGGCCGAAATGATAAAATATCCATGGGCGGTTCGTTTTTCAAAAATGCTTCCGTCCAAAGAAGTGATGTCGGTGTGTGCATAGAAATGATCCCACGTTAGGTTTCCGAAGTTTACAATGTCGGTATCTGTGATCGTTCGCTTGTGTGTTTCTAATGACATTCCCGGCTGAATGTCTTCCCAATGATATGCGAACGGATGTTGCTCGGTCTTTTTATAGGCTGCCTTGGGTTGGTAAATACCGGTTACTTCGGTTAGGGTGGTTGGAGATCCTTGGATGGCGCAACGTTGCAAATAATGTTTTATACCGCGCATACCTCCCATTTCTTCACCTCCACCGGCGCGTCCGGGACCACCATGGATCAAGTTCGGTAAGGGTGAACCGTGCCCCGTACTTTGTTTGGCGCTTTCACGATTCAAAATAAGTATTCTACCGTGATGTGTCGCAGCCGAAACTGTATATTCTTTCGCGATGGTATCATCGTTGGTAACGATCGAGCTTACCAGTGACCCTTTGCCCATTTTGGACAGTTTAATTGCATCTTCTAAGGTGCTGTAGGGCATTAAAGTACTAACTGGTCCGAAGGCTTCTGTAATATGTGCTGCTTCGTTATGTAAAGGATCATCTTCACGCAGCAAAATAGGTTTTACAAATGCGCCTTTTTGGGCATCGGCACCTACGGTTTTAGCATCGTCAAAATCACCGTAAACGATCTGTGCTGTTTGTGTGATCTTTTCAATTTGTTCTTTAACCGATTGGCGTTGGGCATCACTAACTAATGCGCCCATACGAACCTCTTTTAATCGCGGATCTCCAATGGTGACCTTGTCTAGTTGCTTGCCTAACGCGATCTGGACATCTTCCACTAATTTTTCCGGAACAATTATACGACGGATTGCCGTACATTTTTGTCCACATTTAACCGTCATTTCGTTACGCACCTCCTTAATAAACAGATCGAACTCAGGGGTGCCAGGTACTGCATCTTCGCCTAAGATCGCTGCGTTAAGGGAATCGGCTTCCATCGTAAATGGCACCGATTCTTCTATGAGTCTAGGATGTTTTTTTAGAATTTTACCCGTGCTCGCCGAGCCTGTAAAGGTCACGACATCTTGTGACTCGACCGTATCGAGTATGGATTTTGCGGTTCCGCTAATTAATTGCAATGCACCTTCAGGAAGAATTCCTGAAGAGATAATTTCTTTTACAACTGCTTCGGTCAAGTAGGCTGTTTGTGGGGCCGGAAGCACTACTGCCGGCATTCCTGCCATCCAATTGACGGCGCATTTTTCCAGCATTCCCCAAACCGGGAAGTTAAAGGCATTGATATGAACGGCAACACCTTCACGCGGCACCATGATATGATGGGCCATAAATCGTCCCCCTCGAGAAAGATCGATAGGATCGCCTTCTACGTGATACGATTGATTAGGAAATAGTTTCCGAAGTGATGCATTGGCGAACAAGTTTCCGAAGCCTCCTTCAATATCGATCCAACTATCAATTTTAGTAGCTCCGGTTCGATAACTGATGTCGTAAAATTGTTGCTTTCGTTTTGTCAAGTACAGCGCTAAGCTTTTAAGCATGTTACCACGCTCCTGAAAGGTCATTTTACGCAGCGTGTTGCCGTTTTCTCTTCCATAATTCAGTATCTCCGGAATGTCCAAGCCTTCGGTAGTCACCGAGGTGAAATGTTCTCCTGTGACAGAGTCTAATATTGGACTCCCCTCACCTTTACCTTCGGTCCATTGTCCTTGTACGTAATGTTGCGTTTTATTCATAGGTTGTCTTTATACTTTTTGATCCCATTTCCGGATAAAAAATTAAATTATTAGTTAGAAACATTTTCGATCACTGCCGCATAACCTTGTCCGACACCAACACACATAGTTATTAATGCATATCGTTTACCGGTTTCCTTTAATTCGAGTGCGGCAGAATACGCTAAGCGTGCTCCGGTTACTCCCAATGGATGACCAATGGCAATGGAGCCACCATTAGGGTTGATCCTTGGGTCATCATCTTTAAGACCCCACTCACGGATACAAGCCAAGGCTTGAGAGGCAAATGCTTCATTTAGTTCGATAACGTCCATATCTTGCATGGTCAGTCCGGCTTTTTCTAGCGCTTTATTACTCGCTTCTACCGGGCCTATTCCCATAATTCGCGGCTCTACACCAACCACTGCTGAACTTACAATGCGCGCTAACGGATTCAGATTGTAATTTTTAACAGCAGCTTCCGAAGCAATTATAGTTGCTGCAGCTCCATCGTTCAATCCGGAAGCATTACCGGCTGTTACACTTCCGTCTTTTTTGAAAGCAGGGCGCAATTTTGCCAGAATTTCTTTAGTGGTATTAGGCTTAATGAACTCGTCGTCCTTGAAAATGATCGGATCTTTTTTGCGTTGTGGAATTTCAACCGCCACAATTTCTTTTGCCAATCTGCCGGATGCTTGTGCTTTTGCAGCTTTCATCTGACTCCAATACGCGAATGCATCCTGATCTTCTCGTGTGATCTTGTGTTTTTCAACCAGATTTTCGGCAGTGTTTCCCATGCCGTCTGTTCCGTACATATCGTGCATCTTTTTGTTAACGAAGCGCCAGCCAAAACTTGAGTCGTACATTTTAGCATCGGTTCCAAATGCAGATGAAGGTTTTGCGATCACGTAAGGACCTCTAGTCATATTCTCTACACCTCCTGAAATAAAGAGGTCTCCATCCCCTGCTTTTATCGCCCTATTGGCGTGAATGATAGCAGAGAGGCCGCTGCTGCACAGTCTATTGACTGTTTCACCGGGTACGGTGAAGGGCAGTCCTGCCAGCAGCAGCGCCATTCGAGCCACATTTCTATTGTCTTCTCCCGCTTGGTTGGCACAGCCTAATATCACATCGTCGAATGCTTCCTTGGGGATGTTTGGATTTCGTTTCACAACGGTTTCTATGACCAAGGCCGCAAGATCATCGGTTCGAATCGTGCTTAAGCTTCCTTTATAATTTCCAATGGGAGTACGTATCCCGTCAATGATATATGATTCTTTCAAAATTTTATTTTTTTTAAGTACAACTTACTTGTTCATTTTGCGACCTACCCAATTGTTTTAGTTCTCCCAATCCTTTGCTGTTCGATACACCACACCTTTAAACAGTGCGACAAGCTCATCGCCTCGCTTCACTTCGACAATGTTGAATCCTAGTTTGGTATTTACTTTTTCAATAACCGATTCGGCGGTTAGGTAATCGCCCTCATTCAATGCTTCAATGTGATTTATAGACGTCTCGATAGACACCGCAAATTTTCCGTGCGTATTTGCAGCAAAACCAAAGGCTGTGTCGGCTAGAGAGTAGCTTATACCGCCATGTGCTTTTCCCATGCTGTTCAACATCTCTTTTCGGAGTGTCATCGCAACTTTACAGCGTCCTTTTTCCACTTCTAAGATCTCGATGCCTAACCATTGACTAAATGCATCTTGATTGAGCATTTTTTTCGGTATCTCCTCAGCTTTAAGCTTTTTGTTCAAATGTGGATCGGTATTCATTTAATTCGTTTCGTTAAAAAATGTCTTTCCTTCGTTCTTCATTTTTCGTAAGATGGGTGAACAACGATATCGATCTTCGTGGTACTCATTATAGAGATCATCTAATTTTTCCACACACCAATCGATGCCTTTCTCATCGGCCCACGCCAGTAATCCCTTAGGATAATTTACTCCCTTGGTCATTGCGTTATCGATGTCTTCTGCAGAAGCAATATTCCAAAACAATGCATCGGCGGCTTCATTAATGAGCATTACCAACACCCTGTCAAAAATATGATGTGCCAAGGCTACATCCTCCGTTGGTGTTGGATTATCGGCATCGGTTGTGTAATCATAGTATCCCTTTCCACTTTTTCTTCCAAGGTAACCTGCTTCTGCAAACCGTTTTTGAGTAAATGAAGGCTTATAACGCGGGTCGTAATAAAAAGCTTCAAAAACTGTTTCGGTTACCGTATAATTTACATCATTTCCAATAAAATCCATGAGCTCAAAGGGTCCCATCCTAAATCCTCCTAACGATTTCAACGCCCAATCGATGGTTGGGAAATCGGCTATACCTTCTTCATAAATGCGCAATGATTCGCCGTAGAAGGGTCGTGCAACGCGATTTACGATAAATCCAGGCGTGTCTTTGGCCACCGCAACCGTCTTACCCCATTCTTTGATCGTCGCCACCGATTGTTGTAATATCTTCTCTGAAGTCTGTATCGATGGAATCACCTCAACTAGCTTCATAAGAGGTGCCGGATTAAAGAAGTGGATTCCGACGCAACGAGACGGCTTATCTAAAGCAGCAGCAATGGAAGCAATAGACAACGAAGAGGTGTTTGAAGCAATGATGGTTCGTTTCGACACATAACCTTCTAATTCTTGAAATACTTGCTTCTTAATCTTTAAGCTCTCCACTATGGCTTCGATCGTAAGATCTGAATCTCCCAACTCTTTTAATGAATTGACATAGCTTATATTGCTTTCTATCCTGTTCTTCTCATCACTGTCGATACGACCCTTTTCCACCAGACGACTCATTATCTTCTTAAGGGCCAGTTCGGCTTTTTGAAGTGCTTCGGTCGAAGTATCGTAGAGTTTAACCGTGCAACCTGCAGTAGCAGCTACTTGCGCGATTCCAGAACCCATAGTTCCACTTCCAATTATCCCAACTTTCTTGATCATATATTTTAGTTCTCTGTTCTCTTTTTTCTCTGCTATTGAATATTATTTTCCTTTAAATTTCGGTTTGCGTTTTTCGACGAACGCATTTACTCCTTCTTGGTAGTCCTCACTTTGAGCAGATTCTATTTGCAATTTCGACTCCATTGCCAGTTGTGCGCTAAGATCATTGGTCATAGATGCATTCATCAACCGCTTTGTAAGTCCTAAGGCCTTGGTTGGCATTTGTGCCACGGTAGTGGCCAATGTTTGTACAGTTTCCATAAATTCTTCCGAAGCAATCACCTTATACACCATTCCCAGCTGCTCTGCTTCTTGGGCAGTTACCTTATCGCCTAACATCATTAAGGCCGATGCCTTCTGAAAACCAATTATTCGTGGTAAAAAGAACGTTCCACCACTATCAGGGATCAATCCTATTTTACTAAAGGCTTGAATAAAGCTCGCTTTTTCCGAAGCCAAGACAATATCACACGCCAATGCAATATTAGCACCAGCACCTGCTGCCACCCCATTTACTGCAGCAATAATGGGTTTTTCAATAGTTCTTATTTGTTTGATAATGGGATTATAGTGTTCTTCGAGTATCTTCTTAAAACCCGGATTGAGGTCGGGGGTTGTCACCTCTTTAAGATCTTGTCCCGCGCAAAACGCCTTGCCATTCCCAACTAATACGATCGCTCTAATGTCTGAATCGTTCTCGCACGCTTTAAGCGCTTCCTGAAGCAACAACGCCATCTCTCGATTAAAGCTATTGAATGTTTCTGGGCGATTTAAAGTTAAGGTTGCAACGCCGTTGTTTATATTTTTTTCTATTGATCTACTCATTATTGTTAGTCTATATTAAGCTGCAACCACATAGTTGTGTTTGCCTACTACTTTAAACATTTAAAATAATCGAATGGTTCTTGACAATCGTCACATTTAAAAAGTGCTTTGCATGCGGTCGACCCAAACTGACTTACCAGATGTGTATTGGTACTTCCACAATTGGTACAACGCACTAATTTCTTGTTGCCCAAAAGCACATCCTTATCGGCCGTTTCGCTTAGCGGACGTGCGATCCCGTATGCTTCCATTTTCTTTAATCCCTCCTCACTAATCCAATCGGTGCTCCATGCCGGTGCCAATACTAGTTCAATACTTGCGGTTTTTCCCACTTCGGAAAAAGCTTTTCTAAGATCATCGCCTATTACATCCATGGCGGGACAGCCCGAGTAGGTGGGTGTTAATTTAATAGTTACGTGTCCGTCCTTCTCTGTGGCTTCACGAATTACGCCCAAATCCAATACCGACAACACAGGAATCTCCGGATCTGAAACCGTTTCCAGTACCGGTATAAGATGGGAATCGATATGTGCTGTTTCGGTTATCAATTTTATTTACTTTCTAATCTTTTATTCAAGACGACTGGCCCTGCTACTGTTTAAGCCTAAAAAATTTGGGGGATTGTTCCTATTCATTGTGTCAAATAGAAACTGCTGCACGAACTACCACGTCATATTTGGGTAGGTGCGCTGCATATACTGCAAATCGGCTAACAAATAACCCATATGTTCGGTATGGACTCCGTTTTTACCTCCGCGCGTAAAGTATTTACGTTCCGGCACCTCTAGGGTTGCTTCTTTTAGCACTTCGGAAACGTTTTCATAATACGTCTCTTTCAGTTTTGAAACGTCAACACCAATGCCTTCAGCGATCATTTTTTCGTCTGATTCGGTATGATCGAAAAGTTCGTCGGTATAGCGCCAAAGCGAGTCGATCGCTTCTTGGATCTTCGCTTTACTCTCTTCGGTTCCATCGCCCAATCGTCGTATCCAGTCTGAAGAAAATCGCTTGTGATAGCTCACTTCTTTTATTCCTTTATTAGCGATGGCAACCAGCGTTTCATCCTTACTGTTTTGAAGTCCTTCCATTAGCATTAAGTGATACACATCGAATAAAAACTGACGTGCGATCACAAATCCGAAATGGGTATTAGGTTGTTCAACCATTAACACATTTCTGTATTCGCGTTCGATACGCAAAAAAGCAATATCGTCCTCGGTTTTATCACCACCGGCAACTTTTGCTGCGTATTGGTAATAACTTCGCGTTTGACCCAACATGTCTAACGATATATTGGTAAGTGCAATATCGGTTTCTAAGCTTGGGCCATGACCGCATAATTCCCCAAGTCGTTGTGCTAGAATAAGGGTGTTGTCGGCAATGCCTATTATATAATTGTACAAATCTTGATTCATCGTCGGTTAGGCGCTTTACATATGTTTTACATCATCTGGAAGATCGTAGAAGGTAGGGTGACGGTACACCTTATCTTGTGCAGGTTCGAAAAGTTCGCCATTATCTTCCGGATTTGAAGCGGTAATGTGTTTACTTTCAACGACCCAAATACTCACGCCTTCGTTTCGGCGTGTATATACATCTCGGGCATTCTCAAGTGCCATTTCTGCGTCTGCGGCATGCAAACTTCCGAAGTGACGATGCTCCAGACCGTTTTTACTTCTAACAAATATTTCCCAAAGGGGCCAATTCTTTTTAGACATAAGGTATTATTTTGTCGTATTCATTTTTCTTTACTGTTCTTCCATCAAGGAAGGATGTTAACTTGCCTTCTTGTTTTCGGCGCGTTCTTCTTGTTTTTCGGCATACGCCATTGCAGCATCACGCACCCACGCACCATCCTCCCAGGCATCTACACGTGCTTTCATACGCTCCTTATTGCAAGGACCATGACCTTTTACTACCTGCCAAAATTCATCCCAATCGATCTCTCCAAAGTCATAATGTCCCGTTTCTTCATTCCATTTTAGATCGGGATCCGGAATTGTGAGTCCGAGGATGTCTGCTTGAGGCACGGTTTGATCGATAAATTGCTGTCGCAGTTCATCGTTAGTTTTTCGTTTTAATTTCCATTTCATGGATTGTTCGGTGTGTACCGACATATCATCGGTTGGCCCTAACATCATAAGGCTTGGCCACCACCAACGATTTAATGCGTCTTGTGCCATCTCTTTTTGTTCGGGTGTCCCATTACAAAGCGTTAACATAATCTCGTAGCCTTGTCTTTGATGAAAACTTTCTTCCTTACACACTCGCACCATGGCGCGTGCATATGGTCCAAAAGAGGTATTACACAGTGGCACTTGGTTGATAATTGCGGCTCCATCTACCAGCCACCCAATCGCGCCCATATCTGCCCAAGTCACGGTAGGGTAATTAAAAATGGAGGAGTATTTTGCTTTCCCGGAGTGCAATTGCTCGTATAATTCTTCGCGTGAGATCCCTAAGGTCTCACAGGCAGAGTATAAATATAGGCCGTGCCCTGCTTCGTCCTGCACTTTTGCTAACAAAGCTGCTTTTCTTCGCAGTGATGGTGCTCTGGTGATCCAGTTACCTTCGGGAAGCATTCCAATAATTTCAGAATGCGCATGTTGTGAGATTTGTCGAATGTGTGTTTGTCGATACTTCTCCGGCATCCAATCTTTTGGTTCGATCTTTTCATCGCGCGCAATTCGCGCTTCAAAAATTTCTTCTAGATTCTTAACTTGTTCGTTGCTCATAATTCTTACATTTTTAATTTGCTCGCCTCCTCATTGCACTACAATCGAGCATTGCTATATGTTGCGATCTCGACTACACGTCAAAATCGACTTTTACTTTGTCACTTAAGGGCACCGCTTGACAACTTAACACGTAATCTTGGGCGACCTCCTTATCTTCTAAGGCATAATTGATTTTCATCTCTACCTCACCTTCTACTACCTGGCATTTACAGGTGCTACACACGCCGCCTTTACAGGCGAATGGCAAGTCGGCACCGGCTCCTAAGGCAGCATCAAGTATGTTATCATAGGCACTTGTCATGACGAACTGAAACTCTTTTCCTCCGTCTACAATTACAACTTCTGTTCCTTCCACTTTTTGTTGTGCCAGTCGTTCGGCTCTTTTCTTGTCTTCTTCGGAAAGGCCTGTAACAAATAGTTCGAAGTGCACCAACTCTTTTGGCAATCCGGCTTCGACAAGATAATTGCTTACATACTGCACCATGTCTTCGGGGCCACATAAGAAGACCTCACTGGTATCCGGAATATCGATAAAGGTTTTTGTTAGCACATCCATCTTCTCGTCATCAAACCTTCCGCTAAACAATTCGATATCTCGTTTTTCTTTGGTCAAGAAATAGTAGATCTCCAGTCTTCCGAAGTTTGCATTGCGCAATTGTTCTAATTCTTCCTTAAAGATAATCGATTTTGCGGTCTTATTCACATAAAACAACTTACAAGTAGCGTTTGGTTCTTCGTACAAATGTGTTTTGATCATTGACAGTACCGGTGTGATCCCACTACCTGCAGCAAAAAACAAATAGTTCTTAGGTGTGTCCGGCTGTACATCTACACCGAACGTACCGCTAGGCGCCATTACTTCAAGTGTATCTCCGGGTTGAAGGCTGTTGTTTACATAGGTAGAGAATTTCCCTTCGGGGATCTGTTTTACTGCCACACGCCACTGTCCATCTACCGGGCTGGAGCACAAACTGTAGGACCGTCGGGTATCTTGCCCGTCGATATCTGCTTTTAAGGTTAAATGCTGTCCTTGACGAAAGTGAAACGCCTCTTTGTGTTCTTCGGGAACATCGAATACGATAACCGAACAATCGTCGGTCTCTTTGTACACATCTTTTACCTTGATCTTATAAAACTTTGCCACGGGCTATTTGTCGTTTAATTGTTACAAAACTAACGATTGTTAGTTACTTTTACAAGTTAAAGTTTGTTAACGATACCGTGCAGAAAAACGGCGACCATATCTTGCTTCAACACGTTCACATCCAGCTTTCCGCGTTTTTGATACCAGAGGTATAATGTACGTAAGGTTGAGAGTATGGAAAACAAGATCACCTCCGGTTGTCGTGCTTGAATTTCTCCTGCGGCAATTCCGCGCTTGATGATCTGCCTGAAGTTCTCTTCGTAGTCTTCGCGCATGCGAATAAAGGACCTCAACTCATCATTCTCAAGGTGCATCCAGTCGTTATTTAGTGCCGCAAGTCCTTCGGAATAATTAACGGTAATATCGATATGCATTTCGATAATGCGTTCTATTTGTTGAACAGGAGACGATTCTTCGGCGAGTACCGTTTGCATGCCGTTTGTAAATTCTATGGCCACTTCGAGAATGAGTGTAGAAAGGATCTCTTGTTTGCCACTAATATGGTTGTACAAGCTAGCGGCTTTTATTCCCATAGCCTGCGCAATGTCTCGCATGGAAACAGCATTATAGCCTTTTTCTTTAAATAGTTTGGAGGCGGTAGCAACAATTTCTTGCTTTCGTGTAAGCGTCTTCATTTGTGTAAAGGTAGCGAAAAAAATAGGTGTATTGGATTCTGAGTTTAGGCAGAAATAAGCAGGTTACGATCTATTTTATTGCTGGGCTGCGTTAGGGATTGAGGTCTTGTTGGAGCTCTCTGGCTGCGGCAGAAGCGACTACCGAAAGCCCGCCCATGTTTTTTTATATCTTTTTCTACGACATAAAAAAACGTGGGAACGCCCAACTAACTCTACCAAGAAAACGGTAGGTGGTTAAAAAAGTATTAATTTTGAAATTCTATGGAGCAACGAATTGAAACCAACGAATTATTAGATCGGTTACCACCGCATTTAAAGCAGTACATCAAACCGCAGGACTATGAGCAATACACGCCCATAAATCAGGCGGTATGGCGGTATGTGATGCGAAAAAATGTTGATTATTTGAGCAAGGTTGCCCATGCGAGTTATGTAGATGGACTTGAAAAAACAGGAATTTCTATAGAAGCGATCCCCTCGATGTATGGGATGAATCGTATCTTAAAAGAAATAGGTTGGGCTGCGGTCGCGGTGGACGGATTTATACCTCCCAATGCGTTTATGGAGTTTCAGGCGTATAAGGTCTTGGTGATCGCCAGTGACATACGGCAGTTAGAACATATTGAATATACGCCGGCGCCGGACATTATTCATGAGGGAGCGGGGCATGCTCCTATTATTGCCAGTCCGGATTATGCCGAGTATCTGCGACGCTTTGGAGAGATTGGCGCCAAGGCCATATCGAGCGCTCATGATATGGAATTATACGAAGCGGTACGCGCTTTGTCTATTTTAAAGGCTTCGGAAGACAGCAGTGATGCAATGATAGCAGCGGCAGAAAAAGAAGTATTAGAATTGCAACAAAAAGAGGTTGCACCTTCGGAAATCTCGCTAATTCGCAACTTACATTGGTGGACCGTGGAATATGGTTTGGTAGGCACGGTAGACCACCCAAAGATCTATGGCGCGGGTCTATTGTCGTCTATAGGTGAAAGCACCTGGTGCATGAAGGAGGAGGTTAAGAAAATACCATACTCGATAGATGCGGCCTATCAGGATTTTGACATTACAAAACCGCAACCACAGTTATATGTCACGCCAGATTTTGCCTATCTTCAAGAAGTACTAGAAGAATTCGCCAACACTATGGCAGTGCGAAAAGGCGGTTGGCGCGGATTACACAAGCTGATAGAATCGAAACAAATTGGTACTATTGAAATAAGTACCGGCTTACAAATTAGTGGTCGATTTACGCGTATGATACAAAATGAAGACAACGAAGTGGTGTACTTTGAGACCGAAGGAGAAACAGCTTTGTCCTATCGAGAAAAAGAAGTGATCGGCCACGGGGTGAGTCGGCACGCCAACGGATTTAGATCGCCTTTAGGTAAGTTGAAGGGTATCAACTTGGCGATTGAGAATATGGGTCCGCGTGACCTACAAGCTTATAATTTTTATGACGGTAAACCAATTGCCTTCGAATTTGAAAGTGGTATTACGGTTGAAGGTTTGAATGTTACGGGAATGCGAAATCTTCGCGGTGAACTAATGCTCATTCAGTTTACCAATTGTACGGTGAGTTATAAGGATGAGATCCTATTTAGTCCGGATATGGGAGATTTCGACATGGCGGTAGGAAAAGAGATCTTGAGTGCCTTTGCGGGTGCTGCCGATTATCTTTCGTTCGATCTAGTAACACATGTTAGCAAGAGCACCACTGCGCGTCCTACGCTTACGGAATCGGAAGTTGCATTGAATGCCTTGTATAAATCGGTGCGAGATCTACGAGAAAAGTTAAAGGACGGGGTCTCTACAGACGACAAGGATGCTGTTTTACCTCCCATCTTTGCAGATGTACAAGCGTCACACCCCAATGATTGGTTACTGCCATTAGAGATCTATGAATTAGTCGCTCGGGACGATTCAAGTTTTTCTGAGCGTGTTCTCAATTATCTTATCAACCTTAAATCACGTCGCCCTACTGTAGCACACCTGATCGACGACGGATTGCTCTTACTGGAAAAAAAGGTGCCAAAAAGCATCAATTAAACAGGCAACAAAAACAAAACATATTATGGGATTTTTTGATTTTTTATTTGGACATAAAGCAAAAAAAATACAACAATTTAAAGATCGCGATGCAGTAATCTTGGATGTTCGTACTAAGGAAGAATATGCTAATGGTGCTATTCCGGGCTCCATGCACATACCTGTGCAACAAGTAGAAGACCGAATTGAAGAGCTAAAGCGACTCGATCGACCCATTATTACTTGTTGCGCGAGTGGTATTCGCAGTGGACGCGCAGTCAAAATTCTAGAAAAGCACGGTGTGGAAGCCACGAATGGTGGCGGATGGTTAAGCCTTCAAAAGAAGCTTTAAGCATTCAACGTTAACGGTGTTTACATTTTAATCTTTTCCAGATCATCTTCTGTTTGTACCGGTTCTCCTTGGTATCGCAGGCTCCAGCCCATAGAATTGGTTAGGATATAGATCTTTTGTAATTCTGAAATAAGTCGGTTTTGGGCATTGGTTACCAATTCCGAATTTTCGATCTTTTCTCGCAGTGATCTTTCGACTCGTGTTTTAATCTTGTTGTAATCTGAAGCCTCAAACTGATTGAGATAGTCTTGGGTCACATCGTAGTATTCGATATTGGGATTGATGGTAAGTTCGGGTTCGGGAATGGACAATATATAGACCGTTTTGTTAGCCTCGTCTACTTTGGTCTCTACCGCACTTAAATCGTATGCGATGCTAGCATCGGCATTAACGACGACCAAGGCCTTTTTTCGTGCCGACAGCACATCGAAGTAAAACCGCTTCGAATCTTCATAACTAAAGACTTGCGCATAGCTTCCTTCCGTTACGATTAGCTTTCCAACATTTTTAAGTTGTTTTTCGATAAGCGCCGTATTCGCTTCCAACTGTTCTCGTTCATCTTTGTGATGCTCACAGTAACGCAAGCCAAAAAAGATAATGACGGCGAGGATGATTCCGAAGAAAATATTACGCATGGCTGAAGTTTTTCAGAAAGATACAAAATCGTCATTTTCTTTGTTTATGCCTTGCCTAAAATAATGGGCTACAATTCGTACTTGACCACAAACATAAAGATGCGAGGAAGCACGAAATACTGTGAAGTGGTGTTGAATTGCTCGTTAAAACTATCGCTGTTAATCGCTTCCGTATCGAGTATATTGGTCGCTTGTAATTGGAATTCCCATGGACTTTCGCCTTTACGATAATACAAGTTGGCATTTACGAACGAATACGAATTATCTACCGTATTGCCCTCGTTGGTGTATTTGTAATATTCCCACTCGGCATCGAAAGTAAAATCTTTTAAAAAGCGCAGATCTACGTTAACAAAAGGGCGGTGCGTATAGAATTTTTGCTCCAACCCGCCGTTGTCATAATTATTCACACTTAGCACATAGCCACCTTCGAAATTGGGCCAATTTCTAAAATTGGTTCGAACGCTTCCTCGATAGTTTTGCGTAAAACTCTCACTTTCGCGAACTATGTCGTTCACCACATTGTTCGATTTTGCCAATGATACATTTGCACTGGCATTGAACTGTATCTTTTTAATTCGTTTGCTGAATCTTCCCACAGCCGAATAGGTCTCATCTGGGAAATTGCTATCGATATTGAATGGCGAGCTCACTTGGTTGATCGCTATGATCTGGGTGTTGCTCTTATAACCGTTAATTCGCCTGCTATAGTTAAGCGAACCGCTAATATTCGTATAGTTAAAAAGGTTAAAGCTAAAATACGTTAGATTGTAATTATGACTCAGCGCATTTTCTAAGTTTCGATTTCCTCTAAAAAGTCTGTTATAATTATTAAAAACAAAGGCTTCTGCATAATCGTTCACATCGGTGTATTCGGCAGATACAGCATAATTAAAACGCAAGTTCTCACTTTTTTTGATCTCCCAAATGGCATTCACATCGGGCAGCACCATCCAATCGTTCTGTGAGTTGCTAGTGTTTAACTGATCGGTCTTTAGGTTGTAATTATGCAGTGTTAATCCGGGGGTAAAAATAAATGCTCCTGTCTTTACTTTGTAATGCAACCCTAAAAAGACATCACTAAAAGTATAGGTTACATCGTTGGTAAGTGGTAATGTTTCTCCATCGATTGGAGGTGTTTGTGAAAAATCTAACCTGTCACCGTTACCAAGCAATTGAAAAATATTAGAGTCGAATTGCTGATTGCTGTAGGTCGTACCTAGGGTAACATTCAAATTACTCGTATTATTAAGAACATAGTAATAATCTACTTTTGCATCTATTTTGCTGGTTCGAATGTTCTTCGCTTGATTTATGTTAAATCGGTTTTGCGTGGTATCTACCGGTAGAATTCCGCCAAAAGGCAGTAGATCGACAATGGCGTTATAGAATGGATCTTCATCCTGCCATAAGTGTTGTACTTGTCCCGCAAAGATGTTCTTATCATCCAGCGTATAGTACAGATTCATATTCTGATTTATAGAAAACGGTTTGTTTTCTTTTGCTTCGGAAATGGAGTTATCTCGCCCGTCAAATTGCGAGAACACACCGGCATCTTCGGTCTGCTTTGATGCTTTTACCAACACATCATAGTCCATCTGAAAATCGGTGCTTGGTTTGTAGACACTACTCAATTTGACCATTCCCAGCTGGTTACGTTGATCGGTCTCACTACTTGAGATCTCGGTACTTCCGGAAGCGATATACTGTCGTATCGAATTATTTACGATGTTCGTTTTATTGTCAGATAGAATTGAAAATCCGCTCAGGTCCCATTTCTTATTAACGGCCCAGCTAAAATTCCCGGCTAGGAATTTTGTTTCTAATTCGTTTGCTCTGTTGTTTTGAGTTACGGCAAATCCGAGTCCGCTATCACTAATATTAAAGTTAGTCCCTCCCCCTCGATTGAAGTTTCGGAATCCACCCGTAAAATTAAAATAGTCTCGAAATGTAAAAGGCACTTCCCCAATGTTATTAAAATCGGTGATCAAGTTGATGCTGTATTTCGGACTGTAATAGAACAATTTAGGATGTACCAGATAACCTGCTTCATCATCACCAACCAGGCCACCACCGGCTGTAACCTCACCAAACCAAAAGTTCTTTTTACCTTCCTTAAGTCGAATATTGATCGCCACATTATCTTGGTCATTGCCCAAGCCACGCATTTGATCGACCTCGTTGTAATTTCGTAGCACTTCAACCTTATCTACCGCATCTGCAGGAATATTTTTAGTTGCTAGTTTAGAATCACCATCGAAGAAATCCTTCCCTTCTACCATTACTTTGGTTACGGCTTTGCCTTCCACCTCTATCTCACCGGCATCGTTCACCTCGACCCCGGGTAAATTCTTCATAACGTCGCCCAGTTTTCGTTCTTCCCCGGTACGGAACGAATCGGCATTGTAGACTATAGTATCGCCTTTCACGGTCACCGGCATTTCGTAAGTGATCTCGACGCCTTCTAATTCATCGGCCAAAGAATTTAAGGTAAAGTTTAGGTCTATGTCTTCTGAATCATCCGCAACCGTAAGCGATTTTTCCTGAGTTTCATACCCAAGAAAACTAGCACGAAGTACATAGGTTTTATTTTTGGTAAGGTCCAATTGAAACCGCCCTTCGAAGTTCGTAATCGCATACGATTCGATCGCACCCGATTCTTTTTCGGTGGCGATCACGTTAGCCAATTCGAGGGGGTCCCCGATACTATCCTTGATTACACCTTTTACTTTAATAGTTTGTGCTGAAAGGGATACGGTAAGCAGCAATAAGATTGCCCAGAGTATTTTTTTCATTTGTAGTTGGTTGGTTTATCTACCTAGAATAATTGTATGTTCACATGGTCTATATCTGGATCTAGCCGCCAAAACGACCCCCTCTTCGACCCCCTCGCCCTCTAAAATTCTCACGCATTTCCTCCATCTTTTCCTTTACGATGGAGTTGTACTCGTCACGTGTTACTTCTGTTCCTTTTGACGGTGCTTCGATCGATTCGGCATCTTTCACATTAAGCACGATTTTTGAGCACAGGATGGTGGTGCGATAAAAATTAAGTTCAAGAATTAATCCCGGCAGGCCTGCGTAATCACCGGGTCCGTTTCCTACCGGTATTTGCGGAGTAAACCAAGCTGTAACAATCACTTCTTTCGGCACCTCGATCTCATTAAACGGATCATCGGTAGCGGTCTTCGTAGAGTCGGTTGCGGTTTCGCCTTCTTGCTTCTCATCGTCGTCGCGACCTCCTCTGCGTCGCGCCATGCTAAAGTCATTTTCATCGATAGGTTTTACCGCAGTCGCCTTAATAGCGATATACTGTCCTATTTGTTTTGATTCTTTTGTGATCTCCCATTCCAATGATGGAATCGTATCGTTGATAAGGAATTGTTTTCCGAAGAATTCACGCTCCTCAATAATCTGGTTCGTCTCAAGGTTCTTGTATTGATCGCCCGGCGTAAAACTTCCCATCATCATTCGGAAGCCTCCGTTTCCTGCACCCGTTTCTAACATTTCCTCTTCTTTGTAGATCGATTCTTTATTATTAAAAGTAAGAATGAAGGTTTTTTCCAACATACTTTTCATTCGTTCGGCAATCTGTTTTTTCATGTCCTCGCTCATCTCTCGTCCACCGAAATTGTCCATATCGACGGTAGTTTTCGATTCGTAATAAGCGCGTCCACTAATATTTTGTGCGAAGGTGATACTTGTGAAGCATGCTATCACCAAAAAGGAAACCAATCTCATAAACTGTTTTTTAGGTACCTGTTAGTAAGAATAACCGGTAATTGTTACAAAACCATTGGACATTTTTAAAGGGCAATGGTTTAATGCTTCGGAAAGATTATCCTCCAATTCGAATGCTGAAGGTATTACCATCGTTCCTACTTCTATTATCCCGCATGGTTTCCATCATTTCCTTTTCCTTCTTTTCCCTGATCTCATCGAAGGTTTTTTGATCCACCTCTTTGCCTTTGGTAGGAGGATCGATAACGATCTCCTTTTCGGGATTAAGAACGATCTTAGTACACAAGATAGACTGGTTCCCGTCATTAATTTCCAGTACCAGCCCCGGTAATCCCCAATAGTCGGAAGGACCGTGTTGCACCGGTATTTGCGGTGTATACCAAGCCGTTGTTGTGATAAGTTTGGTAGTTTCAACGAGGGTGTCGGAATCACTGCTAAAAGAAGATTCGGTCACTTCGCGTTCATAGGTTGCTTTAAAACAAGTATAGGCACCAATGTTCTTGGTCTCCTTTTCCAGTTTCCATTCGGGTGTATCCAATTTGTCTTTAACCAGAAACGGCTTTCCCATGATCTCGGTTTGGGTCACATAAGATTGTGCTTTGGTGTTTCGGTATAAAACATCCGAATTTCCACTCATTACGATGCTAAGTCCACCTGCCGAGGCCGGTTGTGGTGCATCTAACGATGGGTTTTCAACGTATAACGATTCGGTGGTGGAAAATGTGAGGGTGTATTCTTTCTGAAATTGTTTCCGAAGCTGTGCTTCTAATTGTTGTTGCATTTCGCTGCTTACTTGGGTACTATCGAGCTTTAGATCCAGATCACGATGCGTTTTGTAAGTGGCAATGCCTTCGAATTGTTGTGAAAAGCCAGCGATGCTTAGTAAAAAGCAACAACTAAATAAAAGGTAGTGTAGTTTCATATCATTGATTTTAATTCTCTTTCAAAAAGACGATCTATTTTAGACTGTGTTACAAAGACGCTTTGGCAGGCATTTTGTATCTTCACACGCTATGAAGGTACTCATTCTTTTCTTATGCTTTTCTACCCTGGCAGGATTTGCACAAAACTTGCAAGAGGTTTCAAAAATAGCGCTCGAAGCAGATACCTTCGTGGGTATCGACCCTTATAAGAACACCTACTACATTAAAGACCAAGTATTGCATAAAAATGGTGCAGAAGGTGCGTTCGTGTTCAACGATTTTCAATTAGGTCCAATCACGTCGGTCGATATCATTAATCCTTTAAAAGTGGTTGTTTTTTATCGCGATGTGAATACGGTCGTCTTTGTAGACAATCGATTAAATGAAATAGAGCGCATCAACTTTAATAATCTTCCTCAGTTTATTAATGTACATACCGCTACGAATGCAGGAAATAATAGGCTATGGATCTTTAATGTAGACACCCAGCAAATCGAATTGTATAACTACCGTAACAATACTAAGGTCACGGTTTCCCAGCCATTTTCGGGTGAGCTTATCTCGCAAGCCAGCAATTTTAATTATTGCTTTGCCCTTACCAATAATTCAATGCGCACCTTTAATATTTATGGCAGTCTACTGTCTAAAATGGACGGACAACAATTTGAGCGGATTGTTCAACAAGAAGAAAAGGTAGTCGCTTTAAAAAATAATGAGCTGTATTTGATCGCTGAAAACACCGTTCAACCATTAAAAAATCCGCTGCCCGAAAACACAATAAAAGACTTGCAGCTTACGCAAGATTTCCTGTATATTTATGACAGTAAATTTTTATACGCCTTTTCACTAACCCAACCAAAGAAGTAGATATATGCATGTTGCGATTGCCGGAAACATAGGTTCTGGAAAAACCACCTTAACCCGCTTATTAGCCAAACATTATAAATGGAAGGCCCATTTTGAAGACGTGGAGGACAATCCGTATCTCGATGATTTTTACAATCAGATGGAACGATGGTCCTTTAATCTTCAGATCTACTTTTTGAACAGTCGTTTCCGTCAAATCCTCGATATTCGCAAAAGTGGAAAAGACATTATTCAAGATCGTACCATTTATGAGGACGCTTATATTTTTGCGCCCAATTTACATGCTATGGGACTCATGACCAATCGAGATTATGAGAACTATCGGTCGTTGTTCGACTTAATGGAAAGTGTGACCGAAGGGCCCGATCTACTTATTTATTTACGCAGTTCGATCCCTAATCTTGTAAACCAGATCCATAAGCGTGGAAGAGATTACGAAAACTCTATTAGTATCGACTATTTAAGCAGGCTAAACGAGCGCTATGAAGCCTGGGTTCATGAATACGACAAGGGCAATCTAATTATTTTGAATGTAGACAACCTCAATTTTGTCGACAATCCGGAAGACCTGGGAGATGTCATCAATAAGATCGATGCCGAATTGCATGGGCTCTTCAAAACTTAACATTTTACAAACAGTCACTTCGGTTGTAATTAACTTAATTTGCCATAACAACTATGGCGTCACTTTACAATACCAAATACTATCATCGCGATCTGTCTTGGCTTCGATTTAATCATCGTGTGCTTCAAGAAGCAGCCGATTCGCGCAACCCGTTGTATGAACGCATTAAATTTCTAGCGATCTTTTCATCTAACTTAGATGAGTTTTTTAGGGTTCGTGTGTCTGACATCCGTCAGATCAAAAAAATAGAAAAACCCCTTCGGAAAAAGTTAATTACCAAACCCAACAAAGTACTTAAGGAAATAAAAAAGCAAGTTCACTTGCAACAGCAGGAGTTCGGAACAATTTTTTATAACGACATCATTCCGAAGTTAGAAGAAGAAAACATCTATTTGATTAATCATAGCTCATTTTCGGCCACGCAGCGGCTAGTGGCTCAAAATTATTACGATGAGATCTTAAAAGACAAGATCACTATTGCTTGTAATCCTTGCTCCGGTGAAGATGAAGTTTTTGTAAAGAACGAAAGCCTGTATCTGGCAGCCATACTTTCTAAAGAAGAGTTTGCACTTGTAGAGATCCCTGAAGATGAACCTCGATTTTTTGTGTTTCCGAAGCAAAACGGAAAATACTACATCACCTTTATAGACGACATCTTAAAATACTGTTTGCGGCAAAGCCCGGAAATGGAAAAAGACTTAACCTTTTTTGCCATTAAGAAATCGCGAGACGCCGAGCTGTACATAGAAGATGAGTTCTCCGGCAATTTAATGGAAAAAATAAAAGCGTCGTTGCCAAAACGATCTACCGGACAAGCAACGCGTCTACTTATAGACGAAAAAATGCCCCAATCCTTTAGAGATATTTTAAAAAAATCGTTGGATGTTTTCAATGCCGATATCATCGAAGGAGGTGCCTATCATAACTTTAAGGATTTCTTCAGTTTTCCGAATCCTACCGACAAAGCGCTCTCTATAGACAAACTTCCGCCTATTGATCACCCCATGTTATCACAATACGATTCTATGTTCGAGGCGATCGAAGCCTCAGATCATCTCTTGCATTATCCGTATCAATCGTTTGAACCTGTGATTCGTTTGGTTGAAGAAGCCGCTGTAGATCCTCATGTTACAAAGATCAAAATAACCATTTACAGAGCCGCTAAAGAATCTCGATTAAACGATGCAATTGCACTTGCTGCTAAGAACGGCAAGGATGTGACCGTCTTTATAGAAGTAAAAGCACGATTTGACGAAAAGAACAACCTAAAGTGGGGTTCGATCTTTAAAGAAAATGGCGCCAACGTAATTTATAGCTATCCGGATATTAAAGTACATTCTAAGATATTGTGTATTGAGCGGGTTAAAGATGGAACTAAAAAACGCTTTGGTTATATCGCTACCGGAAACTTCAACGAGAACACAGCAACTTTGTATACCGACTTCGGATTGATGACCACCCACAAAAAGATCACTAAAGAGCTTAATAAAGTGTTCTTGGTGCTAGATGGCACCATTATCTTTCCCAAGACAAAGCGCTTGCTGGTATCTCCATTTACCACGCGTGTACGTTTTATTGAAATGGTAAATCGGGAGATCGATCTGGCCAAACAAGGAAAAGATGCGTATATCATCTTAAAGATGAACAGCCTACAGGACAATGACATGATCAAACTGTTATATCGTGCAAGCAATGCAGGAGTACAAATTCGCTTGTTAATTCGTGGGATCTGTTCGTTGGTCGCGGGTATCAAAGGACAAAGCGAGAATATTTACGTTACCTCTATCGTAGATCGTTTCTTAGAGCATGGGCGGGTGTATATCTTCGGAAATGATGGTGACGAGCAACTGTATTTCGGTTCTGCCGATTGGATGACCCGAAACCTCAACCACCGTATCGAAGTGGTTACACCGGTGTTTGATAAAAAGTTGAAGCAGATCGTACGTGAACTTATCGACATTCAATTAAACGACAATGTAAAGGCTCGTATAATCGATGCGGATCAGAAGAATTTGTATGTTCAAAATGATAAAAAGCCCGTTCAAGCACAATTAGACACTTACGAGTATTTTAAGAAGCTTAGCGAATAAACTTGTGTTCCCTAGCGTGCTCTATAGCCTCTTGGCTATCTTCTACGAGCAAGGCCGGTGTTGTTTTATACGAATCGAACAAGCCGCGAATACGCATCATTCGTTTATGGTGTTTTACACTTCGCAAATAAATGGCTAGGATACGATCGGGATGCGATTGTGCTATTTCAATGTAGATATCGGCATCATGCTCGCCACTATCGCCAATCAAGATAAACGGCATTTTTGGGTAGGTTTGTAGCAAGTTGATAATTTCCTTTTGTTTTTGAGGTTTTTCGCTTTTGGATTTCTTTCCGAAGATAGCGCTAAACCGTCTTAACAATATGGGTCCCTTCGGAAAGTTATTCTTCTTCAAGAAAAGTTCTAGATAACGGTACAAGTTCCAGGGACTATGACTCACATAGAATAACGGATTACTATTCTCACCGGAAACCCCACGGTGCAACATGTGATAAAAGTCTGAAGCACCTTCTAACGGACTACGTCGTTCGGCGCGTTTAAAAAAGGTGTTGAGCAACAATCGCCATTTTAGTTTAGAAGTAACTCCGGTATGTAAGATAGTGTCGTCGATGTCGCTTGCGATCCCAAACGTTGCAGTATTTGAAGGGATCAACATTTCGCCCGGAAAGCGATTGTTGTTTTTGATACTTCTGTTTTTTGGCTGATTGTCGTAGCTTATCACGTAGGGCAACCAACCTTCGTTATTGGTAAGCGCTTCGAGTCCGTTTGTTTGCACATCGACCAAAAAATACCCATGTTTATCGGTAGTGGTATAAAAGGTTCGACCGTCGGATAATGTGAGCTTTAATTTGGTGTTTTTAACTTCATCGGTCTCGAATCGCTTGTAACTATTTATTAGAAGACGTAATAGCCCTTTTTTAGAGAGATCGATAGATTCATCTTCAATTGCTCTACCGCGCGCATAGAGATGCGTATCGGTTCCATAGCTATGAAAGGCAATAATTTGCAACGGATCTTTAGAAAACCAACCCATATATTAGAAATGCCACGCTTCGGGCCACAGCCACATGATTAATAAACCTGTAATAATAGAGATACCAAAAGTGATGGCAACCCATTTTGCCAATTTTCGGGTTCCTAGAACGGCTGCCATAATACCTTTAAACACTAAATTAGAGAGGGACGCCAGCAGTATAAGCCGCCACCCTGTTTCTGTTTGAAGTCCGTCGTCTTTCATTAGTTGCGAAAGCGATAATGTGATCGCATCAACATCGGTTAACCCACTAATAATTGAAACTATATAGAGGGCACTGTTCCCAAACTCTTCTTTTGTGAAGGCAACTGCCAAAAGTATTAGTCCGTACAACAAGCCAAAAATCAGTGCGCTCTTAAATTGAGCCGGGTTCTTTGGTTCGGGCATTTCTTCACCCTCCTCGTCATTATTGATTAGGTAAAATAGTCCTACGCATAACAAGATCATTATGACAAATTCTACTAGAATAGGCAGCATAATTTGCGGCAGCTTTTCAGGGATTACGATGCCTACCTCAATTAAAACACGCGCAAGCGCAATGGCTGATGCAGCTGTGATGACAAAGGCTGCCATTTTATGAATATTCTTTGCATTGGCCGTCATTCTCGAGTAACTCACTGTTGTCGCAGTACTACTGATCATACCCCCTAAGACCCCATTAGAAACGATCCCTACTTTCTTACCTACAAACTTGTAAATAAAGTAACCTACAACGCTTATTCCAACGATAAGCGTGACCATAAGCCATATATTCTTCGGGTTTAAAACATCTAAAGGTCCAAAGGTCTCATCTGGAAGTATGGGCAGTACCACCAAGGAGATACCTGCAAAGGTCATTATAGCGGCCAGGTCTTTCTCTTTTAGTCGATCTATAAAATCGTGGAGGTGTTCTTTTACATAGAGCAGTATAGCTAAAGCGCCACCCACTATAACCGCTATTATTTGACTTCCCAACACCAAATATGCTCCTATCGCAAACATAAGCAATGCGGCCACTTCGGTGGTTTGGCCTACATCGGCTCCATCTAGCTTTTTAAGTTTTATTACATTGGCGATCACCATGAAGGCAGTAATCGCGATACCAAAGGCAGGAAGAATAAAAGGATTGTCATATTCTCGTGTTAGAAAACCGGTAACGGTTCCTAAAATAGCGATCAATGTAAAAGTTCGAACGCCGGCAATTTTGCTGTCGGTTCGCTCGCGTTGCAGCCCAACGAGCATCCCAAGACCAAACGCAATTCCTAATGTAATAATATCGTCGTAGTTCATCCTAGATACAAGATACTACAAACCATAAAAAAACCCTGCTCGAAGGGCAGGGTTTTAAAAATACTTTAACGAATATGCTTAGTTCTCTTCGATCACTTCTACTTCTTTGATCACTTCTTTTTTGGTCACTTTTGTCGTTGATTCTTTTAATGCATCAACTTGAGCACGCACTTCTTCTTCTGTTCCGGTAAAAGTCTTTGTTTCGGTAGTTGTCTCACCATCTATGGTTGTTTCGATCGTAACTTCTGCGGTTGTAACATCGCCTTCCGAAGTCATATTTACGATTATTTCTTTATTAATTTCCGATCTGTTTGCTTCGGAAAGTTGAGTTGCTTGCTTGTCTGTTAGCAAGGTCTTGTTACCATCCTCATCGATAAAGTACATCGCTTCCGAAGTATTCATTGCTTCTGCACTTTCTGAAGCAGAATGTCCACCGAGGATAGGCGCGATCACCAATCCAACCAAACAAGTTAGCTTAATTAAGATGTTCATAGAAGGTCCCGATGTATCTTTAAAAGGATCTCCAACAGTATCTCCAGTGACAGCGGCTTTATGCGCATCACTTCCCTTGTAGGTCATTTCTCCATCGATCATCACACCTGCTTCAAACGATTTCTTGGCGTTGTCCCAAGCGCCTCCGGCATTGTTTTGGAAGATGGCCCACATCACTCCACTAACACAAACTCCGGCCATATATCCTCCTAAGGGTTCAGCACCAAAAACGAGTCCGATAACGATAGGTGTAATAATAGTAAGTAGTCCAGGCAGGATCATTTCTTTTAAGGCCGCTTTGGTAGAAATATCGACACATTTTGCGTATTCGGGTGTCCCTGTTCCTTCCATAATTCCAGGAATTTCGCGGAATTGACGGCGCACTTCTTGAACCATTTCCATAGCAGCTTTTCCTACCGATTTCATGGCAAGGGCGGAAAATACAACCGGTATCATTCCACCAACAAATAGCATCGCTAATACGTCGGCGCGGAAGATGTTAATTCCGTCGATGCCGGTAAAGGTTACATAGGCAGCAAAAAGTGCCAATGCTGTTAGGGCAGCAGACGCGATCGCAAATCCTTTTCCTACGGCTGCGGTAGTATTTCCAACCGAGTCTAAAATATCGGTACGTTCACGAACGTGATCTTCAAGTTCACTCATTTCGGCAACACCTCCTGCGTTATCGGCAATAGGACCAAAAGCATCGATCGCTAATTGCATGGCGGTGGTTGCCATCATTGCAGAAGCGGCTAATGCCACACCATAGAATCCGGCAAACTCATACGAGCCATAGATTGCGGCAGCAAAAAGCAATACCGACCAAAACGTTGATTTCATCCCAACTGCAAGACCTGCAATAATATTAGTGGCAGCTCCTGTAGAAGAATTTTTTACAATATCCATTACCGGTTTTTTACCGAGACTGGTATAATGTGCTGTTACATACGAGATCAAAGCTCCTACCGCCAATCCGATACAGGCAGACCAGAACACATTAATAGAAGGGATGGTTTGATATCCTTCACCGAAGAATTTCATGTTCATCTCTGCAGGCAACATCCAATCGATCAAAAACCAACTAGCGGCTAAAGTTAGAATAATAGCTACCCAGTTTCCCGTATCTAAAGCGCGTTGTACGGTTGGTTCTTTTGCATCGTTGCTCTTAATTTTTACTAAGAACGTTCCAATTATAGAAGCTAACACTCCCACACCGGCAATTACCAACGGAAGTAAGATAGGTCCCATATTGTTAAAGGCATCGGTAAATTGTTCGGCATTCGAAATGCTAATATCTCGAATTACGTAATTACCTAACACCATTGCTGCAAGTACAGTCGCTACGTAGGACCCGAATAGATCGGCGCCCATACCGGCAACATCACCAACATTATCACCAACGTTATCTGCGATGGTTGCTGGATTACGCGGATCATCCTCAGGGATGCCTGCTTCCACCTTACCTACAAGGTCGGCACCTACATCGGCCGCTTTGGTATAAATTCCACCACCCACACGAGCGAAAAGTGCAATACTCTCTGCTCCTAGAGAGAAACCGGCTAGGGCTTCCAGTACGATGGTCATGTCGTTATAAAAATCACCACCCTCGGTGATGAACTGCCCTAAGAAGAACAAAAAGAACAAACTTAATCCCAGTACGGCCAATCCTGCAACACCAAGTCCCATAACAGTACCACCGCCAAAAGAAACTTTTAAGGCTTGTGGCAAGCTAGTTTTAGCAGCTTCTGCTGTTCTTGCATTGGCTTCTGTAGCGATTCGCATACCGATATTACCGGCCAATGCCGAGAAAATTGCTCCAAAAATAAAAGCAGGTACGATCATCCAACTAGTAGTGTCGACCAATGCGGAAACCACATATAATAATATACTTGCGATCACAGCGAAAATAAGTAAGAGCCTGTATTCAGCATTTAAAAACGCCAAGGCTCCTTCTTTAATACTTTTAGATATAGACTGCATGCGTTCACTTCCTGCAGGTTGTTTTTTTACCCAGCTCATCCTGATGAGCATGAACAACAATCCTAAGATCGCAAGGCCAATGGGTACATAAATAATGTTCTGTTCCATGTAGTTAAAGGTTTTGTTAAATCGGCAGCTAAAGTAAGAAATTAAAGAGAATTAAAAAACCCCTAAGAATTGTAATTCGAAGGGGTTGAGATCTTTCCAAATAGTGAATTATATGGTGAAGTTCTTGTTCTTTTTATGTACACTGTTATCGTATCGATCGATACATTTATATAAGATATCGTACGCTTCTTTGGCATCGCCCCATCCTCCTACATCGACGCGCTTCTTCTCTAGATCCTTATAGACCTGAAAAAAGTGCTCGATCTCTTTGACGATGTGTGGGTTCATATCGGACAAGTCGTTCAAGCTATTCCAGATAGGGTCTGAAACGGGTACACAAATCACCTTTTCATCCGGACCTTTTTCATCGGCCATGTGAAAAACACCAATGGGTTTTACTTCCATCACACACATGGGGAAGGTAGGTTCGCTACCAAGCACCAATACATCTAGCGGGTCACCGTCTAATGCCAAGGTCTCCGGAATAAAGCCATAATCGGCCGGATACATCATAGAAGAGAATAGCATACGATCGAATCGTATTTTCTTTAGTTCAAAATCGTATTCGTATTTATTTCGGCTTCCTTTGGGAATTTCGATCAATACATCGAAGCTTCCTTTTTTGTCTACTGTCATTTTATTTATTTATTCTGAAAAGATTACACTCCCCTGTCATTTTTTGGGGGTGCAAAAGTACGGATCTTTCACCGAAAAACACCTATTAAAGCACAATAAGTAGAATGCTTTTTACAACTCGTAATCAACTTACACCTTTGTTAACTTCCAAGAACCTTTTTTAAACCAAAGAATCGCAATAATTGCAATTAATACTTCTGCTAACGTAATTGCAGTAAAAACTCCAATAGGCCCCCAATCCCATAAAAGAGCAGCAGTGTATGCAAACGGCAACTGAATTAGCCAAAAACAAAAGAAATTAATAATGGTTGGTGTCTTGGTGTCCCCTGCACCATTAAACGCATTGGTGATGGTCATACCATAGGCATAGAACACATAGCCGGCGGTAATGATCTGTAAACTAAGCGCTCCGTAATACACCACGTCCTGCTCATCACTAAACCAGCTAATAATACGCGCTGCAAACACCAAATAAAGCACAGATATTACAGCCATAAACCAAGCATTATATTTACTGGTTTTCCAAACCGAGATCTCGGCGCGATCTGGTTGATTGGCTCCGAGATTTTGACCTACTAAAGTTGCGGCTGCATTACTCATTCCCCAGGCCGGCATTAGGGTAAACATCATGACACGAATAGCGATGGTATAACCGGCCAACACTTCGCTCCCAAATTCACTCATGATCCTCATCAAAAAGATCCAACTGGAGGTTCCAATTAAGAATTGTCCTATCCCACCCAAGGACACACGAATAAGGTTGAACATTATCGTGAGATTTAATTTAATATGATGCAGGGCTAATTTTATGCGGGTGCTTCCGAAGAACAAAAGATACAGCTGAAACAGTACGGCTGTTCCTCTACCAATAGTAGTGGCAATTGCGGCACCGGCCACACCGTACTCAGGGATTGGGCCCCAACCAAATATAAATATGGGGTCTAGAATTATATTCAATCCATTGGAAAGGATCAAGACCCACATAGCGATGGAAGCATTGCCCGCACCGCGAAATATAGCATTGATCAAAAAGAGTAATACAATTGTGATATTGCCGCCAAAAAGGATCTGAGTATAGCGATACCCTTCTTCTACTAAAGAAGCTTCCGCACCCATAAGTTGCAAAATCTCTTTCGGGTACATGATCCCAATGCAACTTACCACAGCTGCAACGGCTATACCGAGAAAAATTACTTGTACTGAGGCACGATTGGCTCCTTCTTTATCTTTTTCGCCTATTCGTCGTGCGACAACCGCGGTAGCTGCCATACTAAGCCCTACTGCGACAGCGTAAACCAACGTTAACACAGACTCGGTTAGCCCGATGGTCGCTACCGCGTTTGTGCTTACCTGAGAAACGTATGCAATATCGACCAAGGCGAAAATGGACTCCATACACATTTCGAGTATCATGGGTATGGACAGCAGAATGATCGCTTTGCGAATGCTGCCTTTGGTATAATCTATCTCCTTACCGGAAATAGCATCTTTTATAAGTTGAAATACAGTTGTAGCAGTGAAATTTGATGAAGCCATGCTTTGCAATTAAAATTTATGTATAGTAGAATTTCGCCTCATGGGCGATGGCCATCCGGTAGAATAATTCTTTCAGATGCGGTCGTTATACAATAACAGGCAGCTTCATAATAGGATAAAGGTAAACTAATTTTTGGATTTTGAAATAACACTTCCGCTTCCGAAGTGAAAAAAGTAATTAAAAGGAGAATCCAAATACACCGGTAACTCCAAATTTTCGAGCATCGGGATTGTTTAGATAATTTCCTCGAAAATTAAAATCGAGGCGAAAAATCTTAAAGATATTACCAATACCAACACTGTATTCATAATAGATATCACCTGGTGCTTGGTAAATGATGTTGGATGCATTTAGCGCGATATTTTCTTCGGAAATCTCTCCGTACACTGCCCTAAAGCCAATTACTTCTCTTAGATTGAGCTTACGCAAACCTGGAATACGTGAAAATAAGCGCCCGCCAAAGTTATGTTGAACATGAAGAGAGGCATAGGTATCGCTAACAAATTCGTAATAATCCAATTGCGTAAAGGTGTTGTACAAACTAAAATATGTTTGGTTACCAGGGATGGGACTTAACAAACTTAGTGGTACCGGATCGAAGATCTTTCCAACCTCAACCGTGGTAAGCAAACGCCCTAGACCACCAATATTCCATGGTCTGGTATAGAGACCTTGTAATTTTTTATACTCAAAATCGCCGTTCAACACATCCTTTAATCCATAGGTATACGCCACATAAAAAACAGGAAAATCTCCGTCATTGATTATGGTTCGTTCTACCCCATAGCCCGATGTTTTTCTGCGTGGGGTGTAGTTAAAAGCCAATTCGATCTCTGGCTGGGAAACAGTGCTTCTAATGGTGCCGTCTTCATCAAAATAATCGATGCTAAATGTGTCTGTTGCCGATTCTAAATTACGGTAAGAACCCGTAAGACGGAGAACAAGATTCTTTACCGGCTCCACTTCAAAACCTACGGTCGTTAGATTGATCCTGCTTAAACGATCGTTTGCACCTACCGAGATCAAAGAGGATGAAGCAAGACTTCTTCCTAGTACATCGTTGCTGTTAGTGAGACTAGCCCCTGTTTGTTCGACATCCTTTCGGTTGCCTGCAAAAACCGTAAGCCTCGAAGTTCGGTCCAGCAACCATTTGGCCGAAATACCGTACTTGAATCGTTCGTCTTTAAATCCGTAGGCACCAAACCCTTCGATACGCCAAGGGTCGTTCTGACTAAAATAGGTGCGGCCTCCGAGTCGAATTCGGAGTCCTTCTGCTTCGTTGAAGCCAAAAATGGAAAACACCGGGCCAACGTCAAAATTATTGGTTTCATAATAGCCGGTGGCTAGAACTGCCCCTAAATTGTACAGTGTTTTAAATCGAGGAACCGTTTTTAAGGTGTCGAGCATTTTATACACTCCTTTCTCATCCTTGCTTAAGGATTCCATGCGTTTTTCTTCCCAATAGTCGTCGGGACGGTTGTAGACTTCATATTGATATGGGTCTACCTGTTCTTTGTAAAAGGATTTGTCCTTTTTAATGTCGAATTCGTAATTATCGTATAAAGTGGTTCGCTTGCCATAGACACCTCTGGCGCCTTCTTTTTTTCTGAAACTAAAGTCACTTAAAAAATAATCCCGAGTAATTAAAAAAGTTGAATCGTTCAATACATCGAACTCTTGTTCGATATACACTTCACGGACCCAGTTTAAATTGGCACTTTTAGACGCCTGAAGGTTGATCTCCTTGATAGCCCAAGTGCTATCGTTCACCCAAAAATCACCTTTAAAAGTTAGCTCGTTCTTTCTCCTCGGGTAGTAGACGATGTTATAGCACCATTTATTATCGCGATAGGCACTGTCTAAAAGCACGTAGTTATAAACATCGATACCGGTGGTTGATAACGGACTTGTGAAGGCCTTGTCGAAAAATTTGAGGTAATTGTCGTACACATTGTATTCGCTGTAGAGGTCCTTGATAAAAGCGATAAGTGTGTTATTGTTGTCAAATCCGGAGTTCTTATTCCCTTCTAAGACCTCTTTTTCTTCATTCAATAGATTGTCGCCGTAGACCTTAGCATAGGCTTCATTAATAAAGATAGGCAAGTAGGTGTTTCCGGTAATATTTGAAGTATCGGTTTGATCGAAGATAAATTCCATCCCGTTGAACACTCGACTGTTAATTAAAGCGCTGTCGATGGTATTGAGATCGAACTCTAATTTTTCGTACTTGTCGTATTGGTATTGCTTAAACTTTTTAACGCCATTTTCTCTCCTATTTTCCCAGATCTTGCGAAGAATATCGATAGCAGGATTGTTCTTTTTAGATTGTTTCCCTGTAAAGATCACAACCTCATCTAAGGCTGCTGCTTCTTCCTCTAGAACGATCTCCATATTGTAGGTGCTTCGGTCTGTAAGCGTTACTTCGGTACTGCTAAAACCTATAAATGAAAATACGACCTCTGTATAGTTATCATCACTTTCGAGGTAGAACCGCCCTTCTTCGTTCGAAATGGTTCCTTCGTTAGAATCTTTAAATATAACGTTAGCAAA
Source organism: Candidatus Ulvibacter alkanivorans (assembly GCF_003333325.1). GTDB lineage: Bacteria > Bacteroidota > Bacteroidia > Flavobacteriales > Flavobacteriaceae > Ulvibacter_A > Ulvibacter_A alkanivorans. Next base: position 49,985 of record NZ_QOLC01000025.1, on the reverse strand, counting down.
TGCAATAGGTGTTCCAGCGGTATCTTTAATCACACCACTTACCTTGGTTTGGGCCATGGCAACAGTGGCCAGTCCCATAAACAAGAAAAAAAGTATTTGCTTCATAAAGACTATGTAGATTCGGGTGACGTGATTAGAATTGTATGTATACTGAAGTGTAGGTCGTAAACCTACTCTTTGTATAACACTTTTTTCACAGCCTTTATTACATCCTCGCTGTTAGGAAGCCATTCTTTTAACAATACCGGCGAATAAGGAGCCGGAGTATCTGCGGTATTTAATTTTACGATAGGAGCGTCTAAATAATCGAATGCTTTGCTTTGCACTTGATAGGTAATTTCTGTTGCCACATTTCCAAATGGCCAGGCTTCTTCTAGGATTACCAACCGATTTGTCTTCTTAACCGATTCTAAGATAGCGTCATGATCCATTGGGCGCACTGTTCGAAGGTCGATGATTTCACATTCAATGCCTTCTTCGGAAAGTGTTTCGGCAGCCTTATACGCTTCTTTTATAATTTTTCCGAAGGAAACAATAGTCACATCATCGCCTTTCCGCTTAATATCGGCCACACCTAAAGGAATAAGATATTCCCCTTCAGGCACTTCTCCTTTGTCCCCATACATTTGCTCGCTTTCCATAAAGATCACCGGGTCATCATCTCGAATAGCACTTTTAAGCAATCCTTTGGCATCGGCCGGATTACTAGGCACTACTACTTTAAGACCGGGGGTGTTTGCAAACCAGCTCTCGAAAGCTTGAGAGTGTGTTGCCGCCAACTGCCCGGCAGAAGCGGTAGGTCCTCTAAAAACGATTGGAATATTGATTTGACCGCCGCTCATTTGTCGCATCTTGGCGGCGTTGTTAATAATTTGATCGATCCCTACCAGTGAAAAGTTAAAGGTCATAAATTCGATGATAGGTCGGTTCCCGTTCATAGCAGATCCAACACCAATTCCCGAAAAGCCAAGTTCCGATATGGGTGTGTCGATTACCCGCTTGGCACCAAATTCATCCAACATTCCTTTACTTGCTTTATATGCTCCATTGTATTCGGCCACTTCTTCTCCCATAAGGTAGATAGATTCATCACGACGCATTTCTTCACTCATCGCCTCGCAGATAGCCTCTCTAAATTGTAATGTTTTCATGTGTTTCGGATCTTTATTTTTTCTGAAAAAGGATAGAACCCCTCTCGTTGCGAACAAGAAAGCACAAAAATAGTATTATTTATATGTGTGTAGTCATTTTTTGAGAAGATTTAACGCAATTTTATTATGCATGCATAGCAAAATTATTAAATATATATGTATCTTCGTAGCCTTGTAATCTGAAGCATTTTCAACCACAGATTACCCAATTATTTACAGATTAAAATTACGATCAACTATGAAAATATTAGTGTGTATTAGTCACGTACCAGACACTACCTCAAAAATTAATTTTACAGAGAGCGATACGAAATTCGATACCAATGGAGTTCAATTTGTAATTAACCCTAACGATGAGTTCGGACTTACTCGCGCCATGTGGTTTAAAGAAAAGCAAGGTGCTACTGTGCATGTTGTAAATGTAGGAGGACCCGAAACCGAACCAACCTTGCGAAAGGCCTTGGCTATTGGTGCCGATGAGGCCATTCGAGTAAACACTGAAGCTACCGATGGTTTTTCGGTTGCGAAACAGTTGGCAAATGTGGTTAAAGAAGGCAACTACGACCTCATTATTGGAGGACGCGAATCGATCGACTACAACGGTGGAATGGTTCCAGGTATGCTTGCACAGTTAATCGATGCTAATTTTATCAATACCTGTATAAACCTCGAGATTGAAGGTAATAGCGCCACCGCAATTCGTGAGATCGACGGTGGGAAAGAAACCGTAAGTACTTCACTTCCGTTAGTGGTAGGCGGACAAAAAGGATTGGTGGAAGAAAGTGACCTTCGCATACCAAACATGCGCGGAATCATGCAAGCAAGATCGAAACCACTTCATGTAAAAGAACCGGTAGACGCAAGTGCAGAAACCAAAACAGTTTCTTTTCAGAAACCAGCGCCAAAAGGTTCGGTTAAATTAGTAGATGACGTCGACACCTTGATAGACCTTTTACACAACGAAGCAAAAGTTATTTAAATCCCGATATTTTAGAACATCAATTCATTTCGGGAATAAAAAATTAAATTATATGTCAGTTTTAGTATATACAGAATCAGAAGAAGGAACATTTAAAAAGATTGCATTCGAAGCCGTTTCGTATGCCAAAGGAATCGCAGAAACCTTGAGCACTTCGGTTACCGCCATCGCAATTAACGGAGGTGATGCTTCCCAGTTAGGGAAGTATGGAGCCGATAAAGTATTAGAAGTTTCTAACGATAAACTTAGTCCGTTCAATGCAGAAGCCTATGCCGATGTGGTTGCTCAGGCGGCCAAAGCCGAAGGAGCACAGGTCGTGGTACTTACATCCAGCGCAAACAGCAAATTTATGGCGCCTATGCTTGCCGTAAACCTCGACGCGGGATATGTATCCAATGTGACCGAACTTCCGGTAAGTACAGCACCATTTAAAGTTACGCACAGTGTATTTACCAATAAAGCATTTGCCACTACCGAAATTACAACCGACACAAAGGTGATTGGTTTGGCTAAAAATGCTTTCGGACTTAAAGAAAGTAATGTAGACGCTAGCACCGAAGCCTTTTCTCCAGAGCTTTCTTCGGAAGATTTCTCGGTAGAAGTTGTGTCTGTAGATAAGGCCACAGACAAGGTAACCATCGCCGATGCCGAGATCGTAGTATCTGGTGGGCGCGGACTAAAAGGACCCGAAAATTGGGGCATGATCGAAGAATTAGCAGAAATTCTCGGCGCTGCAACTGCATGTTCAAAACCTGTAAGTGATATGGGTTGGAGACCTCATAGCGAACACGTGGGGCAAACAGGAAAACCTGTAGCCTCTAATTTATACATTGCTGTTGGTATTAGTGGAGCCATTCAACACTTGGCCGGAATTAACGCTTCTAAGGTAAAAGTGGTTATAAATAACGACCCCGAGGCACCATTTTTTAAAGCTGCCGACTACGGAATTGTTGGAGATGCCTTCGAGGTACTTCCTAAATTGAACGAAAAATTAAAAGCCTTTAAGGCGCAAAACGCGTAATTTTTTGTTACTTTGTGCCTTGAAAAAAGGGCTGTTTAATTGAGGAAACGTCCTTGTTAAACAGCCTTTTTTATTAGAATGTCATGAGTTTAGTAAAGCTAAATATTAAGGGAATTTCGTACAGCCAAACACAGAATGGCGCCTACGCACTTATTTTGAGTGAAGAAGACGGTGATCGCAAACTTCCTATTGTTATCGGCGCTTTTGAAGCACAATCGATCGCGATTGCTCTCGAAAAAGAAATTAAACCTCCACGCCCATTAACTCACGATCTTTTTAAAAACTTTTCAGACCGATTTGAGATCGTGATCAAACAAGTGATCATTCACAAGTTGGTCGATGGTGTTTTCTATTCAAGCATCATATGCGAACGCGACAAGATAGAAGAGATCATCGATGCGCGAACTAGTGACGCCATAGCCTTGGCATTACGATTTAACGCTCCTATTTTTACCTATAAGGCAATTCTCGATAAGGCAGGAATTTATTTAAAAACCACGCCTAAAAAGAGGAAGCAAAAAAGCGCTAAAGAGGAAGATGCAGTAATTGAAGAGCTAATTGCAGGCGAAGACAAAGAATCGGTCGCACCAAAAGGCGAAAGCTACACTAAATATACGTTAAAAGAACTCAACAAAATGCTCGACCAAGCGGTTGCCAACGAAGACTACGAAAAAGCGGCACGCATACGGGACGAAATTTCAAAACGAAAGTAATAGATCGAGTACGCCTTTCTAGTTGGCCTGCTTTAGATAAATGAACTGTAATTAATGAATCAATCTTCCGTTACGCAGCAATTTTTGCTTTTCATCGTCACCTTATTTTTCTTCGGAAATAGCTTTGCACAAACCATCGAAAAAAACTGGCAATTTTCAGCCATCGAATCTGAGAGCGGATCGTCCCTATTTGAAGTGGACTCTTCAGAAGACACCTTTAATTTATCGAATGGCACATTCAATTATAGTCTGCTCGCAAAAGACAGTCTAAAAGCATCCGGCGACTATATCTTTCAGAATAACTTATTGGTATTATTTTACAACACACCTAATGATACCATTCGTAGATACCGTGTCAAAGAGTTGACCGATAGCACCTTGATCTTTTCGGAAAACAAAGTGACCTATAAATTTACAGCCCCAACGGCTACCGAAATCACCAATGTCACTGCAGATGAAGAAACTGACACCATAGCACTTGATCCGTCGCAAGGCCTAGGGGTAAGTTTGAATAGCATTGGGCGGGGGGCGCTAGGAATGTTCTTCCTCTTACTCGTATGCTTTCTGTTAAGTAGTAATCGACGAAAGATCGATTGGAGATTGGTGGGAACAGGATTGGCGCTTCAATTAGTATTCGCTGTACTTGTATTAAAAGTGCCCTTCGTCGCTAGCATCTTCGATTGGATCTCAGACAAAGTAGTGACCTTTTTGAACTTTAGTGAGAAAGGTGCCGAATTCCTTTTTGGCGGTCTCGTTACCGACATGGATACCTTTGGATATATTTTTGCATTTAAGGTATTACCAACCATCGTTTTCTTTTCTGCGTTTACCTCTTTGTTGTATTACCTCGGAATTCTTCAACTGTTCGTAAAGGCATTTGCTTGGGTTATGAGCAAGACCATGCGTTTGTCTGGAGCTGAAAGTTTAGCAGCAGCAGCCAATATTTTTATAGGACAGACAGAAGCGCCTTTGGTAGTAAAACCCTATCTAGACCGTATGACCAAGTCGGAAATGTTATGTCTTATGGTAGGCGGAATGGCAACCATTGCAGGAGGTGTATTAGCTGCATTTATCGCTTTTTTGGGTGGTGATAGCGATGCGGAAAAGATCATATTTGCAAAGCATTTGCTTACAGCTTCTATCATGTCGGCACCGGCAGCCATCCTTATTGCTAAAATGCTTTATCCTGAAACTGAAAGCGTAGACCGAAAGCTAGACATTAGCAAAGAAAAGATCGGTTCTAACATGTTAGATGCCATATCTCGAGGTACTACTGAAGGATTAAAACTAGCCGTTAATGTGGGTGCAATGCTACTTGTCTTTACAGCGGTAATTGCAGTATTTAATTGGATCACGGTAGACTGGATCGGTGGTCCAACCGGATTGAACGACACCATCGCTTCGGCTACAGAAGGCAGATATGACGGTTTTTCCATGCAGTATATTCTAGGGAACATATTCGCTCCGGTAGCATGGATCATTGGTGTTCCCGCCGAAGATATTACCGTTGTTGGCCAACTGCTTGGAGAAAAGACCATCTTGAACGAATTCTTTGCCTACGCATCTTTAAGCGACCTCAAACAAGCAGGTGCCATTAGCAACTATCGATCGATAGTGATCGCGACCTATGCCTTATGTGGATTTGCAAATTTTGCTTCCATTGGTATTCAGATCGGAGGGATTGGGGTTCTCGCACCTACCCAACGTACGGTCTTAGCACGCTTTGGAGTAAAAGCATTAATTGGAGGAACCGTTGCCGCACTGCTTACTGCGACCATCGCAGGAATGCTAATTGGATAAGGCGTTAATAACTTATAATAAAAGTCTATTTTTCAAGTTTTATAACAACTTCAGGTTTTTTACATTTAAAATCTGAAAATTAATGCTATGCAACAATATCACGACCTACTAAAACATGTGTTAGAACATGGAAACCAAAAAGAAGATCGAACGGGCACCGGCACTAAAAGTGTGTTTGGTTACCAAATGAGATTCGACCTCAGCGAAGGGTTTCCTATGGTAACTACCAAAAAACTACATTTAAAATCGATCGTTCACGAATTATTGTGGTTCTTACATGGTGATACAAATGTAAAGTACCTTCAGGATAACGGCGTTCGAATTTGGAACGAATGGGCCGACGAAAATGGAGATCTAGGCCCTGTATACGGTCACCAATGGCGAAATTGGAATAGCGAAGAGATCGATCAGATCGCCGATATAATTGAGACCTTAAAAACGAATCCCGACAGTCGTAGAATGTTGGTAAGTGCGTGGAATCCAAGTGTACTTCCCGACACGTCTAAGTCCTTTTCAGAAAATGTAGCCAACGGAAAAGCGGCACTCCCCCCTTGTCATGCATTCTTTCAATTCTATGTTGCCAATGGGAAATTATCGTGTCAGTTATATCAGCGTAGCGCCGATATTTTTCTAGGAGTACCGTTTAATATTGCGTCCTATGCCTTGCTCACCATGATGATGGCACAAGTATGTGGGTATGAAGCCGGCGACTTTGTGCATACCTTTGGTGATGCTCATATTTACAGCAATCACATGGAGCAAGTTGAGCTTCAACTTTCTCGAGAACCACGTCCCCTACCCAAAATGTTGCTAAATCCATCAATAAAATATATATTTGGCTTCAATTTTGATGACTTTACCTTGGTCGATTACGATCCGCATCCACATATTAAAGCAGCCGTAGCGATCTAAATGTCAAAATGAAATCTAGATTTATGAAGAAAACAATTTTTATCCTCAGTTTACTAATTAGCACAACCCTTTTTGCCCAAGAAGAATGGGGTGATGTAGAAAAAAATGTATTGACCATGAAGGAGCTTGCTCCTATCTGGCCGGGGTGTAGTGGAAATGCAGACCAAAGAAATGCCTGTTTCAAGCAAAAATTAGCACAGCACATCGCAAAGAATTTCAAATATCCTGCAGCCGAATACAAGAACAATGTAGAGGGTAAAGTGGTCGTCAACTTTATTATAAACGAGCAAGGACTACCTGAGATAAAAAAAGTGACCGGTGGGACCACCGCACTTCAAAACGAAGCCAAAAGAAATATCATGGCGATTCCTAAAATGACAAAACCAGGGATGATGGGCGGTAAGCCAAGAGCCATAAACTACACAGTTCCTTTTACGTTTAAAACAGGAAAATAAGAAACGTTTAATCCGAAGGCAGTCGCCTTTAACAACTTCTAAACAGTTAGAAGTTTAGATAATATGTATATTTAAAGTGTCGTATCAATACAAATGTTGATCTGGCACTTTTTTTATGATAGAAACCGACCATTTATTAACGCTTTTTTCTGAAACACGCCAACGAACCGAAACGCTCTGTAAACCATTGGAGATCGAGGATTATGTAGTACAACCAATTTTAGATGTTTCTCCACCCAAATGGCATTTAGGTCATACGTCATGGTTCTTTGAAGAGTTTATATTAAAACATCACAAACCGGGTTATCAGCTTTTTCACAAAGACTTTGCGTATTTTTTTAATAGTTATTATGAGACCGTTGGAGAGCGGGTTGTACGAAGTGATCGCGGAAACCTCACGAGACCGGGAGTCGCAAAAGTATACGACTACCGCCACTATGTGACGAACGAGTTAAAGGAACTATTGCAACAGCCCATAACAGATGAAGTAGAACATTTACTACGCATCGGTATTCATCATGAAAAGCAACACCAAGAGCTGTTACTAACCGACATTAAGTACATTCTAGGAAACAATCCTATACAACCCAAATACAACGATTCATTTAGCGAGAACAAGTTTCAAGAAAACACTCAGGAATGGATCAATGTTTCCGAAGGCATATTTGAAATAGGCCATAACGACCCTTCTAGTTTTAGTTACGATAACGAACATGGCAGACACAAGGTGTATTTGCATTCATACAGCATATCGAATAAATTAGTTACGAATAGAGAATATCTTGCCTTTATTAAAGATGGAGGGTATTCTAATTTTAATTATTGGCATGCCGATGGTTTAGAATGGATACAGCAACAAAACATTAGACACCCAATGTATTGGTATGCTATAGATGATGAATGGAAGCATTACACCTTACAAGGTTTAAAACCCTTAGAACTCGATGCCCCAGTAACGCATTTATCTTACTATGAAGCTTTTGCTTTTGCCCAATGGAAAGACTGCCGACTACCTACCGAATTTGAATGGGAGGCCGCACAACATCAGTTTTCTTGGGGGGACCGTTGGGAGTGGACCGAAAGTGCCTATTTACCCTACCCGGGCTATAAAAAACCCCCCGGAGCAATTGGCGAATACAATGGGAAATTTATGGTAAACCAAAAAGTCTTACGCGGAGGCTCTGTAGCAACAGCTCCCAACCACACAAGACCTACTTATAGAAACTTTTTTCAACCTGAATTACGCTGGCAATTTACAGGATTGCGATTGGCAAAATGATCGCAATATCTTAATTTATGAATGAAACCTCACGCGAAATAGCATTGGACACACCTTTTAAGAAAGAGGTGTACGACGGACTTAGTAGTTACCCCAAGTACCTTTCTTCAAAATACATTTACGACAAAAAAGGCGACAAATTGTTTCAGGAGATCATGGAGCTTCCGGAATATTATCTCACTAACTGCGAATTCGAGATCTTATCTACCCACACCAAGGCCATTGCAGAATTTTTCCGAAGCAATAACAAAGGATTCGACCTTATAGAGCTAGGTGCCGGAGATGGAAAAAAAACTAAGATCCTATTACGATATTTATCTGAAAACGATTTTAACTTTCGATATAAGCCCATAGATATTAGCCAGAACGCCATAGACAGTCTTACCAAAACCTTGTCGCAAGAACTGCCCAAAGTGAGGGTAGACGCCGAAAAAGGAGAGTATTTTCAAGTGCTTGAGCGACTTCAAAGTTTTACAGAAAGAAAAAAAGTAATCATGGTGTTAGGCTCCAATATTGGGAATCTATTACACCCTAGAGCCATCTCATTCCTCACCAAATTGAAGGATGTAATGAGCGATGAAGATCTTCTGTTTATGGGGTTCGACCAAAAAAAGGACCCCCAAACAATATTAGACGCTTATAATGACCCTACAGGCGTTACGGCTGCATTTAACAAGAATTTATTGGTGAGGATCAATACTGAATTAGGCGCTAATTTCGATGTAGCAGCCTTTAAACATTGGGAGCGATACGATCCCGAAACCGGCACGGCAAAGAGCTTTTTGGTGGCCACGAAAGCCCAACAAGTCGAAATCCCTGCGTTAGGACTACATATAGATTTTGAGCAATGGGAAACTATTCATACCGAAATATCTCAAAAATATGACGATAAAACGGTAGATTGGCTTGCCGGAGAAGCTGGACTAAAAGCTGTCGCCCAATATGCAGACGGCAAGAAGTACTATAAAAATTATATTTTTAGTAAAAAATAAACCACCTCTTATGAGAATTTTACTCTTTTTAAGTGTTTTCGTTCTACTCACTAGCTGCCAAAATCCGATTAAGAAGGAAGAGCTGGAGCCTACCCATCAAACAATCGATTGGGTAGTTCGTGAAGGACTTCCAACAAAGGCTGACAGTCTAATGACATTTGGAAGCACGTATCTACCGGTCTATTCTGAAATATACCAGCAAAACAAGAATTTCACCTTTAACTTGACGGCTACCGTAAGCATTCGAAATATTAGCTTAAAGGACACGATCTATATCTCTAAAGCCGATTATTACGACACCCATGGAACGCTGATTAGAAATTATTTGGATAACACAATCTATGTGTTACCCATGGAAACAATCGAAATTGTTGTAGACGAAGAAGACAAAGACGGAGGAACCGGTGCTAATTTTGTATTCGATTGGAGTATGAAAAAAAATGGGCTTGAACCCTTCTTTGAAGCAATTATGATATCGACCGCGGGACAACAAGGGCTCTCATTTACAACCAGAGGTATCCGAAAACGATAATTAAAAATACCCACCCATGAAAGCCATTTGGAATAACGCAATAATAGCCGAAAGCGATGCAACTATCGTGATAGAGAATAATCATTATTTTCCGCCCGAAGCTGTAAATGACATGTATTTAAAAAAAAGCAATACCCATACTTCTTGTCCTTGGAAAGGTGAAGCTTCCTACTATTCATTAGAAGTTCAGGGAAAAGTAAATCGGGACGCTGCATGGTACTACCCTGATCCAAAGGAGGCAGCGAAAAAAATTGAAAACTATATCGCCTTTTGGAAAGGCGTTACGGTCATCGAATAATTACACCAAATCGAGCAATTGATCCAGATCCTTTTGGGTGTTGTAATAATGAAAACTCACACGTATCCCATTTCCACGTTGCGAACAGATAATACCGTGTTCTTTAAAACGTCGAAATAAGGTTTCATTTCCTTTAATCGTATAAATAGGAGCATGATCTTTTCGTGCTAGTATTGCAAGTTCTAATAGGTTTGCTTCGGAAAATTTTGTGAAAGCATACTGTTTTAGCATGCTTAATTTTTCCTGAATCTTAGCGAGACCAATTGATTCCAAAGACAGAAGCGATTGTTCTAAACTACCAAAATTTAGCGTGTCCTGATGTCCCGGCTCGAAGTGCCGAATAAAATCGATCTCTTCGCGCTTACTGTAAGCAGCTTCAGCCGAATTAAATCCGATGGTACTGGGATAAACCTGTTGATGTATCCCTTCCTTAACCATAAAGATTCCATTCCCGTAACCGGCCAACAACCATTTATAACCACTGGCGCCAAGCACATCGAACGGACTGTCAGCAAATGAAAAGGGCTCGGTTCCCAAATATTGAGTTCCGTCGGCTACTAGTAATAAATTGGGATGGTATGCTTTAATCCGCGTCAAGAATTCCATATCGATCTTGATACCGCTTAAATACTGTACGATACTAAACATAAAGACATCCGGTTGGTGTGTGGCAATCGCCTGTTCGATATTCTGTTCCAAGTTCGCATCTATGGCTGCATAACAAACATCGAAATCCCGATGTTCTACCGCCCAATTTACCGACGGATAATCTTGATCTAGTAAAAGTATTTTTTGTTTTCTTGGCAGCCCTTCTAAAAACGTATTACAGCCAAATGAGAAGTTGGGGACCAAGGCAATCTCATTTTCCGACGCATTGAAAATTCTGGCAACCGTCGATTTAATACGAGTTACATGCGCTCTGTGTTGATCTCTAAACTCGCTTCCGGCTGCTAGCAACTTACGGTCATGTTGGTGTCGCCAGTCGACCAAACTTTGAGACAGCAAGCCACAGGACGCAGTATTTAAATAGGTGTAGGAATCAAGTGCGGGAAACTCTTTTTTTAGCGCAGTCATAGGTTTAGCGTTGAAAATTCGGTAATTTTACCATAGATATAAAAGTAACCAACTATGTTTTCAAAAACCAATAAAAGCGAAAGAATCGATTCGGAACAGCGCGAGCAATACGAATATGCCAGAAGACGCATTAAACAGAAGAAGCGCTTGATGCGCCATTTTATTATCTTCTTGGTCGGTTCGGTTTTTTTAATCATTCTTAACCCGGTATTGGGCTACGGGAATGAATTTTTTATAAAAGATTGGTTTGTCTGGGCAATACTAATTTGGGCCTTCCTCTTTTTAATTCATGCATTCAACGTTTTTATAATGAATAAATTCATGGGTAAAGAGTGGGAAGATCGACAGTTGGAAAAATTAAAGGCGCAACAAGCAGATCGCATGTCGCAGCTACAAAAGCAAGTAGACAAGGAGGTTCAACTTCCGTCCAATAGCGACTTAAAAAAAAATCAAGATCCGAACTTACTTCCTCCAGACGTAGAATGATTACAATTATAGCAGCAGCAGGTGAAAATAATGAACTAGGCAAAAACAACGATCTGGTTTGGCATTTACCCGATGATTTTAAACGATTTAAAGCGCTAACCACGGGTCATTTTATTATAATGGGTCGCAAGACCTTCGAATCATTTCCCAAACCGCTACCCAATCGTACGCATGTGGTAATTACACGAAATAGTAATTACCAAAAAGACGGTGCAGTCGTTGTTCACAGTATGGAGGCAGCGCTAAAAAAGGCGAAAGAAGACTCACAACCGTTCATTATTGGCGGTGGTGAGATCTATTCGATGGGATTGGAAGTTGCCGATAAGATCGAGTTGACTCGTGTGCATGGAACTTTTGATGCCGATACCTATTTCCCAGACATACCGATGAAAGATTGGGAATTGACCAAAGAAGACTATCACCCTGCCGACGAAAGACATGCCTACGGCTTTACTTATCAAACTTGGGTTCGTAGCTCATAGCACGCTAATGATGAAAAAAGTAATTGCGCATTTAGAACAATCACTTTCAAAAAAAAATTTGCAGGTAACATCATTAAGCGGTGGAGACATCAACGATGTGTTCTTGTTGAAAACGGCTTCGGAAACATTTGTATTAAAAACGAACAGTGCTTCCAAATTCCCGGGCATGTTTGAAGCCGAAGAAAAAGGACTAAAACTCTTGCAGAACACACAAACTTTCTTTGTTCCCAATGTAATTAACCGAGGCTGTATCAACGATAAAGCCTATTTAGTATTGGAGCATATTGATTCTAAAACGCCAACCACTAATTTTTGGGAAACGTTCGGTCATAGTTTGGCAGAGCTACACAAGAACACTGCAGCTTCCTTTGGACTCGATCATGACAATTACATAGGCAGTCTCCCACAATACAATGCACATCGCGAAAGTGCTTCTGTCTTCTACATAGAGCAACGTCTTTTGCCTCAATGGAAGTTAGGATACGATAAGGGGTTCCAGCTAGGAGATGAAGCTCAATTTTTTCGAAGTATTTCAGACCGTATTCCCAAAGAACCCCCTTCGCTACTCCATGGAGATCTTTGGAGTGGAAATTATATGGTTTCCCATCACGGAGAACCGGCACTAATCGATCCTGCTGTCGCCTACGGACCTCGCGAGATGGACCTTGCCATGATGCAATTGTTTGGCGGCTTTCCTTCCCAAGTTTTTACCAGCTACAACTCTCAGTTTCCACTTCAAGAAAATTGGAAAGATCGCATCCCAATATGGCAGCTGTATTATTTATTGGTGCATTTAAATCTCTTCGGAAGCAGTTACCTTTCGCAGGTAAAATCGATACTAAAACGGTATTCTTAACATAACTTTCAACATAGTTTAGCAAAGCTTTGGGGCATTTAGACACCCTTATTAAGTACCTTTAAAAGAAAACTATGAGCACAAAGAATTTATATAACGAAGAAGCGAAAGAAAAATTAACGAATATCGTTGAAGACGTAACAGTAGCGATGATGGCCACCGACCTAGGTAAACGACCCATCTCTGTCGTGCCAATGCACACGAAAAGAGTGGATGATGATGGAACCATTTGGTTTCTAAGTGCCGCAGACAGCGATCACAATACAGACATTACGCGCAGCAGTGCGGTGCAATTGTTATACAGTGATACCGGATCGATGAAGTTTCTAAGTATCTACGGGGAGGCAATAATAATCACAGACCACCCTATAATTGAGGAATTATACAGCGACTTAGACAATGCTTGGTTTGATGGCCCCAACGACAAGAACGTATCGGCTATCAAGTTCACACCTCGAGAAGCTGCCTATTGGAGCAACGATCACAATAAGTTAGTGACGTTGTTTAAATTAGGCATGGCAGCAGTGACCGGAGATCAAAAAGATATTGGCACTTCCGGAAAACTCAACATTTAATCACAATATCAAAACAGCTTTAATTCCCCTTTGTTTATGGCATAGGGGAATTTATTTTTATTTTTACAATCTATTCCGAAGCAATACGTATTCGCATTCGGATCAAAACCAAAAATTCAACCTTTATGAAAGCATATATTTTCCCCGGACAAGGAGCGCAATTTACAGGAATGGGCAAGGACCTATACGATGCATCCCAAGAAGCCAGACAATTGTTTGAGCAAGCCAACGATATTTTGGGCTTTGACATCACCAAAATAATGTTCGAAGGATCTGCAGACGATCTTAAGGAAACCAAAGTAACACAGCCTGCTATCTTCTTGCATTCTACAATATTAGCAACAGTTATGGGCGACGCGTTTAAACCCGACATGGTGGCCGGGCACAGTTTAGGGGAGATTTCCGCACTGGTAGCCAACAAAACATTAGCTTTTGGCGATGGGCTTCAATTAGTGTATAAACGAGCCTTAGCTATGCAGAAAGCGTGTGAAGCAAAACCATCTACTATGGCTGCAGTCCTAGGACTGGAAGACCATTTGGTGGAGGCAATATGTGCCGACATCGACGGGACCGTAGTTGCTGCAAATTACAATTGCCCGGGACAATTAGTAATTAGCGGTGCCGTAGAAGCTGTAAACAATGCCTGCGAAAACTTAAAAGAAGCCGGCGCAAAACGTGCATTATTATTACCAGTAGGAGGCGCTTTTCACAGTCCGTTAATGGAGCCGGCTCGCGAAGAATTGGCAGCTGCTATAGAAGCGACTCAATTCTCGAATCCCGCCTGCCCAATTTATCAAAACGTATCTACCTTCGCAGTTACAGACCCTTCAGAAATAAAAAAGAATCTAATTTTCCAATTGACCGCCCCAGTGAAATGGACACAGAGCGTACAGAATATGATAAAAGACGGCGCTACACATTTTATTGAAGTTGGACCGGGAAATGTACTTCAAGGGCTGGTAAAAAAGATCGATAGAAGTGTCGAAACCGAAAAAGCAACTATCGCTTAAAAAAAAGCCCTGTGAAAATTTTCACAGGGCTTTTTAATTTTTGAGATAGTGATATTAAGCACTTAGTCTACAAATATCACAATCTTTTATTTCACCATAATAGGTTTCTCGATACTTATGGATTGTTTTGTACGGGATGCTCATAAATGTCTTTTTTATGTAGACCACATTGGCCGTTAACATTCCCATTTTTTCTGTAAATCGTTTTTCTCTTTTCGTTTTTCGTTTTACTGAAACTAGTTTCATCATTTGATTTTTAATGAAGTGCAAAGAAACAAAACCTAATTGGCAATCACAAAATCAAGGTGTTAAACCTAGGTTAATCCTGATTATTGCTTATAAATCACTCCATTCTTCATTACAAATATCACATTTTCCATGGTATTGATATTTTCTGTAGGATCTTCATTTACCGCCACTATATCGGCCAAAAATCCTACCTCGAGCTGGCCAAGCTCATCTTCAGCTTGTAGTAATTCGGCATTGGTAATGGTAGCCGATTGCAAGGCCTTCATTGCGGGCATACCGGCTTCCACCATATATCCGAACTCTTTACCGTTCTCACCATGTGGAAATACACCGGCATCGGTTCCAAATGCGATCTTTACACCCGTATCGTATGCCTGACCAAAGGTGTTTTGAATCTTCGGACCAATTTCTAAGGCTTTAGGAACAATTATCGCCGGATAATAATTAGGCACCTTTGCCTTTTCACTTACATACTTCCCCGCTGTAATGGTGGGTACTAAATAAGCATCGTATTGTTTCATGAGTTGCATGGTCTCTTTACTCATTAAAGTTCCATGTTCTATGGTTTTCACTCCTGCTCTTATTGCGCGTTGCATCCCTTCATCTCCATGTGCATGTGCCGCCACGTACATTCCGTAATCCTTGGCAGTTTGTACGATGGCTGCGATTTCTTCTTCTAAGAACTGAGGATTCTTTCCACTCTTAGCCACACTTAATACACCTCCGGTAGCGGTGATCTTTATCCAATCCGCACCATTTTTATACCGTTGACGGACTGCCTTTCGAGCGTCTTCTACGCTGTTCACTACTCCTTCGGCAGGTCCAGGATCTCCCATAAGCTCCCGTTTTCTACCATTGGTAGGGTCGGCGTGTCCTCCTGTAGTTGCCAGTGATTTTTCTGCAGTATAAATTCGCGGACCGGTGACAGTACCGTTGTTTATAGCATTCCGAAGCGATACGTTTACACCGCTACCTCCAAGATCACGAACCGTGGTAAAGCCAGCCAAAAGTGTTCTATAGGCATAATCGGTTGCATTGAACGCAACGTCGGCTTCATTCAGAATAAATGGTTTTAAGTAATTATTCGCACTGGTTTCATTCTCTAAGTGAACGTGCATATCGATTAGTCCGGGTAGCACGGTCTTATTTTTCAGGTCGATTACCGTGGCTTCTTCGGAAGACGGACTTACAAAGCCATCTTCAATTGCCACGATTTTGTCTTCTGAAACGATCAAGGTCTTATTTTCGATTACGCGACCATTCTTCGTATCGACTATCTTTCCGCAGTGCAGATACGTTTGTTGCGCTTGCATTCCGAAGCAAAACAACACAATAACAAATAATATATAATTTTTCATAGTTAGAGGTTTCTAATTTTTTGTTCCCATTTCCATGCTGAAGCCAAGGCTTCTTCCATAGATCGTTCAGCCTTCCAGCCCAATGTTGTATTTGCCTTGGTCGTATCTGCATACACAGAAACAACATCGCCCGGGCGGCGATCGACAATTTTATAGTTTAATTTCTCACCGGTAACCTTTTCAAATGCGTTAACCACTTCGAGCACCGAACTGCCACGCCCCGTACCTACATTAAAAATTTCGTAATTAGCGGTATTCTTAACACTTAGTAAGCGTTGAAGGGCCACTACGTGCGCATGGGCCAGGTCCATTACGTGAATATAATCTCGTATACAACTGCCATCTGGGGTTGGATAATCATTTCCAAAAATAGAAAGTGTATCACGTAATCCGGCTGCAGTTTGCGTAATAAAGGGCACGAGGTTTTGAGGCACTCCTACTGGAAGTTCTCCAATTTCGGCCGAGTGATGTGCTCCTATCGGATTAAAATATCGCAATGCGATCGATTTAATTTCTGAAACTTGACAAGTATCAAGAATAATCTCCTCACTTATTTGCTTAGTGTTGCCATACGGAGAAATGGCCTCTTTTACTGCTGCGTTTTCGGTTATGGGCAACTTGTCCGGCTCTCCATACACTGTACAAGACGAACTGAAAATAAAGTTATGAATAGAATGCGCCATGCATTCCTGAAGTAAATAAATTAAGGTATTAAGATTATTCTCATAATATAGCAAAGGTTTTTCGACACTTTCCCCAACGGCTTTACTGGCTGCAAAGTGAATAATTCCCTCTATATCGGTATGTCGTTTAAAGAAATCGACCACATCTTGTTTTACACGAAGGTCTAATCGCTCAAAAATAGGCGAGGTACTAGTAATGTTCGTAATCCCCTCTAGCACATTAATGCTTGAATTCGAGAGATTATCGACAATAACCACCTCGAATCCTGCTTCTTGAAGGGCAACCACCGTATGCGAACCAATATAACCCAACCCGCCGGTAACAAGAATTTTTTTCATACAATTAGGGTTTATCGATCTAGATTAACGAGTTACGAATTCGATGACAGTCTTTGTAATATAGTTTATTTGTTCATCATCAAGTTCGGTGTGCATTGGAAGTGAAATAACTTCTTTCACTAACTGATTTGTCACGGTAAAATCTGCTTCATTATAGCGTGCATCGCTGTACGCTTTTTGCAAATGCAAAGGGATAGGATAATAAACCCCACATGGAATATCATTTTCATTTAGGTGCTTTACCAATGCATCGCGATCGGTATCGAGTACGCGCAATGTATATTGGTGAAACACATGACAATCGCATACATCGCAAATAGTCGCACCGGCATCACAAAATCCGGTAGGGGTTACGATGGAATCGATTCCCTGGAACGCCTTACTATATTTTCGTGCCGCATCTCTACGTTTGGCATTATAATTATCCAAATTAGGTAGTTTAGCACGCAAAATAGTAGCTTGAATCGAATCTAACCTAGAGTTCACTCCAACCACATCATGATGGTAACGTTCGTACATACCGTGATTAACAATACCTCGAATGGTATGCGCCAAATCGTCATCATTGGTGAAAATAGCTCCTCCATCACCATAGCAGCCTAAATTCTTCGAAGGGAAGAATGAGGTAGACGCTACGTGACCAATAGTTCCTGTTTTTAATTTTGCCATATCCCTTGTGGTATAGGTTCCTCCTATGCCTTGGGCATTATCTTCTATAACAAATAGATCATGTTCTTTGGCAATGTCCATAATTGCATCCATTTCCGCTGCCAATCCGAAGAGATGTATAGGCACTATCGCTTTGGTTCGTGGTGTGATTGCTTTTCTTATTGCTTCCACATCGATATTAAAAGTAACAGGGTCTACATCTACCAAGACCGGTGTTAGTCCTAATAAGGCAATAACTTCTACAGTTGCTGCAAAGGTGAAATCGGCAGTGATCACCTCATCTCCGGGCGCGAGGCCCAAGCCCATCATGGCGATCTGTAATGCATCGGTGCCATTGGCACATGGAATTACATGTTTTACGCCTAAGTAATCTTCCAGTTCTTTCTGAAATTGATGCACCTCAGGACCATTTATATAGGCCGTAGACTCGATTGCATCTAGGACAGATTGGTTTACTTGCTCTTTTATATGTTCATATTGACCTTTAAGGTCGACCATTTGTATTTTTCGCATAAGTTGTCTTGAACGATTATCTCGTAAAACTACAAAAATGTAGCTAGTTTTTTATGAATTGCCCCTTGAAGATATGTATTATTTTGATGTTACCTCTTTTCCAATAAAAAGACATTCAATTTTCGAACGAGCTCCCTCAAATTTGGTATTTTAGCATTGTCATGCGATCATTGTATACGCTTCTTATCTACATCACTACAGCTCATTTATGGGTTGCTCAGTTCTTTAGCAACAAAATGAAATTGTTTATAAAGGGCAGAACTCAGGTGTTCGACACCTTAGAGAGCACATTAGACCCAACTCGAAAGTCCATTTGGTTTCACTGCGCCTCTTTAGGCGAGTTTGAACAAGGCGTGCCTATTATTAAAGCTGTTAAAAAGAAATTTCCCGATCATCAAATCGTAGTATCATTTTTCTCTCCTTCCGGTTACGAGAACAAAAAGAACACACCATTGGCAGATGTGGTGGTATATTTACCTATGGATACTATCTCGAACGCTAAACGCTTTATAAAAGCGATTAACCCAGCGTTGGTATTATTTATTAAATATGAATTTTGGCCCAATTATTTATTGGAGCTTCAGAAAGAGAACATTCCTATCTTGCTGGTATCGGGACTTTTCAGAAAAGAACAACTGTTCTTTAAATCCTATGGTGGTTTTATGCGGAAAGCGCTGCAAAGCTTCCATCATATTTTTGTACAGGATAAAGCTTCCGAAGCATTACTAAAAAAACACAATCTGCTTAATGTATCGGTAAGTGGCGACACAAGATTTGATAGGGTTTCGCATCAAATCGCGCAAGACAACAGTTTAGGGTTTATGGAGCAATTTAAGCAAGACCATTTATGTCTTGTCTGCGGAAGCACTTGGGCGGAAGATATAGCCGTACTCCTTCCCTACTTGAATTCGATGCCAGACACACTTCGTGTTGTGGTCGCACCCCACAAGATCGAAGATGAAAAGATTGAAAATTTCAGAAAAAAATTAAAACAAACTTCAGTTCGATATTCACAACATACCGATGATGATCTATCTCAGGCAAGCGTGCTCATTGTAGACACCATAGGGTTACTCACCAAGATCTATAGCTACGCCAATGTCGCTTACATTGGAGGCGCAATGGGTAGTACAGGATTGCATAATATATTGGAAGCGGCAACTTTCGGTGTGCCGATCGTGATTGGCAAGAACTATGACGAATTTCCGGAAGCAGAAAGATTGCGATCGTTAGCGGGGCTTTTTTCTGTTCAATCTTCGGAAGAATGCAGCGAAATATTGAATAAGTTAATGGAAAACGACAGCTTTAGGAACAAAACAGGAATGATCGCCGCGCATTTCGTAGATCAAAACACCGGAGCAACTCAAAAAATTATGGACTATATCGCAAAGTTACACAGTGACGGCCTTATTTAAGTACCTTCTAAACGGAAGCATGTCTTTATAGATCTGGATCACAAGGTCATCAAAATCGGGCGCAAATACCTCTTCTCTGGTGATTGGGGTCGTAACCGCAAACGAACGTCTTTTAAGTAGCTCTATATGCTTATGTTCTTTAGAGAACCCTTTCGGTGCGGTCTTTAGTGAGTTGTCTTGTGTCAAGCCACCGAATCTGTCTTTAAAACTTCTTTTTTCTATAATATCCCTTAGCACCTCTCCATTATAGTCGATCGCCTCACGTATACTCCGTAAGGCTTTGGAGGACGGATGCCAATAACCGCCACCAATAAAAGAAGAATGATTCCCTAACTCGATATAAAAATCACCTTGTTTGCTTTTTTGATCTAAACCCGCGCCAAAATGATCTTTATAAATGGGTCTATTGGGATGGAACATTAAGTTATTATTGATACGATTGATCGCTTTTTTACCCGGAGTGTCGAAATAATGAGGATCGATAGTGGCGAGTTTATCATTCATAGTAGTAAGCCAATCGACATAAAAACCCTTAACCTCATGATAGTAGTTTCTATTGCTGTCCATCCATTCCTTTGAATTGTTCTTCTGAAGTACCTCTAAGAATTCGTAGAGTTTTTTAAAGCTCATGTTTTTGATATAAAGCTAATTGATAGGTTCGTATCTTTCAGAAAATTTAATAAAACTTTACAATATGTCGAATGTTAAAATCAGTAATTTTGATTCTATAATTAAACCTAAACTAATAGTATTATGAAAAAAGTATGGATTGTAGCAGCGCTTGTTCTAGCCACATTTGCAACCACTTCATGTAGGGAAACCGAAACGAAAACTGAAACCAAAGAAGTTATTCGTGAAGTAGAGGTTGAAACCGAGGAGGAACGTGAAGGTATTTTAGAACGTACGGCCAAAGAAGTTGACAAAGAAGTTAATGAAGAGATCAACGAGGAGATCGACAAAATTGGTAACGACGACTAGTATACACGAATTTTAACACTATCGTTATGAAAAAAATACTTGTAAGTCTGGCTTTAATTCTAGCATTTAGCACTTCCTTAGTATCTTGTAGAGACACGACAAAGGCAGACGATGTTGAGGATGTAGCAGATGACTTGGAAGATGCTCTGGATGATGCCGAAGATGAGATAGAAGAAGTTGTCGATGATGAGGCAACTGACGCCAATTAAAATTCGGAACCAGTTCGTAAAGAGAGGACATTATCCCTATAAGCGGTAAAGACGACGCTAAAAGGTAATACCTCAATTAATACTTAAACTAAAATTATGAAGAAAATTGCCCTTATTACATTATCTGCGCTGTTCTTAAGCGTTTCTTTTACTTCTTGTAGAGAGAATAAAGAAATGACAGAAGAAGAAGCTGTCATCGAAGAAATGAGAGAAGATGGTGCCGATATCAAGGTTAAAGAAGACGGTGATGAGACCAAGATAAAAATGGAAACCGAAAATAAAGAGGTTAAGATCAAAACCGAAGACGGAGAATCTAAAATGAAAATTAAAACTGAAAATGACGATGCTTCATAACGCTTCGCAGATTTAAAAAAAAACGGCTCTAATTGGAGCCGTTTTTTTATGCTTGCAAATTGTTTATTTGCCCTTTAAGTTCTTGCATCGACTGTTGAAGTTCACGCAGTAAGCTACTATCGTCAGGCTCATCCACTCCAAAACTTAGCTTACTGTTTACCAACCATAGTTCTTGAATAGAGGATATATCCACATCTATTGGCAGGTATTCCTTATTCAAGGAGATAAGTCGTACTTTTTGAGCATTTCCATGTATCTTCTGAAGCTTTTTAACCAAGACCGAATCTTGTAGCACCACTATGTAGATCCTACTGTTATCGGCCTCTGCGATACTTGAGACCGCTCGACCCAGTACCCATTCGTTAGGACGAATGTTAGGAAGCATACTATCTCCCTCTACTTGAAAACCGCGGTAGGTAGCGTTACGATATTGTGGCAACGGAATAGTAAAGCCCGGCAGAGAATCATACCACTCGGTATCTTGAATGTTATGAGGATATCCTGCGGCCGCTTTTTGATTCACCAACAGGATGGTTTCCTCATCGTTCTTGTCGACTGTTATGGCCTTAGGACTTACATTACCGCCTGAGACATCTATATATTGTGTAAAACTCTTACCAAATAACCACAACGGATTGATTTGAAAACGCTCTAACAGCTCGGTTACAACTTTTCCGGTTATTCTCGTTTTTCCTCTTTCAATATCAGCCGTACTTGAGCCAATCTCTAATAGTTCGGCAAACGCTTGTTGCGTATAATTTAGTTCTTCCCGTACTTTTTTAAAGCGTCGGGCTTGTATAGATAGCGATGATTCCATACTCAAATGTACAATATTTTGGATTTAATCCAAATTATTAGAGGAATTATTCCAATATTGTGGGCCTTTTCCATATTTTTGGTAAAATTCCAACACTTGCTTTCTGGTAGTATGATACTTCGATCCTTTAAATTAAAGCAAATACATTGGATGCTATTTAATGTTGATACCGGTACAAATTTTAGGATCCTAAATGCGACTAAAGAGGTATTATTTTTATAAGCAATACACTTTCATATATCTAAAATCACACTACACGTTCTAGGAGTTATTCCGAAGTGCTATTGGAAATATTTGAGCGAAAAGCATAAATAATCAAAAAATTAAGTAATTTTATTCTACGATAACTAAAAAAACCAACACATGAAGAAATTTTTAGCCATAGTAGTAATGGGCGCTTTTATGATCGCTACTTACTCTTGTAGAGAAACAACCGGAGAAAAAGCAGAAGAAGCGATAGAAGCTGCCGCAGAAGACACCGAGAGAAACCTTGAAAAAGCAGGTGACGCCATAGAAGAAGCCGTCGATGAAACAGGAGAAGCAATGGAAAATGCCGGTGAAGAAATTCAAGAAGAAATTGACGAAACAGACGAGACTACATCAGAAGAGTATTAGTCTTCGCTTTGTAGTTCAAAAAAAATAAGTACTTTTAACAACTATTAATCACTAATCATACAAGCATGAGAAAATTATTTTTATCATTAGCAGCTTTAGCGTTAGTCGTTTCTGTTTCTTGTAGAGAAACAAACGAAAAAACAGAAGTTGAAGTTGATGACACATCAGAAGACATCGAAAGAACTATGGAAGAAGCAGGAGATGAAATGGAAGAAGCCGCAGAAGAAACCGGTGATGCCATGGAAAATGCTGCCGACGAAGTAGAAGCGGAAATGGAAGGAACCGACGAGAACTAATTCCAGATTCTGATACAAAAGACGAACCCTTTGTTTAGCTACAAAGGGTTTTTTTATGGACTAAAACGAATTCGCTATCAATATAATTGTAAATTCCTAGCTGCGAATCATTACGTGTTCTTCTTCGGAAAGATAAAGAGATCGCTTACACGCTTGGGACCACAGTCTTGAGCCTACCTGGTTAACGAGGGTATTAATTACTTTTACTAGACGGACTAATATACTATAACTGCAACAATTAGACGCAAATGCTAAAAAGCAAACATCAATTTCTCGACGCATTTAGATCGATCACCAAAGAAGAAGTCTTCTTGTATGTTATTATCTATATAGGTTCTGGTTTTATAGCAAACGAAATAGGTCGAAGCGCAGAAATAGCCAAATTTACGCACTGGTGGCAGGTAATTACATGCTACGGACTTTACATGATACCAATCTCTATAGTAATTCGGCCGTTCCCGCCGTTTACACAATACGCATATGGCTTGGTTGCCATGGGAATTTTAGAGTTTCTAGGTTATGCATTAGAAACCTCCTATGTGTACCCAAATAATATTCTAATACAACTTTTTGGACCCTATACATTCGCTTTAACCATGACTTTATTTTTTGCAGGATTTTTCCTACTTGGAAATTTTATAGTAAAAAAATTGAGTTTTATTTTCTTTAATATCAAGGGATAACCTGCAAAGCTACAACAAACATAGTTGAGAATCAATGTAAGAAATTTCCTAATTAGTAGTTACATTCGTATCGAATTTAATCTCTAAATCTACTATTATGAAAAAACTTATGTTTATTTTAGCCGTTCTTGCTTTCAGTGCAAGTTGTACCCCAGAATCTTTAGAAAGCGATGAGCAACAAATCGATAAAGACCAATACGAAGTACCGCCAAACGGATAGAAAACGCGCACTTATAAGTGGGGTGTTGGTATCAATTATATTGATAGCAACACCTTTTTTATTTTATGTATATAAGTACGCACCTGCCGACTCTAAAGAGTGGGATACTATTTTTGGAACAATTACCGCTAGTGGTTTTAACAGTGTACAGTCGTTTATGCACGCAGTCTTTACCAAATCTATTTTTGTGTGTCTAACCGGGATTTGGTTCTTAACTTCTCACAATTGGTGGAAGTATGCGATACTCATCCCATTCACTATGTTCCTATTTCAATTTATCGGGGTCTTAAATCACGAATTGCAATACATAGACGAATTCGATTTTTGGTATTCGCTACCTATAATCCTTCCTATACTTTTCTTCCTAATGTATATTTCGTATCGCATTAGCAAGAAGCCCGAAATAGATTCTATTCTAAAACGCGATGTAGACGAAGAGATCAACAAGATCTTGAGCGACGATCTTTAACGCCCGTTTTAAAGTATAGGTTACCGAAGTTTACGTGCGCTCTTTAAATTCTATCAAGACAGCGATAGCTAAACATAATACGATTGTTCCAATTACTAATCCACCTACTCCCATAGTTTTAATTTTATTTGTTATTCTTTTCTTCGGAATCTATCTATCAATCATTTTCCTAATCCTTCGAATATTGATATAGATTTACAGGCTACAATATACTAAAACTTTTACGCTCCTTCTTAGTATTTTACATTCGACGACACATAGTTCAATAGAATGGGATAGCGCTTAGGAATACACACGAATTCGAGCGCCTTAGTTGAACTCTTAACTTTATCATTGCTAGGAGGAAGGATTAGTTGAAGAAATAAAGATTTTTTTGATCGAATAAAATTTAGTCACAGTTCATTATCTTTAGGTCGCCTTTCTTGTAGTGAGAATGTTTAATTTTTAAGAAAAACGATTATGAGCACTGAAGAAAATAGCGAAGAAAGCAACAATGCTAACGAATGGAGTGATGAAGAAAAAAAAGCAGGCATGCAACGCTGGATCAAGTACAACCGTGAGCGAATGGATGCATATTATAAAGGCAAATTAGAAAGCTTATTATCTGAATTTGATATTGATATAAATGAGGAGGAATGATAGCGATAAAACCTTGCGCTAACATAACTAATATAAAGCTTGTGATCTAACTTCTCAAAACAAAAAAGCTCCCTGTATTAGGGAGCTTTTGTACTGAAGACGGGACTTGAACCCGTACGGACATTTCTGTCCACTGGATTTTAAGTTTCATGAAGCAAGTGGCTATAATCATTAACATGCTATATTTCAGTGGTTTGAATTTTTTTCATATTACAATATAAATAAATTTTAGGTACTTTTTTAGGTACCAATAATTTATTTTAAATACAAACTATGAATTATCTAAATTGCACAACAACACCGCAACGATTTCCTGTTGCGTAGACGAAAAATTAGTAAAAAATCGTTAAACCTTAAATTACAAGGCACTTAAAACGCATTTTTAGCATTCAACCCCATTTTGATGTGGCTTGTTGAGTTTGAACATGAGCATTTTTGGTTTAACCAATTCATACTGTACGATTAAGTTCAAATATTTTTAAGCAACAGGGTTTTTCCTGTTTTAAAAGGGGATTTTTCCTGTTATTGTAAATATCCGTTGTGAATGTCTTTTTTTATTCATTAATTGGCAGCAATTAAACTCTCTAATTAATGAAGCATTTCTACTCTATTGCATTCCTATGTATTCTTATTTCTTTATCAGTATCTGCACAAGACATCCTTTGGGACAAATCCTATGGCGGATTGCACGCTGACTATCTTTTTGATGCTAAACCAACGCAAGATTATGGGTTTATCTTAGCCGGTAGTTCGATATCCGATAAAAGCGGAAACAAACAAGATAAGTCCTTTGGCAACATGGACTATTGGGTTTGGAAGATGGACCAAAATGGATCACTCGATTGGCAAAAAAGCTATGGGGGTTCTGACATAGATTTTTTAAAAACGATTATTACAACCCGAGATGGCGGATTTTTACTTGCCGGCACCAGTGCCTCTCCTAAAAGTGGCAATAAGAAAGACAATGGTTTTGGTTTTGAAGATTTTTGGGTCATAAAATTAAATGCTGATGGTTCAGAACAATGGCAAAAAACCTTAGGAGGAATCGCAAGTGATAAACTACACACAGCCATAGAAACAAAAGATGGAGGATTTCTACTAGCAGGAACATCCGACTCTCCTACTTCGGAAAATAAAAAAGGAAAAAACTACGGCAGTAGTGATTATTGGATCGTCCGAATAGATGCAACTGGAGAGGTGTTATGGGATAACAGCTTTGGGGGTGTTTATTTAGATACTGTAGAATCCATAACCGAAGCTGCGGAAGATGGTTTCTATATTTTAGGGTATAGCAACTCACCAGATACTGGCAATAAGAAAACAGAGAACTTCGGAAACGGTGATTTTTGGTTAGTCCGCATCAATAAAGAGGGAGAATCCCTATGGCAACGCTCCTATGGAGGCGAAGGTGATGATCATCCTTATGTGGTTTTAAGCCTTAAAGACAAAGGCCTGCTTTTAGGGGGTATTTCTAACTCGCCCAATAGCAACACAAAACAAGCCTCTAACAAAAAAGGCACGGATTTTTGGGTATTTAAACTAGATGAAGAGGGGACTATCCTTTGGGAAAAAACCTATGATATTGGTGAGTATGATATTTTGTCCAATATTATTGAAAACAAGGATGGCAGCATGCTAATGGCAGGCTATGCTAAAAGCGAAAGAGTAGGTCTTAAACGATCCGACAGCAGAGGAATAAACGATTATGTAGCCATCAAAATTGATGAGAAGGGAGAAGAAAAATGGCGAAAGGAAATTGGAAGCAATGGCGATGATATTCTACAGCAAGTGATCCTAACACGTGACCAAGGATACCTATTGGCCGGTACCAGTAACGGAAGTGTTTCAGGGGATCGCAACAGCGGACAAGGGCGACATGATTTTTGGGTCGTAAAACTACTAGATGAAGAAAATGATGAAGTTGCTAATGGAGGCATGCTAGAGGCCTTTCCAAATCCTACCAGTGGTTATACCAATGTGATTATCAATGAAGATTTTGAAAATGCCACTGCGGGTCTCTACGATATGAATGGACGACAAGTGCAACAAATTCCAATATCACATAGAACAGTTCCGGTGAATCTATCGGGTCTTCCCATTGGGGTCTATCTGTTTTCAGTAGAAACCAACAATACCACCTACTCGGTGAAAATTCTTAAAAAAGATTAATTCATTATACTACAATTGTATGCGCATCAATAAAACTTTATTGGCACTATGTGTGCTTTTAATTAGTTCGAATATACTACTTTGTCAGAATGAAGACGGTACAACATTTAACACCTATTATACAAATCCAAGTGTAAATTTTGTACCTCCAACACCCACCGCGGCCAGTTTCTTACAGTATGGTAACACGCCGGTTGATTTATCCTCCGGTTTACCCACTATTTCTATTCCTATTTATACACTTGTTATTGATGGTGTTGAAGTTCCCATTTCACTTTCCTACCACGCCTCGGGCGTTAAAGTAGATGATATTTCTTCTGTGGTTGGATTAAAATGGAATTTAAATGTAGGGGGTGCAGTCTATAGAACCATTAAAGATCTAGATGATTTTAAGCCTGCTGGCTGGATAAGAAATAGCTCGGAAACTTATTTTGATGGTTGGGTAGCAACCTACAATGAGCCAGGTCCACCATTTTATACTGATCAATTTAACCAATCAAATTTAGAGTTACATGTCTCGGACTATGATCAATGGCCAGATGAATTTAACTATAGTTACCCTGGAGGCTCAGGTGATTTTATATTTACCTCTAACGGAGATGTTTTAAAGGCTAGTAAAAATGGAGTCATAATTAATAAAACTACTCCCGGATTTGAAATCAAAGATCAAATGGGAAATAACTTTCTATTTGCTAACGATCCAAGTAATATCGAACTTAATGAAACGAACACTTTCACTTACGTATCCTATGGTGATCCAGGTTTTGAAATGGATAGAGATGTGCAAGAAGTGAGTTGGCTCCTAGATCAAATCAACACTAAAAATGGTAGATCCATCGTGTTTGAGTATCAAACTTCGAAGTATCAATACGACTACATGATTAACCCAGCGTCCGAACAGCTTGAGTATGCCTATGGTTGTGGCTCAGAGGGTTGCGTTATTGGGTACACTTTGCCCCTAGATTGTAAAACTGGAGGAACTTCATCACAGCGTCATTACACAAAATCCACAACAGCAATCGAGAACAAGACAAGGAACAATTCAATTAAAAAGATTATCTCAGACAACATCGATATTGAGTTCTTTTATTCTACTACAAACCCTCCAGGTGTAACTATATCGGGATGGAAGTATAAACTGGATAGAATTGAAATTATAGACAAAATTAACAATAAAACCAAGAGCTTTCATTTTACCTATGGAGCTTTCGATGGTGATAGCAGACTAAAATTACTAGAGGTTCAAGAAAAAGGATTTGATGGAACTGCTAAACCTTCTTATAAGTTTACTTATAACCAACAGAATTTACCGGCAATTGGTTCGAAATCTAAAGATTATCACGGGTATTATAACGGCAAAAACAATAATTCTTTATTGGCAAGAACTCAAAGAAGTCTACTAGAGAGTGAATTGGACATGGTGTATTATGAGAATCTTGCCGATCGTTATTTTGACAATAATTATTTACAAGCCGGGATATTAAAAAGTATTGAATACCCCACTGGTGGAAGAACTGACTTTACCTATGAACCTAACGCAATGGGGGTTAACCTATACGAACCAATGATAGAAAGTAAGTCTTTGAACTTAAACACGAATACTACAGGATATAGTGAAGATGGCTTATTCTATAATTATAATTTCTTTTCTGGTTTTGATGCCATCACAAAAAAAATTAAGTTTAGTCTTACTGCTAATTCTTATTGCCCCGAGTGTTATACACAAAATTGTCTAACATCTTCTGAAGTACCTGTATTAGCTGTTTACGAATACTCAGGCACTCAGTCCAATCCTGTTCTGGGAGACCTTATTGCCCAAAGTAACATCTGTGGTGGTTCGGGGTATCTGTCGGTATTATCCACAGAGAGCTTTGATGACACCAGTGACTATTTAATTGTCCTAAGAATACCTAAAGCGGGAAGTTTTGATCCTAAAAACTCTAACCATTATTTGGATATTAATTTGCAATGGTATGAAAAGGAAAAATCTAGCGGAAACGTTGTTTATCAAGAACATTATTTTGGAGGGGTTAGGATAAAGGAGATAAAAGATTATAGTGAGGTCAATACCCTTGCCAATCATAAGAAATTTTCCTATAACGCTTATCACATAGATGATACAAATATCTACTCGTCCAGCAACCGGAATTTTAAGAAGATCAATCCAGATCAAAATGCGCCTATCGTCTTCACATCGGATCTAGTTCCCATGAGTGAACACATACCCGTTATTTCTGGATACCTTTATTCTGAAGTGGAAACTCAGCAAATGAATGGACTATCGTCCAACGGAAAAATTATTGAAACCTATGAAGAAAAAATTCGATTCAATAAAATTAAAGGAGGTAATTTAAGAAGCCGAAAGGTTTATGACACCAATAATAAACCAGTACAAATTATTGAGAATTATTACACTAGTTCTATTGATAGTACTTATGCTTTTAAGACACCATCACTTATGAAGTTTACGTATGAAGAACCTTGTGGTGGAGACCAAACAAGTTCATTAAAGTCTGGATATAATAATGATTATCAGTTTATCACATATCAGCAGGTAGAAGAGTATATGAATCAAAATATATCCACAAGTCTTTACGGAAGTGGCTCTAACTACAAGTGTGTGCCTGTTGTCAAGGGGTATGAATATAATGATGAATCATTACTTTCAAAGGAATCTTTAAATACCAAATATACTGCAAACTATACCGGTGGTAGTTTAACCTACAACCCTACTGGTAATTCAAATGGAGATATTTACAATACCTATTATAAATATCCTAAGGACATGATAAGCGAACCGTATATGTCGAACTTAATAGCAGAAAATAGGATATCTGAACTAGTGGAGAAAACTATCTATAAGGAAATAGGAGGTGTGGAAGAGTTATTGAGTAAAGAGCTTAAACAATTTTTTAATTCAAACGGTCATATTCAGCCTCAAAAAATCTTCTTTGCAAAAGAAGATAATAACTTAGAAGAAAGGCTCTTATACTATAGATACGATAACTATGGCAATTTGGTAGATTATGGACAAGAAGGTGGTTCACGAACTACTTACTTATGGAGCTTTACTGGCCAGTATCCTGTTGCAAAACTAGAAAATATAGGTTATTTGAATATTCCATCTAACTTACGTTCAAACATTGAAAATGCAACTACTACTAGTGGTTTAACAAGCGCTCTATCCTCTTTGAGAAATCACTACCAAAGTAATATCAATGTCTTGGTCACAACTATGATTTATAGGCCACTTGAAGGGGTCACGTCAATTACTGACCCCAAAGGAGATATCCAGTATTTTATGTATGATGTCTTTGGGAGGCTCATTCAAATAGAGGATAAACACGGAAATATTCTTCAAGAAAATGAGTATCGATACCGAACTGAAAACTGATTCTTTTAGACCTTTCCCTTTGAACACAAATTTATACCATCGTACTATGATTGATACAGCTCGCCAAAAAATCAAAACTCTAAAGCATCTGGGTTTATCTTTTCCGCTGATACTCTTACTGTGTTTATTTACTACCATAGCGGTGTATGGGCAAGATAACACTCAAAACTGGGTAAAGACTAAGACCTATAAGGTTGCCACGCCATCTTCCTCAAGTAATGCAAGTGATGTGATTACTAACATTACCTATTATGATGGTTTGGGACGTCCCATTCAGCAAATAGCCCACAAGCAGGGAGGAACCGGAGGCGACCTAATTACACACTTAGAGTATGACCCTCTTGGTAGACAAATTAAAGAATACTTGCCCTATGAACGATCATCCACATCGCTCTTATTTGATGGAACTGGGTTATCCAATACGGAAGCTTTTTACAATACCTCTGAGTTTGACAATACTATAAATCCCTATAGTGAAAAGGAGTTTGAACCTTCTCCACTAAACCGAGTACTTAAACACGCCGCCCCGGGTAATGAGTGGGCAATGGGAAGTAATCATGAAGTAAAATTTAAATACCATACCAACGCTAACAATGAGGTTTATAAATTTTCCATTGGTCCTAATAGTAGCTTTCTGCCAGATCTTGACTATGATGGTTACTATCCTTCTGATCAATTGTATAAAACAATCACCTATGACGAGAACAATGAAAATAGCGCAGTACGGGGGAGTGTTGTGGAATATAAAGACAAACTTGGGCGTGTGGTTTTAAAGAGACATTATTCTACTGTTTCGGGTCGAGCATCAACTCCAGATCCTAACCTTAATATCAATCTTGACACGTATTATGTATACGATGATTTTGGAAATCTAGCCATTGTGCTCTCACCAAAAGCTTCCGAACTAATTGTTGATGGGAGTAGCTTAGCTTCAAATCATCAAGCTTTACTAGATGAATTAGGCTATCAATACTCTTATGATCAGAGAAACAGACTTGTAAGAAAAAAGTTGCCGGGTAAGGACGTGGAGTACATTGCATACGATCCGCTTGACCGTCCCATTGCAACAGGACCGGTGCTCTCTCCCTTTGGCGATGGATCTGAGGGTTGGTTGCGTACCAAGTACGATCCGTTTGGACGCGTAGCCTATACTAGTTGGGTAACTGGCACAATAACTGAGCCTAACAGACAAGCAATTGAAGATACGCAGGGAACCGATTATTCTGAAACGCGAACTTCTAATTATACTACAATAAATGGAGTAGAATTTGGCTATACCAACAATGTGGCTCCTACTACTGGTTTCCATATACTCACCATAAACTATTACGATGATTACAGTTGGCCAAATGCTCCTTCTAACATACCCGGTACTGTAGGCGATGGCGACAGTTCGGTATATTACAACAACGCTCAATTACCCAAAGGATTGCAAACGGGAAGCTGGGTGCGGATTTTAGAGACGCAAAACGATACCGATCATAAGCTAACCTATACACTCTATGATGATAAGGCACGTGCCGTGAGAGTACATACAGACTATCCTCAAAATGGATATACACAAATAGACACTAAGTATGATTTTATTGGAAATCCCCTCTATACCCTCACTAAGCATCGTTTAGAAAGCAGCTATCAAGAACAAACCATAAGAGACACCTATATTTATGACGACCAGCAAAGAGTTATAAAACACTTGCATAAGGTAAATACCATGTCTGAGCAACTCTTAGCTAAAAACGAATATGATGCCTTAGGACAACTTAAAAATAAAAAAGTTGGTGGGACCGATACTTCTGGGGCTACCTTTTTTCAAAAAGTAGATTATCAGTACAATGTTCGAGGTTGGCTAACCAACATTAACAATATGAGTAATTTGGGAGGGTCGGGTCAACCTACCGATTTTTTCGCATTTGAAATTGATTATACCACCGTGGACAACACTGTAAATGGGACAGTCCAACCGCTTTACAATGGCAATATTGCTCAAACCTCTTGGCGTACCAGTAGTGATAATTTAGAACGTAAGTATGGGTATTCCTATGATTATCTAAACCGATTATTAGATGCTTGGTTTCAAAAACCCGAAGCGGCCGCTCCGCTTACGCAGAGCTATGACGAACATCTTTCTTATGACAGTAACGGAAATATTCTAACTCTTCAAAGAAATGGTTCGCAGGAACTGGCAAATCCTATTGCAATTGATTCACTTACCTATAAATATGATGTGACTGACAATAGTAATCGTCTTATTAAGGTGACCGATGCTGAAAGCAACTCTAAGGGTTTTAATGATGGACACACAGGTGTATATCCAGACTTTGTGTATGATAGCTTCGGAAACATGATCGAAGACAAAAACAAAGGTATCACCAATATTACCTACAACCACCTCAATTTACCGGTACAAGTTGATTTCGGGACGCAAGGCAATATTACCTATCTTTATAGTGCAGATGGTATTAAACTTCAAAAAGCCGTGACCGAAGGCAGCAACACTACAACTATCGAATACAGAGACGGATTTCAGTATCAAGATGAAGACGGACCCGGCTCGGGACCTGCCCAACTCGACTTTTTTCCGCACACCGAAGGTACTGTGGAGGTCACCCATAGTAGTGGTGGCGGAATACCAAGTTATAATTATGTGTTTCATTACCTAGATCACTTAGGAAATATTAGAGTACGGTACGCCTTAGATCCTGATCCTAATGATAATCAAGTGAAAATATTAGAGGAAAGCCATTACTATCCTTTCGGACTAAAACACGAAGGCTATAACAATAGTCAAAAGGGATTTAATATCTCTGGAGGATTTATTGTGCTTACACCTGTTGATCCGCTGTTTGGGAGTAGTTACAAGTACGGCTACAACGGCAAGGAGGAACAGAACGAGCTGGGGCTCAACTGGCACGATTTTGGAGCGCGTAACTATGACGCGGCGCTGGGAAGATGGATGAACATAGACCCTCTTGCTGAAATGATGAGAAAGCACAGTCCTTACAACTACGCCTTCGACAATCCTCTTCGTTTTGTTGATCCTGACGGAATGGCTCCCGAAGACGTAATAATTAAAGGAACTGAAAAAGCGGCAGCATTCAAAGAGCTTCAGGCGTCAGTATCTACAGAACTATCGCTTACTATGGATTCAAAGGGAAAAGTTTCATATAGTCAAACCGGATCTGGGAAACTGTCCAAGGATGCTCAACAATTAGTTGATGCTATTGATGATAGTAATATTACTGTAAATGTTAACGCAGAAAATACAAAAACAACTAAAGCTGGTGATCTTTACATAGG
Organism: Candidatus Ulvibacter alkanivorans; assembly: GCF_003333325.1. Lineage (GTDB taxonomy): Bacteria > Bacteroidota > Bacteroidia > Flavobacteriales > Flavobacteriaceae > Ulvibacter_A > Ulvibacter_A alkanivorans. Next base: position 16,001 of record NZ_QOLC01000025.1, on the reverse strand, counting down.
AGGAGCATTTTCTGGAAATACAGTATCTAAAGATTCTAATGGGAATACTACTGTTACAGCTGAACAAGAAGTTAATCCCGATGTATTAAACAAGATGAGTACAGGAAATGGAAAGCCAGGTGCTGACATGCTGCATGAGGTTTCCGAAGCATATCAGGGTGCTTTGATATCTGAAAAGAAAGGAGTGTCCTCTCCTGCTGCTAACGCCGCAGGAACTGTCTACAATAAAGCTCATAGGAAGGCTACACCACAATCTGGGAAAGTATATGAAACATTATATGATGCTTCAGGGAATGTTATGTCAATGACGCCAAGTGGTACATACCCGACTGGAGTTAAAAAAGTGGAATGGTCTGTTAAGAACAAAGGAAAAACAACTATAATCCAAACACTACAATAATATGAGAATTGCTATATTAATTATTTCTATCTTTTTCTTTGGATGCAATACTAAAAAATCAACTATTGAAGCTAAAAGTAATGATTCTGGAATTTTTTTAATTACTAAACTGGAAGAACTAAATAATTGGAATATTATTTATGCCAAAAAAGAAACTAAAAAATACAAAATCATTACTGGAAAAATTTTAAATTCTAATAATGCTTGTGAAACTATCAAAGTCGGAAAAAAATATAATTTAGATTTAAACTCACGGAAAGAAAATGTTCCTGAAATTAATGGTATAAAAATCAAACCAGTCAACAACATTGACATTGAATGTTATACTTATGATATCGAAACGGATATCTGTATAGAGCCAGATAATGATATTTACGACTTATACCATACTAATGACATTAATGGGTTGTGTTATCTTAAAAAAGAAGAGTAATTATTCAAAAAAACACCCCGAAGAGTCGGGGTGCCTGTCATTAAATTATCGGCACATCATTTCTTCTCAGAAATTCCACCGTTCAAGGAGATCATATCATCCCGTGAGGTTTTCGGGTCCTTGCCTTTTTTCCGCACGAGTTTCTGTGAGTTGAACAGCGGACGGCACTTGATGTTGAACTCGGTATAGTTCACCACTTCCTCGCCCTGTTCCTTTGCGATCTTCTCATAGGCTTGGTGTAACTGCTCATTGGTGAGCTTTCTGTCCTTTGCCTTGATGATCGCTTCAAGAGCGATGGTTGCCACTTCATTGAGCCCCGTGATGGAGCTCGGGATTACAAATCCCAGCTCTTCCAACTGCTTTTGGTCGTTCTCATCGGCATATTTTATGAGTACCCCAGCATCACGTTGGTGTTCCTTGATGCGCGACGAAATCTCACGCTTCTGTCTCTCAAGTGGTTCCAATTGTTCTTCCACCTGTTCCAATAGTTTGACATCCTCCTTGAGGTTGTCGATCAATGTCTCGATCATTACTTTGTCATTCATAATATATAGTTTTAGTGTGGCATTGCCACGGGTTTATATTCAATTATTCTTCTTTTAGCTCAAATGGATAGTTTGCCGTGAGCACCTCTATCTTTCTGGTAGTGCTGTTTCGGTATTTCGCGTGCACCGAACTCTTTGCCCTGTCAAAGACAAGAGTATGCCATCCAAACTGCTTGGTATGTGTATCCAAAGCTTCATTTGGATATGAGGACAGCAGGAATTTTCCTCTGATTTTGGAAAGAACCTCCAAGAGATTCTCAAAGTCTTGTTGGCTGAATCCAGAGTAATGCCCTTGGTCGCTGTTCGGATACGGGGGATCGAGATAGAAAAAAACATCCTCGCCATCGCGGTTCCCAATGACCTTTAAAGCGTCCAAATGCTCGATCTGGACACCTTCCAACCTGTTCTGAATAGAGCTGTCGAAACGTATTTTCTTGTTCCTGAACGCCTTGACCCGTTTTCCGTACTTATCAAACCCCCAAGAACCGATTTGGCAACTGAACCCCATATTCGTTCCTACATAGAATGCCCAGGCCTGTTGGAGCCTTGTAAAGAGGTGGGGCATCCGATAGATTGCAAGAGCAACGCTGTAGGTCGCCCTGGAGAACAGGGTCGCCTCTATTTTCAGCTTCAGTTCCAGATATCGGGTTTTGGCAATTTCAAAGAAATTAACGACCATATCATTGAGGTCATTGATGACCTCGGATTCTGATTTTGGTTTGGCAAAAAAGATGGCGCCTCCCCCAAAATAGGGTTCCACATACACCCGATGTTCCGGAATGAGCGGAAGGATCTGTTTTACCATATTCAATTTTCCTCCGTAGTAGGTTATGGGTGTTTTGGGCATAGGTAGGGTGACAAATCGCCACGGATAAAAAGGACTAATAAATGCTGCTAAAAAATTATCTGCCGTTATTAACGGCTTTTTTTCGGTGTTCCACACTCAGAGCAGGCCGTTATCCATAAAGGAATAATATCCCTCCGAGGTCACGATCACATGGTCGAGCAATGAAATGTCCAACAGTTTGGTTGCTTCCGCTAATTTTTCCGATAACTGACGATCTGCTTTGGAAGGTTCCAATGCACCACTGGGGTGGTTGTGCGCCACGATGATAGCGACCGAATTGGTCAAAATAGCCAATTGCAGTACTTCCTTATAATTGACCGCTACAGCCGTGGTGTTCCCGACACCAATCTCGCTCATGCCTATCACCGTATTGCTGTTGTTCAAGAGAAGGAGCCAAAAAAATTCCTTATAGTCGAGACGCTCGGGATCGATATATTCCCAGAGCAGAGCTACCACGGATTCCGAAGAAGTCACTTTCTTGGGTTCGTCAAAGAGCGGTCGTTTATAATGTACCTGCACTTCATGGCAGATGGTCGTTTTGTTGTGTTTCTTCATAGTGTATTTCTTTTTGGTTTCAATGAGAGTATGACAGAAAGCAATAGACTCGGTTAGGCACCACAGACCCATACACAAAGACGACATCAAAAAAACCTTAGAGAATATCCTTATATGGTATGGTGGTAGCCGAGAAAGGTCGGCTGGGCTTTCCCGAGATCATAAGGGTCAGGTAGATATCAAAATTTTCAAGGCTCGTCAGATCGGTGCTCTGGAATATCGGATGGAACTGCTTCGTCAGATAGCTTGCGTCCTGTTGCCCCGTCCTAAATGAAACCAAGGTACCCACGTTTCCCAGTACCGCATTTTTGATGTCCGTATCAAGCTGATATATGTATTGGTTCCCAAGCGTCAAGGAAACGCGAAATTTCCTCAGCTCACTCAGGATTCCCGAGATACTCGGCGAGGTGTAATTCTGAAATTCGTCCAAGAAAATATGGAACGGGGTACGCAACTCTTCCTCGGTATCGATACGGGTAAAGGCAGCATTCGCAAAGGAAGTAATCAGTATCGAGCCAATGATATGAGAGGCGTCCCGTCCGATCTTTCCCTTGGAAATATCGATAAGGATGATCTTTGAGGTATCCATAGCGTGGCGCAGGGAAATGTCCGTTGGATTCCCTATAAAGAAACGTCTGACGCTCGCATGCGCCAAGAAAGCACCGACCTTGTTGAGGATGGGCATAAGGTCCGTCTTGATATTGTAGTTCGGGAACTCGTCCCGCCAGAATCTGAGAACCTCCTTGTTGGTTGTTCCCAAGATGCACTGCTCCCGAAATTCCCTATCATGGACGATCCTCGGGATATCGGAAAGATCAGCCTTGGGCTGTGAAATCAAGGTCAATACTATGTAGCGGAGGATATGTTCCAGCTTCATCCCCCACGCCCCTTTCCAGAGCTTTTGGAATGCATCGAGCAATCCACCCACCACAAGGGACTGCTTTTCCTCGCTAACCTTTTTGAGCGGGTTGTACCTATAGCTGAGATAAGGATCTGCCATATCGAGATGGATAACATCCTTTATTCTTTTCTGTGGTAGGTGGTCAAGGATATTACGGAGCAGATCCCCGTGGACATCGAATACCGCACAGCCCCTCCCGTGGATGATATCCTGCAAAATCAGGGTAGTGAGCAGATTGGTCTTTCCCGTTCCCGTCTTACCGAGTACATAGAGATGCATCATCCTGTCCCTCTGGAAAATGCCAAAAAGCTTCCCCTCGTTGCGGAAGTTGGTCTTGGCAAAATAACTGACTTCAGGGTTCAGGTAGCGCATGGAACCAGTTTCGCTCACTTTCAAACTATGTTCTAGGCAACACAGATATAGACACGATGGGTTTCTGTATATGCCCGTGGTTGGGTATGTGGTGCGCTGATTTTTTGCCCGTGCCGAGCTAGACTGTTCCCATGTCCCCTCGAAAACCAAAACTCAATACGCTCTTCGAGCAGTACATAAAAATCTGTGAGTTCAGCCTACGACGGCGACCCTCGACCATCAAGACCTACAGGGAATCATATCGACAGCTGACCACATTGTTGCCAGATATTACTTATCCCCACCATCTTACTGAGACCGCCCTGAACGAGTTCTTCAAGGTACTCCAGACCCGCAAGCGGATCGTAGGAAGAGACAAAGTGGTCACGGGGGTCAAGGATACGACCATCGCCAATTACTGGAACAAGCTAAATCCTTTCTTTATCTGGCTAGAGACAGGTGGCCATATCGATAAGTCCCCGTTGGCATATATTAAAAAGCCCCGTTGCCATTACGAGAACAAGCCCGCCATCAAGAAGAAGGATATTGAAAGACTGTTCTCGACCGTTACGCTTCTCTCACGTTCCCCATTCCTGCTAAAAAGGGACACGGCTATACTGAGCACACTGTTCTTTACGGGCGTCCGTAAGACAGAACTGTTGTCGCTTCAGGTACGGGATATCAATCTGGACAAAAACTATCTGATTGTGCGAGGTGCGACCTCAAAATCAAAACGGACACGACAAATACCCATCAACCCGACCTTGCGCATCCATCTCTCGGACTATCTGAAGGAACGACAGGGTTACCAATGCGAATATCTATTTGTCTCGAAAAAAAGGGACGATCGGCTGACCGCATACGGCATCAAGCATTGGGTGCGGAGATTGAACGAACGGTCGGGCGTCCGTTTCCACCTGCACCAACTGCGCCATACTTTTGCCTGTAACCTCGCCCGAAACAATATCAGCCTACCAAAGCTCCAGCAGTTGATGGGACATACCGACCTCCGGATGACCGAGCGTTATGTTCGATCTTTGGGCGTTGAGCATCTGGTCGATGACATCCTCAAGCTCAGTATTGATGATTCGTATTAGGTGGTCTACAATGGATATATCCGAACACTTTATTCACTTAATGCGATACGGTAGAAACCAATGGAAGCTTACGAAAACCTTGGTGGTTAGCGCCCCCAAAGTTAGCGTTCCCCCAACTTACCAAACCATCAGATTTCCCTTATAAAATAACGTATTGGGCAGATAGGACGTGGGCCACCTAAATGGTAATTCAACGTCCTAACCCAAATGTTCGGATTACGGTATTCTATAAGGCTGGCAGAACTTTTTTAAGCGATTTGCGACCCCCAACCCCTAGGAGTGGGTCGGGCAAAAAGGGTTATTTCGCCACCATAGCTCAGTTGGTTAGAGCGTCGGCATGGTAAGTCGGAGGTGTTGGGTTCAATTCCCAATGGTGGCTCAAACTTGGTCAAAACCGTATCGACCGAAAAATCAATAATGGATATACAGATCATCGCGGATGGCTTTTTTGACCATTCGCTCTACATAAAGGGATATTCCAAGAAGACCGTCAGGAGCTACCGCTCTGCCATAAGTTTCTTTTGCAAATCACTTGAGATAACAAAGATCGAAGAGGTCACCGATGAGGGTGTCAGGCACTTTTTTATCAACGGTCGGGTACACCGCAACTGGAAGCCCGCCACCTTTATGACCTACCACAAATCCCTCATCGTCTTCTTCCGATATTGCGTGGACAAGGGGCATCTGCCCAAAAATTACATCGAGGACATCGAGACGCCCAAGATACCTAAGACAATACCCAAGAAGATAACCACAGAGAATGCTAAGCGGCTCTTGGAAATCATACTGAACTATCCCTACCCAAGTTCCTTCCTCCGATACCGAAACCACGCCATATTCGCCACCTTCCTCTATGCAGGTCTCCGTAAGTCCGAACTCTTCAACCTGCACGTTCTGGACGTCGATATCGAGAACTTGACGCTCTTCGTCCGCAACGGAAAAGGTGCCAAGGACAGGATTATCCCAATGAGCCATACCCTTGCACAGAGCCTCAAACGCTATGTAAACGAACGTAAGAAACTGATGAAGACCTGTCCAGAGTTCTTTACCTCTTTCAACAGGAACCAAGGCTATACCGACTCTGGACTTAGACGTGTCGTGCGTACCCTCAAGGATATCTCAAGGATAGAATTTACCATCCATAGGCTCAGGCATACCTTTGCCACCCTGATGATAGAGGGTGGGTGCGATATCTATTCCCTTTCCAAGATGATGGGACATAGTGATATTTCCACCACGACCATCTATCTTTCTGCTACTGCCGAACACCTGCGTGGCCAGATGCTCAAGCATCCCCTGAACTGATGGAGTGCATATTTGGGGCACAATTGTTTTTGCTTGCAAAAACAGAAAAAGTGATTGTTGACCTCAATGTGTGCGATGCTATATTCAAGCTATGAAAGAAAGCGAACGTATTGAAGTGTCAAATGGAGGTGACCATTGGGAGTGCCTCTGTGGAAACCACACGATGGCAAGCGGTTTTGGTACCTGTGACGGCAACGGGGCTTCCGTTGAACCCTTTGAGGGTATCTGGGAGGGCTTGTATGCCTGTCACGACTGTGGGCGTGTCATTGACCAGGAAAACTATACGGTCATTTCCAAAGCAGAAAATGTGCGGTCATTGGGCGCAACCCCTTCCCAGTAAAAATACTGGGCGTACCGACTTATCCCGAACCAATCCACGGAATATCGAGCGACCGCGGAAAAAATTATCCGTTTGGATAATTTCCTGAATACACTATGGTGCATAGAACAGATACCGAGTGTTGTTACAATAAAAAGTGCCGGTGGAGCATAACCCCCACGGCACTTTTTTATATGATACATTCTAGAACTTTATTAAAAGACCTACGCACCGAGTCACCGCTCGACCAGAAAGATGTTGCCGTCCTACTGGAGATGAAAGCGAGTAACCTTGTGCGCTACGAACACGGACATCGGAATCCGCCGCCAGAATTGCTCCTGACATACCATATGCTCTTCGATGCATCGCTACGGGAGCTGTTTGCACCTATTTATAAGCACATTGCCGATACGCTCATAGCGCGGAGCCAAAAACTCATCGCTGAATTTAAGGCTCATAGCTCATCGAAGAACGTCTATAAATTATCGTATTTATCGGAGATTGTCAATAGATTAAAGGATATCGAGCCGTATGGGTCAAGAGATACAGGAGAATAGGCGTAGCCGTGTCGTGATGGCGATATTCGTGCACGCACGGGGCTTCAGTCTGGCGATACTCAAGGATGCCCTTACAGTATTGGGAGCTTATAATGTGGTGCTGCACAAATATCCCATACGGAACAGAGACGTTCTTAGGAAGGTCAAGGAAAAGATTACCTTCTACCTTCCCGAGCTGGTCATCCTTGAGGATGCGGATGGTTTTGGGTCAAGGAAAAGCAAACGGGTCAGGCGCGCGATATCCAGCATTGAAAAATATGCCGAATCCAAGGAAATCCCTGTCTCGAAATATTCGAGGAACGATATTCGGTTCGTGTTCAAGGCCTTTAATGCCCATTCCAAATATGAGATCGCCAAGGTCATATCTGAGAACGTAAAGCAATTGCCCGTGTCACTTCCCGGCAAGAGAAAATCCCACGAACCAGAGCATTATGCCCTAAAAATTTTTGACGCAATCGCCCTCGGCATAACCCACTACTACCAGAGTTGAAGGTTTGACAATATTCCTATGTATGCTATGATTCTATTAAATCAAAACAGAACATAATCATGGGTAATAGCCAAAAAGAATTTACAACGATCCTCGCAATAGACGTCGAAAAACTGAATATTCCATTGCAAGACTTCCTGAAGGAAATAGAAAAAGAGAACAAGGAACGTCGACTGGCGTACCTCAAACACGAGATTAAAGAGACTGAGGGCAATAACGCCAAACGGATACTGATTAAATCCATTAGCCTTCACTATGATGCTATTCTCTGTGGCTTTGCTGCCAAGTACAGCGACATAGAAAACTGGGAGACAATTAAGATTTGGGGAATATGATCATAAAAATCCAGCTTCCCAAAAAGCCCTTATAAATAAGGGCTTTTGTTTTCCCTTAGTTTGAGCATCATATCGTAGATACATCCAATTCTCAGATTGGCAATATTAAGAAAGTAAGAGTCGACTTTGGCATATTTCAAGAGGGTCTTCAAAACATAAGAACCCAATAATGTTCTGTAGTAAATCTCTTTTTGTTGAATGCTATCAAATGAATGATTGTTTTTGATTCTTGCTATCTGAATTGAATCCTCAAGAGTATCAATAGGTATAAGTTCGCTTACTTCTGGATTCAATAGCTGGTGCTGTAAACTAACAGCACTCCCAGAGGCCACGGCAAAGTCAATTGTGTGGAATCTTTTAAATTTATCTACAAATACATCCAAAACCTTTGAGCATAGATCTAAAATTATATTGTTGAGTATTTTTTCAGTTAATTTTTCAGTATCAAGTATTTGTTCAACTAGTTTAGTGATTTCATTTTCCAAACTTATTGTATTGGAAAAATCATTAATATCATTTGTTACACTAATTTCTGTCGTTGCTCCCCCAATGTCAATGTGTAAGTATGTATCCTTCTTTTGATCCTCATTGGAAAAAATACGCTCATCTAAAGAGGCGGTGTTCTTCCAAGCCAAAAATGGCAACCTTGATTCATCAGCTTCCTTTAAAATTGAAATAGAATAACTCCTGCTCAGGGACTTTTCTTTTATTGATTGATTGAGAATTGCCAAAACCTCTTCCTTGTTCTTTAATTCCCTATAATAACCTGTTAGGACTATCTGAAAAGCCTGAGGGTTTCTCGAATTGTTGATCAGACGGTAATGCTTTATTATTTCAGGTAGAAGATTTTCCTTGAAGCCATCTATATCTAAATTATTTTCATTGTCGATCAGATTATGGAGCCTAAAGATATGCTTTCGGTTATCCGAAAACCTTGAAAGGTCGGTTCTGTTCTTGATATGGAAGGGTGCCGCAGAGATTGTCTTGATGCCTGATGAGCTCAGTTCCATCACGGAAATAAAACGTTTCCTGTTGTATTGGATGTCCATAAGTTTTATAAATGTACAGATTTTTTTTGGCGGTTATACAGAAAATAACTACTTTAGCATCAAAGAGATAAGAAGCCACTCGTAGCGATTAATTCGGGAATTTGATTAGAATCTTTGGATTCGCACCTGTTTTTTACGGGTCAAATCAATTTTGTCTCTTTTGAAAGCTTAATTTGAGACACCGTTTCAAATTAAGCTTTTTTTATTCTTCACAATTTCATATTCAAAATACCTTTTTTTATCCATACAATCGATCTATTGAATTCCTGAACTCTCTTTGAAGCTTTTGTCTCAGCCGGTTTTTATTAACCCTTAATGCTAACAAAAGTTATGAAAAGTAGTGTTAGAAAAGAGCCCCAAAGTGCTTTCCACAAAAACTTTGGAATTCAGACCAATGACCGCATCCTCTCTATGAGGATACTGGATAAAGAAAATCAAATCGAGTTTCTTCAAGACCCGCAGACGGGCTTTTATGTCATCTATGATAGCGAAAGCAGCCAATCTTTTTATGCGAAAAGCTATATAGATGCAGAGCATAGATTTAACTTCTTGATTGGCAAAAGCTAATGATCTAAGGGCATCCCGAATATTTCGGGATGTCCTCTTTATTTATAAATCCCATAAAAATTGAATTATGAAAACAAACATCAAGAACAATCTTAAAGAAAACGAAAACATCACCGTCTTCCGCTACCGTGTGGAAGACCTTGAGAAGAAGCTGTTGGAGCAGCACGAAACGATCAAGAACGAGATAGCGATTCCCTTGGGCAAAGACCTCGGGAATATGCAACCCAGCAAGCCGGAACCGGAATGCGAGAAGGATGTATATAGTGGTGTCATAGGCGGAGCTTACAGCAAGATGATGATGACCGCAAAGAAGGAGCTCCAATCGGAGATCGAATCCCACCACATCCTTGCCGATAAGGAAGAGACCAAACGTACCCTGAAAGAACTCAACAGTGAACTTGAGAAGAAGGGTACCGACCACCGCATCAAAAAGCGGGAGGTAGAAAAATGTGACCATACCCTAAAGAAGAAAGCCAAACGCTATCGGTGGACAAGGATCGCACTGATGTTCCTCATCTTGGTGGATACCTTGATATCGAGCGCAGCACTCCAGGCCATGGGCTACCCCCTGCTAACATCCTATATTATTGGGCTTGCCATCGGTATCGGGATTTTCTTTACCGCCGAGCACCTGCCCGATATCATTGCCAAGGGAAGGACGCCGAACCAGCGGAGGGCTATTGCCTTCGTGGTTTTTGGACTACTTTTTATGGTGTTCTATGTACTCGGCATATTCAGGACTACCACATTAAAAGGCAGTATGGTATTTGGCAATGGTGCTGGTGCCTTCTATTTCGCCTGCCTGAATATGTTCATTACGACCATAGCGGCTGCGGTCGTCCATTTCAAGGGACTCAGCCGGAACGAGAAAAGGATATGGGATACCTACCGTATCGCAGAAGAGGACGAGCAGCGGATTGCCAAGGAGGTGAAGGCTCTCAAGGTTTCCATTGCTCAGGTACACAAGAAACAAAAGGAATCCGAGCTTGCCCGCACCCAGATACAGATCTACGCCCACGATGTGGAAGAATTGATACAGCGGCTCTATGAAGAGTCCCTCAAGACCTTCTACAGCACAAACTGCATCCATCGGAGCGACGGCAAGGTGCCCAAGTTCTTTGAGCATCCCATAGCAATGCTCCCATCATTCTATAAAGGTTTAACCATTTAAAACACAAGAATTATGAAACACTATAGCTATATACTGGTGATCGGGCTGATACTATCGGCCTGCACCGATACGGAACATACGGGAACCGTCATCTCGGTCTTGGAGGACAAAACGGAGGTGGATTTTATCGCGAGGCCCGACCCTGGGACCATTAAAAAAGGCTTTGGACTGGATACGGAGCCTTGGCGATCCGCCACCTTTCGTTACCGAACAATCAACAGCCTCCAGCACAATGGCCACCAACAGCTCCACCTTGAAGGCGGGAATGCCCTTATGGGGAACCAATTGGAACGTGATGTACTTGTCGGCGAATTTCTCTCGGAAATCGATGCCTTGCTCGAAAGACCAGAGCAAGAGGAGACCTACCGATTTTCTTCTATCTGGATACCCCTGATGGAAGAGATTGCCCATCTGCAAAAAGATAGCCTAAGCCATACATTGCTCTATCTCTATTCGGACTTACAGGAGAACAACAGCGATTGGTTCTCGGTGCACCGCAGGGCGGATATGGAACTGTTGCAGAACAAGCCCGAAGAAGTAATGGCGCTGTTTCTTGAGCGGTCTGCCCAGATAGACCGAAACTGGCAGGGTCTGAAGGTAGTAGTGGTCTACCAGCCCCAAACTATGGAACAGGACAGGCGCTTCGGTATGATGCGCAATCTCTACGAGGAACTTTTTGGAGAATTGGGCATCGCGATCGAATTTGAATCCCGAACGAACTGAATCATATACCATGAACACAGCAATAACCTTACTGCGGTTTTTACTGAAGATGTTCCTGATCTGCCTGTATATGTTGACGCGTGGATCGGAACTCTTCCTTAAGGCTTTCAACAAACTGTTTAGAGCAATTCTCAGGAAATTAACATAAACATCAATAGTATGAATCTAAAGAACATAAACATAAGAGCGCTGGAGAGGACGGAAGAGTTCCTTGACAGTATCCTGCTCAAGATAGCAGGCAAGAACCATAGCCTAACGGCAAGATATGCAAGGCCATCCAAGCTCATCTCGGTACGGTACAATGGATTTTCAATAACGGGAAAAAAGCATCTCTCGGTGCGCCAGTCCCGTAACAACCTGATGGTCATATCACCGAGCGGAGGTGGTAAGACGACAACGATAATATACCCTTCCATCTTCAACATTGGAAACGATAAAAACGGTGGGAGCCTCATTATAAACGATCCATCGGGTGAGCTCATCAAAACCAAGAATTTTCTTTTGTACCGTGGCTATACGGTGGAGGAAATCAATTTTGGGGATACTTCAAATTCCCTGTATTATAATCCGCTCCATCGTATCCAGACCAATGCCGATGTGAACAAGGTCGCCAGTATGCTGGTGCGTGCCACAAGTAAGGAATCAAATTTCTGGACGCTCAAGGCAACCGAGCTTATCGGATTGTGCATCCACCACCTACGGGCAACGGAACCCCGTATCCATCAAAATCTTGCCAATGTCTATCGTATCCTTGAGGTACTCGCAGGGGAACCGAAAATAATTGAGGCCTATTTTGCCGATACCACCCCGAAACACCTATGGCGCAAGTTCCTCTCGCTCATGGGTAATAGTGAAAATACGAGGGCATCCATCATCAGTTCTGCACAGGCTTCGCTGGCATTCTTGGGAGAGGATGAGAACCTGTGCGACCTAACGAGTGTCGACACCATTGATTTTGAAAGCCTGCGCATGACAAAGACGGCCATATTCCTCCGTTGTCCATTATCGGATATTCAGTACTACAGCACGATACTCTCAATCTTCTGGGAGCAATATTTCGCCCATGTATTCAGGAGCCTTCCGAGCAAAAATGATAAGGACGTATTTGTAATTCTGGAAGAACTTTCGAGCTTGCACCTGCCAAACCTTGCGAACATAATCTCAAATTCCCGCAAGTTTGCGATGCCGATTATGGGGGTGATCCAATCGGAGAACCAGCTCTACCATAACTATGGTATGCACAACGGGAAGACCATCCTGAACAATGCCAATGTGAAGGTATATTTTACTGGACTCTCGGATGAGAGCCGTGCCATCTCTGACACGCTCGGGGAATATGAATATGATGATGACAATGGGCATACAAAAAGGCGCAAACTGATGACGCCTGATGAAGTCCGTACGATGCGCAAAGATCATATACTGGTCGTCCCAAGTGGCATGCAACCTTTGAAATGCAAGGTGTACCCATTTTACAAACAGTCCAGATTGGTTCGCTATATGGCGCTTCCCGCCCCTGAACAGGATGAATCCCTGAACGCAAATTATTCAGTCCAATATTTAAACTTTGACAAATACAGGGAATATGATACGATAAACGAACAAACTAAAACTCAATAAAAATGGAAAAGTATACTCATATTCAGAACATCAAAAAAGCCATCCTACGTGGCGACAGTGCATATTGTGGTGTGCCGCTGCCAACCCCACAAAGGGCTGGAACATATTTTCAACAGGCGACCTATGCAAATATTCAAGCAGAACGGGTCTTCGAGAGGTATTTGGAACACAAAATCGGTAATCCATAATTGTTTGTATGATGGAATATAATAGTATCCATGACTATTTAGACGCTGTATTCAAAGCAGATGCCAATCCTACCAAGGAAGAGGTCATCGAGGCAAAAAAGCGGTATTACAGATTATGGCACAGGGAATACAACAGAAAACGAAGGAAATTTCGTAAGGAGTTTACCCTTGGTTTTGCCCCTGATGCCCTGAGACGTATCAAAGATCAAAAGGGAGACATGAGTGTTTCCAAGTTTTTGTACCGAACCATTTTCGATAGATTGGGCCTTGGTGTTACATCAAGCTATGATAGGGAGCAACTGACGATAATCCATCAAAAGCTGATGCAACTCATGGCGCTCTTGGAAGAAAACGGTGACTCTCCGCAGATAGAGGATATACTTGACCGAATAGAAGAACTTGAACTGCGGTTCTCAAAACTTATAGTCTGACCATGATTATCAAGAGCAAGTCCATTAAGAGCAAAGCAAATTTGTCGAATGTCCTGCGGTATATTCTCGTAGGGCACGATCTGACGGAAGATGGCTTCGTACTTTCACGCGCCATTCGTGGCGACCGAAAATATCACAAGGAGCTTATACAGTCCAAAGGAGACCCTGCATTGGAAGCAGCTGTTCTCGAAGCTCGTATTGACAATATGCTGGTGCAGTTTGAGACAAATAACGATAAGCGATTCATTCCGCACGCCAAAGCGAATCGTGCTTACCACGAGATATTGAGTTTTCACGCCAAGGATTCCAAACACTTATCTAAAAATGCCTTGTTGGAGGTAGCAAGGACGTATGCAAAAGAGCGTAGTCCTAATTCCCTAATAGTATCTTCTATGCATCGTAACAAAGACCACTTACATATACATGTAATAGTGTCTGCTGTTGAACTGGGAGGTAAGGTAAAACGGCTATCACGATCTAAATTTAGGGAACTGAAGCAGAATATGGAACGCTATCAGGACAGGTTTTTAAGGTTGGAGCACAGTAAGGTCGACCATTCAAAAAAAAAGACCTCTCACTTCTAAAAGATGCTGAATACCAGCTACAGCTCAGAACTGGTAGGCTTTCCAAAAAGCAACGACTGCAACTCCACCTTGCGGAGATATATGATAAAGCAATATCCTCGAAAAACTTCCTAACACTACTGAAATCCAAGGGATACGAATTATATAAACGGGGTAGTCAATATGGAATCTTGAAGGGCAGAAAATACCGCCTCTCTACCTTGGGTTATCCATTGGAAAAACTACAATTGCTGGATCAGGATATAGAGCGCAACAAACGGTTGATCCAACTTCAAAAGATTCGTAACAGGCAATCAAAAGATGTTGAACAAGGACGATCAATCTGAAAACTTATTGTTTTATAAGAGCGCTCATCGCTATTTGTCCATATTTATTTTTTTCAAGGCCTTTAAGTGGATTTCCACCATTTATATGCTCATATCCAATCGACAAAACTCTTTTCTTGTCATCATCAAACCAAAAATTGATCTTGGCATTGTAAGTTCTTAGAGGACCAACATAAAGCTGACTGTCCGAAGATAAAATATCTGTTCTTCCCACAAAACTATAGCCCAGTTCGATGATTCCATATTTTTCAAACTCTCTATAAAGCAAACCACTGAAAGGGAAAATTTTAATCCCAAAGCTAGTATTTAGTATTGTTAAATTCTCATATTCCAAATGCTCTACTCCAATATTATGGGTATGGTAAATTTGGATTAAATCGGAGGGATAAAAAGAAGCTTTGCCTCCATTTTTTCTCGTATCCCCAGGAAAATATTGGAAAGGTCTGAGAAATTCAAATTCTTTCAAATTAGTTCTTGGATTGGGAAGTTCAAAACTGAACGCACCAATGACCTGTAGCCCTTTAGTATTCTTTTTATCATCTTGTGAATATTTAATGTTAAGCTCAGAATTTAAATAAAAGCAAGGATAAGTTATCTTCTTTCCAGTTGACAAGGTTACTGGTGGCGGATTGCTTCCTATTTCCCAAAGCTTTTTTACGGTAATCCCAAATTGAAAATTGTCCTGTTCTTTCTCGATCAATGTGTTCTTATGTCTTTCTGCCTGTAAAGAAAGTGACCATTTTGGATTAAATTTCATGTCGTAGGCTAAATAACCATCTATGCTATAGCTGTTTGGAATACTATCGTTTCCAGGGAATGTAACATTTAGAATTGCAGGTTCTGTTCTTGTAAAACTATTGTCTGAAGCTTTTCCTACAGTAAAACCGCTATAGATGTGTGAATCCTCCTTGATTTGTTGACTATAGCAATTTAAAGCGTTCAAGAAAAAAACAATGTAGAGAAGTTTATTTAGCATTTTCATAGGTTGATCTGATTAGCGTTAGAACTTCTTTTATTGTTTCACTCTTCATTGCCTTTGAAGATGTAATGGCGTTTGCAGTCTTAGATGAATTGGACATCTTCAATAATTTAAAAACAATATGGTTAAAAATTAAATGAAGTGTGTTGGATATCCAAGTCCTATTGATCCTCAACGCATTATCTATATGTGAAGTTTATTTTATCGGTGCTTTTGACATTGGACTTA
>NZ_QOLC01000096.1 GCF_003333325.1 Candidatus Ulvibacter alkanivorans | reverse complement strand
GTTAAGACAAAGGCAGTAGGAGCTAACTTTGTTATTTTCAGAAAATTACATCAGAGAAAAGTAGTCGAATTCAGCAAAAAGGGTGCGATTTTCATCAAAATCACGACGAAATGATCACTTTTTCCGAAGAAAAGAAGAAAATTAGCTAAGTTTTTCAGTCAATTTCTTGAAAACCTTTTTCGGTTCCTTATGTTGATAGAGGATGGAATAGACAGCGTTTATAATAGGAGTTTTCGCTTTTTTCTTTCCTTTCGCTTGATTGAGCTCGTAGGCACTTTTGGTGGCATAATATCCTTCGGCGATCATGCTCATTTCCATTTGTGCACTCTTTACTGTATATCCTTTTCCTATCATATTTCCGAACATTCGATTGCGACTAAAAATAGAATATCCTGTTACTAGTAAATCGCCCAAATAGGCAGAATCGTTTATGTCGCGTTTCATTTTATGAACCTTCTTAACGTATCGTTTCATTTCACGAATCGCATTGCTCATTAACACACTTTGAAAATTATCACCATATCCTAATCCATGTGCAATTCCGGCCGCTATTGCATAAATGTTCTTAAGAACTGCGGCATATTCGGCACCTATAATATCGTCGCTGGTAGTACATTTTATATAATCACTACTCAATTGTTGAGCAACACACTTGGCCTTTTCCTCATCTGCACACGCTATGGTAAGGTAAGAAAGTCGTTCTAATGCGACTTCTTCGGCATGACAGGGTCCAGTAATCACCCCAATATCTTTGAAAGGGATATTATGATGGGTAAAGAAATGATCGCCTACAATTAGACTGCTTTCAGGCACAATACCCTTAATAGCGGAGAATATAACCTTCCCTTCTAACGGAACGGTAAGCTTTTCAAGTTCACTATGTAAAAAGGCAGACGGAATAACAAAAATCAAATAGTCTGCGTACGCAACCATTTCATTAATATCGTTGCTCAACTTTAATTTAGACACTTTAAACTCTACCGAACTTAAATAATTTGGATTGTGATCTTCTTTCTTGATATGTTCTAAGGCATACGTGCTACGCATGTACCATCCTACTTCGTCTCTATTTTCGCATAGCATTTTTACGATAGCAGTAGCCCAGCTTCCGCCGCCAAAAACAGCAAATTTTGGAGATTCATTCATGGATACAAGTAATTGATCCCAAAAATACACAATTAAAACTGATTGTATAAAGCTGCAAAACAGCTCAGTACGATTTTGGCATGCCTTTTGGAATTCTGCTTATTGAAAATATAAAACGAGGAATTATGAAAACGATCAAATTACTTACCGGGTTTAGCTTAATCGCCATGCTTTTTACTTCTTGTTATTCCGAAGTGATTATCGAAGAAGAATACGTCGATCCAACACCTAGTTTAACACTCGGACAACTCATGAGCAGCTATGAACTTTGGTATGTAGATATTGATCGCTCTACCGGCAACAGCTATATCCCATTTATGCAAAAGGCCTTTACATTGTCATTTAGGAATGGTACGGTACACGCCAACAATAACTTGGTTGGCATTGGAGATCAAGGGTACGGATATGGAATAGATGTGGGATATTATGAGACCTTCGATTTTATTTTAGATATTTCACACGACATCGATGGATTTCACTCGTTCGATGTTACACAATTAAGCGATAATGAAGTTAGACTGTACCATCCGGGATTGAACATTTCGTATGTGCTCGTTGGATATCAACGAAGTACTTTCGATTACGAGGCACTTTTTTATGATAACATCCATTATTTCTTACAAGAATATATTACTTGGGAGAAGGTGTTTACCAGCGATTATGGAACCTTAAATGAATTCGATAATGAGAACTATGTCGCCTTTTTACCAGGTGGCGGAGAGGGTAACTTTCAAAGTTCGCAAGATCCAAACGGAACAGATATCAATAACATTTATTGGGACTATACCGGGATCTATAATGTTGACGATGTGCCGGGTAACCGTTATTTAAAATATTTAACACTAGATTACGATTATTTAGGCAATGAATATTTCGAATTGAACGTTGTTAATGATAACACTATAGAGTTTTTACATGAATCTTCGGGTACTTTATACCGCTTTAAAGGCAGAGGATATATTCAGTATAAAAATAGCGATGGAAAGCTTCGACTTTCAAAAGAAGCGATCGCAAAGCAAATGAAGAAGATTAGTAAATTCTAAGAAATAAAGAGCCGTAAACGGTTCAGAACAATTTTTTTGGTTGGTTATTTAGTTGAGGCCGTCTCGCTGTTCGTAAAGATTAGCGGGGCGGTTTTTATTTGTAGAAGTTCATTTCATCAAGATATTTCCACACATGGTGTGGCAACATTGGTTTGATATTCTTACCGTCACCTATTGCCTTGCGTATAAAGGTTGAAGATAATTCCATAATAGGTGCGTTTACTTTTGTAATCTTAGGGTGGTCTGCAAATTGTGGAGCTGAAGTGCCTTCAGAAATTCTTGGATACACATAGATGGAATAACGTTCTAAGATCACGTCATAGTTCTTCCATTTATGAAGGCTCTTTAGGTTGTCTTCTCCCATGATAAGGCAAAAGCTGTGATCTGGATATTTTTCTTCAAGATGCGCCAAGGTGTTCACCGTATAATTGGGTTGTGGTAAGCTAAATTCAATATTGCTGGCCTTTAATTTTGGGTAGTCTTCCAACGCAATCCGTACCATGGCCAAACGATGCGTGTCATCCAACAACGTACGTTTCTTTTTGTGTGGATTATGGGGTGTAACCACTAACCAGACTTCGTCTAGATCGCTAAACTCTACCATGTAATTGGCAATTGTGAGGTGCCCTATGTGTATGGGATTAAATGTACCAAAATACAAGCCTATTTTTTTTGCTGAAGTCATTCTTCTTCGTCCAATTGTAATTTGTCTTGAATAAATTCTGAAACAAGGTCGTGTGATTTTTGCAATGCAACTTGCAGATCAATATTCTCGATGATCACATCAAATTGTGGGGCCGTAGCCAGTTCTACTGAAGCTTTTGCAATACGCATATTAATGCGCTCTTCACTTTCGGTCTTTCTTTTCTTCAGCCGACGTTTTAATTCATCTACACTAGGCGGTTTTACAAATACCGCCAATGTACGATCTGGATATTTTTTCTTGATCCGGAGTCCGCCAACCACATCTATATCGAAGATCACGTTCTTGCCATTCGCCCAAATTCGTTCTACTTCTTTTTTTAGGGTTCCGTAGAAATTATCGCGATAAACCTCTTCCCACTCCAAAAAATCCCCCTGCTTTATGTGCTGTTTAAAGTCTTTTAGTGAGATAAAATAATAATTCTCACCATGTTTTTCATCACCTCTAGGGGCTCGTGAGGTAGCCGACACCGAAAATTCCAGATTTAGATCTTCTTGCTGAAGCAGATGCCTTACAATAGTAGTTTTTCCACTACCGGAAGGTGCCGAGAACACTAGTAGCTTTCCTCCACTCATTATAATACGTTTAGGGCTTGTTCTTTAATTTTTTCCAGTTCATCTTTCATTTGTACGACCAATTGCTGCATAGGGGCATAGTTGGCCTTGCTTCCAATCGTATTAATCTCTCGTCCAATTTCCTGAGAAATAAATCCCAGCTTTTTTCCATTAGACGTTTTTGACTGTAAGGCTTCAGAAAAATAATCCAAATGGGTCTTAAGACGTACTTGCTCTTCGGTGATGTCGTATTTTTCTAAATAATAGATCAATTCCTGTTCAAATCGATTCTCGTCAACGGTTTCTTTTAGCTCGCCAATCGCGCGCCTAAGCCGTTCTTTGACATTGGCTATGCGTTCTTGATCCAGTTCCATCACGCGATCTAATAAAGAAGCGATATTCTCTCCCCGCATAAGAAAATCATTTTCTAAAGACTTGCCTTCGTCGGTTCGGTAGGTATTTATGGAGTCCAATGCTTCTTCTACTGCACTCAGGATACTATTAAATTCAGATTCATCGATCTCATCACGCTCGGTAGTAAGTGCGTCCGGCATCTTTATCGCCATTTTCATAAGTTCAATAGGATCACCGTCGTTAATTCGTGCCAATTGCTTCATATATTGCAACACCACCGATTCGTTTACTTGGGTGCTTGTGGCCTCCCCGGTAAGCTCTACATATAGATTAAAGTCTACTTTCCCGCGTGTTAACGAGGCGGCAATTTTTTTCCGAAGATCCAATTCCTTTTCGCGATAAGCAGACGGCACCCGAACATTTAGATCGAGATTTTTGCTGTTAAGCGATTTTATTTCTACCGTAATTTTTTTATTCGGAAGCTGAAATACAGATTTTCCGTATCCGGTCATGGATTGAATCATAAGCGCTGTTTTAATAATACTGCGGTTTACTGTGCAGTATATGAAGTTGCAAAGGTAATAAATTTAGGGTAGCTTGCTTGTGTTTTTCCGTTTTGTAAGGGAAGTGGCTCATGCGACAATAGAATTGTAAATGAGCTTGATCGAAACCTTTTTTAATCTATTGTTCTGCTAGGAATTCACAGGTTCTAATTTCGCTGTAGTAGCGTTTGTTAGATTGGTGGAATCCCACGTGACCACCGTGCTCAGGTTGTTCCAAGAACAAGTATTTAGACGTGGCCGCAAAAGTGGTTGGGTAGCAATTAGGAGAAAGAAAAGTGTCGTTTCGCGCGTTCATGAGTAAGACCGGAATGTTTACATGTGGTAAGAATTGACCACTACTGTTCTTCTTATAGTAATCCTCGGCATTTTCAAATCCGTGGGCAGGTGCGGTGTATATATTGTCAAAAGCTAATAGGCTGTTTATTTCCTTTAGCTGTGAAACACTCATTTTTTCAGGAAATTGCAACATTTTAGCCTTATATTTCTTCTTCAAATTATATAAAAATGAAGTGCGGTACACCCAGTTATAGAACTGACTTAATTGTTCTAATGACCCTTGTAGGTCTAACGGGGTAGATATGGCGACCGCTTTTTTTAATTCCTTCGGAAGGGTTTGGCGTTCCCCCAGATATTTGATCAATAAATTTCCACCCAAGCTAAAACCAACCAACGCCAAATTGCGATATCGATCCTTTTGAAGGATATGCTGGATCACCACCTCCAGATCGTCGGTTCGTCCAGCATTGTATGAGGGATATACCTTATTGAGGGTACCACTACAACCCCTGTAATTTACGGCAGCTACATCCCAACCCTTCTTTTTCAGTAGTGCTGCTTGTCCTTTCATATAAGTACGTTGCGCATTCCCTTCTAGACCGTGTAACAAGATCGCAACTCGATCGGTTTCCGAAGAAAAGAACGACCAATCAATATCTAAAAAGTCACCATCGGGAAGTGTAAGTCGTTCGCGTTCTTGCGCTAAACTTGGACTGGGCCTTAGTTTAGCAGAATAGATTGTCGAAAAGTGCCCATTCTTAAAGAATCCTTTGGCGCGATACGAAGACGAAATGATGGGCATAGCTGTCAGTGCGAATTTAAGCCGTAAAAGTAGCCAAATCCAGTGAATCGCTGCGGTGCGATCGAACAAATCCTAAATATTTGTTATTGCATTTTGTGTTTAAGATACCAATCGGTATCTTTGTGCCATGCGAAATGCGACTGCAACACGACAAACGATATTGCTAGAAAGTGCCAATTTATTTAATACTCAAGGGTATAAAGCAACTTCTATTAGTGATATCACCAAGGCGACCGGCTTGACCAAAGGTGCGATCTATCGTCATTTTGAGAGTAAGCAAGACCTAGAGCAACAGGCTTTACGGGAATTGTCAAAACTCATGTTCCAAGAAATTAGAATGGCAATTCGAAATGCGCCAACTTTCGAGCAAAAGTTTGAAGCTATTTTTTCTTTTTTTGAAAAAAACTTAAATACCTCTTTGTATGAAGGTGGTTGTCCTTTGTTAAATGCAGCCGTTGAAGGCGATGACGCAAATCCGTTGTTGCGAATGCAAGCCTTCAATATGCTTGGAGAATTAAAAATGGGTGTTGCGACACTTATTCAAAACGGGATCGATTTTGGGCAAGTAAAGCCAACAGTTGACGTTGATTTTTATTGTACTGTCGTTGTCGCAACACTTGAAGGCGGTATCATGATGAGCAAACTCGAAGGAACCGATGCAGCTATAAAAAATTGTATTTCACATCTGCGCAATACCATTGCAACAATTACCATTTAAAAATTTTTAAAACATTAGATACCAATTGGTACCATATAATATGAAAAAGATCGTATTTAAATTATTAGGTAGTTACTTGAACACGGCAGCCGTTCTATTTCCTAAATACCATAGATCGAAGGCGTTCAAATTGCTGTGTAAGGTAAATCGAACTGCCGTTTCATCACAAGGGCATGTGTTTTTCGATGCTGCTACGACTACCTATGTCACGATCGAGGATACTCGGGTGGCGGTTCACAAATGGGGCACGGGAAGCAAACAGTTATTGTTCTTGCACGGTTGGATGAGCTATTCGTATCGATGGAAACCTTATATAGATCAATTAGATCTTTCAGAATTTACCATCTATACCATAGATGCTCCCGGGCACGGACTCTCTAGTGGTAAGACATTGCACCTTGAAATGTATCGCAAGGCAGTTTCCGAAGTAATAAATAACGCCGGTAAAATAGATACACTTATTTGTCATTCGTTAGGAAGCTTGGTGGGCGCCTATACGTTTCTTGAAAACGAAGACGTGCCTATTAACAACTATGTCATGATGGGAGCTCCCGCAGACATGAACGCTATTCTAGACTATTTCAAGCAAATGCTTCAACTTTCTTCTCGGTCTATTCAAAATTTGACGATCAAGGCCAACGAAATTTTAAAAGTAAAGGTCGAAGCGATCAGTATGGCAAATTTCTTTCAGAAGACAAAAAAACCGGTCTTGGTAATTCATGAATTAAGCGATCGTATTACTCCGGTGGAACCTATTAAACAGGCTGTAGAGGGAAAAGAAAACATTCAAGCCTTTTATACCACGGGACAAGATCACAATCTAAAAGAACCCGAAACCATAGATTCGGTCATAGCATTTATTCAAAAAGAAGTAAACACAGTTAAAAAAGAAACGACATTATGTATATAAAAGAATTTGAAGTACGTTGGAACGATCTGGATGCGAACAGACATCTTGCGAATTCGGCCTATCTAAATTTTATGAGTCATACGCGATTAAGCTATATGATGGAGAATGGATTTGGACAGAAAAAAATGGTGGAATACGACCTAGGCCCCGTTGTGTTTTATGAACATATATTTTACTTCAAAGAAGTATTTCCTGGAAAACCAATTAATGTCTCTTTAGAGCTAAAAGGACTTTCGGAAGACGGCATGTATTTTTCATTCGTACACAACTTTTTCGATGCCAATGGAAGAAACTTGGCTCGTTGTGAAATGATGGGTGGGTGGATCGACCTTAAGGAACGAAAACTTCGCGGATTGCCGGACGAGTTGCTGGCGAGTCTAGAGCGATTAGATAAAACAGACGATTTTCACGTATTGACCAAAGAGGATACCCGAAAATTTGATGTACGTCCCAAAGATCTCGATTTGATGACTTACTAGTTACAAATTTATCATACAATCAAGCAACCAAGTTTAGTTGCTCTTTTCTGATGCAATAACACCTTGCTTCTTTTTTCGTGTGGATAAGAACACCCCGGTGAAGATGAGTAATGCGGCAAGTACACGTAGCGGAGTTAAGGTGTCTGCTCCCATAAGGATGGCAAAGAATGCTGCCAATAAAGGTTGTAAATAAATAAACGCCCCTATGGTAGAAGGGCTTAGTTGTTTTAAGGCATAAATGTTAAAAAGGTAGGTAAGAACGGTGGTGCCAACTACTACGAACGCCAACTTCCAGATAGATTCAAAAGATAAGCTGGTCCAAGCAACATCCATAAATTCGGTGTAACCAATAGGTAAGTTCATGAATACGGCAAATAGAAAAAAGAACTTCATCAAGGTGATGGAACTGTACTTGGAAACCAGTGGTTTTACCATAATTAGGTAAATAGAGTAGGAGGCTGCATTTACGATAAATAATACATTGCCTAATGGAATATTTGGTGCGTTCGGCTGTGTTTTGAGTCCGAAAAGAATTAAAAGCAATGCGCCTACGAGTCCGAGACCAATCCCTACGCTCTTCAACCAAGTAATGCGCTCTTTTAGAAATATGGCTGATAAAATGAGCAATAATACAGGTGCAAGTGTGATCACTACCGAACTATTGATGGGTGTGGAAAGGCTGAGCCCTTTAAAGAACATTAGCATGTTTAGCACCATTCCGAAGAAGGCACAACCAATAACACGCAGCCAATCTTTAGAAGCTATTTTTTCGGAAGGAAAGAACAAACTAATGATCCAAAATAGAACAGCCGCACCGGTTACGCGAAGCATGATAAAGCCATAAGGCTGTATCACTTCGGGCATGAGCCCTTTGGCGATGGTGTGATTTACACCATAAATAGCACTAGCCGCAAATGCCGCCAGTAAGGCAAGTACCCGTAAATTCATTCGTTTATTCGTTTAAGGATGCTTTGGCAGCGGCTATGGTTTTTTTGCTGTTACCTATAAAGATTTTGTCGTTATTAATAATGACAGGGCGTTTTAAGAAGGTGTAATGTTCTAGGATCAGATTTCTATAATCTTCATCCAACAACGTGGCCTCTTTTAAATTTCGCTCGTTGTACAAGCGTGCTCTTCGACTAAATAAGGCTTCATAGCTTCCCGCCAATTCGAACATCTCCTCTAATTCTTCTGCCGTAATTCCTTCTGTTTTAATGTCTTGGGTTATAAATGCCTGAGGTAACGAAAGCTCATCAAGTATACGTTTACAAGTATCGCAGCTGCTTAAGTAATAGACTTTTTTCATCTCAACACTTTTTAAGGATAGTCATTGCAAAGTAACCGTATTTTAATAAGAAAGCGTCATAAATTTTTCTGAAAAGCACTTAGTTAATGGTTAAAAAGGGAGCTAATTGTTGCAGTGGAATCTCAATTTCGATAGGTCCCGCCGCATAGCTGGCGATCTCATATTGGTTGTATCGAAGGATGACAGTGTCGTTTGTAAAGCCTATTGTTTTGGGAAGATGGAAAGTGTCATTTTCGAACCAAAACCCTGTGGAATTGATGGGTGCTTCGGAAGGAATATCAAATTCTTTTCGAAAGCGTTGTTCCACTAACTTACTAAATGCTTCCTTGTCTGTTATTATTTTTTCGGAAGGTAAGTCGTTTCCGGTTGCAGGGTCGATATTAAGAAATGAAACACTTCCGAAGCCATGGGCACCGCCTGCAAATATATAATTGCGCAATTGAAAACAGATCAACTCATTAGAAACGTATAGTTCGTCTACCGATACTTCTGCAAAATACGCAGATTGTATTTCAGTGAATTCAGCACTGTCGGCGCGATTCATTGCTACGAAAAGTTGCATGGCTTCTGTGATGGATGCCCCTGCAATTTCTGATGTGTCATCTCCCAGATATAGCGACTCAACTATAAAGCGTTCAATTTTTGTGTTGATGTTTCTTACAGCGGAGGATTCGCCGGCTACTTTCACATAATTAATGGTGATCTCGGGGCAGGGATCAGACCCACAACTCTCAAGGGAAGTCTCGGTTATGCTTTCCGAAGAAAAAGAGATAACCTCCTCATTTTCACAGCTAATTAGTGTGATAAAAAGAAAGAGTAAAGGATAAATGTTGTTATTCATTCGTTAAAAGTACGACAGAATTTCTGATACAGAAGGAAACGGTTAATTTTGTTGTTGAAATTCTAAATTCCTATGAAATTTAATACGAAAACAATTCACGGCGGCCAGCATGATATTGATCCGGCATATGGGTCGGTTATGCCTCCCATTTATCAAACAAGTACCTATTCGCAAAGTACCCCGGGCGGACATAAAGGATTCGAATATTCCCGAAGTGGAAATCCCACTCGTGCTGCTCTAGAACGCGCCTTAGCGAGTATAGAAAACGGGAAACACGGTTTGGCATTTGCTAGTGGACTTGCAGCCATCGATGCGGTGATCAAGCTATTAAAACCGGGTGATGAAGTGATCTCAACCAGTGATCTGTATGGAGGTACGTACCGGCTTTTTACTAAGATCTTTGAAGGATTTGGCATTAAGTTTCATTTTATTGGGATGGAAAACGCAACTAAAATCGCAGATTATGTGAATGGCAAGACCAAATTGATCTGGGTAGAAACACCTACCAATCCAATGATGAACATTATCGATATTAAAGCAGCAGCCAAGGCTGCCAGAGATACGGGTGTTTTATTGGCAGTCGACAACACCTTTGCTACGCCTTATTTACAACAACCGCTTGATCTTGGAGCGGATATAGTAATGCATAGCGCCACCAAATACCTTGGTGGCCATAGCGATGTGGTGATGGGCGCATTAGTTGTTAATGACGATGCGCTTGCTGAGAAACTCTATTTCATCCAAAATGCGAGTGGAGCAGTCTGCGGACCACAAGACAGCTTCTTGGTACTACGGGGTTTAAAAACACTACATATTAGAATGCAACGCCATTGTGAGAACGGCGAAAAGATTGCAAAGTTTCTACTACATCACCCTAAGATCGAGAATGTCTACTGGCCCGGTTTAGAAGATCATCCTAATCATACAATTGCCAAGGACCAAATGAATGATTTTGGTGGAATGATCTCCTTTGTTACCAAAGGCAACGATTATGACGAGGCAATACGAATTGTTGAAAATTTAAAGGTGTTCACCTTAGCTGAAAGTTTAGGTGGTGTAGAAAGTTTAGCGGGGCACCCAGCGAGCATGACACATGCGAGCATTCCGAAGGAAGAAAGAGAAAAAACGGGCGTTGTAGATGCACTTATTCGATTAAGTGTGGGTATTGAAGACGTAGACGACCTAATTAATGACCTTAAACAAGCAATAGGATAATCGAATTGTACTAAAAAAGTAAAGCCTCCAAAAGTACTTAACTTAAGAGGCTTTTGTCATGAAAAAAGTAAGGATTGTTAATCGATATAGAATATATACCCAACGTTCACCCAATAGATCCAGTCGTTTGCTTTGTTCTCTGGGACTTCTACAACTCCGTTATTATCGAATGACGGATTTAAACCATCTACCCAGTTCGAAAAGTAATACTGCCATCTGCTGTCTAACATAAGATCACTCACCGGACTCAATTTATAGCGAACACCAACGCTTCCTACGACAGACCACGTTGAGTCTCCTTCTTGTTGGAATGCGTTAAAATATTTTGGAGGGGTGGTTATAGGCGTGTTCAGTGCACCAAGATCACTTGAAGCTTCAGGATCGAAATTTACCCAATGTACTCCCAAACTAATAAATGGCGCAACGCTTCCCGGGCGTGCGGCAAAGTCACGAATACTCAAAGGGAAATACTCTAATTGAGATCCAATGTCCAGCACGGTTGTTGAGCCCATCATCGCTCTAAGCTGATCGGCTGTTAAGGATGTTCGATCGGGATCGACCCACTTTCCAAAATGTTCAAAATTGGTCTTGTGATAATCTATTTCGTTTCGAATTTTGAAGTGGTCGTTAAAATAGGTGTCTCGAGTATAACAGTTACAATCGGCACGATATGAGAAGTTAATATAGTGCACGATACCAATACCGTAGCCTACATTATTAATGTTGGTCTCAAAATTATTTCTTTGTCCGTAATCTGAATAAAAAGTGACGGGACCTGTGATAACACCAAGCTCGTGAGAGAAGCCAAACTGGCTATAAACTTCCTGTTTTGCATATACTAGGAAGAAAAATACCACTAGCAATATCCTGGTATTCATTGTAGTTTAGGTTTAGATTGAGACGTAACAAATATATAAAAACATATGAAACAGTGAAATATAATAGTAATATTTAGCTATTTAATAAAAAATTAGCATCCAATTTTTAGATTGTACTTATATTTGTTCCCTAGTTAACAATAACGATTTCAATAAAGTATTTCTACATGAAACAAAGCATAAAAGACTTCATTTCAACCGTTGAGCAATCCAATCCGAATGAGCCGGAATTCATCCAGGCAGTAACCGAAGTTGCAGAAACGGTCATTCCATTTATAGAGAAGAACGAAAAATACCAAAATAAAAAATTGTTAGAGCGTATGGTTGAACCGGAGCGTTCTATTTTATTCCGTGTGCCTTGGACCGATGATGCAGGGGAGATACAGGTTAACAGAGGATATCGAGTTGAGTTCAACTCAGCGATAGGACCTTATAAAGGAGGGCTTCGCTTTCATCCATCCGTGAACTTGAGCATATTAAAATTCTTGGGCTTTGAGCAAACTTTTAAGAACAGTCTTACTACGTTACCTATGGGCGGTGGAAAAGGCGGAAGTGATTTCAACCCAAAAGGGAAAAGTGATGCTGAAGTAATGCGTTTTTGTCAGAGCTTTATGACCGAATTAGAACGCCATATTGGTCCAAATACCGATGTGCCGGCTGGTGATATTGGTGTTGGAGGAAGAGAAATTGGGTATATGTTTGGCCAGTATAAGCGCTTGCGAAATGAATTTACAGGAGTTCTTACAGGGAAAGGACTTTCTTATGGTGGCTCACTAATTCGACCTGAGGCAACAGGATATGGGAACGTATACTTTGCCAAGAACATGTTAGAAACTCGTGGGGAAAGCTTTAAAGGAAAGACCGTAGTTATTTCTGGTTCGGGGAACGTAGCACAATACGCAGCCGAAAAAGCACTAGAGTTTGGTGGTAAAGTAGTGACCTTCTCAGATTCGTCTGGGTATATCTATGATAAAGATGGAATAAATACCGAGAAACTTGCGTTCGTGATGGAATTGAAGAACGTAAAGCGGGGGCGAATTAAAGAATATGTCGATAAATATCCGGGAGCTTCTTATCATGAGGGAGACCGCCCGTGGAGCGTAAAATGTGATATCGCATTACCATGTGCGACTCAGAACGAGCTAAATGAAGAAGAAGCCAAGACGTTAGTCGATAATGGATGTTTCTGTGTTGGAGAAGGTGCTAATATGCCTTGTACACCGGAAGCAATCGCAGTCTTCCAAGAGGCGAAGATCTTGTTCTCGCCCGGGAAAGCCTCAAATGCTGGTGGCGTTGCAACTTCAGGTTTAGAAATGTCACAAAACTCATTGCGATTAAACTGGACCGCCAAAGAAGTAGACGAAAAACTTCACGGAATCATGAACGATATTCACGCAGCATGTGTGCAATACGGCAAGGATGGTGATGGTTATGTAGACTATGTAAAAGGAGCTAACGTAGCAGGCTTTGTAAAAGTGGCCGATGCTATGCTCGCTCAAGGAGTTGTATAAACTTTTTTAAATTATTGTAGCGAAAAGGTTGCCTTAAAAGGCAACCTTTCTCATTTTTGCAATAATTCCTATTTTCGGATGTTATAATACATGAAATTAGCTACCTAATATGAAGCAGATTCTTTATTTGTTAGTTTGCCTACTAACCGTTTCATTGCATGCTCAAAATTTTGAAGATAGCTGGGTTGGCCACTTTTCGTATGTTTCAGTTAAAAGTATCTCACAAGGGAACGGTAAAGTATATGCAGGTGCAGAAAACTCTGTATTTACCTACGACCTTACTTCCAAAGATTTAGAGACCCTATCGACCATTAACGGACTTTCGGGTGAAATGATCTCTACGGTATATTATAGCGAAGATTTTAATTTGTTGGTGATTGGATACGAAAATGGATTAATTGATATTGTTCTAGATGGAGAAGAAAATATACTTACGGTAGTCGATATACTAGATAAACCAACCATTCCACCGGATCGAAAACGAATTAATCACTTCTACGAATACAACGGTAATCTTTACATCGCAGCTCAATTTGGTATTTCAGTATACGATCTGTCTGCACTCGAATTTGGCGACACCTATTTTATAGGCGATCTGGGCGCACAAATAGATATTACTCAAACCACTGTAAAGCCACCTTTTATTTATGCTTCATCTTCAAACGGAGGCGTAAGACGTGCGTTGGTGGAAAACGATAATCTTATTGATTTTGAGCAATGGAATACACTGGCAAATGGAAATTATATTGGGATTCAGGCGATTGGTGATGAGGTCTATATCGCTCGATCAGACGATCGTATTTTCCGTTTCACACCAGGCTCCGGATTTGTGACCGTTGGGAATCTTTCTAGCCCAATAGTAGATTTTGGTGTTCAAGAGAACGTATTAACCATTACAACAACCGATTTTATTAATGCCTATGATGAAGCATTTAATCAGGTCGCTAGTGTAACATCCCTTCCTGAATTCGATTTTAAATTACAAGCAGGATATGTATTCAATTCTGTTTTTTACTTAGGTACCGAAGAAAAAGGAATGCTCGAAGTGCCGTTTGGATCTAATCAAGCCGAACAATTACTCCCAAATGGTCCTATTTTAAATCAGGCCTTTGCCATGGATTTTGAAAATGGTCAATTATGGACCGCCTTTGGAGATGTGGACGCTGTTTTCGACCCATTTCCTCGGAAAAGTAGAGGGATTAGCAATTTTAGAGATGAAACTTGGACGAACATTCCTTTTGACGCCCTTTTTGGCGCCACCGATCTTGTAAATGTCGTGATTAACCCGAACGATCCAACAGAGGTGTATCTGTCGTCCTACGGCGAAGGTTTGCTCAAGATAAACGATCAAACCCCCGAGGTTTTATTTAATCAGAATAACAGTAATAATGTGTTGGTAGAGACCTTCGCAAATAATGGAGATAGAGAAGGTGTTCGAATATACGGTGCCGAATTCAATCGTGAAGGGGATCTTTGGTTTGTGCAATCTCGTAGAGATAGAGGACTTATTAGATTAACTTCCGGAGGTCAGTTTCAAGCTGTTGATATTACTCCTATTGAAGACGATGCCGAAACCTTATTAGCACTCGGTGATCTTAGTGTAAGCAGAGAAGGATATGTGTTCTTTGCTGCCGTAGGAAGTGGGGTCATAGGTTACAACCCAACAAACAATAAATTCAACAAGATTGGTAACGACGTAGGAAACGGGAACCTACCCACGAGCAATGTTAGTGCTTTAACGTTCGACAATAATAATCGATTGTGGATAGGAACGTTACAAGGGGTGCGAGTGTTTTTTAATGTAGGAGGCTTCTTTGAAGAAAATGCGAATACCGAATCACAGGAAATTATTATTCTAGAGGATGGTATTCCGCAAGAATTCTTATTCGATATAGCCATTACCGATATCGAAGTCGATGGAAGTAATAATAAATGGATCGCCACAGGATCATCCGGGGTCTTCTATGTTTCACCAAACGGACAAGAAACGTTGCTGCGATTTACTAAAGATAATTCGCCCCTTCCCACAGACGTTGTACTAGACATCGCCATCGACGATATTTCCGGTACAGTGTATTTTGCTACCGATAATGGGATCGTTGCTTTTGAGGGTAGTTCAACGGCACCTCGTGACAATCTCGAAGAAGTGTACGCCTTTCCAAATCCGGTACGCCCCGGCTTTGAAGGGAATGTGACGATTGACGGCCTTACAGCGAATGCCAATGTTAAAATCACCGATATAGAAGGCAATTTGGTCTTCGAAGAAACCAGCGAAGGTGGAAGTGTACTTTGGGACACAACGGCTTTTGGACGCTATAAAGTACGTTCGGGAGTGTATATGGTGTTGATCACAACCGATGATGCTCTTGAGACCAAGGTTTCTAAAATCATGATAGTGCGCTAATGGTCGTAACTACCAAAGCTATTGTTCTTTCTGCTATTAAATATGCCGAAGCCGATCTTATTGTTAGTTGTTATACGGAGGGCTACGGACTTAAAAGCTACTTACTGCGCGGGGTTTTAAAGTCTAAGAAAGGGGCACTCAAAACTTCTTATTTTCAACCATTGACCCAACTTGAAATAGTTGCGGTACACAAGGATAAAGGTACTTTAGAAAGGATTAAGGAGGCAAAGATCGCACAGCCGTATAGATCACTACACACCCATGTGGTAAAAAGCGCCATAGTTTTGTTTCTTTCTGAAATGCTTAAGAACGCCATTCAAGAAGAAGAAGCTAATCCGCCACTATTTCACTATTTAGCACAATCCTTTTATTGGCTTGATAATCACGAACAGGTGGCTAATTTCCATCTTCTTTTTCTTCTGAAGCTTTCAGCCTATCTTGGTTGCTATCCCGATGCCTCCAATATTGATGCTCCATACTTTAACCTTTCCGAAGGAAACTTTCAAGAAACAGATTCAGGTCTTTATTGCGAAAAAGGTCCGGCCGTTGCTGTATTTAAAGGGCTTTTCGGCATAGATTTTGATAGTTTACCGCAAATAAAATTAACCAAATCTGAACGAAAGCATACTTTGAATTTGCTCTTAGTGTATTATCAATTACATTTGCAGGGCTACAAAAAACCAAGGTCGCTTTTGGTGCTTAATCAACTATTCAACTAGAAATGAGAATACCGCTACTGCTGCTATTTGTTTTACTTTCACTCACCGCAACCGCCCAAAAAATCCAAGTATTAGATAAAGAGACCGACCTTCCAATTTCGGGTGTGGCTGTCTATAATTCAGATCAAACTAAAACCGGAGTAACCGATTTTGACGGCTTTGTAGATATTTCAAGTTTCGAGGCAGATGAACTAATCACTTTTCAACATATTTCACATCTTACCGATAGCTTTACCAAAAGTGCTATCCTAGCTTCGGGAAGCACAGTATATTTAGAAACAAATGCCTCTACCTTAGATGAGATCGTGTTATCGGTTTCAAAGTTCGGGCAGAACAAACGTGATATTCCGCAGCAAATAGAGAGTGTCACGAGCGAAGATATCAGCTTTTCAAATCCGCAAACCGCAGCCGATTTACTTGAAACCAGCGGCCAGGTCTATGTTCAAAAAAGTCAATTGGGAGGTGGTAGTCCGTTAATTCGAGGTTTTTCTACCAATCGACTATTGATCACCATAGATGGCGTACGATTTAATACGGCTATTTTTCGTGGAGGAAATGTTCAGAACGTGATTTCTATCGATCCATTTGCAATCGATAGAACCGAAGTGATTCTAGGTCCGGGATCTGTCGTCTACGGAAGTGATGCCGTTGGGGGTGTAATGAACTTCTATACGAAAAAACCTAGCTTTTCTTTTGATGAAGGAATGAGTTTTTCCGGAAATGCGATTGGACGCTATGCAACAGCAAATAATGAAAAGACAGGTCATATCGATTTTAATATCGGAATGAAAGAGTGGGCGTTTCTAACCAGTGTGAGTTACAGCGATTTTGATGATCTAAAAATGGGGAAATACGGCCCGGATGATTATTTGCGTCCGGAGTATGTGGTAACAGAGAACGGTCAAGATATGGTCGTTGAAAATGATGACCCAAGAGTACAAGTGCCTACAGGTTATAATCAGATCAATACCATGCAGAAAATTCGGTTTATGCCGTCAGACCATTGGGATTTTAACTTAGGCTTGTTCTATACCACCACAAGTGATTACCCGCGTTACGACCGACTTATAAGACGTAGAGATGGAATGCTTCGATCGGCCGAGTGGTTTTACGGCCCTCAAGAATGGTTAAGCGGAAACTTGCAAATAACAAATAAATCTGAAGCTACGAGCATCTACGACGAAAGTAGACTTACACTTAGCTACCAGCGCTTCAAAGAAAGTAGGAATGACCGTGATTTTGGGGACACCATTCTATTTGAAACCGACGAACAAGTAGATGCCTATTCGGCCGGATGGGATTTTACGAAGAAATTCAATGCGGTTACCGTTTTTTATGGACTGGAGTATGTGTTCAACAAAGTAAATAGCGTAGGACAACAAACCGATATTACAACTAATACCTCTACGCCAGATGCATCTCGTTATCCCGACGGTGCTACTTGGCAATCGCTAGCGGCTTATAGTAGTTTACAATGGAAAATTGCCGATGACCTTTCATTTCAAGGAGGGCTGAGATACAATCACGTTATGGTCGATGCACAGTTCGATACCGATTTCTATGATTTTCCTTTTTCCGAAGCGAATATAGATACAGGTGCACTAACCGGAAGTGCAGGATTGGCTTGGAATCCTTCGGAGATATTAGGCTTAAAAGCTAATTTTTCGACCGCTTTTAGAGCCCCGAATATAGATGACGTTGGAAAGATCTTCGACAGCGAACCGGGCAGTGTAGTTGTTCCTAATCCGAACCTAAAACCTGAATATGCGTACAATGGCGAACTAGCTGCTACACTAAATTTTAATAATGTAGTAAAGCTAGAAGTTGCCACCTATATGACCCAATTAGAAGACGCATTGGTGCGACGTGATTTCTCAATTGGCGGTCAATCGGTGATCGAATATCAAGGAGAACCGAGTAATGTACAAGCGATTCAGAATGCCGCGATGGCTGAGGTATACGGATTTGAAGCGGGGCTGGAAGTGAATTTTACGAACGCTCTTCAACTTACCTCACAGTATAATATTACCGATGGTTTCGAAGAGGACGATGCCGGCATCCAAAATCCAATTCGTCATGCAGCGCCTCAATTCGGTAATACACACCTTACTTTCACCAAAAATAAATGGAAACTAGATGCCTTCGCCGAGTACAACGGGCAATTCGATTTTGAAGATCTGGCGCCTAGCCAGCAAAACAACGATTTTTTGTATGCAAGAGATGAAAATGGAAATCCTTTTTCTCCAAGTTGGTATACTTTAAATTTTGGTGCACAATACGAAATTACCGATGACTTGAAAGTTACTGGTGTCTTAGAGAATATAACGAATCAGCGTTATCGTCCGTATGCTTCAGGGATTGCTGCGCCGGGAACTAATTTGATCCTTTCGGCACACTACAAACTCTAAGAACCGAGCTTTTTCCGAAGCAATACTAAGAACGCTTGGCGTTTTCTTTAATAGCTGCTACTACTTCCGGATTTAATAAGGTGCTAATATCGCCTAGATCGTCTGTGGTGCCTTGCGCAATCTTCCGAAGTATGCGTCGCATGATCTTTCCGCTGCGTGTTTTAGGCAATCCATCGGTAAATTGAATGGTTTGCAATTTTGCTATGGGCCCAACATGTTGGGTGATCAGTTCATTAATTTCTTTTTCTAGGGTTTCCTCAGATTTCGCTTTGTTTTTTAATGATACAAATCCGTACAATGCATTACCCTTAATATCGTGCGGAACGCCTACAACTGCACTCTCGGTCACATCCGGGTGTTCATCGATCGCGTCTTCAATGGGAGCCGTGCCTAAATTGTGTCCCGAGACTATGATTACATCGTCCACTCGCCCTGTGATCCTGTAGTAGCCCGCTTTATTCCGAAATGCGCCATCTCCTGTAAAATAATGATTTTTAAAGGTTGAAAAATACGTAGCCTTATAGCGTTCATGATTTCCCCAAATAGTTCGTGCCATACCCGGCCACGGAAATGCAATACAGAGCTTTCCACTGGCAGGACTGTCGCTCATCACCTCGCCTTCTTCGTTCATTAATACCGGTTGTATGCCCGGCAAAGGTAGGGTAGCAAAAGTGGGAATAATACGTTTGGTACTGTTGGGTATCGGACTTATCATAATGCCACCGGTTTCGGTTTGCCACCAAGTATCGACTATTGGACAGTTTTTGTTGCCGATATGTTCATTGTACCAATGCCAGGCCTCTTCATTTATAGGCTCTCCAACCGTTCCTAACACTTTTAAAGAAGAAAGATCGTTTTGGGTTACATGAGCTATATCCTCTTTGGCGAGAGCACGAATAGCGGTAGGAGCAGTATAAAATTGTGTGACTTGGTGTTTTTCCACCAGTTGCCAAAATCGACCGTAATCAGGATAAGAAGGGACTCCCTCAAAGAGTACGGTCGTTGCTCCATTTGCTAATGGGCCATAAACAATGTAACTATGTCCTGTAATCCAGCCTATATCGGCAGTACACCAATACACATCATCTTCGGTATATTGAAATACATTTTTAAATGTATAAGCGGTATATACCATATACCCGGCCGTGGTATGTACCATGCCTTTGGGGATCCCGGTAGAGCCGGAAGTGTATAGTATGAATAAGGGATCTTCGGCATTCATAGAAACAGCCGCGCAGTCTTTGCTTGCTTGGTCGAGCAAGGGTTGCAGCCAGAAATCACGACCCTGTTTCAAATGCACATGGGATTGGGTACGCTTAGCTACTAAAACTTTATGAACATTGGGGCAGGATTCTAAGGCGTTATCTACGATCTCTTTAAGATGTATTGTTTTATTTCCTCGGAAAGCTCCGTCACTTGTAATCACTAATTTGCAATCACAATCATTGATTCGGGTTGCTAATGCTTTTGCTGAAAAGCCTGCGAACACTACAGAATGTACTGCTCCGATACGCGCACAAGCTAAAACGGAAACCGCCAATTCGGGGATCATGGGCAAATACAAACACACGCGATCACCTTTTTTTATGCCTTGTTGCAGCAGTACGTTTGCAAACTTACATACCCGTTCATGCAATTCAGTATAAGAAATATGTTGGGCCGGCTCGTTAGGCTCGTTAGGTTCAAAAAGGATGGCGGTCTTATTAGCACGTTGTTCTAAATGACGATCGATACAGTTTTCGGTGATATTCAGTTTGGCGCCTTCAAACCATTTTACTTCCGGTTTTGTGAAGTCCCAGTTTAACACGGAATCCCACTTTTTTTTCCACACAAAATGAGTGGATGCGATCTGTTCCCAAAATGCTTCCGGTGATTCGATCGACGCCTTATAGGCGGCCTTATAATCTTCATGGTTTTGTAAGTGGTAATACTTCATGATAAAAGTTAATTAATTCCCTTTCCGAAGGTAAGCATATATCCGTCAGGGTCCAACACATCAAAGTCTCGCATCTTATATGCTCTGTCGCCTATGGGGGTATAAATTTCAACGTTTTTAGTGCGGAAGGCGTTGTAAACCGCATCAACATCGTGAACAAAGATCGAAATAGCCGGATGAACTTGTAGTTTCTTGATTGTAGTTTCTGAAAGCGATAGATGAATACTAACACCATCTCTTTTTAGAACGGCATATGTGATAGGATCCATCCAACTAAACGTACACTTAAACTCGAGTTGCTTCGTATAAAATTCGAGAGAAGTGTTCATGTTTGAAACCAAAAGGATGGTGGTCGCATGAGAAAATTGTTCATTTGGTGATGACATTGATATAAGGCTTGCCCTAAGATAATTAATTTCTGAAACATAGGCAGTGACCCGGTTTGGCTACGGTAAGCGAATTTTATTAGACGAAAACAAACAATTACAAACGATTGTAAACAACTATAAACGAAAGTAAGTAGGTAACAACCGACTCGTAATTGAAGCCTGTTCTATGTTTGTACCGTTGAATCATGGTGGTTCAATATATCTTAACTGTTTAACATTAAAATTTAGAAATTATGAACACGCTTAGAAACAAAGTACAGTTGATTGGAAACTTAGGAAATGACCCGGAGATCATTAATTTAGACTCCGGAAAGAAACTTGCAAAATTTAGTGTCGCTACTAACGACAGCTACAAGAACCAACAGGGTGAACGTGTCACAGACACACAATGGCACAATGTAGTGGCATGGGGGAAGACCGCAGATATAATCGAGACCTACGTGACCAAAGGAAAAGAAGTGGCGATCGAAGGAAAGCTAACTTCAAGAAGTTACGAAGACAAAGAAGGGCAGAAACGATACGTGACCGAGATCGTATGTAACGAACTGCTCATGCTTGGAGGTAAATAATTACCTTACTCCCTATAAAAAATATCCCTGCTACGGCGGGGATATTTTATTTATGACTTAGTTGATTTATCAGCACTTAATTCTAATCCGAGTGTTTCCCAACGCTGTTCTCGTACCGCTTTAGGGAGATCGAAACAAGGACAACGTTTGCATCGCTTGTGTTCGCCTTTTTTGCGATACTTTTCACAGCATTCTTTTTTAAGACCTTTTTTCTTTTTGTCTCCCATTAAAAATAAATTTCTTGCGCCAATCGAAAGGTATTGGCATGTGCTTCAATGATCGTTTTGATCTCAGGCGAATATCCACCTCCCATACTTACTTGCACCGGTATTCCGGCATCCTTAAACTGTTGTAAGGCAAAACGATCTCGTTCCTTGCATCCGGCTATCGAGCAACTTAATTTTCCTAATTTGTCGGTTTCCAAAATATCAACTCCGCTTAAATAGAAAATAAAATCGGGTTGCTCTTTATCTATTAACTTCGGAAGCGTTTTATACAACAACGATAAGTAGGCATCATCATTGCTTCCGTCGGGAACCGCGATATCTAGATCGCTTTGTTCTTTTCTAAACGGATAATTACCGGCACCATGCATGGAAAATGTAAATACCGAGGGATCGTCCTTAAATATCTGGGCAGTACCATTTCCTTGATGAACATCTAAGTCGACCATCAATATTTTCTTAGCCTTACCCTCCAGTTGCAAATATTTCGCGCCAATAGCTTGGTCGTTGAACAAGCAAAAAGCTTCTCCGTGATCGGTGTAGGCATGATGGGTTCCACCCGCGGTGTTCATTGCGATCCCATTTTGCAGCGCATAATCGCAACCAACAATAGTACCTTGCGTAATACGGTGCTCACGCTCAACTAATTTTTCAGAAAGAGGAAAGCCTATTTTCCTAATTTCACTTTTAGACAGTGAAAGTTCGCGAAGCGCTGTAACATATTCTTGCGTATGGACGGCTAAGATATATGCATCGGTTGGATCTTCCGGGGTAAAGAAATTTTCAAGCGTACAGCTACCTTCATGCAGCAATTGCCGGTAAAGCAGTTCGTATTTAGACATTGGGAATCGATGCCCCAATGGCAAATTGTGTTTAAATATGGGATGATAGGCAACTTTAAGCACAATATAAAATTAGGTGAAGGCGCTTAGTTTATTATAAATCGGACATTCTTTATAACCAACTACTAAAGTACTCACACAAGTTCCTTCCGAAGTATACCAAATTAAGATCTTTTCTAGACCACTGCGATTAGTCGGTAAAATAAGTAAGTTCGTACACTTGTGTTAGGTACAATTTTTTGAGGCGGGCAATATATTAAAATTAAGTAATGGTGGCTCCGTTGGTGACACCACTTTCATCCGGGTTTACGAATTGTAATTTGCCGTCGGGAGTTTCGGTCATTAGTATCATTCCTTGACTTTCTACACCTCGCAAGGGGCGAGGTGCCAAATTAACCAAAACGGTAACTTGTTTACCTACGATCTCTTCCGCAGTAAAACTTTCTGCAATTCCCGAAACAATAGTTCGAACATCTATCCCTGTATCGACCTTTAACACCATTAGTTTTTTGGTCTTTGGCATTTTTTCGGCCTCAACAATGGTACCTACGCGCATATCGAGTTTTGTAAAGTCATCAAATTGAATAGTCTCCTTTTGCGGAGTAACGGTTGCATTCGTCATTTCGTTTGCTTTTTTACTGGCTTTTAGTTTGTCCAGTTGTTGTTGTATTTGGGTATCTTCTATTTTGCTGAAAAGCAATTCGGCTTTGTTGATCGTGTGTCCCGGGGCTAGTAGTTCCTCGGTTTGAGAGATGTCCTTCCATCCTAAGTTTTTAGTGGTTGAGCCGTTGTCATCTTGTTGGGCCGTATTTAGCCCAAGCATTTGTTTTAAGGTGGTTGATGTAAACGGCAAGAAAGGCTCACTTAATACGCTTAATGCGGTCGCAATTTGAAGTGCAACATACATGACTGTCTTGGTGCGTTCTTCGTCGGTTTTGATCGATTTCCACGGTTCTTCGTCTGCTAGGTACTTGTTTCCTAATCGGGCAAGATCCATGAGTTTGCCTTGTGCTTCTCTAAAACGGTAGCGTTCTAATGAGCTGGCAATTACCTCCGGGTACGCGCGTAATTCTTTTAGTGTTTCTTTATCTACTTCGGAAAGGTTTGATGCCGCCGGAGCAATTCCGTTATAATATTTATGAGTAAGTACTACGACGCGATTTATAAAGTTTCCGAAGACAGCAACCAACTCATTGTTGTTCCTAGCTTGAAAATCGGCCCAAGTAAAGTCATTGTCCTTGGTCTCTGGTGCATTGGCTGTTAAAACGTAGCGTAAAACGTCCTGCTGATTGGGAAAATCTTCCAGATATTCATGCAGCCAAACCGCCCAGTTCTTGCTGGTTGAGATCTTGTTGCCTTCGAGATTTAAAAACTCGTTTGCGGGCACATTGTCGGGTAACGTATAGCTCCCGTCTGCCTTTAGCATACTTGGAAAAATAATACAATGAAACACGATATTATCCTTCCCTATAAAATGAAGCAGTTTTGTATCCTCAGCTTTCCAATAGGGTTTCCAATCTTTTCCTTGTTGTTCTGCCCATTCTTTGGTGGCCGAGATATAACCAATGGGTGCGTCAAACCAGACGTACAGCACCTTTCCTTCGGCACCTTCAATGGGAACGGGGATTCCCCAGTCCAAGTCACGAGTAACCGCCCTAGGACGTAAACCGTCATCTATCCACGATTTACATTGTCCGTACACATTGGTTTTCCAGTCTTTTTGATGTCCTTTTACGATCCAATCTTTCAACCAACTTTCGTACTTATCCAACGGTAAGAACCAATGCTTGGTCTCTTTTAACACCGGTTTGTTTCCACTTATTGCACTTTTGGGATTAATAAGGTCGGTTGCGTTATGGGAAGTTCCACACTGTTCGCATTGATCTCCGTAACTTTCTTCGTATCCACATTTGGGGCAGGTTCCAACCACGAATCGATCGGCTAAAAATTGTTGAGCGTCTTCATCGTATAATTGTTCAGTAACTTCTTCGACAAATTTACCATCCTCATACAATTTTTTAAAGAACTGTGATGCTGTTTGGTGATGAATAGGAGCAGAAGTTCGCGAATAATTATCGAAAGTGATTCCGAAGTCCTCAAACGATTGCTTAATAATCGCGTGGTATTTATCTACTACCTGTTGTGGCGTTATCCCTTCTTTTTTGGCCTTAATGGTAATTGGCACACCGTGCTCGTCGCTGCCACATACAAAGGCTACGTCCTTTCCTTGCAGACGTTGAAATCGGGCGTAAATATCGGCAGGCACATAAACACCTGCTAAGTGACCAATATGAACCGGACCATTGGTGTAAGGCAATGCGGCCGTGATTGTATATCGTTTAGGAGATTGCGTCATATTTTTTGGAAAAGCACAAAATTACGTATAAATGTGCTAATTTGTGTCGATAACTCACGCAGATTCTAAATTGAATGATCACACCACCTTATTTGAAAAAAGGCGATACAGTTGCTATCGTGTCAACCGCAAGAAAAATCGCTAAACAGGAATTAGAACCCGCACTAGATCTATTAAAAGAGTGGGGTTTAAATGTGGTGCTGGGCGAAACCGTAGCGGCAAGTGATAGGCAGTTTGCCGGTAACGATGAAATGCGAATTAAAGACTTTCAGCAAGCACTAGACGATTCTTCGATCAAGGCGATATGGTGTGCTCGTGGGGGATATGGTACGGTGCGGATCATCGATGCGTTAGATTTTTCTAACTTCAAACAATATCCAAAATGGATAGTAGGTTATAGCGATATTACGGTGCTTCATTCACATATTCATTCCTTCGGAATAGCCACCTTGCATGCCCAAATGCCATTAGAGATCGAGAAGAAATCGGAAGCTACTGTTTCGACACTAAAGCAAGCACTGTTCGGAAAGTTACAACCTATAACCTTTGCTTCCGAAGAAAAATTAAATCGGACAGGAACTGCCCAAGGCGCTCTAATAGGAGGGAATTTATCGATACTGTATTCACTTTGTGGGAGTGCTTCTGCAATACAGACCCACGGGAAGATTCTTTTTTTAGAAGATTTGGACGAGTATCTATATCATGTCGATCGAATGATGCAAAATTTAAAACGGAATGGAATGTTAGAGCATTTAGCAGGCATGGTGGTTGGCGGATTGAGTGACATGAACGACAATACGATTCCCTTCGGAAAAACCGCAGAAATGATCGTTGCCGAAGCGGTATCGGAATACGACTTTCCGCTCTGTTTTCACTTTCCGGCCGGGCATGTAACCGATAATCGTGCACTTGTATTTGGGAATGAAGTTCGGTTAGAGGTTTCAGATCGGAGAATTGAACTCAATTTTTTGTAACTTTCCACTCCTTCACTAGTAACATTCGGTTGCGTGCGACTCCCTCTTAATTTCGACCAATGGCGAATCATAACGACTTGGGCCATCAAGGGGAACAGCTTGCGGTAGACTATCTTTTGAAACAAGGCTATTCTATATTAGCGCGCAATTATAGGTTTCAAAAAGCAGAGATCGATATCATTGCACAAAAAAACAGTGTGCTAATAATCTTGGAAGTAAAAACTCGTAATAGTTCCTTTTTTGGAGACCCTCAAGAATTTGTCACTCCCGGCAAGATCAAATTATTGGTAAAAGCAGCCAATGAATATGTGCTCACAAACGAACTCACCTTGGA
Organism: Candidatus Ulvibacter alkanivorans; assembly: GCF_003333325.1. Lineage (GTDB taxonomy): Bacteria > Bacteroidota > Bacteroidia > Flavobacteriales > Flavobacteriaceae > Ulvibacter_A > Ulvibacter_A alkanivorans. The sequence goes on along the minus strand of NZ_QOLC01000096.1, from coordinate 68,578 downwards.
AGTTCGTTTCGATATAATTGCCATCTTAAAAAATAGGCATATCGAGAAGATCGAGCATTTTAAAAATGCGTTTTATCACTTTTAGAAAACAGACTATTTTTCGGGAGTAATTATTTTTAATAAGGATTCTAAGGTGTCCGGTTTGCTCACTATTGTTTTGTCTTCATCAAGTACAAAATAGGTGGGGGTAGCAGAGATGTTGTATAAATTTCCAATCTCATTATCCCATTTATTAAGCCCTAGCACATTTGTAAAGTTGGGTAGTGAATCGGTAGCTTGTTGCCATGCTTCGGCATCTTCTTCTAATCCAATGGCCAATACCTTAAGGTTACTGTCGTTAAGCACTGAAAGATAATTATGTAAAATCGGTATTTCCTGTAGGCAATGCGAACAGCTGCTACTCCAAAACACTAAAACGTAGGTTTCTGCCTTATCTAGTTCGTGCAGCTGTTGGGTTGTTTTTTGACCCATTTCAGAAGTCTCCCAAGAAAAATTAGGCGCAGTGCTACCAATCGAAAGACTGGTAAATGTAAATAATTGATTCGCAAGTTGGGTGTCGTTCGTCTGCTTTGCCAATGGAATAAGATGTGTTGTTGCGATGTAATTTGCTGCAGGTAAAAAGGCTTCACTTATAGACAGTTGCTGCCAAATATCAAAGAGCAACTGTTTCTTAAATTCGGGGTCGGCACCATCCATTTTGGCAACTAGGGTGTCTGCGGGAGCTTGGTAATCGTATAGTTCGTTTAAAAATTTAGAAGACACAATTAAATATCCATAGGCGAGATCACTTAAAAAGGTGGTGCCTTGTATCACCGTATCGTTAAAATCGATCGCATCCAAAAAGTGATCGATCACTTTTTGACCGTAAACTTCTTGAGATTCAAATTTTTTGGGTATGTAGAATTTAAATGCTTTGATAAAGTGATTTGCCAGCATTCCTTCCGATTCTTGTTCGGCTTGGTTATGTAATAGACTTAGGCGTTTGAAGGCTGCCATGATCTTTTCTTTATTAGGGGTTTCAGCCTTGTATAATTCAGATATCTCTTTTTGGATCGCTTGATAGTTCTCAAAGTAAGTACGCCATTGCTGGTTTTCTTCGGAAGCTGTAAACGAGACACCTTCAGCTTCAGTGAACTGAAAAGAAATATCTTCTTCTCCATTATAGAACAACTCGAAATTAAATTCTTCTTGTGGCAGGCTGTACACTAATTGGTAAACACCTTTGGCGGCATTTTCGTCCAGCTGTAATTGAAAGCTCCCGTCTTCTTCTATATTGGTGTCGGCGGTATAGCTAAGCCCGGTAGGCGTAACCTGATACAGAATCACGAATTTATATTTCTTGGCCACAGGGAAAGTGCCTTGAATTGAATGTTGAGACCACACATACATTGGGATGAGAAGCAAGCAAAATAGTAGCGAACGCATTTTCCGGTTTTTGGCTAAAGTACATAAAAAAAGCTTCAGAGATTCTGAAGCTTTGTACCTTGGGTGGGAATCGAACCTGCCTGCCTGCCGGCAGGTCTACACGCGTAATTAGGTGTGATTTATTTTTTCAGTTTTTCTTTTCCGCTACCTGATTTCCAATATTTTTCACGAAACCGTGCTTCTTTTCTGGTGCTACATTCTTCGACTTAGATCAACGAAAAAGGGCGATAGGGTTTAGTGGTTTTTTCATACCCACTATTGTGTTGAGCAATTCTTCTATTGAGGTTATTGGTTAAGCCAACATAGATATATTTTCTCTCAATACTTGATAAGGCATACACATAAAACATAAAAACTCCCCTTTTTCTGGGGAGTTTCTCTGTACCTTGGGTGGGAATCGAACCTGCCTGCCGGCAGGCAGGCCCACACGCGTAATTAGGTGTGATTTATTTTTTTAACTGTTCCTTTCCGCTACCCGATTTCCAATATTTTTCACGTAACCGTGCTTCTTTTCTGGTGTTACATTCTTCGACTAAGATCAACGAAAAAGGGCGATAGGGTTTAGTGGTTTTTTCATACCCATTATTGTGTTGAGCGATTCTTCTATTGAGGTTATTGGTTAAGCCAACATAGATATACTTTCTCTCAATACTTGATAAGGCATATACATAAAACATAAAAACTCCCCTTTTTCTGGGGAGTTTCTCTGTACCTTGGGTGGGAATCGAACCTGCCTGCCGGCAGGCAGGCCCACACGCGTAATTAGGTGTGATTTATTTTTTTAACTGTTCCTTTCCGCTACCCGATTTCCAATATTTTTCACGTAACCGTGCTTCTTTTCTGGTGTTACATTCTTCGACTAAGATCAACGAAAAAGGGCGATAGGGTTTAGTGGTTTTTTCATACCCATTATTGTGTTGAGCGATTCTTCTATTGAGGTTATTGGTTAAGCCAACATAGATATACTTTCTCTCAATACTTGATAAGGCATATACATAAAACATAAAAACTCCCCTTTTTCTGGGGAGTTTCTCTGTACCTTGGGTGGGAATCGAACCCACACTCTCGAAAGAACTGGATTTTGAATCCAGCGCGTCTACCAATTCCGCCACCAAGGCAAATGGGAGGCAAAAATAAACAATTAATTGTAAATTGTTAGTAAATCGATACTTCAAATTTTAAAAAACAGCTGATTTAATTTTTACATTTGCAGACAGTATAAACACACAACTTTATTATGTCCAACACTACGCCACCCCCTAAGATTTTCGCTTGTAAACAAAGTCAGTCACTAGCAAAAGACATTGCCAAGGCGTTTGGAGCCGATTTGGGGAATGTTATTACCTCCACCTATAGTGATGGAGAATTTCAGCCATCTTTTGAAGAGTCGGTGCGTGGAAGCCGTGTGTTTATTATAGGATCTACGCATCCAAATAGCGACCATTTAATGGAGATGCTATTAATGCTGGATGCAGCAAAACGTGCGTCTGCGCGACATATTACGGCTGTGTTGCCTTATTTTGGCTGGGCACGACAAGACAGAAAAGACAAGCCTCGGGTTCCTATTGCAGCCAAGTTGGTCGCAAAAATGCTTGAAACAGCAGGTGCTACAAGGATCATTACCATGGATTTGCATGCAGATCAAATTCAAGGATTTTTTGAGAAACCGGTGGACCACTTGTTTGCATCCACTATCTTCTTACCGTATCTCCGCAAGTTGAATCTCGATAATCTTACCATTGCCTCACCGGATATGGGTGGCTCTAAAAGAGCGTATGCCTATTCCAAAGCACTAGAATGTGATGTGGTAATTTGCTACAAGCAACGAGAAAAGGCAAATATAATTTCGCATATGGAGCTTATTGGGGACGTGGAAGGTAAGAATGTGGTCTTAGTAGATGATATGGTCGATACGGCAGGCACATTAACAAAGGCAGCCGATCTAATGATGGAACGAGGGGCTATAAGTGTACGAGCCATTTGTACTCATCCAATCTTATCTGGAAGTGCCTACGAACGTTTGGAAAATTCGAAATTAGAAGAGTTGATCGTAACCGATTCTATCCCACTAAAACAAGAAAGCCCTAAGGTTCGCGTGCTAACTTGTGCCAATCTCTTCGCCGATGTTATGTTAAGTGTACATAACAACAACTCAATTAGTTCCAAATTTTTAATGTAGTCCATTTCTACACGAGAATCTTCTCTTAAAAACTTGGTATTCAACTTCTGTTATTGGTAAAAAAGCGCTACATTTGCAGCCGCTTAAAAGCTAAGCGATTTATTAATTTCAAAAAAATACAATGAAATCAATTACAATCAACGGATCTAAAAGAGAAAGCGTGGGCAAGGTTTCGACCAAGGCTTTACGTAATGCTGGAAAGGTTCCTTGCGTGGTATACGGAGGGGATGAACCAATACACTTTTCAGCAGACGAACTTTCATTCAACAGCTTGGTGTACACCCCAGACGTGCATACAGTTGTACTTGAATTAGACAATGGAACGAAAGTGAATGCTATTTTGCAGGACATTCAGTTTCACCCTGTAACCGATAGAATCTTACATGCAGACTTCTATCAAATATTTGATGACAAAGAAGTGATGATGGAAATTCCTGTACGCGTGGTTGGAAACTCTAAAGGAGTTAAAAACGGTGGAGTACTGCGAATTGTAAATCGTAAATTAAGAGTAAAAGCTATTCCTGAAAATTTACCAGATTTCATCGAAGTAGATATTACTGAAATGAAAATTGGAGATATTAGAACTGTAGCCTCTGTACAAAGTGATGACTACAAAATCCTTCACGAAGAAAACAGAACAATTTGCCAAGTGAGAACATCACGTACCGCAATTGTTACCGAAGTGGATGAAGATGAAGAAGGAGAAGAAGGAGAAGTTGCTGCAGACGAAGTACCTGCAACTGAAGTTTCAGACGAAGCAGCAGTTAAGGAATAAATTCCTAATTGCAAGATATATCAAAAGCATTCCGTTAATTCGGGATGCTTTTTTTATTTTTACTGAAGAAATGACTCCCAAATGCTTTCATTTTTTAGAAAATTATTTTCTTCAGAAACAAAACAATTCATCACGGAAGATGATCCTATGAAAAAATTCCTCATAGCGGGCTTGGGAAATATTGGCCCCAAATACGAACATACGCGACACAATATCGGTTTTAAGATCTTAGACCATTTAGCTGAAACCGAATCCTTACCATGGGAAACCCAAAAACTAGGCGCAATTACCGTACATAAAAAGAAAGGTAGGAGTTTTTTGCTTTTGAAACCTAGTACGTATATGAATTTAAGCGGAAAAGCTGTACAATATTGGTTGCAAAAAGAAAAGATCCCGCTGGATAACCTATTAGTGGTTACCGATGATCTGAATCTTCCCTTCGGAACGATTCGCGTAAAAACAAAAGGAAGTGACGGCGGGCATAACGGACTTAAAGATATTCAGCATACCTTACAAACCACAAACTATAACCGATTTAGATTTGGAATTAGTGATGCTTTTACCAAGGGTCGTCAAGTGGACTACGTTTTAGGAGAATGGTCACCGGAAGAGGAAGATAAACTTCAAGAACGATTGGAAAAAAGCGTACAAGTTATCGAATCGTTTGGACTTGCTGGAGTGAAGAATACTATGAATCAATTTAACGGAACCTAAGATGGAAGAATACGCAGGTGCCGCTAAATATAAGAACGACCGTAAGAGTGTGGTTACCATTGGAACCTTCGACGGGGTACATATTGGTCATAAGGCAATATTAAAACGACTTATCACTTCTGCCGATAAAAATGATCTAGATTCGGTGTTGCTTACTTTTTTTCCCCATCCTCGTATGGTGTTGCAACCCGATAGTGATCTGAAACTCATAAATACGATAGCCGAAAAAAAAGAACAACTCGAAGCATTAGGCTTGGACCATTTGATTATCCACCCTTTTACCAATGCGTTTTCTCGCTTAACTGCCTTGGAATACGTACGAGATATCCTCGTGAATACACTAAAAGCAAAAAAGATCATTATTGGATACGATCATCGTTTTGGTCGAAATAGAACTGCTAATATTGACGATCTAAAGGAGTTTGGAATCACCTATGGCTTCGAGGTCGAAGAAATAAGCGCACAAGAGCTGGATGAAGTCGCGGTGAGCAGTACCAAGATTCGAAAAGCCTTAAATGCCGGTGATATAACCACCGCAAATAACTATTTAGGATACCCTTTTATGCTGAGTGGAGTTGTAGTACCCGGAAAAGCAAAGGGTCGAACTTGGGGATTTCCAACAGCAAATCTAAAAGTGGACGCCCCTTATAAATTGATCCCTAAGAAAGGAGTCTATGTGGTGCAGGCTATGATCGATAACGAACGCGTATACGGGATTACCAGTATTGGTACCAATCCCACAGTTGGTGGTAAGGAGACGACTATTGAAACGTATTTCTTAGATATAGACAAACATTTGTACAATCAACCGCTTCGCATCGAATTTTTAACGCATATTCGTGACGAGATCAAATTTGAAGGCGCCAAAGCCGAACAAGAACTTATAGCTGCGATCAAAAAAGACGAACGATTTGCCAGAGATTATATAGGAAAACTTGAATAAATTTCTTTTTAAATATATAGATAACACCGGCCTCGTCTTGTTTCGAGTAGTGTTTGGTTTGTTAATTGCGATAGAAGCTTTTGGAGCAATCGCGACCGGCTGGTTGCGCCGTACCCTTATCGAACCTGAATTTACATTTAACTTCATTGGCTTCGATTTCTTACAGCCGCTACCTGGTAACGGTATGTATTTTTATTTTGTCCTAATGGGGATCTTTGGAGTGCTCGTTATGGTAGGATATAAATACAGATTCAGCATGGCGTGCTACGCCCTTATGTGGACTTGTGTTTATCTCATGCAAAAGACCTCATACAACAATCACTATTACTTATTAATGTTGTTATGTTGGATCATGGTCTTTTTACCGGCACATCGATGGTTTTCTTTAGACGCAAGATTGAATAAAAAGATCCGTTCGCTGGTCATGCCGCGTTGGGTCTTATGGGTGCTCATACTTCAAGTATGGATCGTTTATACCTATGCTTCGGTAGCAAAATGGTATCCCGATTGGTTGGACGGTACTGTAGCCGCGCTCTTTATGCGTGGTAAAAGCGACTACTGGCTCATTGGCGATGTGTTACAATTGGAGTGGGTGCATTGGGGTATTGTTTATGTGGGCATATTATTCGATCTGCTTATCGTTCCTTTATTGCTATGGAAACGTACGCGAATGTTAGGATTTATCATCTCAATATTCTTTCATTTGTTCAATTCGGTGGTATTTCAAATAGGGATCTTTCCCTATATGTCGATCGCATTTGCTCTATTTTTCTTTTCTCCAGAATTGCTTCGGAAGCGGTTCCTGCCTAAAAAACCAACCTTTTCCGAAGAATGGGTAATTGTTCCCAAGCATCGAAATCTCATCATAGGTGTTTTTTCGCTCTATTTTATAGTTCAAATAGCCTTGCCATTACGTCACTGGACATTCCCGGACGATGTACTATGGACAGAAGAAGGGCACCGACTAAGTTGGCGGATGATGCTTCGCGCTAAAGCCGCAACGCTTACCGTAAACGTAAAAGATAAAGGGAGCGACTCACTTACCGCATACAATTATGCAGCACTTCTAAGTAGAAAGCAACGCAGATCGGTAAAATCGAAACCCGACATGCTTTGGCAATTGGCACAACGAATAGAACAAATTGAGGCCGAGAAGGGACGTGATGTTGAGGTATATATGAATGTGTTCGTAAAGGTGAATGGGGGACAAAGACATCAACTTATAGATCCTACGGTCGATCTTTCTGCAGAAGAATGGAAACACTTTAGTCATCACGATTGGATCCTACCTTCACCAGACGATTATCACAAGAAAAAGGTTGATCGCAACCTAAAATTATCCCCGCTAAAAAACAACCGTGAATAGGGCTTAGAAGACCAATTTTACTACCTTTGCTGTCTTAAAATCGCACCCATTATGTTACAGGTTCACGAGATACAAGAGAATAAGGAAGAATATATCAAAGCACTTTCTAAAAGAGGGCTTGATGTTTCTGAAACTTTTGACAAGGTCTTGGCGGCCGATAGCCTTCGAAGAAGCACTCAAGCTAAACTCGATGAGACATTGGCGCAATCTAATTCGTATTCGAAAGAGATTGGTAAATTATTTCAAACGGGAGAAACCGAAAAAGCGAATGCATTAAAGGAGCGAACGGTGACGCTTAAAGAAACGTCAAAGATACTCTCTGAACAACTTTCGGCTGCTTCCGAAGAACTGCAACTACTGTTGTATACTATACCTAACATACCTCATAAATTGGTGCCGGCCGGAACCGATGAGAATGACAATGAAGAAACCTTTCGTGAAGGTGAAATCCCAACCTTAGATACAGAAGCACTTCCTCATTGGGAACTGGCTAAAAAGTACGACATCATCGATTTTGAGTTGGGGGTTAAGATCACCGGTGCGGGTTTTCCTGTGTACAAGGGGAAAGGGGCACGTTTGCAACGTGCCTTAATTAGTTATTTCTTAGATAAAAATATTGAAGCGGGCTATACCGAGTTTCAAGTGCCTCATATGGTCAATGAAGCTTCTGGTTTTGGTACGGGTCAGTTACCCGATAAAGAAGGTCAGATGTACCATATAACAGCCGATGACCTATATTTAATTCCAACAGCAGAAGTCCCTGTTACCAATATGTTTAGAGGCGATCTGCTTATGCACAACGAACTGCCTATAACGTGTACAGGATATACCCCATGTTTTAGAAGAGAAGCCGGAAGTTATGGGGCACATGTTCGAGGATTGAACAGACTGCATCAATTTGACAAGGTCGAAATTGTACGCATAGAACATCCTGATGCTAGTTATGAAGCCTTAGATGGAATGGTAGAACATGTAAAAGGAATTTTGCGTGAGTTAAAACTGCCGTATCGAATCCTGCGTTTATGCGGTGGTGATCTCGGATTTACTAGTGCACTCACCTACGACTTTGAGGTATTTTCTACCGCTCAAGATCGATGGTTGGAAATTTCTTCAGTATCCAATTTTGAGACCTTTCAAGCCAATCGATTGAAGCTTCGTTTTAAGGACAGCGATGGGAAAAATCAACTCGTGCATACTTTAAACGGAAGTGCATTGGCGTTACCGCGTGTATTGGCAGGAATCCTTGAAAACTGCCAGACTCCTAATGGTATCAAAATCCCTGAGGTGTTGGTTCCCTATTGTGGTTTCGATATCATCGATTAATTTCTGCATAGAAACGCTAATCACTACTACTTAATTTGAACACCATTGTGGTTGTTCTTAAAAAAACTGCTAAATACGGCTTCGTTTTTGATGTACGCAATGAGAATTCTATTCGTTATATTTACAACATGCGCATTCTCATATTTTTATTACTGATTCTGTTTGCTTCTGAAGGCCTTGCTCAAAACGACCTACTGGCCAAGAATTATTTTGAACAAGGCGAGTTTGAAAAAGCACTGGTGTTGTACGAAAAACTGCGTAAGCAGCAACCCGGGCGTATGGATTTTCTTCTGAAAATGGTTGAAGCCAATCAACAATTAGAGAATTTTTCCGAAGCAGAAACCCTATTAAAAAGTCGAGTTCAGGGCCGTAATACCAATCCGCAAATATTGATCGAGCTTGGTTATAATGCAGCGCTTCAGAACAAAGACCAAGAGGCGCAAACCTACTACGACCAAGCGATAGAATTTTTACAAATCAATCCTAGTTACGCATATACAATTGGAGCCTCATTTAGCAAATACAGTTTACTGGATGAAGCCGTAGAGACCTATGAGAAAGCGATGATACTGGATCCGGAGCGTGATTTCAACGGACAGTTGGCACGTATCTATGGAGAGCAAGGAAAGCTGGAAAAGATGTTTACAAAATACATCGACCTAATGCAGAGTAATCCGTCGTATCAAAGCATCGCTCAACGAAATTTCAGTTTGTACATTAATGAAGACCCGGCCAACGAAGGAAATAGCATTTTAAGAAAGGTGCTCTTACAACGGCTCCAACAAGACCCGGATATACTGTACAATGAGTTGTTGAGCTGGCTTTTCATTCAGCAGAAGGAATTTAAAAAAGCCTTTACACAAGAAAAAGCAATTTACAAACGACTAGGAGAAGAAGATCTTGGTGGTATAATGGATGTAGCCTTGATCGCAATAAGTGAGCAATCGTATGAGGATGCATTAGATATGTTGGATTTTGTAATTGAAAAGTCCTATACAGCAGACGCAAAACTAAGGGCGCATCAATACCTAATGCAAGTGTTGCTTGAAACTGCCGATCCTTCTGAATACGCAAGTATTGAGAAACAGTTTGAAGAATTGTTTGAAACCTATGGCAGAGATCGTTCTACGTATCTTTTACAAATAGATTACAACCATTTTTTAGCGTTTAATGCCGGTAAGAAAAGCTTGGCCATCGAAAATTTAAAGTCGCTAAGCCAAGCACGACTGTCTACCTATCAAGAAGCTAGAGTTAAAATGGAATTGGCCGATATTTTAGTATTCGATGAAAAATTTAACCAAGCATTGATCTATTATTCACAAATTCAGAAAATGGTTCAGAATGATAGATTATCGCAAGAGGCGCGATTTAAGGTTGCGCGAACCAGTTATTATAAAGGTGATTTCGAATGGGCACAAGTGCAATTGGATGTGCTTCGGAAATCGGCTTCTCAACTCATTGCTAACGATGCGATGGAACTAAGCCTGATGATCCGAGATAATTCACTGGAAGACTCTACACAAACCGCATTAAAGAAATTTGCAAGAGCAGATCTGTTGGCGCTTCAGAAGCGAAACAAAGAAGCCATTACACTTTTGGATGACATACTAACAAACCATAAAGGAGAGGCGATCGAAGACGAAGCCTTGCTCAAACAAGGAGCACTTTATGAAGCTACCAATGATTCTGAAAAAGCAATAGAGAACTATAACAAAGTGATTACTTTTTATGGCGATGATATATTAGCTGACGATGCTCATTTTAGATTGGCTAAGTTGTACGAGCAATTAGACAACATAGACAAGGCGAAAGCGTATTATGAACAACTAATTTTTAATTTTGCAGATAGCATCTATTTTGTTGAAGCTAGGAAGAAATTTAGGGCTCTTAGAGGTGATGCGATCAATTAGAAAAGCCTATGGCCACCAAAAGAAAAATAGACTGGCTTAATCATTTTCTCGAATTTATCGTGGTCATTATTGGTATTTTGATCGCGTTTCAATTAAACACCTGTTCCGAAGAACGAAAAGAGCAAAAGGCGGTCGCATTGCATATTCAAAATATCTTGGATGAATCGGAGTTTAACCGAAAGAACCTAGAGGCTGCTATTCAATATTCAGACACCTTATTGGTGGCGATGGATTCTTTGCTTTCTGAAGTAAACGGAGATAAGGATCCTACCACCATGAACAGACTTTCACTACAGATTTTATCGATAAATCCGTTGTATCTAAAGAAGAATGCGTATAATTCGTTGGTCACATCGGGAGATGTCCGCTTTATTAATGACTTCGATTTGAAGAATGATATTATTCAGCTATACGAATTTTACAGGTGGGCCGAAGGTATAGATGAGGTCACAATGGACACCTACCAAAAGTATTATTACCCTTATTTAGTAGAACATTTTGATCTTACTCAAGGCAAAGAACAGGACATAGCAGTGTACGATACGAAGTTGTTCAAAAATAGTGTGGCCGGATATCGGTATACCTTAGCCATGCGAATTAATCAGAATAAAGAAACCTTACGGATGATCGAAACGTTTATTTCCTATCATCAACTAGAAAATCAATAAATGTATATTTACAACGTAACCATAAACATAGACGAATCGATACATGACGAATGGCTTGATTGGATGAAGAAGAGACATATTCCTGCAATGCTTGCAACAGGAAAGTTCACTAAGGCCCTTATGACCCGTGTTCAGGTGGAAGAAGAGATGGGAGGCATTAGTTATTCGGTTCAATATCGAACCGAGAGCAAAGAATTGCTTCAGAAATACTATCAAGAAGATGCCGATACATTGCGCGCACAAAGCAAACCGTTTGAGGGAAAATTCGTTGCCTTTAGAACCGAATTAGAGGTGATAGATGAGCAGTAAAAATCAAAATGACAGTTCTTCCGAAGGGAAATCAGGAGGGCGTGTTCGCCCAAAAAAGCATTTAGGTCAACATTTTTTACATGACGAACACATCGCACGAAAAATAGGCGATACGTTACAATTCCAAGGATATTCGAACGTGTTGGAAGTAGGCCCGGGGATGGGCGTGCTAACAAAATATCTAATTGAAAAAGAGGTTGATGTAGTGGCGATGGAATTAGACAGTGAGTCGGTCACCTACCTAGAAGCTGAATACCAACATTCCAATTTACAAGTATTGGAAGCCGATTTTTTAAAGACCGATCTTAGGGAGATCTTCGGAGATGAGCCTTTTGCGATCACCGGTAATTTTCCGTACAACATTTCTACACAGATCGTATTTAAGATGCTCGAATATCGCGATCAGATTCCTGAATTTTCGGGAATGTTTCAGAAAGAAGTAGCACAGCGAATTTGTGAAAAGGAGGGAAGTAAGACGTATGGGATCCTCTCGGTACTTACACAGGCTTTTTACGAGGCCGAATATTTATTTACAGTTTCCCCCGGTGTTTTTAATCCGCCACCAAAAGTAGATAGTGGTGTACTGCGTTTGCTGCGAAAAAAGGACTATTCGTTACCAGTATCGGACGCTTTCTTTTTTAAGGTCGTTAAAACTGCGTTTCAGCAGCGAAGAAAAACATTGCGAAACAGTTTAAAAAGCTTTAATCTTTCGCCTAAAATAAAAGAAGATGCTATCTTTGGAAAGCGCCCGGAACAACTTTCGGTTGCACAGTTTATTGCGCTAACCCAAAAACTAGCCGACGATGCCATTTCAACTCACGACTGATTTTCTTGAACAGATAGAGCAGCTCATCGCCATTAAGGATGGAAATGCTTTACGTGAGTTATTACAAGATTTTCACTTTGCCGACATAGCCGAGATCTTAGAAGAGCTTAATAGCGACGAGGCAACGTATTTAATTAAGTTGCTGGAGACGGTGATCACTTCGGAAGCGTTAATGGAGCTGGACGATGATGTGCGTGAAAAGATATTAGACCGCTTATCTCCTAAGGAGATCGCAGAAGAATTAGAAGAACTTGATACCGATGATGCTGCCGATATTATCGCCGAACTGGATGACGATATCCAACAAAAGGTAATTGGTCAGATCGTTGACGAAGACCATGCTGCCGATATTGTCGATCTTTTAAAGTACGATGAAGATACGGCCGGTGCGCTTATGGCAAAAGAATTGGTTCGTGTAAAAGAAACCTGGACCGTCGCAGGATGCGTGCGTGAAATGCGGCGACAAGCTAAAAATGTAACTCGGGTACATTCTATCTATGTAACCAATAAAGAAGGAAAATTAACAGGAAGGTTGTCCTTAAAAGATCTTTTGACCGCTTCGGAAAAAGCACATATTAGTGAAGTGTTCATCCCTAAGGTAGATTATGTAACCGTACATACCGAAAATGAGGAAGTAGCGCGTATTATGCAAAAGTATGACCTAGAGGCGATTCCTGTGATCGATGAGGAAGGCATATTAGTGGGACGTATAACCATAGACGATATTGTTGATTTTATAAAAGATGAAGCTGAAAAGGATTACCAGATGGCAGCCGGTATCTCTCAAGTCGTCGAAGCCGATGATAGCGTTTGGGAACTCACCCGCGCCCGCTTGCCTTGGTTGGTATTAGGGCTGTTTGGTGGTTTGGGGAGTGTCTACATCATGCAAGGATTTGAAGAGGCCTTAGAGCAATTTCCCATTCTTTTCTTTTTTACTCCTCTTATTGCTGCAATGGCAGGAAATGTCGGGGTGCAATCGAGTGCGATCATTGTGCAAGGACTCGCTAATGACAATGTGAAAGGGAGTTTGTTCAATCGATTGGTGAAAGAAGTTGGCTTGGCACTTATTAACGGAACTGCATTAGGACTTTTAGTAATTATTTTTGGAACCATTGTTGGGCAAGAACAATTGGTAAGTATTACCATAGCTGCTTCCATGTTATCGGTGATCATTGTCGCCGCCCTAATTGGTACGTTTGTTCCTATAATTCTAGACAAACGAGGAATAGACCCGGCAATTGCCACAGGGCCTTTTATCACTACCAGCAATGATATCTTCGGAATTTTTCTGTTCTTTTATATCTCAAAAGTTGTGCTTGGATTTTGAAGAAAATTTATTCTGAAACATTTAGGGTTCCCAAATCGGCCATCGATCACAATGGACATGTAAACAATGTCACATATCTACAATGGTGTATCGATATAGCTGAAAAACACTGGATCGCAAAAACGGATCCATCTACAAGAGAAGACCATGTTTGGGTTGTACTAGAGCACACGATAGCTTATAAGAATCCGTCCTTTCAAGGGGAAACCTTATCGATTAGCACCTGGGTTCGCTCTGCCGAAGGCGTAAAAAGTGAACGCAGTTATAGGATCGAACGCCCCAGTGATGGTAAAACGATCGTAGAGGCGAGTTCGGTTTGGTGCTTTGTGAATGCAAAAACACATCGTCCGTCAAAAATTTCCGAAGAAATATGTACCTTATTTGTCTAAATATAAGCTATTGAAACCGATAAACGTAAACGAGAAATTTTCAAAATTCAACAAACAATGGCATCCCCATCAAATAGCTGTCGTAGACGATATGCAGGTACTACTGGCCAAACTTCAAGGTGAGTTTGTGTGGCACAAACATGAGGAGGAAGATGAATTATTCCTTGTTCAGAAGGGAACATTAGAAATGCATTTTCGAGATAGGGTTGAAATTGTAAGACAAGGAGAGATCATTGTGGTCCCTAAAGGTGTAGAACATTGTCCGAAGTCCCAAGGAGATAAAGAAGTGTGTGTATTGCTCTTTGAGAAGTTAGCGACCAAACATACCGGTGATGTAGATCATGAACGCACTCAAACCAGTTATCCAAAAATATAAGAGGTGAGAATTCTTCATTTAGATAAGAACCATTCGATATTGCTCGAGCAACTCGCTAAAGCGGGATTTGAGAACGTGGAAGCCTACAGTGATTCTAAAGAAACTGTAGAAGCTCAGCTTCATGCCTACGATGGTATTGTAATTCGCAGTAGGTTTACTATTGATAGATCATTTTTGGATGCCGGAAAAAAGCTAAAGTTTATTGCGAGAGTAGGGGCCGGATTGGAGAATATCGATCTTGCCTATGCTGAGAAAAATGGGGTTCATCTTATTGCAGCACCTGAAGGCAATAGAAATGCAGTAGGAGAACATGCATTAGGAATGTTGTTATCGTTGTTCAACAACTTGAATCAAGCCGATAAAGAGGTAAGGAACGGTCAATGGAATCGAGAAAAGAATCGAGGTGTAGAATTAGATGGTAAGACTGTTGGTATTATTGGCTACGGAAACATGGGGAAAGCATTTGCAAAAAAACTGCAAGGATTCGACTGTACAGTAGTATGTTATGATATTAAGGATGAGGTAGGTGATCGAAATGCCACGCAGGTCTCGTTGCGTACCCTTCAAGAAATGGCCGATGTGTTGAGTTTGCACACACCGTTGACACCGGAGACCAACGCTATGATTAACAGTGATTTTATTGCGGCTTTTAGCAAGCCGTTTTGGTTTATAAATACGGCTCGTGGCAAGAGTGTTGTTACCAGCGACTTGTTGGATGCACTGAAGAACGGGAAGATTTTAGGAGCAGGATTGGACGTGTTAGAATATGAAAAAGCATCGTTTGAGTCGTTGTTTTCTAAAACGCTTCCGAAGGCATTTCAGGAATTATTAGAAATGGACAATGTAGTGTTAAGTCCGCATGTGGCGGGATGGACAGTAGAGAGCAAGCAAAAATTAGCACAGGTGATCGTCGAGAAGATCATTCAGTTTAAAAATCAATTTTCAGAAAAAAAACAGTAGGATGAAAAAGCGAGTAACAGGATTAGGTGGATTTTTTTTTAAGACCAAAGATCCCGATGCCATCAAAGATTGGTATGGAAAACATTTAGGGCTGAACACCGATGCGTATGGATGTACTTTTTGGTGGCAGGATGAAGTGGGAAATAAATGTAGCACACAATGGAGTCCGTTTAAAGAGGAAACGAAGTATTTCGATCCGAGTAAAAAGGAGTTTATGATGAATTTTCGAGTGGAAAATTTAGTCGAATTATTAGCAATCTTAAAAGATGAAGGGGTAACCGTTCTAGGGGAGATTGAGGAATACGATTACGGCAAGTTTGGTTGGATTCTTGACCCCGAAGGAAACAAAATTGAACTATGGGAACCGGTAGACAAAGCGTTCTTGTAGGAAAAATTGTGAGAGTAGGATGACTTAGAGCTAATTAAAAATTTTTACATTTGAAAAACAACTAAACCAAAACCAACATGGAAGAGAATACAAATAACGAATATGACAGCACTAAAAAACGTATGGAAGACAGTGCAGACAACCTAGGAAATGAAGCAAAGAGTTCGGCCAAAGATTTTAAAGAAGGCTGGAATGAGGTTACTCACAGTGAGGAGAATAAAAAGATGATCGCCGGAATTTTAGCTATCGTAATAGGCTCTCTGGGAATTCATAAGTTTATACTTGGCTATACGCAAGAAGGTATTATTCAAATTGTGATTACCATCGTTACTTGTGGAATTGGTGGTATTATAGGGTTGATAGTAGGAATTATTTATTTAACCAAGAGTGACGAAGAGTTCTACCAAACGTACCAAGTAGGTAAAAAGGGCTGGTTCTAATTTAAAAAAACAGTAACATGGAGCAAAATACCAACGAAGAGTTCGACAGTACTAAAAAGCAAACGGATGATTCTTCAGATTCTTTTGAGAAAGAAGCTAAAAACACTGCCAACGAATTTAAGGAGAGCTGGAATGAGGTAACGAACAGTGCCGATAATAAAAAAATGCTCGCCGGTTTGTTAGCCATTTTCTTAGGAACTTTTGGTGTTCATAAGTTTATACTAGGGTATAACAAAGAGGGCATCATCTTGTTAGGAATCTTTTTAGTTTCATTGCCTTTAACCTGTATAATTATTGGGGCGTTTACAATGTACATTCCTGGGATTATAGGGCTAATTGAAGGAATTATCTATTTGACCAAAAGTGACGAGGAGTTTTACAACACCTACCAAGTAGGTAAGAAACCTTGGTTCTAGAGAAACTGAATAGCTTTTAGCAAGGATTTATGCTGAAAGCTATTGTTTTTTAGGTATAATATCGTAATATTGCAATATACTTATAGGGGTCTAGTTTTAAACATCCTATTGTATGCTATTGTTAAAACAGGTCGCTATGGGAGCCTCAAAGAATTTTTTACATACAGCCGAAGAAAACCGATTAGCAGCACTGGCAAAAGTGCTGTCACACCCTGCGCGTGTATCCATTCTAAGCTATATAGGCGATTGTGAAGGTTGCTTGTGCAAAGATATAGCCGAAAAGATCCGACTCTCGCAGCCAACCACATCACAGCATCTGCAAGTAATAAAAAAGGCAGGGCTGTTACAAAGTAGGTTCAAAGGTAAGAACCAGTTATATTTTATTAATAAATCGAGGTTGTGCGACCTTAAAGAACTATTTCATAATTTTTTCGAAACCACCGAACAAAAATGTTGTTCTCCAACTATTTAATACTATGCAAATACAAGAACTCTTATCATTATTAGAAACCCACTCTGGAAAAGAACTCATGTTTCAATACGACACCAACAAATTCGTTGGTAAGAACTACCACATAACAGAAGTAAAACACCTTCAAATTGACTCGGTCGATTGTGGGGCGCGAACAGATGCTTGGAACGAAACTATCATTCAGCTGTGGGAGGCTCCTTCCGAAGTAAATAAAACCGAAGGAATGAGTGCGTTAAAAGCATTGGGAATATTAAAAAAAGTAGGACGTCTGCGATCGTATGATTCTGCTTCCGAAGTACGTTTTGAATATGGAAATGAAGAATTTCATACAGCGCAACTTTTTGTTAATGATTATGAAATATACGGTTCCGAATTGAGACTTAATTTAGCGATTCAGAAAACAGAGTGTAAAGCAAAAGAAGCTTGTGGCCTGCCTTCAGAAAAAACGATGGTAGCCGAAACAAGCTGTTGTACACCAGATAGTGGATGTTGTTAAAAAATATATACGATGAAAAATATACTTGTACTTTGCACCGGAAATAGTTGTAGAAGTCAGATGGCTCACGGATACCTCGATCATTTTGCCGGTAATCGCGCGGCCGTTTACAGTGCCGGAATTGAAACACATGGGTTAAACCAGAAAGCGGTGGCCACGATGGCCGAGGACGGGATCGATATTTCTAACCACAGCTCAAACCACGTGGATGAATACGAAGATATCGACTGGGATTTTATTATTACCGTTTGTGACCACGCCAACGAGAACTGCCCATTTATCCCGGCACCTAATGCCAAACGATTGCACCAAAACTTTAGTGATCCCTCAAAACTTTCAGGAACTAATGTTGAAGTTAAAAAAGCATTTGCCAAGACTCGAGATCAAATTAAAGACTATTGTAAGACCTTCGTTGCTCAAAATCTGTAATCGAATTATTTAATCCACTTAATTTCATACCTTTAGAGGGCTGCTAATCAAAAGCTTCCGGTATGAAATATTATCTAATTCTATGTGCTTTGGCGCTTTTCGTGCCAAACATAGTCGCTCAAAACACCCAAGAGGAATCCGTAGTTTTAGATAGTCTACCAAGTTGGGTCAAGAATATAAATGGTAATACAATTGATTCTACTGCGATTCGCAAAAGAATGTTTGAAGCGGTTCGCACTTCGGAAGCAAAATCTGTAGAACGCATTCAAGCGTATCTCGAACTAGCAGAATGGCATCAAGGCGCCAAGACGATCGATTCTACATTGTTCTATTTGAACAAGTCTGAAGCCCTATCCAAACAGTTAAACAACAAACGTCTTGAGGCTAGAACGTACTTATTGTATGAAGATAGTTATAAGGCAAGAGCGCAATATAACAAGGCAGAACCTTATGCGCTAAAGGCATTACAGCTTTATGAAGCTGAAGAGGATGTGTTGGGTACTGCGGAAGCGTATCTTAGGCTAAGTGACCTTTTTTATTATCAAGATGTGTACGACAAGGGCATGGAATATGCCAGAAATGCGATACAATTGCTCGAGGACAAAAATGAGCCAAGAACCCTTGCCAAAGCCTATCGCTATTTAGCAAACAACCAGCTATTTAATGAAGAACCTGAAGCAGCCTTACCTAATGCCGAAAAGGCCGTCGCTATTCTTATCGATGCCAACATTAGCGATATCGATTTTATAAGCAGCAGGAATACCAGAGGAAATATTTATAAATATCTAGAGCGATTTAATGACGCCATGATAGATTATAAGGCGAGCCTTACTGCCGCAGGTGAAATAAATAATTCCGGCATGTACAGTGCGGCCTTGGGAAATATTGGGCATGTTCACCTAATGCAGGAGGAGTACCGCAGCGCACTTCCCTATCTTTTACAAGCCATCGATATAATGAAGGCCAGTGGTAATACAAAGAACCTTTGGGAAAATTACATGCATACCTCCATTGCGTATGAGATGCTGGAAGATTATAAAAAATCGTTAGAATACGATATCCTCTACACAAGAGAACGTGAAGCCTATAACCAATCGATCATTAAAAGATTGCAGTCTGAGTTGCAAATCAAGTATGAGACCGATAAGAAGGAAGCTACCATTAGTGAGCAGCAGGAACGTATCGATCGCCAGCGCAAAATTCAGTTTCTTTATATCGGTATCGGAATATTATTAGCAGGATTGCTTTTGTTTATGTTCTTTTCACTTCGGAATATTAGGCGAAAGCGACAGGCTTTGGCAAAACTGAATCGTGAGCTCGATGAAAAGCGCAAGACCGTAGAAGAAACTAATAAGGCACTTTCGAAATCGATCACCGACCTAAAAGCAGCGCAAGCGCAACTCATTCAATCTGAAAAAATGGCATCACTGGGAGAACTCACGGCGGGCATTGCACACGAAATCCAGAATCCGTTGAATTTTGTCAATAACTTTTCCGAAGTGAACACCGAACTCATTGAAGAATTGAAAGAAGAAATAGCAAAAGGAGATTCCGAAGAGATCAATGCACTTATTTCAGATATAGATACCAATCTGCAGAAGATCTTACATCACGGGCAACGGGCCGAAGGAATTGTAAAAGGGATGTTGCAGCACAGTAGAACGAACACCGGAGAGCGAGAAGCTGTCAACATTAATAAATTAGCCGATGAATACCTGCGCCTATCCTATCATGGGTTACGCGCGAAGGATAAAAGTTTTAATGTGAATCTCGTAACCGATTACGACGAAAAGATCGATACCATCCAAGCCGTACCTCAAGATCTGGGAAGGGTTGTGTTAAATTTGGTGACCAATGCATTTTACGCTGTAAGGGAGCAGACGCGAACAACAGCAGATAAAAACTATAAACCGGAAGTTAGCGTTCGTACCAAAAAATTGGAAAATTG
Organism: Candidatus Ulvibacter alkanivorans; assembly: GCF_003333325.1. Taxonomy (GTDB): domain Bacteria; phylum Bacteroidota; class Bacteroidia; order Flavobacteriales; family Flavobacteriaceae; genus Ulvibacter_A; species Ulvibacter_A alkanivorans. The sequence goes on along the minus strand of NZ_QOLC01000096.1, from coordinate 48,499 downwards.
GATCCGCATAGAAGTGACCGATAATGGGAACGGGATTCCAAAGAAAATCATCGATAAGATCTTTCAACCATTTTATACCACCAAGCCCACAGGGGAAGGGACAGGATTGGGCCTTAGTCTTAGCTATGATATTGTAACGGCCCATGGTGGTGAACTTACCGTTGTTTCAAAAGAAGGGCAAGGAACTACCTTTACACTAGCATTGCCGGCGACCAAATAATAGCTAGAATATCTTCCATATCATGCATCATTAAGGCGCTAGTTTCGTTGGGCTGATTGAACTTAAGAAACATTATAATAGTAGCGCTGTTTTAACGTATGCGAGATTTGATTTGGTCTAAAACTACATTTCTTCAATAAAAATAGACCAATCATCGGATTTAGAATAAGGGGTTGTAAGAAAATTTTGGTTAACTATATAACAAAAAATTCGTATATTTAAAAGACTGAAAACCAATCAACTACTCCCAAAAGGTTTTTTGTAATGGCGATTAATGTACGCTTTCAATAAAAATGAAAACGTTGGATATAAACATCCATCTACATACGATTTACTAACCTTTAATACTAACAACAATGAAAACGATTAAAACAGCAATTATGCTTTGTATTCTTTTAATAATTGGAATGCAAGGAATGCAAAGTCAGGAAATGAAAGTGACCAAGTACGACAATCCCGAATGGATTCGTGTTGGCTATGTGAAATTCAAGCCTATGATGAAGCAAAAAGCCCAAGAGATTATACGTAATTATTTTGCAAAAGCAGATAAAAACCTTGGTAGGTCAGGGCCTATGTCATTCGAATTGGCCTCTGGAGAATACGACATGATCGTAATGTTCCCTCTGGAACACGGTATTGAAACCCTTAATTACGAAATGACCCAAGAAGATATAGACTGGATGCAAGAGATGAGTAAGCTTGCCGGAGGACCCGACAAAGCCATGGAAAAAATGCAAGAATTCTATTCGTATGTCGAGACGTGGCAATCAGATATTGCGAGACGTCTTAATTAGTCGTGATTCATACACAACTAACTATGGCCTATGCGTTCTGCATAGGCTTTTTTTTTGAGTTAGATAAACCCAACGCTATTTGGATCGTAATGTGTAATTTTAATTCTGATGAGGATTCTTAAACTATATTTTTTAATAGGTCTTCTTGCGCTTGTTTATAGTTGCAAGCAATCGAATACACCTACTTCTGAATTGGCTACTTCAAAAACCGTCATTTCTCCCCAATCGGATGTGTATTTAGTGGTGTTAGGCACAGTTCAAGACGCAGGATCACCGCATATTGCTTGTTCAAAAGCCTGTTGTGTGAGTTTGTTTTCTGAACCGGACCCGCTTCGGAAAGTGGTCTCTTTAGGAATAATAGATACAAACTCACAACAATCATTTTTATTCGAAGCGACTCCCGACATTAGCACACAACTCAAGCAACTGAAACAGTTTTCCGGGCGCAACCAAGAGTTGCCCAATGGAATTTTTCTTACCCATGCACATATTGGTCATTATACGGGCTTACAGTATTTGGGCAAAGAAGCCACTAATGCCGATCGAGTACCCGTTTATGCCATGCCTAAAATGCAAGATTTTCTCGAGCGTAATGGTCCGTGGGATCAATTGGTAACAAGAAAAAACATAGTGTTGCGGCCACTTCAAAATAAAGAGACAATAACACTATCGCCACAACTAAGTGTCACGCCTTTCGTGGTACCGCATAGAGATGAATATTCGGAAACCGTTGGCTACAGGATCGAAGGCCCTAATAAACGTGTTTTGTTTGTTCCAGACATCGATAAATGGTCTAAATGGGAAACTTCGATAATCGATGCGGTAAAGTCGGTGGATTATGCTTTCATCGATGCTACTTTTTATGACGGCGAAGAACTAAATACGCGCGATATTTCGGAGATACCACATCCGTTCGTAATTGAAAGTATGGCCCTATTTAAGGGGCTGCCTTCCGAAGAAAGAAAGAAAATACACTTTATTCATTTTAATCATACCAATGCTTTGCTGGATAAACAAAGTAAGGCTTCAGAAAAGGTAATAACCAACGGCTTCAATATTGCTACCATACATCAAGTCCTCTCCCTATAAATTATTTTATCTTAGTTGGTAATAAAAAATATGCTATGTCTAAAACTCATGATTTTTCAAACCTCAAAGCACTTTATCTCAATTGTACACTTAAAAGGACACCGAGAATGAGCCATACCAAGGCCTTGATGGATGTGTCTATTAATATTATGCGATCTGAAGGAGTTACGGTAGAGTACTTGCGAGTGGTTAATCACGATATCGCATATGGCGTTTACCATGATATGACCGAACACGGTGCCGAAACCGACGAATGGCCGGAGCTTTGGCAAAAAGTTCAAGATGCCGATATACTGGTACTAGGAACACCTATCTGGTTAGGAGAAAAATCGAGTGTTGCCACCAAGCTTATAGAACGGTTGTATGGTGAAAGCGGAAAACGGAATGATAAAGGGCAGTATTATTACTACGGAAAGGTAGGTGGAGCGATCATAACCGGAAATGAAGATGGTATAAAACACGTGGCAATGAGCATTCTCTATGCACTGCAACACATTGGTTATAGCATACCACCACAGGCAGATTGTGGTTGGATAGGAGAAGCCGGACCCGGTCCTAGTTACAACGATGCCGAAAGTGAGGCGAAAAGCAACGACTTTACGAATAGGAACACCACCTTTATGACCTATAACCTATTGCATTTGGCTAAAATGCTCAAAGATCATGGTGGGTACCCGGCCTACGGAAACTCTCGCAGTGATTGGGATGATGGGACTCGATGGAACTTTGAAAACCCGGAATATCGCTAGTTCGGAAATTTCTTTTTGAACTTTTACTTTACAATTTACGGTACACTTAATTTTTGTAGTTTCGCTAAAACCCTACACTTAGTATGAATCCATTTTTTAAATTCTTAGTGGTTGAAGCCACCAAACGCAAATTGAAACGTACGGCTAAGCCCTTGGCCGGATTTCAATTCGCAAAACAAGTGAAGAATACCACCGTAGAGTTTGCTCATTTACTGCATGAGATCCCACTGGTAATGTTGGGTATTCTCTCGGCTGGATTTGGATTGAGCGGATTTTTATTGCCCAACTCCTTTATAGATGGTGGTGTTACGGGGATTTCGTTGATCGTTGCCGAGATCACAGGTCTTTCACTTTCGGTGTTACTCGTAGCCATAAACATTCCGTTTATATTTTTAGCATATCGCACCATAGGCAGGCAATTTGCTCTTCGAAGTTTTTTAGCAATACTCGTTCTAGCACTTACAGTTCATTATTTTCCATTCCCACTTATAACCGATGACAAATTGCTTATCTCAGTCTTTGGTGGTTTTTTTCTCGGACTTGGAATTGGTCTTGCCATTCGTGGTGGTGCTGTGATCGACGGTACCGAGGTAGCAGCAGTATTTGTAAGTCGAAAGTTACATATTACCATTGGGGATGTGATCTTGGTTTTTAATATTGTGATCTTCGGATTTGCCGCCTATATCTTTAATTTGGAAACTGCACTTTATGCAATTCTTACCTATTTGGTGGCCTCTAGAACTGTAGATTATGTGGTTTCGGGGATTGAAGAATACGTAGGAGTGACCATTATTTCAGAAAAAAGTGAAGCGATTCGTGTAGCGATCATCGAGCATATGGGCCGCGGCTGTACCTTGTACAAAGGGAAACGCGGATTTGCGAAGGAAGGGGAAGCCTTAAAAGACACCGATATTGTCTACACCTTGCTCACCCGCCTCGAACTGGCTAAGTTGTATACCGAGATCGATAAGATCGATAAGAATGCTTTTTTGGTAATGCACAGTATTAAAGATGCCAAGGGAGGAATGATCAAAAAACGTCCGTTAAAATAAGGGACAGTTAATTACTCTTCTTCTTTTGAGCCACCATTCATAAACTTCTGCTCTAGCTCGGCTTGAAATTCTTCCATTACAGGCTTAACAGTACTTTCGGGAAGATCGGCGATACGTATGTACATCAATCCGTCTACGGCATTGTTAAACAATGGGTCTACATTAAACGCCACTACTTTTGCGTTTTGTTTGATATACTTTTTTATCAATACCGGTAATCGTAAGCTTCCCGGTTCTACTTCATCGATGATCTTATCGAATTTGTTTAGATCGGCCTCGCTCTCGTCGAAAATAAAGTCCTTATCGGCATCTTTCAACTTTACTTTGTACTCTTTCTTCGGATTGATATATTGAGCTACATACGGATCGTAATAATTCGATTTCATAAACTCGATCATCAACGATTTAGAGAATTCGGAGAATTTATTACTAATACTCACGCCGCCAATCAAATAGCGATGTTCAGGAAAACGCAAGGTCGTGTGTACAATTCCCTTCCAAAGCAAAAATAACGGCATGGGTTTTTGTTGGTATTCTGAAATTATAAAAGCACGGCCCATCTCAATCGACTTGCTCATCATATCGAACAATTCGGGCTCGAAACGAAACAGATCTTGCAAATAGAAGCCATCGATACCGTATTGCGGAAATATTTTAGATCCAAGTCCCATGCGGTAGGCACCGGCGATCTTACGTGCGTCATTATCCCATAAGAACATATGGTGATAATGCGAATCGAATTTATCGAGGTCGGTGGCATTGTTGGTTCCTTCCCCAACTTCGCGAAAGGTGATCTCACGAAGTCTTCCAATCTCTTGTAAGATGTAGGGAATACGCTCTGCCGACGCTAAAAATACCTCGTAGTTTTTACTAATTAATAATCGTTTGTCCTCATTGCGTAGTTTGTCGATCTCGCGCTCCATCGCTTCTACCGGAATGGCACCAGCAATTTTTTTGGGTGCCTTTGGGATCTTCAACGTCTTTGGAATGGTATCTAATATGTTTTTTTTCTGAAACGGATTAGCCAACATATACGTTTTCTTCCGAAGAAAATCGGTGAAAGCTTCTAACGATTCGTGTTCGGCTTGATCAGACACCGAAATGGGCAAACCTATTCGTACCTTGATCACTCGCTCTTTCTGTGTAAGTAGTTCGCTTGGAAGTTTTGCAGTGCGCAATTTGTCGCTTAGTTTCGCCAATCGATAGAAGAACTTGCTATTCTTCCCGTGAAAATAAATTGGAACCACCGGGACATTGGCTTTTTTTATCAATTTCATGGCTGCCGGTTCCCACGGTCGGTCGATCACCAAATTTCCATCTTTGTAGGTAGAGACTTCGCCAGCAGGGAAAATACCTAGCGGATGTTCGTCTCGAAGATGACCTAATGCGGTCTTAAATCCCATTACACTGCTTTTGGCGTCTTTGTGATCCTCAAACGGGTTTACCGGCATTACATAAGGTTTCAACGGTTCAATACGGTGCAAGAGAAAATTAGCGATGATCTTAAAATCGGGACGTTTTTCCAGCAATACTTTTAGCAAGAGAATGCCATCGATCCCTCCCAACGGATGATTGGATATGGTGATAAAAGGTCCAGTTTTGGGGATGCGTTTTAGGTCTTCTTCCGGGATCTCGAAATTGATTTCGAACTCGTCTAGCAATGCATTGATAAACTCAAGATCGCTTAGGTGTTTATTGCGGTCGTAGATCTTGTTAAGCGTAGAAATATTGAGCATCTTTAGCAACATCCATCCCATAGAAGTCCCTAAAAAGCCGAGTTTATCAACTTTTATGGCTTGTGCCACTTCTTTCGCATTCACTAATCCCATGAGGTTGGTACGTTTTTACAGGCTGCCAAGTATGACGAACCAGCACAAATATAAGGAAAGAATCCGTACTATTCTTTTACCACAAGCTGTACGGTTTCTCGGCTTTCCTGCTTTAATAGTACCGCTCTTTTATGCGTAAGTGCTTTAATTTCTGAAGGTTTAGAATGACGAACCGTGTATAAGGTAACCCCTTCGTTCCATTTTACTTTAAAGGTCGCTCGAAGTTTTGAGAGCAAGAGCTCTAAATTATTGTATTTATCGTCTACACAAACCGAAAAGCTAATCGCAGAATTTTGAATAAGTTCCACTTTCATTTTATAAGTGTGTAGCCATTTAAATACATCGCCAATATTATCTTCCATCATAAAACTGAAATCTAAAGATGAAAGTGAGATAAGTGTTAAGTTCTTTTTCAGAATAAAACAGGAAACCAGTGGGTCTAGTGTCACCCCTTTTCCTACACAAGTTCCTGCATCTAACGGATTTAAAAAGGATTTTACAAAGAGCGGGATCTCCTTGCGTTGCAAGGGTTGCAAGGTCTTTGGGTGAATTACAGAAGCGCCGTAGAACGCCAACTCAATAGCTTCTCTGTAGGAGATATGATGTAATAGTTGGGTGCTACCAAAGTGTCGTGGATCTGCGTTTAACACACCCGGAACATCCTTCCAAATTGTGACACTTTCTGCATTGAGACAATACGCAAAGATGGCGGCGGTATAATCACTTCCTTCACGGCCTAAAGTAACCGTGAAGTTATTGTTCTTTTCGGCACCTAAGAATCCTTGGGTCACTGTAATTCCTTTTTTAGCGACAACCTTCGCAATCTGTTTTTGAGTTGCATCCCAATCCAAATTCGCATCTCTATAATTTGCATCGGTGATAATACATTCGCGAACATCGAGAAAGTTATTTTTAATGTTTACTTCGGAAAGATAGGCGGAGATGATGGTGGTGGAAACGAGTTCTCCAAAACTTACAACTTGGTCATAAACAAAAGCGTGATTTTTAGATTTATTGCTCTTCAGAAAGGTACTAAGATCGTTAAAATAGGCACTTACTTTTTGATACACCGGATGCGAAGCATTAGAAAATAAGTTGTTCATTATCTTCTTATGGTAATTATACACTTCTCCCGTTGCGGCGGTGGCTTCCGAAGCATCCTTAAAATAGGCGGCAACCACGGTTTCCAAGGCATTGGTCGTTTTACCCATAGCCGACACTACCACTACCAGATCACTTTCACCGGTCTTTTCCAGCACGGTCACTAAGTTCTTTACACCTTCTGCATCCTTTACCGATGCCCCTCCAAATTTGAAAATTTTCATTTATTTCGTTTCAAATAATTGTGAAGACTTGCTTCATTCATTTCTACTTGCCACCAGTTGTTCAAAATGGTTGCGCCACTGCGTTCATAAAATTTTATTGCGCCCTTGTTCCAGTCGAGAACAACCCATTGCACTCTTTTTACACCTTGTTCATCGGCATATTCCATTACTTTCGTATACAAGGCTTCACCTACACCTTTTCCTCGCATGCGCTCTTGCACCACCAGGTCTTCCAGGTGTACAGTTTGCCCTACCCAGGTGGAAAACCGAAAATACACCAATGCCATACCAACTACCTCCGCATCGACCTCGGCAACAAAGCAAGTGAATAAAGGATTAGCTCCAAACCCTGCCTTTTCCAGATCGCTTACCGTAATTTGAACCGCATCGGGCTCTTTTTCATAGACCGCTAATTCAATTATTAGGTCTAAAACCGCTTGCATGTCGCTTTTTTCAGCCTTTCTAATGTGTATATCCATAGGGAAAGTTTTGCGTTGCAAATATCGTTTCATTTTCTTAAAAAACCCGATATTTGCAGCAATTTCACGACAATCCACCATCATGGCGAAACAAAATCAGACTTTAGGAGAATTTATTATTGAAAACCAAAGCGAGTTTAAATACTCTTCTGGCGAGCTTTCCAGGCTAATTAACTCCATTCGTCTCGCCGCCAAGGTGGTAAATCACGAAGTTAATAAAGCGGGATTGGTCGATATATTAGGTGCAGCAGGTGATACGAACATACAAGGAGAAGATCAGCAAAAATTAGATGTCTATGCCAATGAAGCCTTTATCAAGACACTTACCAATAGAGAGATCGTTTGTGGGATCGCCAGTGAAGAAGAAGATGACTTTATTACAATTCAAGGTCGAAACAAGAAGAACGACAATAAATACGTGGTGCTTATCGATCCGCTAGATGGATCTTCTAATATTGATGTAAACGTTTCTGTGGGAACTATTTTTTCAGTCTATCGTAGAGTTACTCCCGAAGGGACCCCCGTAACACTAGATGATTTTTTACAACCCGGAAACAGACAAGTAGCAGCCGGTTATATTGTGTATGGTACTTCAACCATGATCGTGTATTCAACAGGGCACGGCGTGAATGGGTTTACTCTAAACCCTGCTATTGGAACATATTATTTGTCACACCCAAACATGCAGTTTCCCGAGACCGGTAAGATCTATTCGGTGAATGAAGGGAACTATGTGCATTTTCCTCAGGGAGTGAAAGACTATATAAAATATTGTCAAAAAGAAGAAGGCGATCGTCCCTATACCTCTCGTTATATTGGATCGCTCGTATCCGATTTCCACAGGAACATGATTAAGGGTGGGATTTACATTTATCCGAATACGGCAAAAGATCCAAACGGTAAACTACGTTTGCTATACGAATGTAATCCGATGGCCTATTTAGCCGAACAAGCCGGTGGTAAGGCAAGTGATGGTTTTACTCGAATACTGGATATTCAGCCCACAGAACTACACCAACGTGTGCCTTTTTTCTGTGGAAGTAAAAAAATGGTTGAAACTGCCGAAGCACATATGCGGCAAGCGAAACAGTAGGATATTAGTCTCTTCTATTTAAAAGAAAACGATAATCTTCAAGACTTAAACCGCCATCGTAAATATCTATAGATCGCTTGATTAGTTTCTGGGCCATTTCGGTAGAATATCCTAAACCAATCGCATAGCGTTCGATTAGAAACCGCTCGTGATCATCGATCTCATGGTCGGCAAAGATCATTTCGAACAGATCATGCATACGCTCCAATCTACGATCTGCACTATTTGGTGGATTGATAGGATACTTAGAAGGATTCTTTAAGACTTCAATATATTCAGACTCCTCAATATTCAATTTAATGGCAAAACGTTTTAAAAGTTTTTCCTCTTCCGGATTTATGGCTCCATCAATCGAAGCTATATTGGCGATAGATGCAAAGTGACCAAGATTTCTTCCGTGTTCTCCGCTCTCAAAAAGATCTGTAAATGACATAGGTTAATTTTAAACTACAAATATAATCGTTGCGGTATTCATTTCCGAACTAACTATATAAATCTTTTTTTAGTTCCTAGCATTTTTAACGAATACCCCCAAACTTTTCTTAATTGCTTCAACAGCAAGCCTCACTTTTAGTAATTTTATGGAGCTATCGAAATTGGAAGATGAGACCACCCTTACTCGTATTTAATAAGAACGGAATTTACTGCGAACAAGCCGATGTTTATATCGATGCTTGGCGTCCGGTCAATAAATGTATTATCACACACGGGCATGCAGACCACAGTCGATGGGGACACAAACAATACATTACCCATTCTAAGAACGTTCCCATTATTAAGCATAGACTGGGAGATATTACCGTTACCGGGAAAGAATGGAATGAAACATTTACAATCAATGGGGTGACCTTTTCCTTACATCCGGCAGGTCATATCGTGGCTTCATCGCAAGTTCGAGTAGAATACAAGGGCGAAGTATGGGTCTTTACCGGTGATTTTAAAACTGAAAACGATGGATTGGCCGAAGCTTATGAGCCAGTTAAATGCAATACATTCATTACTGAATGTACTTTTGGATTACCGGCTTTTTCGTGGATTCCACAAGCCGAAGTATTCGATGATATTAATTCATGGTGGGCAAATAACAAAGCGGAGGGTAAAACCTCAGTTCTTTTTGGATATAGCCTGGGCAAAGCGCAACGATTACTGAAACATGTCGACCCCGCCATTGGACAGATATTTACTCATGGTGCCGTAGAGAATATGACAGAAGTGCTACGTGAACACTATGTATTTCCTAAAACAACTCGAATTACGCGTGATACGACAAAACAGGAGTTACTAGGTAATTTGGTTATCGCGCCACCCAGTGCACACGGTGGCACTTGGATTCGAAAAATGGTACCCTATGTAACAGCGACAGCTAGTGGTTGGATGACGTTTCGAGGGGCGCGAAGAAGACGAGCTGTAGACAGAGGATTCGTGCTAAGTGACCATGCCGACTGGGAGGGATTACTTTCAAGTATTAAAGAAACCGGTTGTGAAAAAGTAATCGCAACTCATGGATATACCGATATCTTCTCCCGCTATTTAAGGGAAGAACTAGGATACGATGCACGTACTGAAAAAACGCAGTACGAAGGAGAACAAAGCGAATTGGAACCAAAAAAAGAAGAGGTTGAATCATGAAACAATTTGCGCAACTCATCAAAACGATCGATAGCACCAATAAAACGAATTTAAAAGTACAAGCGCTTACGAATTATTTCTTGTCTGCTTCGGAAAGTGATAAACTATGGACTATCGCTATACTTTCCCATCGAAGGCCAAAACGACCGGTAAATACCACATTGCTTCGAGAATGGGCTACCGAAATTAGTGGTATCCCATTATGGTTGTTTGAAGAAAGTTATCATATTGTGGGAGATCTAGCAGAAACGATCGCCCTAATCGTACCTACCGCTAAAGAAGAATCGGATGCATCGCTCTCTGAATATATTTCTGAAATTATTGCGTTAAAAGAACTTCCGGAACAAGAAAAAAAAGCATATCTACAACAACAATGGCAAAAGTTATCCTATTATGAGCGATTTGTTTTTAACAAGATAATCACCGGGAGTTTCCGAATTGGTGTAAGCCAGAAACTAATGACCCGTGCATTGGCCAAAGCCACAGAAATTGATGAGGACGTTCTCGCATACAAATTAATGGGCGATTGGACACCGCAAACTACCACGTTTCAGCAATTAATACTTGAAGAAAACGAAGCCGATTACCTATCAAAACCCTATCCTTTTTACTTGGCCTATGCTGTAGAGGACGATTTTCAATCAGCACTAGACCCAATAGAAGATTGGAGCTTTGAACATAAATGGGATGGAATTCGAGCACAAGTCATCGTTAGGAACGATGAGGTTTTTACATGGTCTAGAGGTGAAGAACTGGTTACCGATAAATATCCGGAGTTTCAACGATTTCTAAAAGAGATACCAAATGGGACAGTGCTAGACGGCGAGATCCTTCCGTTCGTCGATGGTGAGATCGCTAATTTCAATGCACTGCAAACCCGTATTGGACGAAAGAATATTTCGAAAGCGCTACTCGAAAAAACACCGGTTATTCTCACCGCATACGATTTATTAGAGTGGAAGGGAGAGGACATTCGGAATAGACCATTTTCAGAAAGAAGAAAACTTTTAAATATGCTCATAAAAAATTGCAACTGCGATGAAATTGGTTTGTATTTAAGTGAAACTATGTCGTTCGCCAATTGGGAAGCTGCAGCTAAAGAACGTATGCAGGCTCGCGAAAAACGCAGCGAAGGATTAATGTTAAAACGTAAAGATTCCCCGTATTTGGTTGGACGAAAAAAAGGCGATTGGTGGAAGTGGAAAACCAACCCGTTTACCATAGATGCGGTACTCACCTATGCGATGAGAGGTCATGGCAGACGTGCCAATTTATATACCGATTATACCTTCGGATTGTGGGATGGAGATGAATTGGTCACCTTTGCAAAGGCTTATTCCGGATTAACAGATGCCGAATTTCGAAAAGTAGATGCATGGATCAAAAAGAATACGATAGAACGTTTTGGACCGGTACGAAGCGTGACGCCTCATCATGTTTTCGAGATCGCGTTCGAAGGTATTGCAGAAAGCAAACGTCATAAAAGTGGTGTCGCTACCCGATTCCCTAGGATCTTACGCTGGCGACACGATAAACCAATTGCTGAGGCGAATACCTTGGCAGACCTAAAAGCACTAATCCCCAAATGAACAGGTCTCAGCTTATAGCAATGGCAAAAGCGTGGTTTCAGCAGCAAAACTGGAAACCATTTCCTTTTCAAACAAAAACTTGGAATGCTTTTTTACAAGGCAAGCACGGTCTGCTAAACGCACCTACAGGTAGTGGTAAGACCTATGCGCTTTGGGCTCCAATTGTATTGAATTACATAAAAGATAACCCTGATTACAAATCGGTGCGCAGCAAAGGAATTAAAGCAATTTGGATCACTCCCCTACGCGCCCTTTCTGTAGAGATACAGCAGGCCGCACAACGGTTTGCAGACGATCTGGAAACGGGAATGACCGTTGGCATTCGAACCGGGGACACACCACAGAGCGAACGAGCAAAACAGAAAAAAGCAATGCCCGATCTGTTAATCACCACACCGGAAAGCTTGATGTTGTTGTTAGCCTCTAAAGGCTACGATAAGACCTTTTCAACTTTGACAGCGGTAGTCGTAGATGAATGGCACGAACTATTGGGTAGCAAACGCGGGGTTCAAATGGAATTGGCCCTGTCCCGATTAAAAACGGTAGCACCTAAACTTCGAATTTGGGGCGTTTCGGCCACCATTGGAAACTTAGAACAGGCGCAAGATGTGTTGTTGGGAATGGACGCCTCATTTCGTGAGAATTCAGTGCTTATCAAGGCTAAGATCAAAAAAAAGATCCAAGTGCGATCCATCATACCGAAGAAAATGGAAACCTTTCCGTGGCGCGGACATTTGGGATTGCATTTATTGGAAGATATTGTACCCATTATCAAAAAGAGCAAGACCACGCTATTGTTTACCAATACCAGAGGTCAATGCGAGATATGGTTTCAGAAATTACTGGCAGCACATCCCGAATTTGCTGGTGAGATCGCTATGCACCATGGTAGTATTGCAAAGGATACACGCCTGTGGGTGGAACAAGCCATACGTAATGAATCGCTAACTGCCGTAGTGGCGACGTCAAGTTTAGATCTAGGGGTCGATTTTGCCCCCGTAGAAACCATCATACAAATTGGGGGACCAAAGGGAGTGGCAAAGTTCTTACAACGAGCCGGGAGAAGTAATCACAGACCCGGAGAAGCATCAGTGATCTATTTTTTGCCAACCCATGCGCTGGAACTGGTGGAAGCTTCCGCTTTAAAACGCGCTGTAAAGGAGGAAGTGATAGAAGATCGCATTCCCTACTTATTAAGCTTCGACGTGTTGATCCAATACCTGGTTACCCTGGCAGTAAGCAATGGATTCTTTCCGAAGGAAATAGCTTCCGAAGTAAAAAAGACCTTTTGCTTCCAAGGTATGACCGAAGAACAATGGCAGTGGTGTCTTAATTTTATCACTATTGGAAGTCAGAGCCTACAAGCCTACGACGAATACAAACGTGTGGCGGTGACTTCGGAAGGATTGTTCAAGGTTGAAAGCAGACGTATTGCGATGATGCACCGCCTGTCTATTGGGACGATCGTTAGTGACAGTATGCTTTTGGTAAAATATGTGTCCGGCGGATTTATTGGCACCATAGAAGAGTGGTTTATTGGGAAAATGAAACCCGGTGATACCTTCGTGTTTGCAGGAAGAACACTCGAGTTGGTCCGTCTTCGGAATATGACGGCTCAAGTGCGAAGGTCTTCTAAACGAACGGCAAATGTGGTGAGTTTTATGGGTGGGCGCTTGCCGCTATCTTCACAAATGAGTAAAATTCTACGGGAAGAATTGCAAAGTGAAGCCGACCATAAACGAAATACACCCGAATTAAAAGCACTGCGTCAACTATTCGATCGCCAAGAGGTAGAATCGATCGTACCGGGCGAAAATGAATTTTTAATAGAAACCTTTAAAACACGAGAAGGCTACCACGCTTTGTTTTATCCGTTCGAAGGTCGATTTGTACATGAGGCCATGAGTGGATTGCTCGCTTATCGAATTAGTTTGTTGAAACCAATCAGTTTTTCGTTGGCGTATAATGACTACGGATTTGAATTATTGAGCGATCAACCTATCGATATGCAACAAGTGATCGACAATGACCTTTTAACAACCGACTATCTTTTTGATGACCTTCAAAAGAGCTTGAACTCGACCGAACTTGCCAGACGAAAATTTCGTGATATTGCAGTCATTAGTGGAATGGTCTTTCAAGGGTATCCGAATAAAATGATCAAAACAAAACATTTACAAAGCAATTCCCAGTTGCTGTTCGACGTGTTTCGCGATTACGAACCCGAAAATTTATTATACCAACAAGCCTTTCGGGAGACCTTTGAGCATCAACTGGAAGAAGGGCGATTGCGCATGGCCTTAGAACGCATACGTACCCAACAGATCGTTTGGAAACAATGTAAAAAACCAACCCCGTTTAGCTTTCCAATAATTACCGATAGGTTGCGGGAAAAGCTCTCTTCGGAAAAATTAGCAGATCGCATCAAGAAAATGAAATTGAGATTAGAATGACACAAACCATACACATACACGGCCACACATTTGAGTTACATCCAAGTGGTGCGGTCTATTGGAAAGATAGAGCGATGTTGCTTATTGCCGATGTGCACTTCGGAAAAGTAGCGCATTTCAGAAAACATGGTGCTGCCATTCCTGCTCAAGCTACACGTACAAACTTTAAAAAGTTAGATGAAATGTTAGCTGTTTACGAACCTAGATCCATCTGCTTTCTAGGCGACCTGTTTCACAGTAGTATCAACAACGAATGGAACTTTTTTGAAGAATGGATAGGTAAAACTAACATCGACGTCATTTTGATTCAAGGAAATCATGACATTATACCGGTGTTTAAGTTTGAAGACATCGGCATCGAAGTGAAGATGCAATTACAGCTCGATGCGTTTATATTTACGCATCACCCAATAGAAGACCCCAAGTTGTTCAATATAGCTGGACACGTTCATCCCGGTGTTCGACTACGTGGTGTGGGGCGGCAGCAGCATCGATTCTCATGCTTTTACAAGACCAAGAACCAGCTTATCCTTCCGGCCTTTGGTGCATTTACCGGTAAGCATATTGTTTCGCCTGTGGAGACCGATGAGGTTTTTGCTATTGCAGATGGGGAAGTGCTCTGTGTTTCTAGCCAATCATAATTTCAGTAACTTTATACAACTCGAAAAAAAAGATAAGGATGAAAAAGACATTTCAAATTGCTAATATTATCATGTTTATAGCTGTGATCCTTGTGAATTACGGCTCGAATACGGGTGCTATTAATAACACTACTATTGGAGAGGTTTCTGCGGCAACGACCAATCTTTTTACTCCTGCCGGTTACGCCTTCTCCATTTGGGGTCTTATTTATTTGTTGCTATTAGGTTTTGTGATCTATCAATCGAGAAGCCTTTTTGTCAAGGTAAAAGATGATGCCTTTATCTTAAAAACCGGCTGGTGGTTTGCAATGTCGTGTTTGGCGAATATGCTTTGGGTGGTGTTTTGGTTGTACGGGTATTTTAATTTTTCGATACTCGCGATGTTTGTATTGTTGTTCTCACTGCTAAAGATTGTGCTCAACAATAAAATGGAGCTTTGGGATGCGCCCATATCGGTGATTGCTTTTTTATGGTGGCCTTTTGTTTTTTACAGCGGTTGGATCACGGTTGCGGCCATTGCAAATGTTGCGGCCTATTTAACCAGTATTGGCTGGAATGGCTGGGGCGTTTCAGAAACGAGTTGGACGGTGTTGTTGATCGCTATTGTCGGAGCTATTAATTTGGCTGTCACATGGAAACGAAACATGCGTGAATTTGCCTTGGTAGGAGCATGGGCCTTGGCCGCGATCGCAGTTGCCAATTGGGAATCGAATGAAATTGTTACATATTCGGCTATTTTTGTGGCCGCTATGTTGTTTAGTAGTAGCGCCATTCACGCTTATATGAATCGCGACACCAGTCCGGCAATCAAACTAAAACAATACCTTAATCGCTAATGCTTTCACATCAAAAAGATTTATTCGCACTTGCCGAAAACGTAACTTACTTAAATGGAGCGTATATGTCTCCTCAACTACGATCGGTAGAAAAGATCGGCATCGAAAATTTAAAACGGAAATCGGAACCTTATACCATTAGCGAATCTGATTTCTTTTCTGAAAAAATAATTTTAAAACAACGATTTGCAAAACTAATCGAGTGCAACGATCCCGAGAGTATTGCAATCATTCCTTCTGTTTCCTACGGAATCGCAACAGCACTTCATAATATTCCGTTTAACAAAGGTGATGAGATCATCGTGTTAGAAGAGCAGTTTCCCAGTAATTACTATGCATGGAAGCAATTAGAAAAGCAAAAAGGAGTTCGAATTAAAACTATCGTTGCTCCACCAATTGTTTCTGGTCGTGGCAAACAATGGAATATTCAGCTGTTGGAAGCTATAACAACCAAAACAAAATGTGTAGCCATACCACATGTACATTGGGCAGACGGGACTAAGTTCGATTTGGTCAGCGTGAGAAAAAGGACGTTGGATGTGGGTGCTTTTTTGATCGTTGATGGTACTCAAAGTGTAGGAGCCATGCCATTTTCAATTAAAGAGATACAACCGGACGCATTAGTTTGTGGTGGATACAAATGGTTGCTGGGTCCTTATAGTCTAGGGGTCGCATATTTTGGCGAACGTTTTCATCATGGGAACCCTATTGAGAACAACTGGATGAATCACCAAGGCAGTGAGGATTTTTCGAATTTGGTCACATACAACGAAACCTTTAAGCCGAAAGCGACAAGATACGATGTTGGGGAATCCAGCAATTTTATTTTAACACCCATGCTTTCCGAAGCCATAAGACAACTGCTGGAATGGACTCCGGCTGCCATTCAGAAATACTGTGAGCAAATAAATACTAAGGCAGTACAGATGCTTCAGGAAAAAGGATATTTTATCGAAGCTCCAAATGCGCGTGCACACCATCTATTTGGCATCTACTTGCCAAAAGAGCAACGAATGGCTGCGCTTAAGTCAAAACTTTCCGAAGAAAACATACTTGTTTCGTATCGTGGAGAGGCAATTCGTGTTTCGCCTAATGTGTATAATTCGCAGAGGGATCTTGAAAAGCTATATAGCTGTTTCTAGCAAATTACTTATACCATTCCCTTGATGTCGTTCCCCCATGTGGGGTACGCAAAGATCATGGCTTTTATGTCTTTACACTGAAGTTTTCCACACATGGCAACTACAAATAAATTGATCATTTCACTGGCATGAGGGGCAATTATATGAGCTCCTAATACGAGATTTCGCTCGGTGTCGATAATTGTTTTAAACGCATAGGTATCCTCGTTGATCTGTTTTGCGTTATACCAATCGGGGACACTTTTAGATTTAACGGAAATAGTATAACCTTGTGCTTTTGCTTCCGCTTCGGTGAGTCCGATAGACGCTAACTGCGGAAAGGTAAATACAACCGAAGGCACGGGCGGGAAATCCATTTTCGTCCGGTTGCCATTGCGAATGTTCTTGGAGACGATCCGTGCTTCTTGGGATGAGGTAGGAGTAAGCGGTAAGCTTCCACTAGCCGAAACATCGCCGCAAGCATAGACTGAAGCGTTGGTTGGACTCTGCAAATATTCGTTTACTTTAATGCCTTTTTTCTCAAAAGCGACATTTCCTTTTTTTAGGTCGAGGGCATCGATGGCAGGAACTCTACCTGCGGTGTTAAAGACCATACGAGTCGTGACCGATTCTTTTTTTCCATCTTTCCGAAAATGAACTCGGTAATTTTTACGAAGTTTTTCTACTTTGGTCACTTCTGCATTAAAGATAAAGTTGATTCCTAATGCTTCGGAAGCTTCGGTAAGATAGGAAACAACAGTTTCTTCAAATTGAGCCAGTGGACGGTCTTCGAATTCTATTACGGTAACTGAAGCACCGCAACGTGCGGCGATATGCGCGAATTCCATACCTACATAGCCGGCACCTATAAAAATTAGTTCTTCTGGCAATTTTGGAAGTTCCATGAAATCGTCGCTAGTAAGCAAATGCGAGCGCCCAGGAATTTTGAGCTCTCGAGGCTTTTGCCCGGTTGCAATTACGATCTTTTTTGCCCGAACGGTCTTTCCTTCCACACTTAAGGTGTTTTCGTCAAGAAAAGTAGGCGATTGATGGTACATGGCAATCCCTGCCTTTTTTAATTTCTTTTCGGTGGCCGCAGGAACAGCGTTGGTAAATGTGCTTTTAAACTGTTGCAAGGCCTCCCAATTAACTTCTGGAATATTAGTAATTCCTTTTCCTTGTAAATTTTCGGCTAATTGTAGGGTCTCGGTAATTCCCACCAATACTTTTTTTGGATCACACCCGCGATTGGCACATGTGCCTCCAAATTCCCTATTGTCTGCAATGGCCACGCGCATACCTTCAGCGGCACAGTCGTAAGCTACATTCTTCCCGGCGGTTCCTGTACCAATAACAAAAACATCGTATTCTTTAATTCCCATTAGGTTAAAGTAGTAAAAGCACCGCCTATTTTATGTTATTAAAATGATAAAAGTGAGAATGCAGATAGCGATTTTTTAAAGAAGACAGTATCTTTGCCCCCCTATGAGCAAAACCCTTGTTCGGTCGTTATTCGAAAAGTCTTCTTCGGTTGAAAAACTAGGGAATGCTATATCCAATTCACAAGCTTCGGTCTCGGTTTCGGGCTTGGTGGGATCTTCTGTAAGTCTTGTGCTTGCTAACAGTTTTAAGAAGGCTGAAAGGCCTTTTTTAGTGATCTTAAACGATAAAGAAGAGGCAGCGTACCACCTTAACGACCTTGAAAATCTATTAGGCGACCAAAATGTATTGTTCTATCCCGGCAGTTATCGCAGGCCTTACCAGATAGAAGAGACCGACAACGCAAATGTATTGCTGCGATCGGAGGTGTTAAATCGTATTAACTCAAGACGAAAACCGGCCCTTATCGTTACCTATCCCGAAGCACTGTTCGAAAAGGTTGTAACACGTAAAGAATTAGATCGCAACACCTTAAAGATTTCATTGCAGGATGAGCTTTCTATCGATTTTGTCAATGAAGTGTTGTTCGAATATAAATTCAAGCGAACCGATTTCGTGACCGAACCGGGAGAGTTCTCTGTACGTGGAGGGATCTTAGATGTGTTTAGTTTTAGCAACGACGAACCCTATCGCATCGAATTCTTTGGCGATGAAGTTGACAGTATTCGTACGTTTGATGTTGAAACCCAGTTATCGTTAGAAAAGGTCAAGAAGATTGCGATCATTCCCAATGTGGATGCTTCAACTACACAAAGTGTGCGGCTTAGCTTTCTAGAATATATAGATGCCAAGACCGTCGTATTTTTAAAGAATGAAGAATTACTAAGCAGTAGTGTAGACGGGTTGTTCGCTAAAGCTGAAACAGCTTATGGGGAAACCAAAGGTGAAGTAAGAATGAACGAGCCTTCCGAGTTGTTTTGTACGTCACAATTGCTAAAAGAACAATTGCAATCGTTTACATCGGTCACCTTGCAGACCAATGCTAAAGACAGTGATATACTTTTTAAGACTGCACCACAACCCTCCTTCAATAAGCAGTTCAATTTGCTAATAGAGAATTTGAATGCCAATGTAGCCGACGGGTATACCAACTATATCTTTTGCAGCAGCGAACAACAAGCAAAGCGATTTCACGATATTTTTGAAGACGCGGACCAGAAAGTGGATGCGTATGAAACCATCGTATTTCCGTTATATCAAGGCTTTATAGATTACGAAAATAGAAATGTTTGCTACACCGACCATCAGATATTTGAGCGATATCACAAGTTCCAGCTAACGAATGGCTATGCCAAAAAGCAAGCCATTACCTTAAAGGAACTAACTAATTTAGAGGTGGGCGATTACGTAACCCACATAGATCATGGAATAGGAAAGTTTGGTGGCTTGCAAAAGATCGATGTAGAAGGAAAGCAACAAGAAGCCATAAAACTAATTTATGGAGAGCGTGATATCTTGTATCTCAGTATCCATTCCTTACACAAGATCACCAAGTACAACGGAAAGGACGGCAAGGAACCTAAGATCTACAAATTAGGAAGTGCCGCCTGGAAAAAATTAAAGCAAAAGACCAAGAAAAGGGTTAAGGAAATTGCCTTCAACCTCATCGAATTATATGCCAAACGAAGGCTTCAAAAAGGATTTCAGTACGATCCCGATAGTTACTTGCAGCACGAATTGGAGTCGTCATTCATTTATGAGGACACCCCTGATCAATCTTCGGCCACCGAGGATGTAAAACGCGATATGGAAAGTGAGCAGCCAATGGATCGATTGGTGTGTGGGGATGTTGGCTTCGGAAAGACCGAGGTGGCCATTCGCGCCGCGTTCAAAGCGGTAGATAACGGTAAACAAGTAGCTGTGCTTGTGCCTACGACCATATTGGCGTTTCAGCATTTTAAAACTTTTGGTGAACGACTCTCTGAAATGCCGGTGCGGGTAGATTATCTCAACCGCTTCCGAAGCGCTAAAGAAAGAAGAACGGTATTAGAAGAATTGAAATCCGGAAGCTTAGATATCGTAATTGGCACACATCAACTTGTGAACAAGTCGGTTGAATTTAAAGACCTAGGATTGTTGATCATTGATGAGGAACAGAAATTTGGAGTGGCCGTTAAGGACAAATTAAAGACCATAAAGGAGAATGTGGATACGCTTACCTTAACTGCGACACCCATTCCAAGAACCTTGCAATTTAGTTTGATGGCCGCACGAGATTTAAGTGTAATTACTACACCTCCACCCAACCGGTATCCAATAGAAACCCACGTGATACGATTTGGCGAAGAAACCATTCGTGATGCGATTCGATACGAGGTCTCCCGAGGCGGTCAAGTATTTTTTGTACATAATCGAATTGAAAATATAAAAGAAGTGGCAGGAATGCTGCAACGGTTGTTACCCGACGTAAAGATAGGTATTGGCCATGGACAAATGGAGGGCAAAAAACTAGAACAGCTCATGTTGCGATTTATGAACAATGAGTTTGATGTTTTGGTTTCTACTACGATTATAGAAAGTGGCTTGGACGTGCCAAATGCGAACACCATTTTTATTAATAACGCCAACAATTTTGGGTTGAGCGACCTACATCAAATGCGAGGGCGCGTGGGGAGAAGTAACAAAAAAGCCTTTTGTTATTTTATTACGCCACCATATTCGGCCATGACCGAGGAGGCAAGAAAACGGATTACCGCTCTAGAACAATTTAGTGAACTGGGCAGCGGTCTTAATATTGCAATGAAAGACCTTGAGATTCGCGGGGCCGGAGATTTGTTAGGAGGTGAACAAAGTGGATTTATTAACGAGATCGGTTTTGAAACTTATCAAAAGATCTTAGCAGAGGCCATAGATGAATTAAAGGAAAAAGAGTTTAAGGACTTGTATTCGGGAACCGAACATGAGAAAAAAGACTTTGTAAAAGAAACGGTGATCGATACCGATTTTGAATTGTTGTTCCCCGATGACTACGTTAACAATATTACCGAACGTTTGAATTTATACACCAAAATAAATGCGATAACCGACGAAGCCGGCCTTAAAACATTTGAAAAGGAACTAATTGATCGTTTTGGGGCGCTTCCGGAACCGGTAATCGATTTGTTAAATAGTGTACGAATAAAATGGATCGCTTTGGCAATGGGCTTAGAGCGGGTTGTTATGAAGAAAGGAAAACTGGTTGGATACTTCGTAAGTGACCAACAAAGTGCCTATTATCAAAGTGCCGTATTTTCGCAAGTGCTTCAGTTTGTTCAAAATCATTCGCAACGCGTAAAAATGAAAGAGAAACAAACACGTAATGGTTTGCGATTGCTATTAACCATAGATAAGGTGACATCGGTCGCAAATGCGCTGGCTATTTTAGAAAAATTTCAGAAACAAGAACAAGGGATGAACTGAAAATGAAAAAATGCGATATGAAAATAGTGGTGCGTTTTATACCTTTATCCTTTATTAACTTCCAACTACTATGAGTGATTTTTGGTTATATGTAACCTTGGGTTTAGAGCACGTGCTGGATTGGACCGCCTACGATCACGTGTTGTTCTTAATCGTATTAAGTGCTTCCTACACCTTTTCGTCATGGAAGCGCCTTGTCCTTTTGGTTACCTTGTTTACCGTAGGACACACGCTTTCATTGCTGCTGGCAAATTATGATGTTGTTGCAGTGAAAAGTGAGTATGTAGAATTCTTGATCCCAATCACCATACTGGTTGCGGTAGTGTATAATGTCTTGACAGCAGCAAAATCTAAAGAAGGGGAGAACGCTGTAGTATTGTATATAGTAACCCTGTTTTTTGGGCTTATTCATGGCTTTGGATTTGCGAATTATTATCGAATGATAAGCGAAGGGAACGAGATTGCACCTTTACTCGAATTTGCTTTAGGTGTGGAAATTGCCCAACTCATTGTGGTTTTAGTGGTCTTATTCCTAGCGTTCTTGCTTCAAACGTTTTTACGACTTAATCGACGCGATTGGATTTTAGTGGTCTCGTCTATTGTAATTGGTTTGGTCATTCCTATGCTTGTCGCTACTTGGATCTTCTAGGATTTTTGGCTGGCTGCGGAATTGATTAACTTTCAGAAAAATAACTGAATATTTCAATAGGCTTTTGCAAGAAGTTAACACCCAAAATTTTGACGAAATGTAACTTCCTGCTACTTTCGCTACTTATTTAATTGAATGGTACCGAGTAAACAAAAAAAATACGATATCGCCTATTTACGTATGGCGATAGAATGGAGTAAGCTTTCTTATTGTGAACGAAGACAAGTTGGCGCGCTTATTGTGAAAGATAAGATGATAATTAGCGACGGATATAACGGAACGCCTACCGGATTTGAAAATTTTTGTGAAGACGAGGCGGGGTACACCAAATGGTACGTGCTTCATGCCGAAGCAAACGCGATCTTAAAAGTAGCCTCCTCCACACAATCGGCTAACGGTGCAACCTTATACATTACCATGTCACCGTGTAGAGAGTGTAGCAAGCTAATTCATCAAGCCGGAATTAAACGATTGGTCTATTTTGAAGAATACAAAGACGATTCCGGAATAAAATTTTTAAAGAAAGCTGGCGTTACTATAACGCACATCAAAACCTTAGAACTATAAATGGGATATCAAAAAAAATACCTGCCTTTACTTATTGGAGCAGCTTTGGCTGCGGGTATTTTTATTGGTTCAAAATTAAATTTTAACGACAGCAACGAGAAGATCTTTGCAACCAATTCTAAGAAAGATAAACTGAACCGGCTCATCGATTACATCGATTATGAATACGTAGATCGTGTAAACACCGATAGTATTGTAGACGTAACTGTGAACGGAATACTGGAGAATCTTGATCCGCATTCGGTCTACATACCCGTTGATGAATACGAAGATAATGCTGATGATATGCGTGGGAATTTCACCGGAATAGGTATAAGTTTTTATGTATATAATGATACTATCGCTGTCATTAGGGCCATTGAAGGTGGCCCTGCGGCAAAGGCAGGTATAAAAGGAGGCGATCGAATCTTATATGCCGATGGCCGTAAATTGTTCGGGAGCGAATTTGATAGAGACAGCATTTCGCACTATCTAAAAGGAGAAATAAATTCAAGAGTGAAACTAAAGGTATTTCGCAAGTCGAATGGTGAAATGATGGATGTGAAGGTGCGTAGAAAAGAAGTGCCGTTAGTAAGCGTGGATGCATCGTATAAGCTTATGGATGACATTGGGTATATCAAAGTGAATCGTTTTTCTGAAAGTACCACCGATGAATTTGAAGAGGCGTTAGACGACCTAATCGATCAAGGCATTTCAAAACTGGTCTTAGACTTAAGAAACAACCCCGGAGGCTATATTGGTGTGGCCGAACAGATGGTGGACGAATTCTTAGGCAATGATAAATTGGTGCTCATTACGAGAAATAAGAACGGAGAAGAAGAAAGAACCTATGCCAGTCGTAGTGGTGATTTTGAAGATGGGAAGCTATATGTGCTCATAAATGAGAACTCAGCCTCGGCCAGCGAGATCGTTGCAGGTGCGATACAAGATAATGACAGGGGTACCATTATTGGTCGTCGTTCGTTTGGTAAAGGACTGGTACAACGTGAAATGGCCTTAGGAGATGGGAGCGCTGTACGATTAACCATAGCACGTTATTATACACCAACAGGAAGATCTATCCAACGCCCTTATGGAAACGGGAATGAAGCCTATTACAGCGAATATGAAAAACGCTATAACAACGGTGAGCTATTGCATGCCGATAGTATACAAGTAGCAGATTCACTGCGATATATAACACCCAAAGGAAATATTGTGTACGGCGGTGGAGGTATCATTCCCGATGTATTTATTCCGAAAGACACAAGTGTTGAGAATGAGACCCTTCAGTATGTGTCGCGTAGTGGATTTATGAGTTATTTTATCTTCGAATATCTCGAGGAGAATCGATCACAATTTAAGGGTATGTCTTTTGCTTCTTTTCTGAAGAATTTTGAAGTGTCTACAGCACTTTCCGAAGAATTCTTAGACTACTCCAGATTTAGTGAAGCACGAATTGATCTTAGGAATTACGACGCTGCGCTGAAAAGAGCCTTAAAAGCAAATATCGCACAACAGCTGTATGGTCCAAATGCCTATGAGTTCATTTTGAACGACGGGGATCCAATGCTTACCAAAGTACTGCAGTTAGAAGGAAAGACGACGCTCGAAAAATAATTACTTTGCCTTCTTATCGATCTTGATCGACATCAATAAAATGATGAGCAATAATATGGCACAAGCAGCCGCAAGTATACTAATAACGGCTACGGCGCTATCACCTTCAAATAGATTATTGAACTCTAATTTTGTCGCGTTAAAGATCATTAAAAAAACGGCGATCGCGATAAGTATGTAGATACCAATTTTCATGTCGCAAAGTTAGTTAAACAATTCTTGAATATTGGAAGTAAATAATTTTACTGCAATCGCTAATAAAATTACCCCAAACACCTTTCTAATTACGGCAATACCATTTTTTCCTAACAACCTCTGAAGCTTGCCGGAGGTTTTTAGAACAATAAAAACAAAAATGATATTGACGATGATAGCGACAATAATATTCTCAATATGGTATTCTGCCCGAAGCGACAGCAACGTAGTTAAACTTCCCGGTCCTGCAAGGATAGGAAAGGCCAAAGGAAAGATAGATGCCATATCCGGGCTGGTATCTTCCTCTTTAAACAGGGTGATACCTAAGATCATCTCCAATGCTATAAAGAACAAGATGAAGGCACCGGCCACCGCAAATTCGTTTACGTTGATACCAATAAGCTTTAAGATCTCTTCTCCTATAAATAAGAAGACGACCATTACTACAGCAGCAATAATAGAGGCCTTACCCGAACTAATATGTCCGGCCTTTTCACGTAAAGAAATAATAATAGGAATACTTCCAATTATATCGATCACGGCAAAAAGTACCATGGTCCCCGTAATGATTTCTTTAAAATTTAATTCCATACCCACGATTTTTACAGGCTGCAAAATTAGTGATATTCTTTAGACAAATTGCTTCGGAAATGGGTTAATTAAAACATAATTTTTTTCAGAATAAAACATGCAAAAGCATGTATCTTTGCGCCATGTTTCAGATAGGTAAGACCATAGTTTCCGAAGACATCATTGCGAAAGAATTTGTGTGCAATCTAAGTGCGTGCAAAGGGGCGTGTTGTATAGAAGGTGAGGCCGGGGCACCGGTTACTCCTGCCGAAGTAAGCATACTAAAAGATATCTACCCTAAGGTAAAACCGTTCCTGCGTGCCGAAGGGATCGCGGCTATCGAAAGTCAAGGCACCCACATTACTTCTCCTTTAGATGAATTGGAGACTCCATTGGTAAATGGCAAAGAATGTGCTTACGTTACGTTTACAGAAACCGGAACAGCAAGTTGTGGGATCGAGGACGCCTATAATGCAGGTGAAATTGAGTTTCGAAAACCGATCTCTTGTCATTTATACCCGGTTCGTGTACAAGACTACAGTGAGTTTGCAGCGGTGAATTATCACCGTTGGCCTATTTGCGACGATGCCTGCGTCTTAGGACAGGAACTTAAGGTGCCGGTCTATAAATTTGTCAAGGATGCTTTAATTAGAAAATTCGGTGCTCCTTGGTATGCTGCCTTAGAAAAGGTGGCTGAGGAGAATAGGTAACATCCATTATCTCACAATTTCCGCACATTCCATCACCACTCATTCATGTAATTGTATAATTATCTTATAATTAGTATATTAGTTATAACTATTAGTAACACATTTAAATACAGTTTACCATGAAAAAATTTTTAGCGATTCTCGTTGTAACAGCTTGCTTTGTTTCCTGCAAGGACAATCCGGTGAGTGAAAAGATTAAAGAAACCAGACAAAATGTAAGCAACACGAATAAGGCCGTAAAGGAACTCAACAAAATGCAAGAGGATATTGAAGAGTTAAAAGATATAGAGCCGCTTACCAATGACGAGTTGAAAGCATGGTTGCCCGATGAGGTCGAAGGAATGAAGCGAATTAGCTATAAAGCAGGTCAAACCTCGTATATGCAAATTGCTTCTATTGAAGCCACATATGCCAATGAAGATAAAAGTAAAAAATTCAAGGTACAAGTGATGGACGGCGCAGGAACTGTAGGTGCAACCGCAACCGCCGGAATGCGTATGCTGTTCTCACAAGATTTTGAAGAAGAAGATGAATACAAAACACGTAGAACCACCAAGAAAAATGGTATGAAGGTAATTGAAGAATACCATAAACAAAATAACAAAAGCGAGATTCAATTTATGCAGGACAATCGTTTTTATATAAAGGTCAATGGCACCAATATGGATATAGATGAAACTTGGGATGCCATAGATGAACTAGACGCAGACGATCTAGGATAAAACACGTACATAATTATACGATACGACCGGAGGCATTTTGCTTCCGGTTTTTTTATGTTTTTTTCTGAAAGACCTGAACTTCTAAACAGCCAAAAAAATTCTTTTAACAGTGGTTTTTAGGATCTTACAGGAAATACCCCCTTTAAAAAACATGAAATTACCCCTACAAATATGGGTTGAACACTCCCCAAAACTTCTAAGCTCGCTCTTTAGTTTTGTTGTTGATTATGAAAAGAATCTACGGCGGAACCTGAAAAGCCTAAGAACAGAGTAAGGAAACTATAAAAGAACGTATGATGAAACGAGCTATTACTTTACCTATGTTACTACTGTTGTCATTAACCATGTTGGGTCAAACCAATACAGACAACCTACAAGAAAATGTGCAATCCTTGCTTTCGCAGCGAACTCCTTTACTGGAGCAGTTGTATCAAGAAGCAAAGTCACTCGAACTAAACGGTACCCCTGCCGAAATTAATGCCAATCGCCTTGCGATTAAAGCAGCTTGGCAACAAATCGATCCAGAAATTGCATCACTATACAAACCGGTAGATGCCGGTGGCAGGTTACCAGAAACTGTCGAGAACTTAGTGATAAACGGAACCTATCAAGCAACTCAACTTCGCGAACGAGATGAGCGCCCTGGGCAAACACGTGACTGGGATGAGGATAGGCTGTTACTGTATGACTGGGTAGACGGCGGTGTCGATATTGAAGTGACTGCTGATGGCGATATCTATATTTCAGCATTTCAAAATGATATCGAGAATGAAGGTGCGACCTTCGATCAAATATATATTTTTAGATCGCTGGATGGCGGAATGACCTTCGAAGAATGGCAAGTAGCCGATGTGACTGCACCTATGCGAAAGATGCAACTTATTTCGCTAGATGGGACTGGCGACGAGTACTTAGTGGCCTATATACTTACAGCTTCGGAAACTTTTCAAGCATGGCGATGGAATATGGACACCGGCGCTTTCGATGCCCAAGCTATTTCCGGCGATGTAAGCGATTTCGGGGTGGATAGAAATTATCCTGTAAACACCAATACTCAGCGCGTATTCGCAACCTATCAAAAAACGACTTCATGTACCGAAATACATTCGGCCAGAAGTACTGCGGGAAGCTACGGCTTCGACTGGGTCGATGAGGTAACTGAAAGCAGCACTTGTGGTGAGCAAGTAGATATAGCCTATGGATTAAACGGAGCTATCTATACAACCTATACCGGGGCAGCATCAGGTAATTTATATGCCAATGCAAATGACGACTATAACGATCCCGCCTCATGGGTAGGTCGCGAAACCGTAGAAACCGGCGGAGTTCAAGAGTCTGTCAACCCAACTATTATTGCGGCCAGAAAGGCCTTCGCTTCAGATGAAGTGCTTTTGCTAACATCTTCACGAAATACAGGAGCTACCACGGGGTATAATCATTTAGGGTATATACGTGAGAATGGAGCCGCCTTCACCAATTTATTTACGGGAATAGCTCTGCCAAACCAAAGTATCGCTCACATGGATACTTGGATTCGTAAGGATAATGCTTCCGAAGAAATTAGAACAAGTTATATCGTGGATATTATAGACGAATCTGAGAATAATAGAAGTCAGTCCTTTTTTTATGATGGTACCGATTTAACCACTAACGAAACGGTAAGCGATTCGAATATAGATGTTTGGAATGAATTTCCAGCCGCGGTGGCCGAAACGAACGATGACTTGCCATGTATGGCCTTTGCCGGAACCAGTGGTGGTGGTGGATTTGGTTACGGACTCTATTTCGATGCCAAAGCAGTGATTTTAGGTGCCGATGAGCACACTATAAGCGGTTTAACCTATTACCCGAATCCGGTACAAGACAGATTACATATAGACGCTCAAGAAAATATCGAAAAAATTAGTGTCTTTAACGTACTAGGGCAAGAGGTATTATCTATCCTTCCAAACACGACGAGTGTAACGTTAGATACTTCCACTTTTGCTAAGGGCATGTATGTGGTACAAGTAGCATCGAATGGCGCCACGGGATCTTATAAAATTATTAAGAAATAAGTAGGGAGTATTTTTTTCAATTTTAATTTTTGTGAGTGGGAAGTCGTCAAAACTGTTAGGCGGCTTCCTTTTTTTCTGAAGGAAAAAAGATCGAATCGCTTTTTTCAGCTTATTTTTTCTGAAAATTCGCGGTAGATTTTTTGTTGAAAACCATGTTATGAAAACGTTACGAAAACACAATGTAAACTACCATAAAACGGAAGCTTTTGAGGGTTTTCAACGACCGTAGTGCAAATTGTTCATAACCTTTCTTTAAGATTGTAAACACCTAAAAACCAAAAGAATAAGTCTTATGTTTAACAAAATAATAAGAACACTTTAAAATAGGCTGTGTTGACAACTTTGTTGAAAACCTAAACTCAATTTCCCTCATTTTCCATCAAATAATTTTCATATTTGTTAGTCCCGAGTAACAAGAAATTATTCATATAAATTAAAACGAAGGACAATGAGCGCAGTAGAACCCATTTTACAAGAAAACAAGAACCGATTTGTAATTTTTCCAATTCAACATCATGACATTTGGGATTGGTATAAAAAATCGGAGGCTAGTTTTTGGACTGCGGAGGAGATCGATCTACACCAAGATTTAACCGATTGGACTTCAAAATTAACCGATGATGAACGTTATTTCATCAAGCATATTCTTGCCTTTTTTGCAGCTTCCGACGGAATTGTAAACGAGAACTTGGCCGAAAACTTTGTAAATGAAGTACAATATAGCGAAGCGAAGTTCTTTTATGGTTTCCAGATCATGATGGAAAATATTCATTCTGAAACCTATTCGTTGCTCATCGACACCTATGTAAAAGACGATAAAGAGAAAGATCAATTGTTTAATGCTATTGAAAACTTTCCGGCGATCAAAAAGAAAGCCGATTGGGCCTTAAAATGGATTGAAAGTCCAAGTTTTGCAGAACGTCTTATCGCGTTCGCGGCCGTGGAAGGAATCTTCTTTTCGGGTGCGTTCTGTTCAATTTTCTGGTTAAAGAAAAGAGGCTTAATGCCCGGATTAACATTCTCGAACGAGTTGATCTCAAGAGATGAAGGTGTTCACTGCGACTTTGCAGTACACTTGCACAATCACCACCTAATTAATAAAGTGCCAAAAGAGCGTATTCGCGAGATCATCGTGGATGCTTTGAATATAGAGCGAGAGTTCATTACCGAGTCACTTCCTGTGAGTCTTATCGGGATGAATGCCAAGTTGATGACACAATACCTTGAATTTGTAACCGACAGATTGTTGGTGGAGTTGGAATGCGAGAAGGAATACAACGCGAGCAATCCATTCGACTTTATGGACATGATATCACTACAAGGAAAAACGAATTTCTTCGAAAAACGAGTTTCCGAATATCAAAAGGCGGGTGTGACCAACAAAGACAAGGAGTCTAACAAAATTAGTTTCGACGCAGATTTTTAGAAAAGCTCCCGTTCTCCCCCCAAAGGGCGGGCTTTTCACTATATAGTGCTGATAATGTGAGGTGTAGCAATCTCGCCTAAGCACACTTTTTTCAAAAAACAAAATAACCTCAAAAGCAAGATAAAATGAATGTAATTAAAAGAGACGGCCGCAAAGAACCTATCATGTTCGACAAGATCACTTCGCGAGTGCGTAAATTGTGCTACGGCTTAAACGAATTGGTAGATCCTGTAAAAATTTCCATGCGCGTTATCGAAGGATTATACGATGGGGTAACCACAAGTGAACTAGATAATCTTGCCGCTGAGGTTGCTGCAACGATGACTACTTCACATCCAGATTATGCTCGTTTGGCGGCACGAATTTCTGTTTCAAACTTACATAAGAATACAAAGAAGACCTTTTCCGAAGTAATGACAGATCTATACGAATATGTCAATCCGAGAACAGGAAAGGACGCTCCATTGCTTAGCGATGAGGTATATAAGATCATTCAAGAGAACGCAGACGAGTTGGATTCGACCATTATCTATAACCGTGACTTTGGCTATGACTACTTCGGTTTTAAGACATTAGAGCGTTCGTACTTGCTAAAATTAAATGGGAAGATCGTAGAACGACCACAACACATGCTTATGCGTGTTTCGGTAGGGATACACTTAGACGATCTTGCTGCGGTAAAAGAGACGTATGAACTTATGTCTAAGAAGTATTTTACACATGCAACGCCAACCTTGTTCAATAGTGGAACACCAAAACCACAAATGTCGTCGTGTTTCTTGCTTACCATGAAAGATGATAGTATTGATGGTATATACGATACCTTAAAGCAAACGGCAAAGATCTCACAGTCTGCCGGAGGAATTGGGTTGTCTATTCACAACATTCGCGCTACCGGTTCCTATATTTCGGGAACCAATGGAACCTCCAACGGGATTGTACCTATGCTACGAGTGTTTAACGATACAGCTCGTTATGTAGATCAAGGCGGCGGGAAACGAAAAGGATCTTTCGCGATCTATGTAGAACCATGGCATGCCGATATTTTCGATTTCCTTGACTTGAAAAAGAATCACGGTAAAGAAGAAATGCGTGCTCGAGATCTATTCTATGCAATGTGGATCCCAGACTTGTTTATGAAGCGAGTACAAGAAGATGGGGAGTGGACCTTGATGTGTCCAAATGAATGTCCGGGACTTTTTGATTGTCATGGCGATGAGTTTGAAGCCTTATATCACAAATATGAGTCTGAGAACAAAGGAAGAAAGACGATCAAGGCACGTGAACTTTGGGAGAAGATCATGGAGTCGCAGATCGAGACCGGAACTCCGTATATGTTGTACAAAGATGCAGCTAACCGTAAGAGCAACCAGAAGAACTTAGGGACCATTCGTTCATCGAACTTATGTACCGAGATCATGGAGTACACATCACCGGATGAAGTGGCGGTATGTAACTTAGCTTCTATTGCATTACCTATGTTCGTTAAGAACGGGGCCTTTGACCATAAAGAATTGTTCCGTGTTACAAAACGAGTGACTAAGAACTTGAACCGTGTGATAGACCGCAACTACTATCCAGTAAAGGAAGCGGAAAATTCGAATTTCCGTCACCGTCCGGTAGGATTAGGTATTCAAGGATTGGCCGATGCGTTTATCATGCTTCGTATGCCGTTTACAAGCGATGAAGCTAAGAAATTGAATCAAGAGATTTTTGAAACCCTTTATTTTGCTGCTGTTACTGCATCTATGGAAGAAGCCAAAGCAGACGGACCGTACGAATCTTATAAAGGATCACCGATCTCTAAGGGAGAGTTCCAACACAATTTATGGGGAATTAAAGACGACGAACTAAGCGGGCGATGGGATTGGGCCAAGCTGCGCAAAGATGTAAAGAAGCACGGCGTGCGTAACTCATTGTTAGTGGCGCCTATGCCTACGGCCTCCACTTCACAGATCCTTGGAAACAATGAAGCCTTCGAACCTTACACCTCAAACATTTATACACGCCGTGTGCTTTCGGGAGAATTTATTGTAGTAAACAAACACCTATTAGAAGACTTGGTGTCCTTAGGACTTTGGAATGACGATCTTAAAGAAGAGATCATGCGTGCCAACGGATCCATTCAAAATGTGGATGGGATCCCTCAAGACTTAAAAGAATTGTACAGAACCGTATGGGAACTTAGCATGAAAGACATTATCGATATGTCTCGTCACAGAGGTTATTTTATCGATCAGTCGCAATCGCTCAACCTATTTATGGAGAACGCCAATTTTGCAAAACTTACTTCAATGCATTTTTACGCATGGAAGAGCGGTTTAAAAACGGGAATGTACTATCTGCGTACCAAGAGTGCAGTTGATGCGATTAAGTTTACCTTAAAGAAAGAAGCTAAAAAAGAACCGGTGGCTGCAGTAGCAGAAACCAAGGTTGATGCTACTTCGGCAGCATCAGACAAGCCGCTTACTCCGCAAGAATTGCGTGAGTTATTGGCCAAATCTAAAGGTCAAGAGGACGATGATTGCCTCATGTGCGGCTCTTAAATTTTAAGTGTTATTTAATAAAAAGGGAAGGTGAAAATCTTCCCTTTTTTTATGCGTAGTACCCACTATTTTTTAAAAGGTAGTGATAGGGATTGCTTCGGAAGAAATTGTTGCTTGCAACTACGACCTGATTTTTATAAGGAAGGCTATTTATATTTTTAAAAGTGCTTCTGAAGCATGCAGCAGTTGAAGGCGAGCTGGCAGTTTCCGAGGAAATAATTCTATCTGTCTTGGTGATTTTTGCGAACTATGCGATTTGAGTACTACACTTTCCGAAGCCACTATAGAACATTTCCGAAGAAAAAAAAACAGATAATTATAAGTATAAAAAAACCTCATACTATTGGTAGCAACAGTATGAGGCTTTGTTCGTGGAGGCATATATTATTGCTTCTTATAGCTCATGTAATATTCTTCCATCAGGTTCATAATCGCAGTTACCAGATCTTTGGTCTCTAACAACAGGCTAAAATACAGCGTTGTGTTCTTAGGACTAGACTCTTCCGTACGCGTGCG
Organism: Candidatus Ulvibacter alkanivorans; assembly: GCF_003333325.1. GTDB lineage: Bacteria > Bacteroidota > Bacteroidia > Flavobacteriales > Flavobacteriaceae > Ulvibacter_A > Ulvibacter_A alkanivorans. The sequence continues at coordinate 15,204 of NZ_QOLC01000096.1, read as the reverse complement.
TGCAATTTGTTTTTCTATCTTTTCTGAAACATATTCGAACAATTGCTGCTTCTTATCTAAGACACCTTCTATACGTTGAATTTCCTTATTGTTGAAGATCACTTCTATCTCGGCCAATAAGTCTTCTAAGGACTGATCGATCTCCTGAAGGTCTTTAATTTGGTTAAAACGCAAGGCCTTGTGATTATTATTCACGTGCTTGTAACTCGCCTTAGAAATATATTCTAACGATTGTGCTACATCCTGCAAATACCCAAGAATGATGATATAGAAGTTACTTCCACGTACACTCTTGTCATCAAGATCTCGAATGAGGTAGAAAATATTATCTCGTAATTCATCGATCTCGTCGTTTAACTTCTTAACTCCCTTTTTACTCTTTTTAAGTTTGGAAGTATCTTGTTTAGCCAAACCGCGAAGTGTGTCAGAATAGATCTTATTGGTTCTGCTCACTACATTGGCGATGTTATCGGCACTTTCCTGAATGATTCCTTGAACCGTATTGCTTTCGGTCTTCTTTAATCCGTCTTTTCCAACAATAGAGTCTCGTTTCTTTTTGTGAGAAATATAGTTGCGAACTAGTAAAAGAACAGCTAACAACAACAATACTGCGATTGCGACACCTTTACCTAGATAGATAATGTAGGCCAAGGTTCCGGCAGCTACGAATGCGCTAAATGCAGTAAAGAACCAACCACCAATCACATTGATAACTCCGGCTACGCGATATACGGCACTTTCACGTCCCCAAGCGCGATCTGCCAAAGAAGTACCCATCGCTACCATAAAGGTGACATAGGTAGTGGATAGCGGTAACTTCATAGAGGTTGCAATCGAGATCAACACACCCGCTACAACAAGGTTGATCGAGGCACGGATCATATCGAAAGCAGGTAATTCGTAGGTTTTGTGCTTCGGAAGCTCTACCACTGGTTTTTCAAATCGTGCATTGATATTTTCACGAGTTTTAGTCGGAAGAACTAGACCGAGTGCTTGTGACAAACGTGTGCTACCTCGAACTACAGCACGCGATAACATATTTGGCTGAAACTTTTCGTGTCCTTCTCCTTGACGTGAAAGACCAATTTCTGTATCGGCAACGGTACGTGCTTTTTTAGAGAACCATAGTGTAATTACCATGACCCCACCTGCGATAAACAATAATATAGGCTCTGCAGGTACTTTAGTTTCAAGAATGTTCATCGAGAAGGCTGAGGCAGCCTCGCCCGAAGCAGCCCAAGCTTCATAAGAGTGATAAGCAGCCATAGGAACTCCGATAAAGTTAACCAGGTCATTCCCTGAAAAGGCGAGTGCCAATCCGAACGTTCCAATAGCGATTACAATAATAAGGATGCTCTTCTTGAAGATCTTCATAAACAGAAAGGAGAAAAGGGTCCAAAAAACGAAGGAGGCCAAAATATAAATAAGTTCATTCCCTTCGATGAGCTCTTTAAAATCACCATAATACGGTGTGCCTTTCAGCCCTTTCATAAAGATGAAATACCCAATTGCTGTTAAAGCAACACCTCCAAACAGAGCTCCAAAATTTTTGATCTTTTTCTCGTAATGAAATGTAAACACCACGCGTGATATCCATTGTACCAGTGCCCCTATTGTAAAGGCAATGACCACCGAGAGCAGTATTCCTAAGATAATTTCAGTTGCTTTCGCTGTGTTGATATAGTTACCCAGATCTCCCCAGGTTTCAGTATTGTTAGCCCCTATCTTTATGAGTGCCATAACAACCGCTGCACCTAATAATTCGAACACAATAGATACTGTGGTAGAGGTCGGCATTCCGAGGGTATTAAAGAAATCTAGCAACAGTATGTCTGTGATCATTACAGCCATAAAGATGATCATGATCTCTTCGAAATAGAATTGGCCTGGGACAAAAATCCCTTTACGTGCGACCTCCATCATCCCGCTGGAAAATACTGCACCAATAAAGATACCCAAACTTGCAACGATCATGATCGTTTTAAAAGAGATCGCTTTAGAACCAATTGCCGAGTTCAAAAAGTTTACGGCATCGTTGCTAACTCCAACAACAAGATCGGCTATTGCGAGTACTGCCAAGGCAACGAGCATTAATAAATAAATATTATCCATTTTTTTTCAAATTAAGTGGTGCAAATTTCATAATAAAAAAGAAATTGATTGTTACCACAAGGTTATGATATAGCTTAAAAATGTAGATCAAAGCCCAGTCTAAAGGCAAGCCCGCTAGGGTCATTCCCCGATGTAGAATAGCTAAAATCACTTTGTACTTTGAGTTTATGTCCAACAATATATTTCGATACGCCAAGTGTATATTGTTCTTGAGAATCCCTACCGGTTACTTCGTCGAAACTCAAAGAGGTAAAACGACCGGCGACTTCATAGTTGTTTTTAAATAAATATCCGGCTTGTAGGTTTATGGCATCCCCAACCAGCACTACATCACCTGTAAGGTTTCCGTCTGCGTCAACAGCTGGTGTACCGTCATTTTCGGTTGCGATAGGGTCGTCTGCAGCTCTATTGGCATATTCGGCCATAAAAGAGAATCCTTGTACTTTAAACATCGCATCTACGAATAGGGTGCTAATGTCGGTCTCATAAAACCCGGTGCTTGTTTGCATATAAGAACCTAAATTGCTTCTTGTCTTAACGGCATCTTGGTTGTAATCGTAGGTAAGTCCGATCATTAATTTTGGGGTAGCTTCCCGTTTTAAATCTGCTTGCGAATAATCACCGCTACTTTCGAATTCTCCAAAAGGTAATGCCTCTATTCGTCCGGTATATTGAAGGCCGCCAAGATTTCCACTCGTGATATTTCTACCCTCCCCTTGAGAAACAGCAAGTTTTTCACGGATCATAAATTTTTCTGAAAGATATAGGTGGTGACGCAATTGGAAACCGACATCACGGTCAATGTTAAATCGGCTATTTAGTAAGGAGCGATCGATCAACTGAAGGTTTCCGGATGAGACAACTCGTTCTACGTTTCCGGGGAGCTTGGTTTGCCCTACCCACAATTCGAAGTTTTCGTAGAAATTCCACATAATAACCGCATCTAGAATAACTCTGGGAGCATTACTTGTAAACTGATTTGCACCAGAAATATCGCGATTGGAAAGACCGAGTTCGATCTTGTATTTTAATTTAGGAGAATACGCAAAACCGTTAAATTTTAATCGTGCTCTTCGAATAAGAAAATTTTGTTCGGGCTTACCAAACTGATCGTTGTTGTAATCCCAAGTAGAATTCGCTCTAAATTGAATACGCGGTGCGAATTTTACACTCCAAGAACTATCCTTGGCAACGAAGTTTAGCATCCCTTTACCAAATTTAGTATCAGTGATTTCTTGGCCCTTTGTAGTAAAGACTACACACAACAAGGCAAGACTTATTGCATAATGTACTTTCATTAAGTCGATTTTAGTTTTTGTCGTTGCAAAGAACCGACCTTAATGTTAAGTTAATGTTTCCTAATTATTAACTTTGAACGGCGTTTTATTAAATTATGGACCTGCAAAAAAGGCTACTCCTTAAGAGTAGCCCCTACACATTAATTTAAATCTAGTCGACAAAAACTAAATCGATTTAAAAAAAGCATGTGTGTAATTGTTCGAATACCTAACAAAGAACGCGTATGTATGTACCGTTTTTGTAATGCTAACATTAAAAAATCATTAAGGCTAATCACGTTATTCTTAGTCTCCAATGTTAAATCTTGAATCTTAAATAGTTGAAAAAGAGCTATATACAGGTTTAATGTAAATTTAATGTTACCAAAACATGTCTTTAGTGTTAATTATTTTCTATCTTTGGATTATAACGATTAAAAAAACCCATTATGAAAAAATTAGTGCTTTTAGTAGCGGTTGTTCTCTCTGTTACTACCGTGATGGCCCAGGATATCTCGAATACTTATGAATTGAAAGGTGAATCTATTAGCGCAACCCTCTATCACGACAATGGGGTCATCGCGCAAACAGGGCAGTATTCTAAGGATAACAAACTGCAAGGTGAATGGATTAGTTATGATTCCGAAGGAAATAAAACAGCAATTGCCTATTACGATAATGGACAAAAGGTAGGAACTTGGTTGTTCTATCAAGGAGATAATATTAAAGAAGTAACGTACACCGATTCGCGTATTGCAGAGGTGAAGACCTGGGAGTTAACCAATACCCGTGTGGTCTCTAATAGAAAATAATAGTTCGTATTTATATAAAGAATAAAAAAAGCTCCCACAGTTGGGAGCTTTTTTTTTGGCTATTTCTTCAAATAATTTAGTTGCGTGTCCAACCTACGCTCCAAGTTGCGTAATCTGTACCTGTTCCGTTTCCGTCACCGGAGATAAAATCAGATTCGTTAAATGTGAATTCGGTATCGTTTTTTAGTTTTACTAATACGTCTACAAAAGTGACATCGGTTACCGAAAGATCTCCGTCTAGGACACCTTGTCCTGTTGGGCTGTCGCCCATATCACCGTCAAGATCGAATCCTTCTTCAAAGCCTTGAATCAGTACATTAGTAAAGATACCTTGTGTTCCTGCTCGTAAACGAATTGCCTCGTTCTCGGTAGCAGAACCTCGTCCAATGATAGTCAAATTAGTAACCGTTGGTTTTGAATAGAATACCGGGTTTGAGTTGTTTCCAATGTCTGTATTAAATCCATCGGCTTCAATTCCTTTGTCATGAGCAATACCGTGAACTACATATACATCGGTTAGTTGTCCAGAATATCCTTCTGTCCAGTCTATCGAATCGTCTTGAGAGCCACTTACGGCAACGAAACGTGCATTCACTGTTCCACCGAAAAATTCGAAACCGTCGTCCTTACCTTCATAGGCTTGTACATATTCTACTGTGGTACCGTTTCCAACACCATAGAATGAGAATCCGTTGTTTTCTGTTTGACCGTCTGCGGCACCACCGGAATACTCAACACGTACGTAGCGAATGGTTCCTGAGTTATCGTCTACGATACTGCCACCGTAAGGCAGCCCACCAATTTCTGAAGTTGAAGTAGCATCACCACCTGCAACCGAGTTGATTGGAGCTTTCCCTAAAAGGATCAATCCACCCCAGTCACCTGCGTTTGGTGTGGCAACATTTGAAGTAAGTACAATTGGATTGTTCGCACTTCCGTTTGCATTTATAGAAGCACCTTGGGCAATGGCGATATAAACGTCAGATCCGGTATTTGCACGAATCACAGTTCCTGCAGGAATAGTAAGCGTGGTACCTTCTGTCATTACCAATGCTTCGGTCAACACATAATCAAAGGCTGCATCCAGCTCAAGGTCTGTTGTTTGTGTTCCTCCAATAAATCGTGTGGTGTCACTATTTCCATCTCCACCTTGATTATTGTTCGTGGTACTATTATCTACGCTGTTATCGGTGTTATTGATTACGATCTCAGCGGTGTCGTCGGCTTCACATGCACCTAGAAGGAGGGCAATAAACGCAAAGCTTAAAAATAAAAAATTAGTCTTCATATGTTCTAGTATTAATTAATTGTTTAGTTATTAAAAATTGTATTTAAGTTGTAATGAAAGGTTGATGCCTCTTTTATATGATGAAATCACAAAATCTCCTTGTGATGTATTTTCACGAATGCGTTCTATGGTTGGGTCTAATAGGTTTTTTGCCGTTGCATTTATTTCAAAATGGTTTCCTATTTTGTTTCTCCATACAAAGTCAAGAACCGGAACAGCCTTTTCTACGATATTACCTAGTTGTCCCGACCCTAAGGCTGCTATACGATCGGAGAAATAGGAAAATACAAGGTTCGCGGTAGGTTTATAGCTTCCGAAGGTAGGACTGTAATTAACATCGGCATTGATCAACAATGGTGATGCTCCTTGCAGCTCATCGGTTGCTCGTTCGAACGTTGAAGTAAAAGTGCCTTCATTGCTTTTAAGATCTTGTTCGGTGTACATATAAGTAACATTTGCTCCAACCGAAAGGATGCTGTTTTCATCTTCATCCTGTAGTACATTTTTACGAACCTCAAGTTCACCACCAATCACTTCTGCTTTATTTCCGGTTCGGAAGTAGCGCTGGGTTCCAGTGGCGTCATTGGCTACCACTAAGTTGATAGGATCATTGATCTGCTTAGCAAAAGCGCCTAAAGAGAACAGTTCACTTCTTCCGAAGAACCATTCATATTTAATATCGGCATTAAAGATCTTCGAGAAAGACGGGTCGTCTAACAAGTCTGGGTTACCTCCAATTCGCTGGGTCACGTCCTCATACACATAAGGAGCCACCTCTTTAAATTCCGGATTCGATACGGTTTGGCTGGCTGCGAAACGAAGATTTTGATCCTCGGTCAAGGCATATTTAACGTTTAAACTAGGCAAATAGAAGTTTTCGTAAGCAGTTCGGAATCCGGGATCGGTTGGTGAGATATTGATTACATCGTAGACGATCTCTTGCGCAAAGGACTCCAGGTGAATTCCGGGAACCAATGTCAGTTTCTCTCCAACCATAAGTTCGGCATTCACATATCCTGCGTACACATCTAAATTTCCTTTGAAGGTGTTCTCATTTAAACCCGGATAGTTGGTATTATCTATTCCGTTTTCAGGTGAGATCGCGTTTATAACAAAGGTATTATATACGGTTCCAAGGTTTTCTACGGAAAATATTTCATCAAAGTTATTCACATCCGGTGCCGGCGTGTTAGGCTCGATAAAGTTGTAACCGTATCGAATATTTTCGAAGTAACGCTCTTTGGTTCTTCCGTTATAACCAACATTAAATGTTAACTTTTCTGAAGCTGTATATTCAAGATTGATACGACTGTTCAACTCTTCATCTTCTATGTTTTGAAAATACCGTTGGTTGTCGAATGGGATGTTATTATAGAACGAAGGATTTGTTGCAGGATCGTTGTCTAATGCTAGATCGTAGCGCTCTAAACTAATTCGCTTTCTGTCCGGCTGTCGCGCAAATACCTTATTGTAACCTACTCCCCAGTCTAATTTAAGCTTCTCGTTTATGGTGTGTGTCCCAAGCAATTGATTTACGAAAATCATGTCTTGATCGAATTGCACATTCATTTGATAGAATCCTTTATCGGTATTCAGGATCGCGTCACGATTTGCACCTTGGCCATTTACACCGTAATAGCCCACTTCATCGGTTGCATTATTTATGAATAAGGAGTTGTAACTAATCTTGTGATCGCTGTTGGCCCTAAAGATGATATTGGCCATGGCTGTAGTGGTTGTACTGTATTCGTATTCTTCTATTGCCGGATATACCACCTTTTCAACAGTGGTAAAATCGGCTGCACTACCACTACGATACTCAAAATTATTATCAAAGGCCGCAGTAGCGAAGAAGCTAAGCTTAGATTCTTCTCCTATGTCAATAGATGTACCACCTGTTAAGCTTCCAATGGCTCGAATGGCTTCTCCAGCCGACTCCGGATCAACACCGTGCGAAAGAACCACGGCAAATGGATTGTTGTCATAACGATTGTAAAATCCGAAGTAACTGGTGCCTTCACTTTTTACAAAATTCTCCCCTATAGATCTGCTATTAAAGCCGCTCCCTAATTCGGCTTCCAAAAATCCGTTGCCGGAATACTCTTTCGCAATAATATTAACATTTCCAGCGGCGAAATCACCGTAGAAAGCGGTTGAATACGCTTTACTAACCGATACGTATTGAATCACATCGGAAGGAAATAAATCGAGGTCAATGTTCTTTTTCTCTATATCATTCGACGGAAGCGAGAGACCATTATAGGTCGTATTAAGATATCGGTCTCCCAACCCACGCACGTAGACATTTCCACCTCCTTCTTGTCTCGAAATACCGGCGATTTGAGCTACTGCGGACGCCGCATCACTTATACCCTTACGGCTCAGTTCATCGGCTCCAATATTTTGTTTTATAGTGGTCGCTTTTTTCTGTTCCAAGAGAAGCGCAATTTCACTTTCTCTTTTTGTGGTAGTCTTAATTATGACCTCGTCAAGCGCAGCGGCACTCGCTCCCATAGGCACATTAACTGTGGTAACCTTGTTTGCTTCTACGACCACACCATCAATCTCAACGGTTTCGTAGCCCACAAAACTATATACTATGGTATAGGTGCCGGGAGCTAAATTTTCTAATGCATAAAGACCGTCAAAATCGGAGGTAGTCCCGGTGGAGGTTCCTTTAATAACAACATTTGCAAACGCAAGGGGTTCGTTGTTAAAATCTTTGTCTGTTAAACTACCTACGATCGAGCCTGTTTGAGCAACTGCTCCGGCTGTGACAATTAGTAAAAGAAGTGATATGTATTTTCTCATTAGTACTTATTGATTTCTGCTGCAAAGAAACCTAGATAGTGTAAAGTCGATGTTACGTGTAGATTAACTCTCTATGATAGAAAGGTTATGGCAATGTTAAGTACATAACATTGGAGCAGGAGTGGGAAATACTTGGCTAAAACACTATCTTGCTGTTCAAAATATAAGCCATGATGCAATGGGAAAAATTGTTGTCCTTACGACGGAAAGGTGACATTAATAAACGCTTACGAATAGAGCAAGACGAAACACGTCTTGGGTTTGAGGTAGATTACGATCGTATTATCTTCTCTTCGGCTTTTAGAAGCCTCCAAGATAAGACTCAGGTTATTCCTTTGTCAAAAACCTCTTTTGTACATACTCGATTAACACATAGTCTCGAAGTGTCGGTAGTGGGGCGTTCTTTGGGACGAATCGTTGGACGATCTATTTTACAGAAGCACCCACAATTAAAAGAAGTGCACGGATTTCAATTTAACGATTTTGGAGCAATAGTCGCAGCGGCAGCACTTGCGCACGACATTGGGAATCCGCCGTTTGGGCACAGTGGAGAAAAAGCTATTGGAGACTTTTTTCTGAATGGCAACGGAAAACGATTTAAGTCGCAGTTATCGGAAAAAGAGTTTCAGGATCTTGTAGATTTTGAAGGCAATGCCAATGGATTTAAAATTTTAACCGAAAGCAGAAATGGAGTAGAAGGCGGATTACGACTATCGTATGCCACATTGGGGGCCTTTATGAAATACCCAAAAGAATCACTTCCAAAAAAACCAACGAAGCACATTGCCGATAAAAAGTACGGGGTGTTTCAGTCGGAAACAGCTTTTTTCGATGAGGTGGCAACCGAATTAGGTTTACTTCAACGAGGTGCGACCAAAGACATGAGTTTTGCGCGCCATCCCTTGACCTTTTTAGTAGAAGCTGCCGATGACATTTGCTATACCATCATCGATTTTGAAGACGGTATAAATCTCGGGCTTATCGAAGAAGAAATGGCGTTAGAGTATTTGATCAAACTGGTTAGCAATTCCATAAATACGACGAAATACCATTCACTACAAACAGCATCAGACAGGTTGGCCTATTTGCGATCGCTGGCGATTAATACGTTAATTTCTGAAGCTGCTATGATCTTTTTGGAACATGAGGAAGCCATACTCGAAGGCACCTTCGAAGCGGCACTTTTAGAGCATAGTAGTTATAAGGCACAAATCGCGGATATACTAAAGATCAGTATCGAGAAGATCTATAAGAGCAATGAAGTAATCGAAAAAGAAATTGCAGGGTACACCGTACTAACTACCTTGTTAGATGCCTACACTACTGCTTCAGAAAATTATAGAAATGGATCACTTCGTCATTACGATTCATTACTGCTTGCAAGTTTGAACACTAATTTTTCCGAAGAGCAAACCATTTATGAGCAACTTATGGATTGCTGTAACTATATTTCCAGGCTAACTGACGGAAATGCACTACAAATGTTTCAGAAAATTAAAGGAAACGCTTAAAAATGGGTTTTAAAATGTTAAATAGCACAGTATCATAGCAAAATTGGTTCATTTGTGATATTTTTAGTAAATTATGATTTCCAACAACAAATGTGATTGTCGATGTACTTTTCGGTCACATTTTAATTAAACACTTACTATGAAAAAATTATTACTCTTACTCGTCGTACTATTTACAGGTATTTCGAGTGCACAAAATTATGAAGGAGTTGTTAGTTCGTACTTAACTGCGAATCGCTCAGCATTAGGTTTACAGCCTGAAGATGTTAGCGATTTCGTGATTAACGCTCAAAGTTATTCTCAAAGTATGAATGTGGACAATGTGTATGTCTCTCAACGCTTTGAAGGCATAGAGATTCTAAACTCTAGTTCACCAATGGCTATTAAAAACAACGAAGTGGTTGTGGCCAATCTATCGTTCACTGCCGGACTACAGAATAAGATAAACACAGTTACTCCTGCAATTACCGCCGAAACAGCAATCAACAAGGCCGCAAATCAACTAGGACTGTCAAGTCCGTCGGGCTTGATTTTGGAAGAAACAATTAATTCGCATTCGTTCGTGTATTCGAATGGATCCATTTCATTGGAAGAAATTCCTGTTCGATTGGTGTTTCAACCCTCCGAGGAAAATAGCCTACGCCTAGCTTGGGACCTAAGCATCTATCTTACCGATAGAAGTCATTGGTATAGCGTACGTATAGACGCCGTTACAGGTAATTTGATCGCTACAGATGATTGGGTGGTTAATTGTACCATAGGTACCGGACCTCACGCTGGTCATAATAACGAAATGAGCGTGCTAGAAGCAAAATATCCTAATCCGTATCGCGATGCTGAAATAATTGCTGGATCTAACTCGTACAGAGTGTTTCCATTGCCTTTGGAAAGTCCAAATGATGGACCTGACCAATTGGTTTCCGACCCTTCTGATGCGACGGCGTCACCCTTTGGATGGCATGACATTAATGGTATCGCCGGACCTGAGTTTACCAGAACTAAAGGAAATAATGTAGACGCACATGACGATATAAATGGAAACAACGATGTAGTATTTGGACCCGATGGAGGACCAACTTTAGAGTTTGATTTTCCGTATGGCTTACCACAGCAGCCTATTAATTTCTTAGACGCTGCAACGACCAACTTATTCTACTGGAACAATATCATGCACGATGTAATGTATCAATATGGTTTTGATGAGCCCAGTGGAAATTTCCAACAGAATAACTACGGAAATGGTGGAGCACAATCCGATTTTGTATTTGCGCAATCACAAGACGGTGGAGGTCTGAACAATGCTAACTTCGGAACGCCGCCAGATGGACAAAATGGTGTCATGCAAATGTTCTTGTGGAGTGCACCGGGAGAAGTATTAGGTACTTTTTTGACGGTTAATAATGGACCACTGGCTGGGCAGTACTTGGCATTCGATTCTAATTTTGGAGGAACACCGTTACCAACGACACCAATTACAGCAGACCTTGTTGTTATGGAAGACGACGATGCAGGAGCATCGACCGATCCTTACGACGGATGTGACAATATAACCAATGCCGGAGCACTAAACGGGAATATTGCCGTGGTGCGAAGAGGCGAGTGTAATTTTACGGTTAAAGTAGCATCTGCTGAAGCAGCAGGCGCAATTGCCGTAGTTGTTGTTAATAATGTACCAACAGACCCTATCCCGATGGGAGGAACCGGTGCCGGTATAGGAATCCCTGCAATTATGATCTTTGAAGCAGATGGAGAACCAATCATTACCTCATTATTAAATGGAGATACTATCAATGCGACATTAGAAGATGATGGGTCCGGTGAAGACCCTTTTCAACGTGATGGCGACTTAGATAATGTAATTATAGCCCATGAATACGGTCACGGTGTATCAAATAGATTAACCGGTGGACCTGGACAAGCGGGATGTTTACAGAACGATGAGCAAATGGGAGAAGGCTGGAGTGATTACTTAGGCCTTATGTTGACCATGAAGCCAGGTGACCAAGGCGACGATGTTCGCGGAATTGGAACCTATGTCCTTGGACAATCGCCGCAAGGAACCGGATTGCCGGACAGAAATGCACCTTATAGTACTGATTTTGCTATAAACGATTTTACCTACGGCGATACCAACGCCGGAGTTTCACAACCTCATGGGATTGGATTCGTTTGGGCGACCATGTTATGGGATCTAACGTGGGCATTTATAGACCAAGACGGATATGATCCGGATATCTATAATGGTACCGGTGGAAATAATAAAGCATTACAATTAGTTATTGACGGTATGAAACTTCAAATCTGTAGCCCAGGTTTTGAAGACGCGAGAGATGCTATCTTACAAGCCGACGAGTTGGCAAATGGAGGCGCAAACCGATGCTTGATCTGGGGAGTTTTTGCAGCTCGCGGGTTAGGTGTAGATGCCGATCAAGGGAGTCGATTTAGTAGAAGTGACCAAGTAGAGAACTTCGATATTCCTGAAGGTCCCGATTGTACGCTTTCTGTGGGAGAGACCAATTCTTATGATAATAACTTTATCATTTATCCGAACCCTTCAAATGGAGAAATTAATATTCGCTCTGTAGTTGCAGTTGGCGATGTAACGATTTCGATCTTTGATCTGAACGGAAGAAAGGTATTTACAACCCAAGCCGATCTGCAGAATATAGTAAGTATTAATGCAGGATCTTTAGATACAGGCGTGTATGTCGTGAAAATCGATGGTAATAATTACACCCACTCAGCTAAGTTGTTGATACAATAAGTTGACCGGATTCACTAGTAAAAAAGAGGCTTTATGGCCTCTTTTTTTTATGGAAGTAAGTATAAAAGTTTTTCATAAATGGCTTCCGAAGAAATACCACAAAGATGATGTAATTCTTCAACCGAACCATGTTCCGGGAATAGGTCGGGTACCCCAAGCATTTCCAACGAGACCGTATAGTTATTTGTAGTTATAAATTCTGAAATTGCACTGCCAAAGCCACCGGCGATCACGCCATCTTCTATGGTAAGGATGGTATTAAAATTTTGGCAGATCGTATGAAGTAGATCGGTATCTAAAGGTTTGGCAAATCGCATATCGTAGCACGCAATTTCTTTTTCTTCGGAAAGTTTTTCTATGGCGTTCATAGCGTTGGTAGCCATGGTGCCTATAGTTAAAACAGCAATATGTTTACCGGACTTAAGTTCTTCTCCTTTTCCAATTTGAATTTTAGAAAAAGGAACTTCCCATTCAACCATGGTGCCACGACCTCTCGGATAGCGTATTGCGATAGGATGTTCAAGTCCTAATTGGGCTGTATACAGTATATTACGCAGTTCGACCTCATTTCGGGGGGCACAAATAATTAGATTCGGGATACAGCGTAAATACGCCAAGTCGAAGATACCGTGATGTGTCGCTCCATCTTGCCCCACAATTCCTGCCCGGTCTAAACAGAAAATAACCGCTAAGTTTTGCAAACACACATCGTGTATTACTTGATCGTAGGCACGTTGTAAAAAAGTGGAATAGATATTACAAAAAACATGTAGCCCTTGTGTTGCCAGACCAGCCGCGAAAGTCACAGCATGTTGTTCGGCTATTCCAACATCGAAGGCACGATCGGGAAAGGCCTCTATCAAATATTTTAGCGAACTTCCTGTTGGCATTGCAGGAGTAATCCCCACGATGTTCGGATTATTTTCTGCCAAACGAACGAGTGTTTTTCCGAAAACATCTTGAAATTTTGGGGGAAGATTTGCTGTATCTTTTGGATGTAGTTCTCCGGTTTTTGCATCAAATTTTCCGGGTGCATGATACGTGATCTGCTGTTCCTCGGCTTGTCGTAATCCTTTTCCTTTTTTGGTGATTACGTGTAAGAGTTTAGGGCCTGGTATCTCTTTAAGTTCTTCCAGTTTCTTTAATAGTTGCTCAAGATCGTGGCCATCTACGGGACCGGAATACGTAAAATGCAAGGCTTCGAAAATGTTATCGGTTTCAGGCGCACCGTCTAAGGTAACCTTAGAAAGGTACGCTTTTAAAGCACCAACACTGGGATCGATTCCTATCGCATTATCGTTTAAAATAACTAGGAGGTTGGTGTTAGTGACGCCGGCATGATTTAAAGCTTCGAATGCCATTCCACTAGCTATGGAAGCATCTCCAACAACGGCAATGTGTTGACGCGTCATGTTGCCCTTTAAATTCGCGGCGATGGCCATTCCGAGTGTAGCAGATATGGCTGTACTGCTATGTCCGGTCCCAAAAGCATCGTATTCGCTCTCTTTTCGCTTCGGAAAGCCACTAATTCCGTGTAGTTGTCGGTTCGTATCAAATACATCCTTTCGACCGGTTATGATCTTATGACCATAGGCTTGATGTCCCACATCCCACACTAGAACATCATCGGGTGTATTAAAGGTATAGTGTAAAGCAACGGTTAATTCGACCACTCCTAGACTGGCACCAAGGTGTCCTTCTTTAACCGCCACAATGTTTATAATGAATTCACGTAATTCTTGTGCTACCAAATCCAATTGAGACCGTTGCAGTTTCCGAAGGTCATCAGGGAATTGAATACTATCTAAGAGTTTTGTTGACACAGGACAAAGATACATTTTGAATTGAGATAATGAATCAGCTCGCTCGAGTTTTCCAAAAGCTTCATTAGGCATCCTAGGGTGTATTTTGTAGTTTTGATATTCAAAGAAAATAGATAATGATAGAGCCCCACGACGACACTTATTTTATGAAAAAAGCGCTTCAAGAAGCCAATATTGCTTTCGAAAAGGGAGAAATTCCCATTGGAGCGGTTATAGTAGCGAATAATCAAATAATTGCAAGAGCGCACAATTTAACGGAATTGTTAAACGATGTTACGGCGCATGCCGAAATGCAAGCGATTACAGCGGCTGCTAACTTTTTAGGAGGGAAGTACCTTAAGGATTGTACATTATACGTAACCATCGAGCCTTGCCAAATGTGTGCCGGGGCTTTGTTTTGGAGTCAAATTTCTAAAATCGTATATGGCGCTCGAGATGAGCAACGCGGGTGTATAGCATTAAAAACAACCTTGCATCCAAAAACTGTAATGAAAGGGGGCGTAATGGCAGAGGAAGCTTCGAAGTTGCTTACGCGGTTTTTTATAGAGAAGCGAAACTTAAATTAAAAAAAGCCCGCTATTAGCGGGCTTTTGTTCGTTTGGTGGTTGTTCGTATATCTTAGTCATGAATTACGCGCACTTGAGCGGCAACCATTCCTTTTCTTCCTTCTTCTTCAACATATTCTACTTTGTCACCTTCATTAAGGGCTTCACCATTAAGACCGGTAACGTGTACAAAAATGTCTTTTCCGGTGTCATCATTGGTGATAAAACCATACCCTTTTGATTCGTTAAAAAACTTTACTG
>NZ_QOLC01000030.1 GCF_003333325.1 Candidatus Ulvibacter alkanivorans | reverse complement strand
ACTTTATGCACAAGAACAAATTAAATATGAAGGGGGAGAGATTTACATTGTAGCCCAAGACAATGAAACTGATAAAGAAATCTTTAAAAAACCTTACGGAAAAATAATTTCCATAGAATATGATGCATTTTACAAAAGCTATTATATCCTATTTCAAACGCAAGATGGGGCAACAGGATTTGGACTAGAATTCATTAAGGAATTTGAAGTACCAGATGGAGTTTCATTTCGTATGAAAGAGAAAGGGAAAAATAACTTTTATGATGTATTCGATAGGCTTGAAGAATCTGGAATAATGATAATAATTAGCAAAGAAGTAGTTGATGGTGTTTATAGGTCATATCAGATTCTTAACACAAAGAAGGTGTAAGTATATTTATTGCTATTTAATTTTATAGAATTATCTATTAAAAGGCCCACAATTAGGCATACATATCAGAGACATTTTTTATAATACAATGATATTCAGGGTATAAATTACGCAGGTTCAAATCCTGTCATCCCGACAAACAGATGTCCGGTGTTTTAAACACTGGACATTTTTATTTGTGACTTAGCCAAGCGAAGCTTGAGCAAAAATTAGCAAATAAAAATGACCAGGCACGGTAGTGCCGGACAACTGTTTGCAACAATAGCGATGTAAAAGGATAATCCAAATCCTGTCATCCCCGACTTAACCAAAAAGTGGTACGAGAGTATCACTTTTTTTATTTCCGAAAACGTCAAAAGTTTACTTTTGTAAGTTGAAGGGAATAGAAAAACTAACACAAAGTGTTTACTTTTTGATTTGTAATGAGGATTTATTAGGATTCTGTAAATCCAGTTCTTTGGACGCCTTACTTTGCTAAAAAAAATCGAGGTTTTTATTTTTAATAAAGCAATGTTTTAATCGCACTGAGGGTTTATTAGGATACTCCAAATCTAATTTTTTAAAATTTAGGTAGGGTAAATCAAATATTACTTGTTTCATTTTTAGACAACCAACTTATATGATTTTTAATACTCAATTTCGCCCCGTTTTGTGATGTAACAACCAAAACTTTAGAAAATGAAAAAAATTACCACACTTTTATTGATGCTTATTGCTCCCATGATCATAGGGCATACAACCTTTGATGACAGAGCAAGTGCTTCCGAAGAAATTGTAATTGGAAACTGCGATGTACAATGTCCGGACGATATTGAGGTCACAGCCGATGCGAACGACGAGTTCACGATTCCTGATTATGTGGCTAATGGTACTGTTACTGTAACTTGCGATGGAGGGACCATCACACAAAATCCGGCGCCCGGTACCATAGTCGGTCCGGGAACCACTGTGATCACCATAACCGCTGTAAATGCAACCGATGATGATGATTGTGATTTCGATCTTATCGTAAACGGTAATGGGGGTGGTAACTGCGAGGTCGAATGTCCAAACGATGATGTTACGGTCGCTGCCAATGACAACGACGAATACATTATTCCCGATTATATAGCTAATGGGATGGTAACCATAAATTGTACCAACGGAACAGTGAGTCAAACACCGGCTCCTGGCACTTTTGTGGGTGTTGGAACTACAGAAATATTGATAGAAGCGGCTAACGCTACCGATGTCGACGACTGTGATTTCGATCTGATTGTTACAGGGACCACTGGAGGTGGAGACTGCGAAGTCGAATGCCCGGATGAAGACGTTATCGTTGCTGCCGATAATAATAATGTGTATGTGATTCCGGATTTTGTCGCAGACGGCATCGTTATTGTCAACTGCAGTGGAGGTAACATTACTCAAATTCCGGCTCCCGGTACTGAAATAGGACTGGGTACCATAGAAGTCGTTATAGAAGCCAGCACGGCAAACGATGATGACGATTGTGATTTTGATCTGGTAGTTGAAGAAAGTTTAGGAGTAGGCAGTTCCGAAATCGAATCTTTAGTACTTTTTCCTAATCCGGCACGTTCTAAGATCACTGTGAGCATTCCCATTACCAAGATTACTATTTATGATCTCATGGGTAGAATTCGTATGGCTGAGGAGCATCAAATAGTTGATGTGAGTACTTTGAAGCACGGACTTTATTATGTTCAGATCGAGACCGAGCATGGTAGTACCATTAAAAAATTAATGATAGACTAACTTGGTGCTTTAAAATTAATTGATTAAATAAAATAAAGAAGTATATTTTAAGACCTTTACAACACCTAATTTTTTAAATTAAAACAAAGCAGATTTGAAAAAATCGGTTCACCGAATCTACATAGGCACCATGGTGTCTATAGTGATATTAATAACAATCTATTTAGCCTTTACCGGGTATTCGTATTATTCAACACCACTGGAAGAACGGTTCTACCACCCCAGCCATAATTGGTTTAAACCAAGTGGCTTGTTTGGTCAAGGACTTGGTGTTGTTGGAACATTCTTAATATTGTTTGGCGTCTCTATTTACATTGCACGTAAACGCTACAATGTATTGGCTAAATACATTCGCTTAAAATATTTACTGGAGTTTCATATTTTTCTTTGTACGCTAGGTCCAATTCTCGTGCTATTTCATACTGCCTTTAAGTTTGGTGGTATTGTATCAGTGGCATTTTGGAGCATGGTGGCAGTTGTAGCAAGCGGTGTAATAGGAAGGTTTATTTATATTCAAATTCCACGAACGATCGAAGGTCGTGAATTAAGCCTCAATGAAGTAAAGAATTTAAAGACCGATGTGACCGAAGTGTTAACTAAAAAATACAATTTAGAGCCACAAGTAATCCAACTTTTTGTAAATTTTACAAACGAAACCGAAACAGCACAAAAAAAACCGTCGATCGGTAAGCTCGATAAAACCTTAAAACAACATCAAATCGAACCTGCTGAACGAAAGTCGATTCTTGCGATGGTAAAGAACGAACGTTCCTTATCACGAAAAATTGGACGGTTAGAATTAATGAAAAGGCTATTTAAATATTGGCATGTCGCCCATATGCCTTTTGCCTTGATCATGTTAATTATCGTGATTATTCATATAGTGGTTGCTTTTACATTCGGTTACAAATGGATCTTTTAATATGAATCTATTACTTGAAGAAGTCATTGTATATGGAGCAGTATTTCTACTCTGCTTCATCATTGTCTTTTTTTATCTTCGGAAGAAAAGTAGTACTTCCAAACAAACAAAAAAGAAGGTCGAGATTGCAAAGGAAGAAGGATTACACGAGCCTGTATCCTTACATCCATATATAGACCCCAATATATGCATTGGAAGTGGTGCGTGTATTTCCGCATGCCCGGAACAAGATATCCTCGGAATGATAGATGGCAAGGCCACGGTGGTAAACGCATCTAATTGTGTGGGTCACGGTGCCTGTTTTCACGCCTGTCCCGTTGAAGCAATCTCATTGCGAATTGGTACCGAAAAACGAGGTGTAGACCTTCCACATGTAAACGAGAATTTCGAAACAAATATGAAGGGAATCTATATTGCCGGTGAATTAGGCGGTATGGGACTTATTAAAAACAGTGTTGAGCAAGGACAACAGGCAATAGATAGTATCATTAAAAGCAAACGAAAACCAAAACCGAATTTACTGGACGTTGTCATCGTAGGTGCTGGTCCCGCAGGAGTTTCGGCTACCTTAGCAGCTAAAAAACATAAGCTATCCAGTGTTACTCTAGAGCAAGATTCTCTGGGAGGTACCGTATATACCTTTCCGAGATCAAAGATCGTAATGACCTCCCCTATGGATCTTCCGCTACATGGTAAGGTAAAATTATACGACACCAGTAAGGGCGAACTGCTTCAGTTGTGGAATAAAGTGATCGATGAGCACGATCTAACTATCATCGAAAATACGAAGGTGGAAAACATCACACCCTTGGAAGATGGTACTTTCAGAATTACAACCAATAAAGAGAAAGAATACCTAAGTAACAATGTATTACTGGCTATCGGAAGGCGCGGCAGTCCTAGAAAGTTAAACATTCCGGGTGAAGATACCGAGAAGGTAGCATACCGACTTTTAGAACCCGAATTAATTTCAGAAAAAAAAATAATCGTGATTGGAGGTGGGGATTCTGCCGTCGAAGCTGTTCTATTATTGAAGGATGCCAACGATGTGATTCTTAGCTATCGAAAAGATAAGTTCGCGAGATTGAAACCTAAGAACAGAGACAAGATTAAACAGGCAGATGAAGACGGTTCGATTCAAATAATTTACAATTCGAATCTTGTTGAAATCAAAGAGGATCACGTAATTTTACAAGTAGAAGATGAATCAACTACTCGTACCATTGAAAACGATCTGGTCTATATTTTTGCCGGTGGTGAATTGCCCACGACGTTTTTGGAAAAAGCCGGAGTTGAAATAACCAAGCGATTTGGTTATATTATGAAACAACACAAATAAGGCATCGATGAACAAGTTTATTGCACAGAGTGTTCTGCTAATGCTGTTAAGCACTGTGAGTTTTGGTCAGATATCTCCTGGCGACCTCACAGATTCACATGCCGAATTTGAAGGCATGGGGAACTGTACTTTGTGTCACGAACTTGGAGCAAAAGTAACCGATCAAAAATGTTTAGACTGTCATAAAGAAATTAATTCACTCATGACCCAAGACAAAGGATTTCACGCAAGTAGCCAGGTGGAAAGCAAGAATTGCTTTCAGTGCCACAGTGAACATCACGGTCGTAATTTCGATATGATCCGATTTAATAAAGATGCTTTTAATCATAACCTTACAGGCTATCCCCTTGAAGGCAAACATGCCACCATAGATTGCCGTGAGTGTCACGCCCCGGAAAATATCACCGATGCATCCCTTAGAAATAGAGAAGGGACCTTCCTTGGGTTAGATCAGCAATGCTTGTCCTGTCACGACGATTTTCACCAAGGAACTCTTTCTACCGATTGTAAAAGCTGTCATAATTTTGAAGCCTTCTCACCGGCGGTTGGTTTTAACCATGAAACGGCCGATTTCAAATTACGAGGGAAGCATATCGTCGTAGATTGTAAAGAATGTCACCAAACGACCACCAAAAATGGCCGAGAATTTCAGCAGTTTACCAATATGGCCTTTAACGATTGTAAAGCTTGCCATGACGATCCGCATAATGGCAATATACCGGGGGCTTGTGCACAATGTCATACCGAAAATTCTTTCAACACATTTATGGGTCGTGGAAATTTTAACCATAATACGACCGATTTCACCCTAAAAGGCAGTCATAAAAGCATCGATTGTTTTGCTTGTCATGCTGAAACCAATAACGTAGCAAGTATATTTCAGGACAGAACCGCCGTCGAAGAATCAAATTGTATTAGTTGCCATACCGATCAGCACGATGGAAAATTTGGAAACGACTGTGCAAAATGTCATAATGAAGAAAGCTTTTTGGCGTTGAATAATATGGACTTTTTCGATCATTCGGTGACCGATTATCCGTTGGAAGGAATGCATCAAGGTATCGACTGTCGTGAATGTCATACCGATAGATTTACAACACCCATCGATTTTTCAGAATGTAAAAGTTGCCATAGCGATTACCACAACGGCGAATTCGCCGAGAATGGTATTTCTCCGGATTGTGCCCAATGCCATTCACTGGAGAAAGGATTCGAATTTACCTTGTTTACGATCGATGATCACAATCAATCCGACTTTCCTTTGGAAGGAGCCCATGTGGCGACTCCGTGCTTTGCATGTCATGTAGATGAAAGAGAAGAACGATGGACCTTCGCTAATATGGGGTCAAGTTGTGTCGATTGTCATGTCGATTTTCATGAAGGCGCTATTGCACAAGAATACTACCCTCAAAACGATTGTACACAGTGCCATTCTAGCGAAGCATGGGATGCGGTGGCTTTTGATCACATTAGCACCGATTGGCCATTAACAGGCGAACATTCTACCGTATCTTGTATTGCTTGTCACTTCGAATATGCTGAGAATAACGAAATTATATCGCAAAATTTTAGTAATTTGAGTACCGATTGCGCATCCTGCCACGACAATGTGCATGGAGACGATTTTGCGATAGACGGTGTTACCGACTGTGCACGCTGCCATATTACGAGTAGTTGGGTGCCTGAAAAATTTGATCACGACCAAACTCGTTTTCCACTGGTAGGGAAACATGAGGAGGTAGATTGTAAAGCTTGCCATGAAATACAGAACGCACAAGGCGTAACTATTGTTGAATACCAATTAGGGACATTAGAATGTATAGACTGTCACCAATAATATTAGTGCTCTGCTGCATCGCTTCGATGTATGGCCAATCACCACACGGTGAGAGCCTAACGATCGACTGTGCCCAATGTCACAATCCGGAGGGGTGGACTATCGAAACTGAGACCCTACAATTTGATCATAATACTACCGATTTTGAACTAGAGGGAACACATGCACAGGTCGATTGTAAAGCCTGTCATACTACTTTGGTATTTGATGAAGCTCCTACCGACTGTTTTTCGTGCCATACCGATGTGCATAGTCAATCGGTAGGGAACGATTGTATGCGTTGTCATACTTCGGAAAGTTGGTTGGTTTTCAATATCCCCGAGATCCATGAAGAAAATGGATTTCCACTCATAGGCGCTCACACCAATCTAAGTTGTGTCGAATGTCATAGTGATGAAAGTACGCTAATCTTTAATCGCATTGGGAATGAATGTATCGAATGCCACCGTGACGACTATGTTGCCACCCAGAATCCAAATCACTTAGCTGCCGGGTTTTCTACCGATTGTTTGGAATGTCACAATCCCTTAGGTTTTGGTTGGGATGCTGAAGGCATAACACACGATTTTTTCCCTCTAACACAAGGGCATGATATTCAAGACTGTAATCAGTGCCATACAACCGGAAACTTTAGCGATGCCTCTCCAGACTGTTTTAGTTGCCATATGGAAGACTTTGCAACCACTACAAATCCGAATCACGCAAACGCAGGGTTCTCTACCGACTGTATAGAGTGTCATACCACAAGTCCCGGGTGGATGCCTGCCACTGTAGATCATGACTTCTTTCCATTGACCCTAGGTCATGATATTCAGGATTGTAATCAGTGTCATGAAAATGGGAATTTCAATAATACACCAACCGACTGCTTTGCTTGCCATATGGATGATTACGCCCAAACAAGCGATCCCGACCACGAAAATGCTGGATTCTCTACCGATTGTGCTTCATGTCATTCCACAAATCCGGGATGGATGCCGGCTACCGTTAACCACGATTTCTTCCCGCTAACATTAGGTCACAACTTACAAGATTGTACGCAGTGTCATGAAAATGGTGATTTCCAAAACACACCAACCGACTGCTTTGCTTGCCATATGGATGATTATGCACAAACCAATGATCCCGACCACCAAGCGGCTAATTTCCCCACCGATTGTGCCAGCTGTCACACGACCAACCCGGGTTGGATGCCCGCCACATTTGATCACGACCAAATGTATTTCCCAATATACAGTGGAAGGCATGACGACGTCTGGACTAGCTGTACCGATTGCCATAACAACCCTAATAACTTTGCAGTGTTTACTTGTCTTAATTGTCATCCCGCCGGAGAAACTGCAGAAGACCATGATGAAGTACCAGGCTATATGTACGAAAGTAATGCCTGCTTCCAATGTCATCCAACTGGAGAAGATTAAATTGTAATGAAAAAGATACTCTTATTTATATTGCTTTTTATAGGCATTTCCCACGCAAGTTATGCGCAAGAGGGAACCAAAACCCTGTCGGGGACGGTATCTTTTATTACGTCTAATAATGTCTATGTTAAATTCGATTCTACCGAAGAAGTTAAGATTGGTGACTTTATAGAACTCAATGGGAACAACTGTTTAAAGGTGACCGACAAGTCATCCTCGTCGGTGGTCTGTACCATCGAAAATGCCTGTGTGATCGAAAAAGGGGATGTGGTTACCTATACCTTCAGCAAACAACCTGAAGAGGAAGCTACAGAAGAACCGGCTGATGAAGTGGTGATCCCTGCCGAGACGGACAATGTCCCAACTACACCTTCCGAAGAAAAAGAAGAAACTTATAAAGAACAGATACGAGGTAGGATCGCGGCGTCCAGTTACAATGCATTTTCTAACCTGCGGGAGGATAGACATCGATTAATGACTCGATTTTCGCTAAATGCAAACCATATAGGCGACTCGAAGTTTTCGGCAGAGACCTTTATGGCCTATCGAAATATCATTACGAGTGCAGAAAGTAACTACACCGGTCGTACAAGTATCTTTAATGTGTATAACTTAAACCTTCGCTTTGATGCCACAGAAAGTTTGTCGATCACTGCGGGACGAAAGATTAATCGTAAGGCTTCGTCGGTAGGAGCAGTGGATGGACTTCAGGTTGAAAAGTACTTCGGAAACTTTTACGTAGGAGCCATGGGTGGTTTTCGCCCCGATTTTCAAGATTATGGTTTTAATGCCGATCTATTGCAGTATGGTGGGTATTTTGGTATCGAAACTAAATCGAAGGAGTTCTTTAGCGAGACGACCCTAGGAGCCATGGAGCAGACCAACGCCGGTAATACCGATAGACGGTATATTTTCTTTCAGCATTCTAGCACTATAGGAAATGATCTCAATTTGTTTAGTTCTATGGAGTTGGATATCTTCGGAAACACAGGTAATGAGACACGCCTTACAAATCTTTACCTGTCTGCGCGTTATCGATTTGGCCGAGCCGTGAATGTAATGGTTTCGTATGATACACGGAAAAGAATAATTTATTACGAAACTTTTGAAACTGAGATCGAACGTTTATTGGCAGAAGATCTGGCCCGGCAAGGGTTGCGAGCACGCATTAACATTAGACCGTTTAAGCGTATACTCGCCGGATTTAGTTATAGTAGTCGTTTTCAAAGTGATAATCAGAATAAATCAGATAATATATATGGCTATGCAACCTTAACCAAAATCCCGGGAATTGGCGGCCGATTAAATGCGTCGTATAATATTAATTCATCAAACTACTTAACAAGTAACATATTGTCGGTTCGACATTCCAGAGGCGTGTTCAAAGATAAGTTGCAAACCGAATTCTATTATAGACTCGCGAATTATGAATATGAGAATCGAATTACAAATTTTAGTCAGAATTATTTTGGTACCGTTCTCTCGTACAATATCTCCAAGACATGGCAGTTTAGTATTTCGGGAGAATTGGCGCAATTCGAGGAAGAGAATAACTACCGATTTTACACGCGCTTAACCAAACGCTTTTATTAAAAAAAAACAATTAGAATGAAACAATTACCTTCTTTTTATATACTTGCTTTAGCTTCCGCAGTAACCCTTGCTTGTAAAGATGAGCCTAAAGTGATAACCGCAGAGCAAAAATCGGAATCGAACGTGCCTAGCAGCGGGATCTTTTCCGAAGAGGAATCCATACCCGAACTAACACCTAGAATGAATTCCGGATTTACCGAAGATCTGCATACCGTCGTAGTTGGCGAAGTGCTTCCTACCCAAAAATATGTGTATTTAAACGTTAATGAAGGTGGAAAAACATTTTGGATCGCAGCGGCAAAACAAGATGTAAAAGTAGGGGAGACCTATTTTTATCGCGATGGACTATTAAAGACCAATTTCGAAAGTAAAGAATACAATAGAGTGTTCGACAGTATTTATCTGGTGTCTAAATTGGTGGCCGAAAATCATGCGAATGAAGCTGGAAACCTAACAGCGGATTTTTCTGAAACAGCAACAAAAACTGCTACTAAAGAAGATATTCCTACCCATACAAATGAGGTGATTGAGCATAAAGGTTCTATTAAGATCGCCGAGTTGGTGAGTGATCCGGCTGCTTATGAGGGGAAGACGGTTCAGATTACAGGAAAGTGTGTAAAGGTCAATCCTAACATCATGAACCGAAACTGGATCCATTTAAAAGATGGAAGTAAAGACGATTTCGATCTGGTGGTTACTTCCAATACGTTTGTGCCCGAAGGACAAATCGTAACCATGCGGGCAGAGGTAAGTCTAAATCGAGACTTTGGCTCAGGCTATCGCTACGACCTTATCTTGGAGAACGGTACGATAATCGAATAATTCACTACTTCTAGGAGATCACATTTTTATACTTCCGCTTTCGAAAGTAGGCTGTGATGCTTATAATTATTATACAGGTTACAACAATGTATACCCACTTTGGAATTGGGACCGGATCTCCGGTGGCGTAAGAATGTAGCCCCGAGAGGTAGTAATTAACCCCATAATAGGTCATAATTACCGAAGCCAAGCCAAAAATCGTAGCGAGGTTATAGGCGAAGAGCCCCCTAAGTTTAGGGATAAGTCTCATGTGCAAAATAAAGGCATAGACCAAGATAGTAACCAAGGCCCATGTTTCTTTAGCATCCCATCCCCAGTAACGTCCCCAAGACTCGTTGGCCCAAACTCCGCCTAAATAGGTTCCTACACTCACCATGAACAAACCACCAATTAGGGTAAGTTCACTAATGTAGGTCATCTCTTGGATGATCTGTTTTAATCGATGCTTATTCTTTTCGGTAATAAAGATCATCAAGATCAAGTTGATCAACCCTATGATGGCGCCAAGCATGAGGAATCCGTAGCTACCCGCCTCTAACGAGACATGGATTGTCAACCAATACGATTTCAATACCGGCACTAATGGTGTGATCTCAGGATCGAGAAAACTTAAGGTAGAAACAAAAAGTATGGTTGCTGCCAGCACCATGGTAGCCGCCATGGCTCCAAACGATTTTCGAGTAAATAGAATTCCGGCCAAGGTTGTCGTCCATGCGATATAGATCATCGATTCGTAGCCATTACTCCATGGAGCTCGTCCCGATACGTACCAACGAATTCCGAGTCCGATAGTGTGTAGGACAAATCCTAAAATAACGATGGCGAACAACACATAATAGATCTTCTTAAGCTTCCAGTTTGGTTTAAATACTGAAACGAATAAAAAGAATAGTAAGGCCACCCCCAACAACATATAAAGTCCGGCTAATCGAGTAAAAACGTTCATTTCGTTCAACAGGATCTCTGCATCTATTTTCGCTTCGGAAGGCATGATATCTCCGCCTTGAGTGCGTTGGTAGGTTTTGAGCTCGTCTAACAGATGCCCAACGTGCTTATAATCGTTCGTTTGAGTTGCCTTCTTTAATGAAGTGCCATATGCATTGAAAAAATTGGAAGCAACGGTACTATGGTTATGTCCGTCGTTATGATTGTGACTGCTATAGCCTTCCCAAGTGTTGTTTGGAGCATTTGGATTCGGAACGATTTTAAGCAACGTTCCCGAGAACGCCATGCTTAAAATATTAAGTCGTTCATCTATTTTCATTAATTCCTTTGCATAGACACCACGATCGATGGGTTCCAACCCGTAGACCCGGCGTACTTCATCTCGCATCTTGTATTCACCGGTTTCTGTAAAGAAGTCTTTATAGGAAGCATATTCCCCGGTTACGCCCAATAATTTTTGTACATCCTTGTGTTTTCCTAGTTTGACCAATGGAACATCGTACCAGTCTTGTTTGTTTACAAACATGCTTAACATCACCTGGTCTGCGGTGAGACCATCCCAACTTTGTTTACGGGAGATCTTTCGTAATATCTCTCGTGACAACGTATGAATAGGCTTCATTCGCCCCTTAAAATCTTGAACTACTACAGTGCTAAATTCTTCAGCATGCGCTTCGGAAACAGCCGATTTTACATGCGCCTCTTGTGCAAAACTTCCGGCACTTAGAAATAGGAACAGTATAAAAATAAAAGTCCCACTTTTACTGCGAATTTTAGAGATCTTCTTTCGAACACTGTAAAATCGAGTCTTTTTGCTAAACAAGGTCCAGATCATTCCTAAGGTAAGTAAGGCATATCCTAAATAGGAGATCACCGTGCCCCAAAAGTCACTGTTGACACTTAAATAAGTTCCCTGCTCATCTTTATCGAAAGAAGATTGAAAGAATCGATATCCGCCATAATCTAGAATATTATTCATATAAATACGATAGTCCATAGAAACATTTTCGGAAGGATCGAGC
>NZ_QOLC01000102.1 GCF_003333325.1 Candidatus Ulvibacter alkanivorans | reverse complement strand
AGTTCGTAAACAGCAACCTTATACGGGTTTTCTTTGTCAATCACGCCCTTATCAATGAAAAACTGAATCATTGAATGAACTTCAAGGGTTTCGTCAGAAAAGTCATTAGGGATTTCTGCGAAGACGAAGTTATTATACATCATTTCATATGTTTTGTAAAAGAAATTATTGAAATTATCGTGATATTTTTGAATTTCTCGAATATCGTAAAGAATCAAGCCTTTCAACTTTTTCGGAATGTCAAAATTTGAGAAAAAATCAAACCATAAGTTATAATCTTGCTCTTTGATTTCCGGTAGTTCAATGGTTTCTTTTTTCAAGAAAGACGCATAGCGAATTTTCTTCATAAGCGCATTTTTATGTTTCTCAATATTTTCTCGCCACTCTCTGCCTTCAACTTTTATTTTTTCTCCTGTGTTGTGTTCAGGAAGAATAAACATTTTAGAGTCGCCAGAAATAAAATCTGCGCCCTGATCAAAAGATGAAAACTTTGGAATTTGGTTAAAAAATTTCTGATAGAGCTTATTGTCTGTTTCAGACAATTCTCGCATGGCGGCATCAATGTTGATGCATGCAAATTCAATGTCTGTCAAATGAAGACTCATTTGGTATTCAGTGACTTCATGAAGGTCTTTGACAATGGATTGGCTGACCTTTTCAATGTAGAAAAGCTTATCATAAAGATTTTTATAATTTTTTAAGAGCTTTTTAACTTGTCGCTCTTCTTTGGTTCCAAAAAGTGCCATTTATGTATCTCCAAGTGAATGAAAGAGTAAGGCTATTATACCTTACTCTCTATAAAAACTCAATGATTAAACGCTAGGTTTTACTCATTGTTATCTTGGTTGTCCTGATTCTCTTGCTTGCGTTGTTCTTCAAGCTGATGACTCTCAGACATTCCCAAGAAAGAATTTTGCTCTGCCATCATGCGTGAGAGACGTTTAATTTGCTTTGTTTTAATCTCGTCACTCTTAGTGAAGTTATCGTTCATACTGGCATGGAAACGCTGGCGCTCTTTTTGAAGGTCATCAATACGCTTCATTTCCGAGTCAGTATACCCCATACCATTTTTATGAATCTCTTCCATGATACCTTTCATATCTTTGAAAGTATTTTCTTGAAGAGTCAAAGTCATGTTGCGAGTCTTGTCAATGCTGTCCTTCAGGTCACGCATATTTTTAAGACCGGCAGTAATTGAAATTTGGTCAATGAAGTTAGCCTTAATGGTAGGCAGAGTATGAGTAATACTCTCAGTAACCTGTTCGGCAACATATTGAACCGCATCAATCTGACTAATAAGGTCGCGCTGAGTCAGGATTTGAGATTGAACCTGAATGGTCATTTCCTTGCTTTTCAGCATTTCCATTCGAGCATTTGCAGAGTTACCTTCAATGTTGGTTTCTTTCTTTACTTCCTTAGTATGACCGATTAGCAACTGTTCCATTTTACCAAGTTCTTCAGTGGACTGCACAAGTTTATCACGAATGACGTAAATTTGGCCAAGACTTTCTGTAAGATTGGTCTTCTTTTCATTCAGGGCGTCAAAATGGCGTTGAGCCAGTTCGGTGACAGTGCGCTGTTTGTGAAGGCCGACTTCTGCGCTTGAACGCATTTTCTTGGTTGCATTACGAATCGGTGCCGGAAGCATATTGGTCATTTTTTCGCCAAATGATTGCTTGTTACAGGCATGTTCGATTTCACGAATAGTGTTTGCCACCAAATCCGCACTTTCTTCATTAATGTCCATAAGTTTGATTTTGTCAGCAAGAGTGCTGCTAAACTCACTGTTTTGTTTTATGATTTCATCGTAACGTTGACGAATCTGATCTGAACTTACTTTTGAACCTTTTTCATTGGTGTATTC
>NZ_QOLC01000006.1 GCF_003333325.1 Candidatus Ulvibacter alkanivorans | reverse complement strand
GAATTTATGCAACATTTTAGGTTAAAATTTTAGACCTACCTAATATTTAAATATGTTTAGATAACAATTTGATATAATCAAAAATCCTTTTAACGATAGTTAATTAACCTATAATCATCTATTATTTCCACTAATTTCTGTTACTATCTTTCCAAACCTCCATTATTTTTTTCTTCTGTTCTAAACTTGTAATTATCTTTATCCACCAAACTTGTGTGTACTCTTTATAATTAATTCAAATATTGCTCACTACCATGATCCACCTTCGCATATTATCGATCTTATCAATTATACTGTTGTTTTCTTGTAATTCTGAAAAGAGGGAAGTTGACTTCGACTTTGAAACCAGGTTTGAAAAATCGCAAGGCAAACAAACTGCTACCTATGAAGAAGTAATAGCCTTTTATGAAGCATTGTCGAAGCAATATAAATCGGTTAACATATATGAATTAGATGATACAGACAGCGGAAAACCGCTTCACTTGGTCACGTTTAACACCAATCGCACGTTCGAATCGGAATTCGCCGGCGATCGTGACAAGAACATCATGCTAATCAATAATGGCATTCATCCCGGAGAAAGTGACGGTATCGACGCTTCTATGCTTTTGTTTCGCGATCTTTCCGAAGGAAAAATAACCGCACCAAAAAACACCATCGTTGCTGTGATCCCCGTGTATAATATTGGCGGTGCTTTAAATCGCAACAGTACAACACGAACCAACCAAAACGGACCCGAGGCGTATGGCTTCCGAGGAAATGCTAGAAACTACGATCTAAATCGTGACTTTATCAAGGCAGATACTAAAAATGCAAGAGCTTTTGCAAAAGTGTTCCGCATGGTAAACCCTGACGTGTTTGTAGATAATCATGTAAGCAATGGAGCCGATTACCAATATGTGCTTACACACTTATTTACT
Organism: Candidatus Ulvibacter alkanivorans; assembly: GCF_003333325.1. Lineage (GTDB taxonomy): Bacteria > Bacteroidota > Bacteroidia > Flavobacteriales > Flavobacteriaceae > Ulvibacter_A > Ulvibacter_A alkanivorans. The sequence goes on along the minus strand of NZ_QOLC01000006.1, from coordinate 11,522 downwards.
CAACACAACAAATTAGGTGGACCTTTAGGTAACTACTTGCACACCTCACTAATGCCGCAACTGGAAGACTCGTTACAACAAAAGAATTGGGATATCACACCTTATGTTAATGTATTCAACACTACCCCCGATAAAGGATTTACTCAATTTATGGATTCACCGCGTTACTCGACAGGGTACACCACGCTGTTCCATACCTTAGGAATGATGGTAGAAACACATATGTTAAAACCTTATAAGGAACGCGTGGAAGGCACCTACGAGCTTATGAAGAGCTTGCTCTACATCACCGATAAGGACGCAGAAGTTATACGCGAACTTCGAAAGAATACGTTGGCTAATTATAAGGTCGGAAAGCATTACCCCTTAAACTGGAAAATTGACAGCACTCGAACATCTACGCTTTCGTTTAAAGGCTATGAAGGAATAAGGACCCCAAGTCCCCTCACCGGTGCGGATCGACTGCAATACGATCGCGAACAACCGTATACAAAAGATGTGACCTACTATAATTATTTTACCCCTACAGACTCGGTGGTGATCCCAAAACAATACATCATTCCCCAAGGCTACTGGAATGTGATCGAACTTTTAAAATTGAATAAAATAAAAATGGATCGCGTACGGCAAGATACAGTGATCACCGCCCAAGTATATCGAATAAAAGACTTCGAGACTCGAAACAGACCGTACGAAGGGCATTACTTACACTATAACACCAAGGTTGAAACGCATACAGAAGAAGTTTCGATTCGAAAAAATGATTACATAGTAGACACCCAACAACCGGGAGTTCGCTATTTGTTAGAGACACTCGAACCTACAGCTCCCGACTCGTTCTTTAACTGGAATTTCTTCGACACCATTCTTCAGCAAAAAGAAGGTTTTTCACCTTATGTCTGGGAGGATAAGGCCATTGAATTCTTAAATGAGAATCCGACCATAAAAGCAGAATTTGAAGCCAAAAAAGCAGCCGAACCCAGCTTTGCTGCCAATTGGTTTGCACAATTGGATTGGATTCATAAAAAATCGCCTAATTATGAATCATCACACCTGCGATACCCTATCGTTAGGGTGGGTGGTTAAATATTCCTTCGGAAAGAGCAATTTGATGTTCTCATAAGAATCGCGCAGTGCTTTTTGAGATTTTTCAAAATTTTTCCAACGTGCTTTTTTAATACCCTCTTCAGGCTCAGGTACCAGTTCGCCCGTAAAATCGGTGTGCATTTCAAACCAATAGGTAGCCTTTAGTTTGAATTTTCCGTTGCGCTTAAAAACGTGATAGGTTTTCGTGATAAATCGTTTTATCTCTAGATCCCTAACACCTGTTTCCTCCATGGTTTCGCGAATAGCAGCTTCTTCGTAGGTTTCCCCTTTTTCAACTTTTCCCTTCGGAAGGTCCCACTTCGAATTTCTCCTAATAAATAAAATTTCTTTCTTGTCATTAAAGACCATACCGCCTGCAGCTTCAACCAAGGGTAGTTTTTTCCGAAGAAATCGCTCTAATTTTTCAGGATTTTTATGGTATAAATTGACATAGATAAGCTCCCCATTGTTTATTTTTTTGATCAATTTCTTAAAGCGAGCTAACTTCAACGGAATCGCGGTATACTGCTTACCTATATTTTTCTCGGTCGAGAGAATTATAGGAATATCTTTCACAAAAACTTTATACATTTGCAGTATGATTTTAAATAAAGAGACGGCTCAAAAGACAGCCGAACTACTGTTGCAAATTAATGCAATTAAATTGCAACCACAAAACCCTTTTATTTGGGCCTCGGGATGGAAATCTCCTATTTATTGTGACAACCGAATTACGCTCTCATATCCGGTTATCCGCAATTTCTTGCGCGAGCATCTATCCGGTCAGATCGAGGAATTGTACGGTAAACCGGACGCCATTATTGGTGTCGCTACAGGAGCCATTGGCATTGGAGCGTTGGTAGCCGATTATTTAAATCTTCCATTTGCATACGTACGACCGGAGGCCAAAAAACACGGTCGACAAAATAAGATTGAAGGTTTTGTTGAAGCCGGACAGCAAGTCGTCGTGGTCGAAGACCTTATAAGCACAGGCAAGAGTAGCCTATTAGCCGTTGAAGCTTTACGAGAAGCCAACGTATCCGTAAAAGGTATGATGGCAATTTTTTCTTATGGTTTCGACATTGCAAATTCTAATTTTAAAGAGGCGAATGTTTCGTTGAACACCTTAAGTAATTACGAACATTTACTGCACCAAGCCGAAAGATCTAATTACATCGCAGCGAAAGAGGCTAAAACCTTAGCAAAATGGCGAAAGGATCCCGAAAACTGGAGTCCGAAATTAACTGGTAGCGCAAAACAGGTATAGTTATTGCCATACCGAAAGCCTCATCTATTTAACATCGAAAATAAATTATGGAAATAAAAAGCAAAGAAGTACAGGTTCAAAAATCGGCTTCAGACCTATGCGATTTTTTAAGCAACGTCAAGAATTTTGAACAACTAATGCCAGAGAACACAAGTAAGTTCGAGCTTATCAACGACAACTCTTTCGTGTTTGCCTTGAAGGGAATGCCAGAGATCGCTTTAGAAGTAAAAGAGGTAAACAGCCCCAACAGCGTGGTATTAGGTGCGATGAGCGACAAACTTCCCTTTACACTCACCGGTGACGTTACTCCAATAGACGAAAACACCTCCAAAGCCCAACTGCGTTTTGAAGGTGATTTTAATCCGATGATGAAAATGATGATCAAAGGACCAATCACTAAATTTCTAGAGACCTTGGCTACCAATTTAGAAAAATGCTAAAAACGCATTTTCAACTGTTTTAATTGATACGATTTAATTGGGCCATTTTCATGGGCGACCAGTAGTTGCCCATTTGCATCTACGCCGCGAATATAGCCGGAAAACGGCGCTCCATCTATTGGTTGGAAGTCAGACAGCACATCCTTTTTAAACAAACTGGCTTCGTATTGCTGTTGTAAGTCGATCTTTTCTTCGGAAGTGACCTTCGATAACTTCGACAGAACGGCTCCTGCAACTTGCTTAAGCACTACATCAAGATCGTAGCTAATTCCGGTTGCCAGACGAAGAGAACTTGCCTGTGGTAAATTATCGAAGGTTGTTTCATTTACATTTAAACCAATACCAATGATGGATGAAACTACCGACGATCCTTGAAGCTGATTCTCTACAAGAACACCGGCCACTTTTTTTGAATATGACATTATGTCGTTTGGCCATTTTATAGTGACTTGCGGTATTGCCATAGCATCTAATGCAGTTTTGATACCCAAAGCTACGCCAAAATTGATGCGTGTTTGCTCTTGCACGTCTAGGCTCGAGTAGCGCTTAAACACACTAAAAGTAAGGCTTTCGCCCGATTTTGACTGCCAATGAGTTCCCGCTTGTCCCCTCCCCTTTTGTTGGGATTGGGCTACGACCACTAGGCCATCATCGATGGTTAAATTCTTACTTAGTTCCTTTAGGTAGGAATTAGTAGAATCGATGGCACTAAGTTTGATTATTTTCAACTGAATAAAGAATGTGATACTTATACACGCGTAAAGCGTTTCAAGAAACAAAAAAGTAATAACTTTGTGCAAATAAAAAAAATTAATGTCTAAGAAAGAGTCAGAAACAGATCAACTTGTAACACAAATAATTAAAGGGATTGAGGAAGTAAAAGGACAAAACATTGAGATTCTTGATCTTAGAGCCATAGAAAATACAGTGTGCGATTATTTTATTATCTGCGACGGAACTTCAAACACGCAGGTGAATGCAATTGTAAATTCAGTTCAAAAAACTACCAGCAAGGCGATTAAAGAGAAACCATGGCATGTCGAAGGAAGTGATAATGCCGAATGGGTACTGATCGATTATGTACATGTAGTTGTACATGTCTTTCAGAAACACATTCGTGAATTTTATGATATCGAAGGATTATGGGGCGACGCCAAATCAGTTAAAATAGAATCAACATACTAAAACTTATACCCCCTTATGGCGGAACAAAATAAAAAACCCGAAACAAAGAAACCTAAATTCAATGTGTATTGGATTTACGCGGCTATAATTTTGATTTTCCTCGGAATCCAATTCTTTGGCGGGAATTCATGGTCACAACCAACAAAGACCACTCAAGGTGAATTTCAAACATTTCTTAAAAATGGAGACGTTGAAAAGATCGAGATCGTAAATAAAAAATTAGCCAAGGTCTATCTAACCGAGGAAGCTCGAACAAAAGATATACACGCTAAAAAAACGAACAACTCGTTCTTAGATCCGGGACCTAACGACGCTGCATATCAATTCGAATTTGGTGACCTTCAAAATTTTGAAAACACCATTTATAATATCAAAGAAGAGAACGATCTAGAAACAAAGATTGTTTTCGATACCGATAGCAATATGTGGGGAGATCTTTTCCTTACCCTATTGCCATTTATCATCATTATTGGTATCTGGATCTTTATCATGAGACGTATGTCATCCGGTGCAGGTGGCGGAGCCGGCGGACAGATCTTTAATATTGGTAAGTCTAAAGCAAAACTTTTTGACGAAAAAACCGATGTTAAAACTTCTTTTAAAGATGTTGCCGGACTTGAAGGAGCGAAAGAAGAAGTACAAGAGATCGTAGATTTCCTTAAAAATCCAACAAAATACACCTCATTAGGTGGGAAGATTCCTAAAGGAGCACTGCTCGTAGGTGCACCGGGGACTGGTAAGACGCTTTTAGCCAAGGCAGTAGCCGGCGAAGCCAAAGTACCGTTCTTTTCGTTGTCTGGATCCGATTTCGTTGAAATGTTTGTGGGTGTAGGGGCGTCTCGAGTTCGTGACCTCTTTAAACAAGCAAAGGAGAAATCACCGGCCATCATCTTTATTGACGAGATCGATGCTATTGGACGTGCCCGAGGTAAAAGTAATTTTTCCGGTTCTAATGACGAACGTGAAAACACATTAAACCAATTGTTAACCGAAATGGATGGTTTTGGCACAAATACCAATGTTATCGTATTGGCCGCTACCAACCGAGCCGATGTACTCGACAAAGCCTTGATGCGTGCCGGACGATTCGACCGGCAAATCTATGTCGATCTTCCCGATGTTCGTGAACGTAAAGAAATATTCGAAGTGCATCTTAGACCATTAAAGAAAGACGACAGTCTAGATACCGATTTCCTAGCGAAACAAACACCTGGATTCTCTGGAGCCGACATTGCAAACGTATGTAATGAGGCTGCACTTATCGCGGCGCGTAAAGATAAAAAAGAAGTTACTCGCCAAGACTTCTTAGATGCGGTAGATCGTATCGTTGGAGGATTGGAAAAGAAGAACAAGATCATTACACCCGATGAAAAGAAAGCCATTGCCTTTCACGAAGCAGGTCATGCAACGGTAAGCTGGATGCTTGAACACGCAGCACCACTGGTAAAAGTTACCATCGTACCTCGAGGTCAATCCTTGGGTGCCGCTTGGTATTTACCGGAAGAACGCCTTATTGTTCGCCCGGAACAAATGCTAGACGAAATGTGTGCCGCTTTAGGGGGGCGTGCCGCCGAAAAGGTGATCTTTAATGAGATCTCAACGGGTGCACTTAGCGATCTTGAAAAGGTGACCAAACAAGCAAGAGCAATGGTAACCATTTACGGATTAAACGAAAAAATTGGAAACCTTACTTATTACGATTCTTCTGGGCAATCTGAGTACAATTTTAATAAGCCTTATAGTGAGAAAACGGCCGAAATGATCGACAAAGAAATATCGAACATTATCGAAGCACAATACCAGCGTGCAGTAGACTTACTAGAAGCACACAAGGATAAACTTACCCTTCTCGCTAACGAATTATTAGAAAAAGAAGTGATCTTTAAAGACAACCTTCAGAAGATATTTGGAGATCGCCCATTTAAAAGTTCACAAGAAGAGGAAGTAGCTACAACATAGATCGGCAATTTTCGTTTAAGCTAACAAAGATTAGAACGAAGCTAGTATACTTCGTTCTATATTTTATATATTTGAACATTAACGCATATAGGAACTCCTCAAAAACGCATGCATGAGTCTGTTTAAAAGACTTCTAAACCCTAATTATAAGTCAGATGAAAAAGCAAAAAAATCTGACCATAGTAAATATTTCCCCGAGGACAAGCTACCGGTAGACGAAAAGTTCACCTTCAATTTTAATAAAAATGGAGGAAAATTTCTCTACTGCGAAAACACCGAGGAAGTACTAGAAGCCTTCGACAACATTTTATTAGAAAACGATTGGTACGAACGCGATGTGTTTTGTATCAATGAACAACTCACCACTAAGTTCGATGGTTTCAATCTAAATTTCACCAAGAAATCGAATGCTACTTTCTTCCTCTCAACATGTGAGTCATTGGTAGCCAATAACGGTTCTATTTTACTGTCCTCAAACCAGATAAAAGAAAAGAAACTAGACGAGCTCCCTTCTAATCTGGTAATATTTGCAACCACCAGTCAATTAGTAGATACAATTAGCGAGGGACTACGAATTATAAAAAACCACTACAAAGGGTATATACCCAGCAATATCACTACCATTCAAGACTTCGAAACTGAAAAAGAAAAGGACTTTATGAGTTATGGAAGTAGCACAAAAAACCTATATTTGCTGCTACTGGAAGACTTATAATCTATGAAGGAACTTTTCGTGCGGAGTATATCGGGTATTGTTTACAGTGCCGTAGTAATTATCTCGATGTTTGCTTCAAGAGAATGGTTTATGGGCCTCTTCTTCGTGCTCGCCGTCATAACACTTAGTGAATTTCTTAAACTAGTACACCTAACCAGCTACTTAGCCTATTTGCTACTGGCGGCTGCTCTGTATTTCTTGAGTTATGACATCTTCGATACCAATGCTGTCTATTTATATCTCATCCTTACAGGATTTGTAAATCTGTTCTTGGTAAAAGACATTCTATGGGTGAATAAAATCCCCATGTTCGAGAAGAAAAAATACATCACGGTTATCTTCTATCTCATTAGCGGATTCGTTTTTATAACATTAATTCCATTTCGAGAAGGGGAGTTCATGCCACTAATAATCGTGGGACTCTTCTTATTGGTTTGGGCCAATGACAGTTTTGCGTATCTCGTCGGAAAGAACCTCGGTAAACGCAAACTTTTAGAACGTATTTCGCCCAAGAAAACCGTAGAAGGCTTTTTAGGCGGGTTAGCCGGGTCGTTGTTAGCAAGTTTTATTATCTTTAAGTACACCGAAACATACCCCTTAGGGATTTGGATCGGTTTGGCCTTGCTGGTTACCGTTTTTGGAACCACAGGAGATCTTATACAATCAAAATTTAAGCGACAGGCCGGAGTAAAGGACAGTGGTGTACTAATGCCGGGCCATGGTGGATTATACGACAGATTGGACAGTATAGTGTACATTAGCCCCTTCGCTTACGCATTCTTAGAAATTGTAAATTATGTTTCATAAAGAAGGATACAAAATTATTTTTATAGCACTCGTCGCGTGTATCGTGTTAAGCTTGCTCGCCGATTATTTTGTGAGTAACAGTTACATTCGAGGTGGAATCATTATTTCACTTATTATTTTACTCATTTTGGTGCTTCAATTCTTTAGAAACCCAAATCGGAATTTTCTTCAAAATGAATCACAGGTCTTATCGCCCGTAGATGGTAAAGTGGTTGTGATTGAAGAAGTCTTTGAAAAAGAATACTACAACGAAAAGCGTTTACAGATATCTGTTTTTATGTCACCCCTCAACGTACACGTTACCCGCTATCCGGTGGGTGGTGAAGTGGTGTATAGCAAGTACCATCCTGGCAAATACCTAGTGGCATGGCACCCAAAGTCTTCCGAAGAAAACGAACGAACTACCGTAGTCGTTCGATCTAAGGAATTTGGAGATGTATTACACCGTCAAATTGCGGGAGCACTCGCAAAACGCATTGTTAATTATGCCAACGAAGGTGAAACCGTTATCCAAGCATCGGACAGCGGCTTTATTAAATTTGGTTCTCGTGTCGATGTTTTTCTGCCCATAGGTACTAAGGTTCAAGTTAAGCTAAATCAAAAAGTGAAGGGCGGTGTCACCGTCTTAGCCGATTCATGACTTCTGAAGAACTAGATATTGCCTTTCAAAATGCTGTAGAGAGCATCAACCAACATCAGGAACCTTTCCCGGCCGATTTCTTACTGCGCTTGTACGCCTATTACAAAAGAGCCACCAATTCACAAGATTCACCAAGCAGCAGCAATCCGTTGATCAATGCATTCAAGACAAATGCCCTGTTTCAAACCCGAAACTTAAGTAGTGACGAGGCCAAAGAGTTATATATCGAAGCAGTAACCCATTACTTCTTGTACCGCAAATAAAAAAGGCTGTGACAAGCACAACCTTTTCCAATTTATTTTACGATACTTATTTTTGCTGAAGCTTATTGAACTTGATTTCGTACTCATCAATTAGTTCACCTATGGCTTCTACATTGTCTGAAGCGCGTTGATGCGCAGCTTCCATTCCTTTTTCCAGCTCTTTGTCCGGGTGCTGAAACAAATCGGTAATTACGTGATTGATCTTGTCGATGATACTTTCCTGACTGTTCTTGATGTCTTCTAACTTGTTCAACATCCCTTGCATCTGATCGTACTTTGCTTGTTCCATACTATTGATTTTTAGTTCAAATTAAACAATCAATTAATTGAAATATAGCAAATTAACCTCAAATTATAAAAATTTAAGAGGTTTTAACGGTTGTACGCTTACTGCAAACTAGCCATACTTGCCTTTAATGTTTCGATCTTTGCCAATGCATCTGCCTCCTTTTTTCGTTCGTTAGCAACCACCTGTTCCGGAGCTCCATTTACAAACTTTTCGTTCTTTAATTTTCCTTGAACGCTACGTAAGAATCCTTCGGTGTATTTAAGTTCTTCGGAAAGTTTTGCGAGTTCCGCTTCCACATCGATGGCCCCGACGATAGGAACAAAATACTCATTCGACTTAACACGAAAGGTCAATGCACCTTCAATCGCTTCTGTCACATAGCTCAGCTCCCCAATATTACCCAACTTAGTGATCACCGGGTCAAATGACGTTGACGCCTGCTCATTATTGATGACCGATAGATTGATTTCCTCCTTAAACGCGATATTCTTTTGTTTACGAATGGTGCGTATTCCCGAGATTACTTCCGAAGCAAACGAAAAATCCTTGATCATATCTGCATCATAAGTGGTCATTGTAGGCCAGGACGCCACAATAAGCGCCTCTTCCGGACTGCGATCGCTTATGTGTTGCCAGATCTCTTCAGAAATAAATGGAACAAATGGGTGTAACACCTTTAAGTTATCCTCAAGGATCGCAATGACCTCGGCATAGGTTGTTGCAGCCATTCCTTCTCCGTAATTTGGCTTGACCATTTCGAGCAACCAAGAGCAGAAATCATCCCATACTAATTTATAGGTGGCCATTAACGCATCGCTAATTCGATACTTGCTGTAATGGTCTTCGATCTCGACCAACACTTTCTGAAATTTATTGCGATACCACTGCAATGCGATCTTGGCAGTTTCTGTTTCTTCGATAGCTTCGGAAACTTCCCAACCGTCGATTAAACGATAGGCATTCCATATTTTATTTACAAAACCACTACCTTGTTTACACAAATCTTCATCGAACATAAGGTCGTTGCCCGCTGGAGAACTTAATAGCATCCCCACTCGTACACCGTCGGCCCCATAGGTATTCATCAGTTCGATTGGATCTGGAGAGTTTCCTAAAGACTTACTCATTTTACGTCGCTGCTTGTCACGAACGATTCCGGTTAGATACACATTTGTAAAAGGCTTTTCATCTCGATATTCGTATCCTGCAACAATCATTCTTGCGACCCAAAAGAACAAGATTTCGGGAGCCGTCACAAGGTCGTTGGTTGGATAGTAATAATTGATCTCTTCGTTATCCGGCTCCAAAATTCCATTAAATACGCTCATTGGCCACAACCATGAAGAAAACCAAGTATCTAGAGCATCGGGATCTTGGGTAAGGTCTGAGGCCTTAAGATCGTTATTTCCACTTTGTTTCTTTGCTTCGGAAACCGCCTCTTCCAAACTTTCTGCGACTACAAAATCATTCTTTCCGTCGCCATAATAATAGGCTGGAATTTGTTGTCCCCACCATAACTGACGAGATATGTTCCAATCGCGAACGTTCTCCATCCAATAACGGTAGGTATTCACGAATTTTTCCGGAACGAGATTAATATCTTTTTCGAGCACAGCTTCAAGCGCAGGCTGTGCCAATTCTTTCATTTTAAGAAACCATTGGTCGCTCAATTTTGGCTCGATCACTGCACCCGTTCGCTCGCTAGTACCCACTTTGTTGGTGTGTTGTTCGACTTTGTCGAGCACACCAAGAGTTTCTAGTTCTTTTACGATCTCTCTACGAACCACAAAACGATCTTTCCCTTCGTAATGCATTCCGAAGCTATTAAGTGTAGCGTCATCATTTAGGATATCAATTACTTCCAGATCGTGTTTCTCCCCTAAGTTCTTATCGTTCTCGTCGTGTGCCGGTGTTACTTTTAAACAACCCGTACCAAATTCCATATCGACATAGGTGTCGGTAATTATTGGAATCACACGGTTGCAGATTGGGACAATTGCTTTCTTTCCATGAAGATGTGTAAATCGGTCATCATTAGGGTTGATACAGATAGCGGTATCACCAAGAATGGTTTCCGGTCGTGTAGTAGCAATCGTTAAATAATCCTCACTTCCTTCTATTTGGTACTTCAAATAATACAGATTTCCCTGTTTCTCAACGTGAATTACCTCTTCGTCAGACAAGGTAGTCTTGGCTTGCGGATCCCAATGCACCATTCGATATCCGCGATAGATATGCCCTTTTTTGTATAGATCGACAAAAACCTTAATTACTGAAGCTGACATATCGTCATCCATCGTAAATTTTGTTCGTTCCCAGTCGCATGAGGCACCTAATTTTTTCAGCTGTTCGAGAATGATACCACCGTGTTTGTGTGTCCATTCCCACGCATGGGCTAAGAATTCATCTCTTGTGAGATCTGCTTTTTCAATTCCTTCCTCCTTTAACTTCGCCACTACTTTGGCTTCCGTAGCAATAGAAGCATGGTCTGTTCCCGGAACCCAACAAGCGTTGTATCCTTTTAATCTTGATCGTCGAATTAACACATCTTGAAGTGTGTTATTCAGCATATGCCCCATATGTAGAACTCCTGTAACATTTGGGGGAGGAATTACAATAGTATATGGTTCTCTATCATCTATTTCACTGTGAAAATAGTCATGCTGCATCCAGTAGCTATACCACTTATCTTCAACGTGTTGTGCATTGTATTTTGCATCTAAACCCATACTTTGGTCTGGTTTTTGGAGTATAATTCGCAAAAGTAGGCATATATTGCAGATTATAAAAGTGAATAACTTATTTTGCACGTTGTACGAAAGATTCCTACTTTAGCAATCAGTAAATTATAGAAATTATGAAAAAATATGT
>NZ_QOLC01000090.1 GCF_003333325.1 Candidatus Ulvibacter alkanivorans | reverse complement strand
ATAATTATCAGTATAAATAATTTCATCGTTTTTAGATTAAAATAGATTGCTTCTACTACCCGCGACTTAGAAAAAACAGACCACGGCAAGGAAAACCTTTCACTTACAAACGGTTCAAACTCCAATCGTAGGGGTAATAAGTTACTTTACTGCCAGCGGGAATCTTCGTTTCGCGAAAACGGTTTATAAAACCGATGACATCTTGCGAATCGGTCACAAAATCTTCTTTATACCATTTAAAAATTTCGGAAAGCGCCACCTTGTTTTTGGAAACCTTGATAAAATTAGGGTCATTGATCGCCTTTAATGATTGTTGTTGTAGTTGTCGCTCTAATGTTTCTGGTCTATACGCTTTTGAGATGATGGGTGGGCAACTCAAAGCGCCGCAAACAAGTACAAAATGAAATCGAGGCTCATTAAATTCTGCACGTAGTTTCTTGTTTTCAATATCGTTTAGTGTAAGCGTATTACCCCCTAAGTCGTACGTAATCGTGTCGAAAAAACCCGGATGTGCTAAGGGTGAGCTGGTAGGGTAGTTATCAATTATTCCTTTGATGACCGCTATGTTGTACGCATTGATCCAAAAGGCTTTATATTGGTCAGGATTCGAAGTTGAGACCTTGATCTCCCTGGCTTTTTCTAATACTGACTGTAAGGATTGCGGCTCGCTATATATGGCCTTATAATCGATCTTTCCGTTTGTGACATAGCTAGAAAAAAAGGCATCGGCTTCATCAAAAAAAGAGTGAAGGTTTTGAGTGGTTGCTTCGGAAAGTGCACACACTACAAGAATGACAAAAACACAAATAGATCGTTTCATTAGCAGTTCAAATTACCGTATGTAAGTCGTAATTCCTTCAGAAGAACTTACATTAACAATAAAAATTCTTTAAAAGAATAAATTAATTTTCTAAAGCTAATTCATATTGTTGTAATGTTATTACCTTTAAGTTCGACAGACTCGTCAAGATTTCAATTTATGGAACACATCGTAATAATTGGTAATGGGATTGCCGGCGTTACAGCAGCCCGTCATATTCGAAAACTTTCCGACAAAAAGATCACCATTATTTCTGCAGAGGCAGAACATTTTTTTTCTAGGACCGCATTAATGTATGTGTATATGGGCCATATGCGTTGGACAGATATTGAGCCTTATGAAGCATTTTTCTGGAAGAAAAACCGTTTGGAGTTAAAAAAAGCCTATGTCACCTCCGTTCATACCGATACTAAAACACTAGAATTTGAGACTGGTGACACTATGCACTACGATACATTGATTTTAGCCACAGGTTCTACTACCAATACGTTTGGTTGGGAAGGGCTAGACCTTAACGGTGTACAAGGACTCGTTACTAAACAAGATCTTGAGACGCTTGAACGAAACGCTCCAAACAATACCGAATGTCCGAGAGCTGTAATTGTAGGCGGCGGACTTATAGGCGTGGAAATGGCCGAAATGCTTTGTACCCGCGGAATTCAGGTAACCATGCTGGTTCGCGAACCTGCTTTCTGGAGCAATACCTTACCCATGGGAGAAGCAGAAATGATCTCCAGGCATATCGAATCGCACGGTGTCGACTTGCGTCTTAAAACCAATTTGGATAAAATTCTGGGTGATGGCAACGGCAATGCTCGCGCGGTGCTCACTAAAGAAGAGGGCGAAGAAATTCCGTGTAGCGTGGTTGGGATCACTACAGGTGTAACACCCAATATTGCGTTTTTAAAAGATTCTAAGATCGAAACAGACAAAGGAATTCTTGTAAATCGAAAACTAGCGACAAATATACCCGATGTATACGCAATTGGCGATTGTGCCCAACAGCGCGAACCTATTGGCAATCGGCCGCCGGTAGAAGCGGTTTGGTATACGGGCCGCATGATGGGAGAAGCCTTAGCACAAACGATCTGTGGTAATACCTTCGAGTACAATCCCGGAAATTGGTTTAACAGTGCAAAATTCTTCGATATAGAATTTCAAACCTATGGCTGGGTAAACTCCGAAGAGCGCAAGAAAGAGTATGAAGCACAGTTCCATTGGAAATGCCCTAGTGATCTGAGGTGCATTACGATTGCTTACCACAAACAAACGGAAGTGTTTTTAGGAATCAACACCTTTGGAATACGAATGAAACATGCCGTAATCGACCAATGGCTTAACGAAGACCGTTCGCTCGATTATGTAGTAAAGAATTTAAAGAAGGCCAATTTCGATCCCGAATTCTACGATTCTTATGAATCGAAAATACAACAAGCCTACACCAATCAATTTGAAAAAGCACAATTATGAGCAGCATTCAACGAGACATGTCATTAACGGGTGAGCCGCCCAAAACGATCAATACGCAACAAAAGTTGGCGACAACTGTTGGACTAGTAGGATTGGCAATTTTGTGCATTTCACTTTTTAACCTTAAGCTACCCTATCAATCCCTTTGGCTCACGGTTGCTTTGGTCTCCATTTCTGCAGGGACAATTTGGTTCGCGATTGCCACTTATGCCGATGAACATGCGGGAATAAAGAACAACGGCGTGTATTTTAAATCGTTGTCTTCAAGAGGATTTTGGGCGTGGGTACTTGGTATTTCATTAACCCTATTTTATGTTGTCTTATACTGGTTTCCGGCCTATTTAGGATTAACGCAGGACGGAAGTAATACCGGTATTATCGCTCTATTCGATCCACTTAGCAAATTGATAAGTGGAAATCCGGCAAGCCAATGGTTTGTGTATGGAACGCTTTACACCTTAGCCATCTTGGTATTTGGAATTAAGTTCATTCTTAAATATCGCCATAATAGATACGAGATCATTAGAACTATTTCGGTGATGTTCTTTCAGCTGGGATTTGCATTTTTAATACCAGAATTACTAGTACGCCTCAATCAGCCGTATTACGACTTAAAAAACATTTGGCCATTGAACTACGACCTGTTTGCCGGTTATAAGATCGATGAGTTCTTAGGTGCAGGAAATGTTGGCTTGATCATGCTCATCTTCGGAATACTTTCCATTTTAGTGATCACTCCAATCCTTACGTATAAATACGGAAAACGCTGGTATTGCAGTTGGGTTTGTGGCTGTGGCGGTCTCGCCGAAACAGCAGGAGATCCGTTTCGTCATTTAAGCGATAAGCGACAAATTGCCTGGAAAATTGAGCGTTGGGTTGTGCATAGCGTGGTGGTATTTGTAACCGTAATGACCACGGCGGTGGTCTTTACATACTTACAAGGCAACGAATCGGCTTCCATCTCGGAGTATAGTCAATTAGAGAATTCGTATGTATTTATGAGCAATGCCGAAGGAAAACCCATAGGCGAACGAATTTTGGCGGCACAAAAAGCCGGTGCTTCAACGGTGATCTTTATAAACAAAGACCCTAATCAAACAGCACCCGAAATCACTAATACGGAAGGGATAACAATAAACTACGCCGTTGTTTCCGAAGCAGAAAATCAAACAGCCTTTAACAACATCGAGAATGGTAAAGCTGCAACTTTTGTGGTGGATAGTCCGAATACAAACAGTGTTTCGATTCCTGCTGAGGCAAAAACCGTAGTCTACGATAATTTTTGGATCTCAAAAGAATTTTTTATTTGGTTCGTGGTCGGTTTGCTTACGTTGGTATTCGCATGGGTCATGCTCTTTAAGCGCGAACAATTGGCAAAAGATGCAAAATATGGAGCGATCGGCTACTTCGTTGTGGTAATCTCCATACTGCTATTCACTTATTTTAGTAGCCCTGGGAAACTGTTTTTCTTTGATGCCTATCAACTTCGGAAAACGTACGGATTTCTTATTGGCGCTATGTTTAGTGGCGTCATTGGAGTAGGTTTTTACCCCATCTTCGGAAGTCGTGTCTGGTGTCGCTTTGGTTGCCCGATGGCAGCGATCTTAGGATTCCAACAACGATTGTTCTCTCGATTTAGGATCACCACCAATGGTGGACAATGTATTAGCTGCGGAAACTGCTCTACCTACTGTGAAATGGGAATAGATGTGCGCGCCTATGCTCAAAAGGGTGAAAATATTGTACGATCCAGCTGCGTTGGCTGCGGTATCTGCGCTGCCGTTTGTCCTAGAGGCGTTTTAAAATTAGAAAATGGTTCCTTGGATGGCAGAATTGAAGGAAATGAGATCCTCTTGGGGAACGATGTAAACTTAATGGAATATGTGAACAAACGTTAAGATCGTTTTCACCTATAAGCAATAAAAATCTTCTAGCACATTGCGCATTATAACATTAGCCTACCTTCTATTGGCAGAATTTTTACGATATTGCGCGCCTAAGAAACGGAGCTTCACATCCAATAAATACGAATATTTTCTACCTTCTTTAAATGAATAAGCCTATAATAAATGTCATCATTCCTGCTTATAATGAGGCGGATTCTATAGGCAAAGTTATTGGTGATATCCCTTCAATTGCTTCGGAAGTAATTGTCGTTAGCAACAATTCTACCGATGCGACCAAACAAATGGCAGAATCTGCCGGTGCTACAGTACTTTCCGAAGAAAAAAAAGGATACGGTTATGCCTGTCTAAAAGGGATGGCGTATATCGCTAAGAAAACTGAAGCTCCCGATATTATCGTATTCTTAGATGGTGACTATAGCGACTACCCAGAAGAAATGACGGCCATCGTTGCGCCGATCATAGAACAAGATGTGGATTTTGTAGTAGGAGCCCGTGTTGACCGATTTAGAGAAAAGGGCTCGATGACGTTCCCACAAAAATTTGGAAATGCGTTGGCGACAAACTTGATGAAGCTATTCTTTGGTTCGCGTTTCACCGATCTAGGTCCGTTTCGCGCCATCAAGTACGAAAAATTGCTAGCATTGCATATGGAAGACAAAACTTATGGGTGGACCGTTGAAATGCAACTAAAGGTTTTACGACAAAAATTGAGTTACACAGAGATACCCGTTCATTATCGCAACCGAATTGGCGTTTCAAAAGTTTCGGGAACGGTAAAAGGTGCTATCTTTGCCGGCGTTAAAATTCTAGGCTGGATATTTAAATACAGTTTTAAAAAATGATTTTAGAGACCATTACGATCACCATCTATGCGATTGCACTATTGCTCATTTTCTTATATGCAATGGCTCAATTGAATCTCTTTATCAATTACATTCGATCTAAAAAGAACACCAAGGATGCCCCTACTTTCGATCTTTCGAACCCTGAAGAAACACCCTATGTCACCATACAATTACCGGTATACAACGAATTGTATGTAATGGAACGCTTGCTTACCAATATTGCGTCTATCGACTATCCAAGAGCAAAACTAGAGATCCAAGTGCTGGATGATTCTACCGACGAGTCTTTTGAAACCACCGCCAAACTAATTGAACAACTTCAGGCGACCGGCCTCAACATACAGCATATAAGCCGTAGCATACGGACCGGATTTAAAGCCGGAGCGCTCAAGGAAGGCTTAGCAATTGCCCATGGAGAGTACATTGCGATCTTCGACGCAGATTTTCTTCCGAAGAAAAACTGGTTAAAAAACACCATTCCTTATTTTAAGGATCCTCAAATTGGGGTTGTACAAACACGCTGGGGACATATAAATCGTGATTATTCGCTACTCACCAAAATACAAGCATTTGCGCTCGACTTTCATTTTATCTTAGAACAAGTTGGGCGAAACTTCGGAAATCATTTTATCAATTTTAACGGCACAGCAGGTGTTTGGCGAAAGCAGTGTATACTCGATGCAGGTAACTGGCAGGGCGATACCTTGACCGAAGATCTTGATCTTAGTTATAGAGCTCAGCTTAAAAAATGGAAGTTCAAATATTTAGAAGATGTAGAAACTCCCGCCGAACTTCCTGTAGTGATTAGTGCTGCTAAATCACAACAATTCCGTTGGAACAAAGGAGCCGCAGAGAATTTTCAGAAATTATATCCTACCCTTTTAAAAGACCCGACAGTTTCATGGAGAACAAAATTTCACAGTTTCTTTCATTTATTGAACAGTAGCATGTTCTTGTTGGTGCTTATCGTGGCGTTACTTAGTGTGCCTATGTTGTACATTAAAGCAAATAATCCCGAGCTTAAGAGCGTATTCTATGTCCTGGCAGGATTTGCGTTTAGCACCTTGATCTTCTTTATTTGTTATTGGCTTACCTATTCGCGTATTCATGGGGGAGGTATCAAGAATTTCTTTAGATACATAGGGATGTTCTTTATCTTTTTCTCGGTCGCCATGGGCTTTTCGGTTCATAATTCTATCGCTGTTTTAGAAGGTCACTTCGGAAAGAAAAGCGATTTTATTCGAACGCCAAAATTTAATATTAGCAGCTTGAAAGAAAGTTGGAAAGACAACATATACCTTACCAGCAACCTTTCGGCAAATACTGTAATTGAAGGGATCCTAATGCTGTACTTTGCCTTTGGAATGTACAGCGCCTTTGTTGTTGGCACCGAAGAAGGCGACTTTGGGCTATTCCCGTTCCACCTGATGTTGTTCTTGGGCTTCGGGTTTGTTTTCTTTAAAAGTGTATTGAGTAAAGCTTAAAAAGTCACCTCGACGGTGCGCAGATCACCATCTCGTTCGACCGTCACCGTTGTAGTTTGCCCTTGTTCAAATTCGGAAAGCGCCTTCATATAGCTCATCATGTCGGTAACTTCATGTTCGCCCAATTTTTTAACGATATCTCCTTTTTCTAATCCGGCCTTTTGAGCGGGTTTATCTTCACTTATACCATCAATACGCATACCTTCGCCTGTAAACAGATAATCGGGCACGACACCCAACGCTACTTTAAACTCGGGTACCACTTCACTTTCATTTTTTGTTTTTCTAAAAGCAAGTTGCCCATCATCATCGAGGTCGGAAATTATAGAATAGATATAATCAGCGATGCGTTGCATACCTTCATAGTTTAATTTCTCGGCATCATCGCCGGGCTTGTGGTAATCGCTATGCTGACCGGTAAAAAAGTGCAATACCGGAATATCTGCCAAATAAAAAGACGTATGGTCGCTAGGACCTATCCCACTTTCGTGTTCGGCAATAGTAAGATCGTATTCATTATTTGCAAACAAGGTTTGCTTAAAAACAGGCGAGGTGCCCACTCCATGAACAGCCAATGTGTTTTCCTCATTAAGACGCCCTACCATATCCATGTTGAGCATATAACTTACTTTTTTCGTATCGATGGTCGGGTTCTTTACAAAATAATTGGAACCTAGCAGTCCCATTTCTTCACCCGAAAAAGCAATAAACAAATAGTTGTTATTGGTTGCTTTGTTCTGTTGCTTATCAGTTACCAACCGCTGTGCAAGGTCTAGCATTACGGCTACACCACTTGCGTTATCATCGGCACCATTATGTATGGCTGCTCCTTCGCGATACAACGATCCTTCGCCTCCCATTCCTAAATGGTCATAATGCGCTCCAATAATGACCGTAGTCGCTGCCTCATTGTCTAGATAAGCTACCACATTGGTCCCTGTGGTCGTGCTATCATTTTTTAATCCGGTGAACTCAGCCGATTCATGGGGATTCGCACTAGGTCGAAATGTGAAGGTCTGTGTAAATTCTCCTTTATATCCTTTAGGTTGCAACCCAATATCCCTAAATCGCTTTTCAATGTAAGCTGCGGCCTCTAATTCCCCGGGGGTTCCGGTCTGTCTTCCGTTAAAGGTACTATCGGCTAAAACATAGACATCGTCTTTCATAGAAACGGTTTCGACTTCTTCCTGCTTACACGAAAATGCAATTAGCACCAAAAAAACTATTACAACTATTCTCATATCCTTATTTTTACACAAAATTAGTTTAAATATGAGATTTTTATCTTTTTTCGTCGCCTGCCTGGTGTTAATTTCTTGTAAAAATGATCAAAAAAGTGCCGATTTCCCTTCGGAAGCTTCCGAAGAAGCAAAAGAAGCGGTAAAAGATAGTTTGATCTATCCCGATGAAAAACATTTTACCTCCATACGCCAAGTTACTTTTGGTGGTGACAATGCAGAAGCCTATTGGAGTTTTGATGATTCCCAACTCGTTTTCCAAAGTAATTATGAATCATGGGGTGTAGGCTGCGATCAAATGTTCTTAATGGATGCTTCGGAAACTTTTAAGGATTCCAAACCTCCTATGATAAGTACCGGAAAAGGACGAACTACTTGTGCGTACTTTTTGCCCGACAATAAACATATTGTATATGCCTCTACCCATTTAGCCGATGAAAATTGCCCAGAAGTACCACTTCGAAAGAATGGAAAATATGTGTGGCCTGTCTATGACAGCTTCGATATTTTCGTATCCGATCTCGAAGGAAATATAACCGCACAACTCACGAACGAACCGGGTTACGATGCGGAAGCAACTGTATCTCCACAAGGCGATAAGATCGTGTTTACCTCAACTCGCAGTGGTGACTTAGAACTGTATACCATGGACCTTGACGGAAGCAACGTAAAACAAATAACGAATGAATTAGGCTACGACGGTGGCGCATTTTTCTCACCCGATGGCACAAAGTTGATCTATCGATCTTCTCGCCCAAAAACACCTGAAGAGATCAAAGAATACAAAGACCTTTTAGCACAAGGCTTGGTACAACCTACCGAAATGGAGCTGTATATTAGTAATGCCGACGGCAGCGATAGACGTCAACTCACCAACTTAGGAAATGCCAATTGGAGTCCGTTCTTCCACCCCAGTGGTGAAAAGATCTTGTTTTCTAGTAATTGGGAAGCCGAACGTGGTTTTCCTTTCAACTTGTACATGATCGATATCGATGGAAAGAATTTAACTCGAGTCACTCATGGTGAGACCTTTGATGCATTTCCTGTTTTCTCAAATGACGGTAAGTACTTGGTCTTTTCATCGAACCGAAATAACGGCGGTACTCGCGACACTAATTTATTTATTGCAGAATGGACCGACTAAGGTTGTAAATGCTCAGCTATTTAAAGCTATATCGCTTTCAATTCTTGCTTGCCTTTGCGAGTGCGCTACTCTATGTGGCTTTTGCATACGACCTAGAACGAAGTGACTTCGCACGACTTATATCGCTCTACGGTGCGCTTTTTTTTATTTGCTATCGACTCCTTAAAATTTCTAAAGGGTTGTTCTGGAGCTTGGCTGTAGCTGGAGTGATTTTTCGAATCCTTTTTATGGGTGCCATACCAAATCTTTCGCAAGATTTCTATCGTTTTATCTGGGACGGTCGTGTATTACTTCAAGGCTTTAATCCTTACTTATTCACTCCCGACATGTATAGCAAAGACCCGAGTATCGTTTCCGGATTTAGTATGTTTCAAGCCAAAGAATTAATTCGTGGAATGGGTACCTTGAATGCGAGTCATTTTAGCAACTATCCGCCTCTCAATCAATTTTTCTTCGGAATCGCTGCGTTGTTTGCCGGAAAGAGTATAGTTGGATCCGTTGTCGTACTTCGTATGATCGTGATCTTGGCCGATCTCGGTATTCTATACTTCGGAAAAAAACTGCTCACCAAGTTAGGCAAGGATCCGCATCTTATTTTTTGGTATTTTCTTAATCCATTTATAATTATCGAACTTACCGGAAACCTTCATTTTGAAGGCGTCATGCTTTTCTTCGTTATTTGGTCGCTCTACTTATTGCATTCGGGAAAATGGATATGGGCAGCGATAGCGCTCGGTTTGTCGGTCTCCGTTAAGCTGTTGCCATTGATGTTCCTACCATTGTTTTTCAACTATTATAGAAAACGTGCCAATCCAAACCTTCCGAAGCCATCGAATACAGTAGAGGAAAGCGTAAAAATCAATGTTCCGGTTTCACAAGCTCCCTATGGGATAAAAAAGCTGCTACTATTCTACGCATTGACCATGGGAACTATTTTGCTGAGCTTTGCGCCATTTCTTTCTTCGGAATTTGTCGCCAATTTTTTAACCACCATTGCGTTGTGGTTTCAAAATTTCGAATTCAATGCAAGTGTCTATTACATGATCCGGTGGATTGGATATCAAGTCGTGGGATGGAATATCATCGCAACTGTTGGTAAGGTGCTTCCCATTCTTGTGCTCGTGTTCGTTTTAGGACTTACATTCTTCAGAAAAAATAAAACAACCGAACAACTTATAACCGGACTTTTATTTGGGGTCTCGTTCTACTTTTTACTTTCCACGACGGTTCACCCATGGTATGTGGTCACTCCATTGACATTATGCCTTTTTACGCGCTATCGTTTTCCGATAGTGTGGAGCCTACTGGTCATGCTAAGTTATTCGGCCTATGGAGCCTCCGGATTTGAAGAAAATCTTTGGTTGGTCGCTACCGAATACACGGTTGTAATAGGTTATGCCGCGTGGGAGGTATATCACAATGGCAGAAAACCACTATTGTCTTTTAAATAAGTACTATTTCTTCTTTACACGTTCTAATCGATAGAAGTCTTTTCGACGGTCTTTTAAATTTCGAACCGCTCCAAATGAATGTAATTCCCGCAACAGGTCCAGATCGACATCGGCGACCAAGATCATCTCGGTATTAGGAGTGGTTTCTGCTTTAACACCATTATTGGGGAACGAAAAATCACACGGTGTGAACACAGCCGATTGCGCATATTGAATATCCATATTATGAACTTTGGGCAAGTTACCCACACTACCTGCGATCGCAACATAACACTCGTTCTCTATGGCACGTGCTTGTGCACACAAACGCACACGTGAATATCCATTTTGCGTATCGGTTAAAAACGGTACAAAAAGTATGTCCATACCGTCATCGGCCAATAGTCTAGATAATTCGGGAAATTCGGAATCGTAACAAATGAGTATCCCTATTTTACCACAGTCGGTATCGAAGCTTTGTAAGCGACTCCCATTTTGCATACCCCATACTTTGGCTTCATCGGGAGTAACATGAAGCTTTTCATAGCGTTCTATACTACCATCACGACGACATAAATATCCTACATTGTAGAGCTTGTTTCTAACGACCTCGGGCATGCTGCCAGTAATGATATTAATATTGTAGGAAATCGAAAGTTGCGAAAGCCGCTCTGTGATCTCTTTGGTGTATTTCGCTAGTTCACGAATTGCGTCAGACTCTGACAACTCATTATATCGTGCCATTAACGGGGCATTAAAGAACTCGGGGAAAACTGCAAAATCACTTCGGTATCCGGCAACACTATCAATAAAGTACTCGGCTTGATGCATCAGGTCTTCCAAGCCTTCGTAGGGTCGCATTTGCCATTGAATTAGCCCCAGTCGAACTACACTTTTGCTGATAGATGGTTTCTTAGTTGGTTTGGTATAATAAATATTGTCCCATTCCATGAGCACTCCAAATTCTCCCGAAGCCTTATCGCCTTCTAAGTATCCTTTTAATATACGTACGGGATGAAAATCGTTTGACATCTGAAAATTCAGCACGGGATCTTGAATCTCTTTCCGTTTTACCTTTTCAATGTATTGCTTAGGTGAAAGGGAATCGGAGTGTAAATGATAATTTGGCATCCTTCCGCCGAAAACAATGCTTTTTAAATTTAGATTTTCACACAATTCTTTACGGTAATCGTATAACCTACGACCTAATCGAAGCCCTCTAAAATCGGGTTTTATAAAAACGTCTATCCCATAGAGCACATCGCCTTCCGGGTCGTGAATTTTAAAGTTTGGGTCGGCTGTGATATCATTATAAGTATGTTGATTCTCGATCTTGTCGTAGTCGACGATTATAGATAGTGCGCATCCGGCAATCTCCCCATCGACCGTAATAATAACTTGTCCTTCGGGAAAAATTGAAATCAATTTTCCTATTTCCTCCAGTTTCCAATAGGAATTTGGCAACCCACCATAGGATTGTAAGGTTGCTTCCTTTAACGCTTCGTAATCTTTAAGTGTTAAGAATTTAAGTTCTATATTTTCAATCTTGGAGGAATCCATGGTTACATATCTAATAGGTAGGCAAAAATTAGAGGCGCCACGATGGTCGCATCACTTTCAATAATAAACTTAGGCGTGTCGATATCCAGTTTTCCCCAAGTTATCTTTTCGTTAGGTACCGCACCCGAATAACTTCCATAACTAGTTGTAGAGTCGCTAATCTGACAAAAATAACTCCAAAAAGGAGTGTCGGTACGCTCCATATCTTGGTATAACATAGGCACTACACAAATTGGAAAATCACCTGCGATCCCACCACCAATTTGGAAGAAACCAATTCCGTTCGTTGCGTTATCGGTGTACCAGTCGGCTAAAAAGGTCATATACTCAATTCCACTTTTCATGGTTGAAGCTTTCAGTTCACCCTTTAGTACATAACTGGCGAAAATATTTCCCATGGTGCTGTCTTCCCAACCCGGACAAATTATTGGCAGGTTCTTTTCGGCGGCTGCATACATCCACGAATCTTTTATATCGATCTCGTAATACTCTTCTAAAACGCCACTCAACAATAGCTTATACATATACTCATGAGGCAAATAACGCTCTCCATTTGCCTCTGCATCTTTCCAGATCTTTACAATGTGTTCTTGAATTCGTCTAAACGCTTCTTCTTCAGGTATGCACGTATCGGTAACACGATTCAAGCCCTTTTCAAGGAGATCCCATTCTTCCTGCGGAGTGAGGTCACGATAGTTAGGAACCCGTTTGTAATGGCTGTGCGCTACCAAATTCATAATATCCTCTTCAAGATTGGCCCCGGTACAGGAGATTATGTGTACTTTATCTTTACGTATCATTTCGGCGAAGATCTTACCTAATTCGGCTGTACTCATTGCACCTGCCAACGATACGAGCATTTTTGCTCCATTGTCAAGTTGTGTTTCGTACCCCTTGGCAGCATCTACCAACGCGGCAGCATTAAAGTGTAAATAATATTTTTGTATAAATTCTGAAATCGGTCCTTTGTTAG
>NZ_QOLC01000043.1 GCF_003333325.1 Candidatus Ulvibacter alkanivorans | reverse complement strand
CGACCAACGAAAGACCATTTGCCAAATAGTCGAATGATTCGTTTAATTCCAAAACTGTGTCTTTACAACGGTTTATCTGTTCAATATCTGCCTGTTGTCTTATGCAAGAATTATTTTTCATAAGGCAAAGTTACAATTATTTCTTATTTAAGCAAATACTTAAATAAGAAAAGAATGATATGTAAATTTTGATCATTATGTTCCTTTTGTTTTGATTTGTGTTTTGCAAAAACTAAAACTACCGAATTGTACATCTGTTCTTTTAGCTTGTAGGTGAAGGTATTGCAGGCTTTACAGTTAATTGTCTTTTAAAACTACAAAACAGAAAATTTTGTATGGTGTTGAATGGTGTTGTGTGGTCCTCTGATACACAGCGAATTTTGTCAAATCCTTTTTTTAATTCCGATGTTAATTCCTCTTCATTGTATTGTTTTATTTCAAGTCCGCTACATTTTTTTGGTCCGTTTTGTGAAAAGGTTCCTATTATTAAATAACCTCTTACAAATTTTGATGCTATCTTAATATATTTTTTAATCTGGTCATCCGTTGTAAGAAAATGAAAAGTTGCCCTATCGTGCCAAACATCGAAAGATGTATCTGGTTCAAATTCGGTAATGTCGCTTACAATCCAATTTACTTTACTTGCCTTTTCTCCCAGTCTTTTTTTAGCTTTCGCAATTGCTTTTTCTGAAATATCAAGTACAGTAATGTTATTATACCCTTCCTTGAGTAAATAGTCAACAAGTTTACTGTCGCCACCACCAATGTCTATAATTTTTGCCTTTTTATTTAGTTTGAACGAACGTATAAACTTCAGTGAAGTTTTTGGTATTTCTTGCGTCCAACTTACCTGGTCTGGATTTTTAGTTTCGTAAACTGTTTCCCAATGTTTCTTTCTGTCTAATTTCATTTTGATATCTAAATTCGGTTCATTGGTAAATCAATATATCATCTACTGATTTAAATACCCCTTTAATAGTGGTAAACACACCTTAAATCTCATCCAAGGATTTTCGGTTTTTTGTCACAGATTTCTTGAACTGCGTGGGTGTCATTCCCGTTACTTTTTTGAATTGATTGCTTAAGTACGCAACGCTACTATAATGTAATTGAAAAGCTATCTCACTCAAGGTTAATTCATCATAGACAATGAGTTCTTTTACACGTTCAATTTTTTGGTTGATGATGTATTGCTCGAACGTGATGCTTTCTACCGACGAGAATAGGGAACTTAAATATTTATAATCCAAGTTAAGTTCGCCAGTAACAATATCTGCCCATTTTAATTCGGTCTTTTCATTGGAATAATGTATTTTCTCAATTACCAAATTTTTCATTTGCTCGATAAGCAGACTTTTACGGTCGTCAATCAAACTAAATCCTGCATTTTGTAGCTTTTTTTGCAAAGATTTTTTTTCGAATTCATTGAGCATCGAAACCAATTCTACTTCTCCTAACTTGACAGCTTTGTAATCAATGTTCAATCCTACCAAAATTTGGGAAACTGCGGATATACATCTCGGACAGACCATATTTTTTATGTGGATGGTATTATTCATAGGTTGAAAAAATGCCTAATAAAATCTAAATTTAGATATATGATTAGTATTACAGCAGCAATAAATAATCCTATCATCGCTGAAATTCCGATAACCTTATCTTTTTTTGTAATCGGATTTTTGTGTTTATATGTATTTTTCTTGTTTTTTCTTCTATTTCTTCTACTTTCACTCATCATCTTTCTCCTCTTTAAAATATTAAAGGCTGAAGAATCCGCTTTTACCAATTAACTCTAACCCTGATTATTTTAACGTATCTCTAACCTCACCACAGGTTAACATTGCTTCGCCATAATATGGGTTACGGACTTCTTCCTCTAAACTTATCCAGTACGCTCCCTTATTATTGTCTGCCATTGGACAAAACTGGATATAAATATTTTCATTGACCCCAAAGAGCTGTACACTACTTATCATATGCGCAGACAAATGCTTAAAATGCCCTCTTTGTTTTGAAATATCCGTATTACTTGAAATTGCGTTTGCCGAAGTATTTAATTCCTTTTGAATTGTCATCCAATGGTTATGTGCTTTTTCATCGGATAACAACTTCATATCTACATTTTTCAGGGATTGTATTATTTGTTTTCCTGCTTGTTGTGCATTTTTGGCATCATCATTAACCAGAGCATCTTTTAAAAGAATATAATCATCAAACACCTGTTTTAACTGGCCTTGAAATTTGTTTGAAACAGCTATCCTTTCTTTCATTTCTGAATGGTCAGCATTCTCCTTACTATCTCCAGAATTGTTTCCTTGCATACCTAAATGCCCTTCGTGACCGGTCATTGTTTTGCCACCAGCTGTGTTCATCATAGATTTTTTGCCTTGTAATTGTGCAGCAGCATCTACTGTAAACGTGCCATTAGTTACCACTTCATCACCATTTTGAAGACCTTCAATTATGGTATAGGTGTCTCCATTGGCATTACCGAGTAAGACTTCTCTCATTTCAAAAATAGCTTCGTTAGGATTAGTTTTAACATAAACCACAGAACGTTCACCAGTCCACATCACAGCTGTAGCAGGAACTGTTATTTTACTTGAAGTGCTTTCTTGAGCACCTTCAATTTTACCTTCGACAAACATACCTGGTTTAAATAGGTCGTTCTTATTATTAAGTACTGCTCTAACTACGACGGTACGTGTAGAAGAATTTAATAAAGGGTCAATAAATGAAACTTTTGCATCAAATACTTCATTGCGATACGCATTGGTAGTCACTTTAATGGTTTGACCAACTTTCAAGGAAGCAATCTGATTCTCATAGGCATCAAATTCTGCCCAAACCGTATTGAGATTTGCTATTTTATATAATGGTTGTCCTTGTTTTACATAGTCACCCTCTTCTACCATTTTATGCGTTACTGTCCCAGAAACGGTTGCATAAACAGGGAAATTTTCTTGCACTTTTCCGGCGGTCTCTATAGCATTAATTTGCTTTTCAGAAAGTTTCCAAAGCTTTAGTTTATTCCTCACAGCTTTATAGAGTGCTGGCTGTGATTCCTTCAACGATGCAGCCGTGAGTAATTCTTGTTGGGCAGAAACTAATTCAGGTGAATAAATAGTTGCTAAACGCTGTCCGGCACCTACACGTTCTCCTGTAGTATTAACATAGAGGTTTTCAATTCTTCCACCAAAATAGGTGACCTGCACAGCGTTGGATTCTTCATTGGGCTTTATCTTTCCAGATAGTTTTAATGTGCCACTACCCATCTGACCTTGTCCTACGACCGACGTTTGTATGTTAGCCAGTGCCATTGCATTTTCGGTCATCTTAATCTCATCCGCAGACAGACCGTCTGCTCCGGCCTCAGCTGGAATGAGGTCCATTCCGCAGATTGGGCAATCGCCAGGTTCGGGTTGCATAATTTGTGGGTGCATTGAGCAAGTCCACATCTGCTCAGCACTTTCACCTGAATGATCGTGCGAATCTGACATATCGGACAAGTCCTTTATCGCCTGTTCATCATTTCCAGACCCTCCAAATATGAGCCATCCTCCCAATAGCCCTACTACTAAGGCAAGGCCAATAAATATTAAATTCTTTTTCATAATATTAGTTTTAAAAGAAATAGTGCAAGTACTATTCCTCTTTTTTGTTTTCCAATCTGTAAATAATCTTTTTCATTTGTGCTATCTCACGCAACTGTGCTTCTATGATTTCCTCAGCAAGTTTTTTGGCTTCTGGGTCTTTTATGTCGGCTCTTTTACTTGTTAAGATTGCAATAGAGTGGTGTGGAATCATTGCTTTCATCCAGAGAACGTCACCTACAGTTGATTTTTGTTCGCGTACCAGACCCAATGCACTCACAAAAAGTATTAAACTCCCCAAATAAATAGCTATGTTCTTTTTCTTGTTCTTATACATATTTAGCATTAATGACAACATAATTACTGCCATTGCAGCTATACCGAGGCAAACCATATAAAATCTTGTAAGGCTAAACCAAACGTGGTCCCATTCGTAGGTATTTAGGTACATTGTGATGTACATTGCTATAAATGAAAGCCCAAGCATAGCCATAAACTTTCCGTAAGTATTTTTCTTCATTCCGTCGTGTGTGTTTTCTTTTGAATCCATTGTTTTTGGTTTTTAAGTTATTATCTATTTAAGCTTCTTCTTTAATTTTCTGATTGATGGGGAACTGATGTACCATAGTACAAAACCACTTAAGACTGTTATCAATCCCAAAAGTGAAAATGCCCTTAATAGCAACGTGTTGAAATTATCCCTTCCCTGATAATCCATTGTATGGGTCATCCAAAGAAAATCAAACCAACGCCAGTCTCTATGTCTCACCGTTTGAAAAGCGCCATTCTCAACCGCCACATAGGCTTTTAAATTTAGTGGCACATCATACGAGATCTCATAGGCTGGAAGTGGGCGACCGCGATATTCGTGATGTGGCCCTACCGAATCGACTAATTGAATTTTTGCTATTTCCAAATCGTTCAGCATATACCTATTTGCAACTTGTTGAGCCTCTTCTTTAGTAATTCCATTTTTCCCTTGTCCTGTTCTGGCATTATAAAGCTGTGCTTCATTAATCCAATAGTAAGGTTCATTTGCTATTTCCAGTAATTCCAATGATTGGACGGGTTCTTTAGTAGCGAGTTGGGACGTGCCGAGCAAATCATTAAATGAGGTCTGTACAGGTGCTTCTTTCTTAAATTGGTCACCGTGTATCTCGTCGATGTCCGTCCAGCTGAAATACATCCCACTAATCGTCCACATCAAAAACTGAATACCTAAAAAGATACCCAAGTAGCGGTGTGCTTTTCTAATCCATTTCGCTGTTTTTCTGTTGACCATATTACTTTATTTCGAAAGGAAACTCAATCGTTACTTTTTCCCAACTCATTGAGATTGTTCCTGAAGTCTCTGTTGTTTTGTTTATTTTGTACTCTAAATGTTCCTTGATTTCTTCGGAAATTTTAGGCGTTGCTTTAAATCGTAATACATCATCGCTCGCATCATAGTCATCCTTTCCGTGTTGGTTCCAATTTCTGTTGAAAATGACAGTCCATTCTTCCTGATTTGGAATAACAAAAAATCCATATTTTCCGGCTTTCAATACCTTGCCATCAATTTCTAAATCCTTATCTGTTTCCAACCAAGTGGCCATATGGGCACCAGCCTGCCAGACTTGGTCATACGCCAACAGTCCACCAAAAATTATTCTATTCCTTACGCCTGGGGAAGAGTAATCTATATGGATATGAGCATCGCCAACCATTGCCATTGTTTCGGTATGCGGACTTAATGGTTTTTTCTTGTCGGGTTCAGCGGTTTGAGAAACTGTTTCTATTTCTTCCTTCACAACTTCTTTGGTCTCTTTACTTTCTTGTTTGCAAGAGACTATTAGAGAAATGATTAATACTACAGAAAAATGGATGTGTTTTTTCATTATATTTTACTTTTTATTCCTTGACGAAGAGTGCGTTTTAATTATTTTCCATTTCCCATCTATCTTCTTAAGGATAGAAGTTGCCACCCCTTTTTTCTTTATCGTTCTACTATTGCCTTCATCATCTGGGTTGAGAACGATAGTGTAGATATAGGTTTCGGTAGTAAAGGCGTAGGGCAAATCTACTTCTGCATCAATTTCATAATCTGAAAATTCAAACTTCTTGAAATGACCTAATTCTGGCCCTAAGTGATGTTCTATATAGTGTGCGTATGAGCCTTCAACACCGCCAGATTCAAAAACTTCTGAGTCTTTTGTAAACAACTCAAAGGTGCCTTCAGTCGTCAGGTTTTGCAGCGCATCCTTATAGGTTTTCATTACTTTTAGAACAGCTTCTTTCTCGGTGCCTAAATCTACATTTTGGCTAAACATTTGGCCTGTGGCAAACGTAAGTAGCATTAGGATTGTTGTTAATTTTAGAGTTTTCATAATTTTAGTTATTAAGGGTTATTTATTTACTCGAATTCTATTCACATTTGCGATACCAAATACAAGGACAAAAAATCTGAGGGCCACCTCAAGTGCCACCAAGGTTTTAGCTGTGACCGTTATCGGGATTATATCGCCGTAGCCTACAGATGAAAATGTAATTAGACTGAAATAGGACATATCGAAAAATACCAACAGCCCGTTATTTCCCGAACTATTATTTATCTTGAAATGAGTAGAATCAAAAAAATGTAATGCTGTATAGTCTATAGCGAATGAAAGTACAATCAGGACAATTAAAAATCCGAATAACACTAAAACGTGGCTCAGCAAATGGCTCTGTCCGATAATTTTCATTAATTGATTAAAGGATAAGGCTATGATAAATCCTATCTTTATTAGCGTAAGGGCCAATAGTATAACCACAGCACAGATAGCATTAATATTAGGCAAGACATACAGCCCGATAGCTGTAGCAATAAGCACTACCAATAGTACGTACTTTGAACTATTGAAAAGTTGCCCATAAAAGGCAGCCGTGGTTTCTATATCCTTTTCTTCACTCATTCTTTTGAGGGTTTTATAAAAATTTCTTGATATGTCTTTGTTTCGGTTTCGTTTATACGTCTAACAATGTATTTTCTATGTACGCCCGTTCTATTTTCAAGTCCCATTGAACCCAGTAACTCTTTAAAGGCTTGCATTGTGTTTTTATGGTAATTGGCTACTTTGTTCTTCTTGTCTTCCACAACTAATGACGCTACCCTCGACGGTACCATTGTGGTTATGCCGGTAGGACAAGTATCTAAATTGCATTTTAAGGACTGCACACACCCCAAGGCAAACATCATTCCTCTGGCACTATAACAGGTATCGGCGCCGAGTGCCAACATTCTATAGATATCAAAAGCCGAAATGATTTTACCAGCTGCCATTAATTTTATCTCATCTCGCAAGTCATAATTTTTAAGAATCCGGTTTGCGAAATGAATAGCTTCAACGATCGGCAGCCCTGCCCAATGAAGTGATTCCATATGGGCAGCGCCCGTACCTCCTTCGGCACCGTCAATGGCAATGAAGTCTGGATAATTTTGCTTTTCAGCGAAAGATTGAACCATTCTTTCAAATTCATCTTTTTGCCCAATACATAGTTTAATACCAATTGGTTTGCCATTGGAAAGTTTTCTCAATTTTTCAACAAACGAAATCATTTCTTCATCGTTTCCAAATGCTGAATGGTGCGGTGGCGATAGTATTTCGGTACCCTTTTCAACATCCCTGAATTTTGCGATTTCTTCTGTGTTTTTCTTTGCAGGCAGTATAGCTCCAAATCCTGGTTTAGCTCCTTGCGAGATTTTAATTTCAATCATTTTGACCACCTCGTACAAGGCAATTTCCTGAAACTTTTCGGGGTCGAAATTACCTTCTTCAGTACGGCATCCGAAGTAACCGGTTCCGATTTGAAATATGATATCAGCCCCATACTCCTGATGATAGGGTGTAAAGCCACCTTCACCCGTATTTTGGGCAAAACCAGCTATTTTAGCACCGCCATTAAGGGCTAAGGTCGCATTTTTGCTTATTGAGCCATAGCTCATTCCCGCAAGATTCAGAATGCTTGCAGAATAGGGCTTATCACATTTGGAACTTCCAAATGTTACTCTAAAATCATCGTTGACTTCTTTTGCCGGATAGGTGGAATGTGTAAACCATTCACGACCAACTTTATCATACGGTATTTGTGTACCAAAAGGTTGACTTTTATTAGCATTCGCAGCACGTTTATAGACTATTTCTTTTTGTATCCAGTTAAAGGGCTTTCCTTCCGTCCTATTAAGCAAAACGGTTTCTTGGACAACGTGTCGTTGTTTTTCCAGAAAATTGGTAATTCTACCAAATAATGGAAAGGTACGTCTAATGTTATCTGATTTATGAAAATAATCGATTAGTCCTAAAATCAAGAAAGGAAGTAATACCAATGCAAGCCACCACAACAAGGGGTACATAATGATTATGGTTGCTACCGCCAAAACCAATATGATGCTCGTTATGATAAATCCTTTTCTCATAATCTTTGTTTAATGTGAATGCCCATCTCTTTCCTGGTGACCTTCTTCACTTTCGGTTTCAATATAATTTCCTTGTGGGCCCACTCCCTCTATATATACCAACTGTGAACCATAATGTCCTGCTTCGGAAACTGAATATGCCGAAAAGGCCATAACTACAAAAACTGCTATTTCAAAACCACGCTTTAGTTTGACCCAAAACAGGCTTACTATTTTCAGAACTGCTGCAAGGGCACTTGACCATAGTGTCCAATCGGCATATTTATCGTGTTGTTCCAGTACGCTTTTTGCCATTTCGGTAAGTCCTTCTGTATGCGGGTGCACAAATGTTCCAGCGACATAAGCCCCAATAAACCCAGACCCTACCATTAAGAGAATAACCCAGTCCATTGTCCGGTTCAAGGTAAACAACTGTATCAATTGTAAAACCACCGCTAACAGCAATAGTACAATGGGAAAATGTACGACCAAAGGGTGTAGGTTGGGAAACGCATCAAAATCTGCTTTTACGGAATCTGATTGTACAGCTGATGCTATGCTGGCCGATAATTCAGTTGCATCAAGGCTATTTCGTTCTTCATTTAAGGCAAAGGTTTTGGTCAAACTACCTAAGAAGGCAATGACCAAAATGGCTGAAAAAAAATGTTTTGTTTTCATCTCTTACGGTTTTTAATTAGTACCCAATTAGTTGCAGTACCAAAGTCCCATGAACTATGCTGGCTATGATAGCGTACACGATATAATTGAACCACTTTTTTAACGGGTTTTTGATCTGTGCTTTGCTATTACCTGTATTGCAACAATCTTTCATTACCTATTTATTTTTCAGTTTTCTTTAATGAAGCTGAAACCCTAAATTTATACTTGATAATGAGAGGCGAACTGGTATTAACCAATCAACCATTTCAAATGTTCACCTCCCAAAACCAAGTACTCTTCACTAAACTTCTCTTTTTCAAAAGTTTTAAATTGCCTGACATAGGAAGAGAGATGTTATTATTTTAAGGGTTTAATCCCTCTCCCTTGTGCAGGCTGCTACTAACCAAATCAACTTTTCTATTTCACAAAATCTGTTGTGCCTAATTAAGAGAAAGGGTTTCATTAACCAACCAAACAGTATGAACCCTCTCTCTTATTAGGACTTAAATTTTTGCCTGACCTGGGAAGAAACTAACACTAACCATCATCTATTTTTCCTTCCCACGACAGGACTTAATGACTACTCAAGATATTCCGGACATTTTATGTATTCCGTTAACTAATAAACCAGAACAACAAAAAATGCTTAGGGAAGGGATTATCTACTGAATAGTCTTTTGTACTTTGCCGCATTTAAGCATTCTACTGCCGTAATATGGGTTTCTTATCTCGTTGTCTGTACTTAACCAAGCACTACCCTTATCGTACATAGGGCAAAATTGTTGGTACAGTGTGTTCTTTGTTCCTGTAATCGCCACCATATCCGTTATATCTTTGCTCAATGTTTTAAAATGCTCTCTTTGATGGTCAATAGCACTTTCAGCAATATGTTCTGCGTGTTCTGTAGCATCTTCTATAATATCGGCCAATTCTTCTTGTTGTTCTTTGGTATAGCTACTGGTATCAAAGGCTTTAAGAGAAGCTACCAATTTTGTGCCTTCTTGGGCTGCCTTTTTGCTATCGTCTGCCACCAAGGCATTCTTTAGACTGAAGTAATCATTTAAAATTGCTTCTGCTTTTGCATCACTGTTCATATCCATCATTTTACCGTGGTCCATTTTATGGTCCATCTTCATTTTTTCCTTTTCCTGAGCATTGATAAAAGAAACTGCCAACAATAACATAGTGGCTATACTCATTTTTAACTTTTTCATCTTTTTATTTTTTAATTATTTATAAACTATTTTTTAATTGTGTTACCCAATTAATTATTTCTTCTGCCTCTGCTTCTGAAAACTTTGCGTCTCTATGAATGAACGTATAAGAATCTAAAGGCATTTCGCCATTTTCAATCTGTTTAATGATAGACCTTAGCTTACTGGTCTTTCTTCGGGTTGATAGTGAATCCCATTCGTTGAAATTCAGTTCGGCCTTGCCTTCTTTAATATGGTCTTCCAAAAACCAAGCAACAGGCTGAACTTTGTTATACCACGGGTATTGCGTATTATTACTGTGACAATCATAGCAGGATACCTGTAACTTGTTTTGAATGTTCTCTGGAACATCATTAACCAACATAAAATCAGTTTCGGGTACAGAATCACTTTGGTTACGAGATGATGGTATAAATTGAATACCTACAAACACCACCAATAAAACAATCGCTATGATTTTTACTATTTTCATTTAGTTGATTTCTCGCTGCACTTTGCCACAGGTTAACATTTTGCTACCGTAGTAGGGATTACGCACTTCCTCTTTAGTACTTAACCACGCCGTACCGCCATCATACATAGGGCAAAACTGCTCATATAGTTTCATCTCTGTTCCTGTTATAGCAACCATATCTATTAAATCTTTACTTAAAACTTTAAAGTGCTCTCGCTGATGTGCTATATCACTTTCTGAAATGTGTTCTGCGTGTTCAACTGCATCCACAACAATATCCTTTAATTCGGATTGCTGGGCATCGGTATATTGTGAAGCGTCAAAATTTCCTAAGGATGTTGCGAGGATTGCCCCAAGTTCTTTGGCCTTGCCATTATCGTCTGCCACTAAGGCATTCTTTAAATTGAAATAGTCATTAAGAATCGCTTGTGCATTACCGTCTCCGTTCATTGCCATCTCCATATCTTCACCATTGTGATGACCATCACTATTATTGTGATTTGGTTTTTCTTGATGCATCTCGTTGCTCATTGGTGCTGCCGGTTCATTTTTATTTCCGTCTTTACAAGCAGTAACACTAACTAAAGCTAATGCGATTATGGGTATAATTAATTTTCGTCTAATCATTTTCATCTTTGTTTATTTAAGGGTTATTTATTAATAGTTTTCTTTACCGACCCACATTTCAACATTTTATCGCCGAAATAGGGATTGGTTATTTCTTTAACATCGGCATACCAATAGGCACCTTCATTGTTAAATGCCATTGGGCAGAATTTTTTGTATATGGTTCCTTCAGATAGTGCATCTTCAAACATTGGCCCAGCCTTTTCGGTAAATTGTGCGAACAATTCTCTCAGGGCTTCAATGTCATCGGTATTGGCCATATCTTGTGCTAAGTTTTTCAGCTCCATCCTTTCCTCTTCAAAAGAGGCAGCCATATCTTTACTTATGGATCTTGCCCTTTCTGCATCGTCTCTTACAAGTGCCATTTTGATTTCAAGATAATTATGCCATACTTTTCCCGTCATTCCGTCAATAAAACCTTGGTCTGCGATATCTGCGGTTTTTTTCTTGGCCGCCTTCACCTCTTCAGGGGTGTTAATTTCTACGGTTTGTTTTTCCTTGCAGCTTACAATTGCAATGAATGCAAGGGTTAGAATTGAAGTTTTTAATAGTGTTTTCATTGTTTTTGAATTAAATTATTATTCTATAGTTTAAAATGTTTTGGGCCTAAATGGTCTAATATTTCTTTTAAATCTTGTCCTACGCTTTTTGCTATTTCTTCTATTTCAGATTTGTCAGAGATGCCCCAAGTTGTCTCAACGTCTTCGATAGAAACCTCGATTAAAGAAGCATCTTCGATTGCTTTGATGCTAATTTTACAAGGCACGAGTGAGGTCATTTGGATATCGTTGGACAGTAAGTTGGCAGCCGTTTCTTTATGACAAACCATCATAATTATTAGGTGAGACATATCGATGTCATAGTCCTTCAGATAGTCCGTAACATCCATTTCTCCGATGATGTCAAATCCTTTATCTTTTAAAACATTTCTTAACTGTGTTAGTGCCTCATCAAAAGTTATGGAACCGTAGCGTCTAACAATACTGTAAGATGTGTTTCGGCTCTCAGTATAATTCTGACTATGCAATCTTTGTTTTTTGTCCTCGCTATTTTCCATACTATATTTTATTTCAATCGGTTGACAACATTTTTGAGCCTCTCTGTAATTTCATTGGCAACATCATTTAATTTTTCATTCTCAACTGCCTGCATCGATGCTAGCGGATTAATTGCCGCTACCTCTACTGTAGTTTCATTTTTTTGTTGAACTATAACATTGCAAGGCAACATCGTACCTATTTTATCTTCTGCTTCTAGAGCCTTATGAGCAAATGGTGGATTGCAAGCACCTAAGATTTGATATCTTCTGAAATCAACATCAAGTTTCTTCTTTAGCGTTTCATTTACATTGATTTCTGTTAGTATTCCGAAACCTTCTTTTTTCAGTTCCTCAGTAACCTTTTCCATTACTTTGTCAAAGTCCTCATTCAGGGTTTTATTGAAATAATAGTTCATCATCTTAGTTTTTAGAATTAATCGATCGTTTTTGTTCTTTGTATTCATCTTTTGATATTTCGCCCTTTGCGAAACGGTTGTCGAGGATATCCATAGGATTTTCCTTGCTTTTAGAGCTTCGCAGACTTCTTCCTCTAAACAGGAATATGGCCAAAATCAAAATAATCGGTATTAGTATCCACCACCACATCATCATAACTATATCTTTTTAATTGTTAAATAAACTGTTCTCATTGCCAATAGATTTCGGGAATTTACTGCCCTTTATTCTTCATCTTTTCTTTCATTTTCTGCATCATTTCTGGATTTTTTTCCATCATCTTCTGCATCATTTCTTTCATCATTTCGGGGTTCTCATCCATCATTTGTGACATTCTTTTTTTCATCTCTTTTTTCATTTCATCATTACCGTGGATTTTTTCCATAAGCATTTTTCTCCCTTTTTCGCTCTGCATCATTTTGTTAAGCATCTTCTCTTGCATCTTCACCTTCATTTCTGGGTTTTCATCCATCATCTTTTGCATATGGGATTGCATTTTTTCTTTCATCTCAGGGTTTTTCTGCATCATCATTTTCATATTACCTGATTCCATTTGTTCCATATGGGATTTCATCAATATCATTTTGGCTTCTTCATTTTTTCGAGCCTCACTTATGAATGCAGCAAACTGAACAGGGTTTGAAATGATTTCTTCATAAACAGCATTTCTATTTTCTTCAACCTGCATAGTTTCACTTGCATTGAAAGTTGATTTGCAACCAACGAATGTTCCTAATATTCCTATTACCATTAAAAGTTTTACTGT
>NZ_QOLC01000016.1 GCF_003333325.1 Candidatus Ulvibacter alkanivorans | reverse complement strand
TTAACTAAAAACAAACTTTAAGTCGATAGCAATGAAAAAATTATTTTCTATTATGGCAATTGCCGCAATGGTATTTGCGGGAACGTTAAACGCAAACGCAGCAGTACAAACAAGCACACCTGCGAGTATGCATTCTATGGTTACTGCAACCGCAGTTACCCTTATTCAAGATGAAGCAGCAGACCTTCCAGAGGAAGAGTCTTTAGGTTTTCATCAAACCTTAAAAAAATACTTTATTCAAGGAACACCTTTATTTATGGGTATTGTTCTTTTGTGTTTAATTCTTGGTCTAGCGATTGCTATCGAAAGAATTATATACCTTAACCTGTCAACTACAAACACGCAGAAATTAGCGGAAAATGTAGAAGAAGCACTTAACAGTGGGGGTATTGAAGCGGCCAAAGAAGTTTGTAGAAATACAAAAGGTCCTGTTGCCTCAATTTATTATCAAGGGTTAGATCGTGCTGACGAGAGTATAGAAGCAGCCGAAAAATCTGTGGTAGCCTACGGAGGTGTTCAAATGGGACAATTAGAAAAGAACGTTTCATGGGTATCCTTATTTATCGCCTTGGCACCGATGCTTGGTTTCATGGGTACGGTAATCGGTATGATCCTTGCCTTCGATAAGATCGAAGCAGCAGGTGACATGAACCCTTCACTGGTAGCGGGTGGTATTAAAGTAGCACTTCTAACAACCGTATTTGGTCTTATTGTAGCGATCATCCTTCAGATTTTCTACAACTACATTATCGCGAAGATCGATAGTATCGTAAACAGCATGGAAGATGCTTCTATCACGTTGATCGATATGTTAGTAGACTACAAAAACAAAAAATAATTTAAAAGAGACCTCATAATGGGATTACATAAAGTTTTTAAAATAATAGCCATTATCCTTGGTGTTGCGGGTGTAGCGTTCTTTGTTAACCTTTTGGTGACCGGGAATGAAACAATCGAAGCAACAGGAGAGGGTGTGGACGGATATATGTACTTAACATATGCCATTTTAGTATTCATTATACTCATGGTATTGTTGTTCGTACTAAAAGGAATATTCTCCGGGAACATAAAGAAAACGTTATTGGTATTAGCTGGTTTCGTTGGTATAATTGTTGTTGCCTATGTGTTAGCCGATGGAGAAGTGAATGCGAACTTTCTTAGAGAAGGTGAAACCCTTAGCGAATCAGCTTCAAAATGGGTAGGAACCGGTCTGTATGCATTTTATATCATGGCCCTTTTGGCAATAGCCGCTATGGTTTGGACCGGAGTAACTAAATTAATAAACAGATAATGGCACGAAGATCATCACCCGAAGTAAATGCGGGATCTATGGCAGATATTGCCTTCCTTTTATTGATCTTTTTCTTGGTAACAACTACCATCGAGAAAGATAAAGGGATCGCAAGACAACTGCCTCCAGATGAAGATGTGGTGGATCCCCCTATAATCAAGCAAAAGAACCTCTTTGTTGTAAGTGTCAACAAGAGTGATCAATTACTCGTGGAAGACGAACTAATGGAATTAGAAGACCTTAGGCAAGCAGCTATTGACTTTTTGGATAATGGTGGTGTTGCTGCCGAATGTCCATACTGCCAAGGAAGTCGTTCTCCCGAAAGTTCAGATAATCCCGAAAAAGCAGTTATTTCAGTTCAAAATGACCGGTTGACCTCCTATAAGATGTATATCAGTGTTCAAAATGAACTTGTAGCAGCTTATAATTTCCTTCGGAATAGAGAGTCACAACGATTATACGGTTGGAAATATACCGAGATGAAAAAGAACCTAGATGAAGGTAATGTTAAAAGTGAAGCCCAAGCTGAAGCTATTGAAGAACGACTTACTAGAATTCAAGAGTTATATCCAATGAAATTATCTGAAGCGGAACCGAAAAAATCGGGCGAATAAAAAAAATTAGAATATGTCAAAATTTAAAAAGAAATCAGGTGGCGAATTACCTCCCGTAAATACAGCATCCCTCCCGGATATTGTATTTATGTTACTGTTCTTTTTTATGGTTGTAACCGTATTGCGCGACAGTAATCTATTGGTAAAAAATGAGTTGCCTAAGGCCGATCAGGTAGAAAAGTTGAAAAAGGACCGCTCTGTATATATCTATGCAGGGAAACCTAGTCCAAGATACCAAGATACCTACGGTACTGAAGGTAAAATTCAAATAGGGGATAAATACACCGATATTTCGAATGTAAAATTTGCATTAACGGAAGCTCGGGAAGGATTACGCCCCGAATTACAAGATAAAGTAATGGTAGCTTTAAAAGTAGACGAAGACACCAATACAGGACTTGTTACCGATATTAAACAGGAGTTACGTGAATTGAATATGCTTAAGATTATTTACATTACGTCTCCCGGAGATCCTACACAACAGTAGTATCGACAAAGATTAAGTAAAAAACGCCTTGACTCGAGATTATGAGTTTCAAGGCGTTTTTTGTTTTTCATATAAAAAGAAATACAAGTATCTTTAACCAATGCGACTGCAAATCCATTTCGTAATATTACTATCCTTGTTTCTGCCTAGCACATATGTTATGGCACAGGATGTGAGCGAGGAGCGCGAAAGCCCTGTAGACTCCCTATACAGAGAGGATCAGTTTTATATAGGCGTTACCTATAACTTATTAGGGAGTCGTCCCGATGCTGTCAATCTACGAGGACTCTCCGGAGGGGTTCATCTTGGGTATTTAAGAGATATGCCCATCAATAAACGTCGTAACGTAGCGATTGCAATAGGGGCCGGATTGGCGTTCGATTCCTATGGTCAAAACCTGTTTATAGGTGAGGATGAGAATGAGAATACAATTTTTAGGGTATTAGATGCTGAAAATGTCGATTTTGATCGAAATAGATTTAGCACCTTTGTAGTAGAAGCACCTATCGAATTTCGATGGCGTACCTCTACGCCCAGTTCTTATAAGTTCTGGCGTATACATGCAGGATTTCGAGTGGGTTACACCTATTTTTACAAGGCTACTTTTAAGCAACCCGGGAATACAGTGGGACAAACCGATATACCGGAATTCGAACCACTGCGCTTAGCAGCTACCTTAAGTTTTGGTTACAATACCTTCAATTTCTACGCACAGTATCATATAAATCCTTTTTTTAAGGATGCCGAGACTTCGGAAGGGGATGCCGTAGAACTTCGTGGAATAAAAGTGGGACTTATTTTTTACATTCTATAACCAAAGATTCAACACGATCACTTGTGGCAGCAGCCCAACAAAGAAACCAAAGATCAATTCACGTTGATCGTGTGATTTTGTATGAAGTCTTGAAGAAGCTACCCAGCCGTTTCCGAAGAGAAAAATCGCAATCCAAAACAACATATTGACTTTAAAATGGACACTTAGGCCTAATAGAAACATGGTCGCCCCTGCAATTCCCATTTGGTGTAAGCTCACCTTAAAATCGAGCAGCGTTAACAAGAAAGCAGTGATCGCAGAGAACAAGATTCCAACAAAGAAAAAATAGAGTTCGGCGCTATCGTACGGATTATAAACGACCTTGATAATAAGTACCAATAGGACCGCTTGTATCATGAGCGGAACTTTCCTTTCCGCCGCGTTTGGTAAATGTATGGATGAAACTACATTAAGGCTTTTCAGAAGAAAAAAAAGAATAAGTGGGATCAGCACCGTTAAGATGGTTATCGCAGCAATTTTTGCTCTAATAAGCTCCGGTTCTATAAATCTAGGCGTGATATAATAATACAATAACACGCCAAAAAGGGGCATCAAGAGCGGGTGAAGTACATAGGCCCCAAGCCTGAGAAAACGATCCATTAGATTTCTTTTCGTAAGCGTGCAACCGGAAGGTCCAACTGTTCCCTATATTTTGCAATGGTGCGACGGGCGATAGGATATCCTTTTTCCTTAAGGATTTTTGCCAACTTATCATCTGTAAGTGGTTTCCTTTTGTCCTCTTCAGCAACGGTCATTTCCAATATCTTTTTGATCTCACGCGTAGAAACTTCCTCACCCTGATCATTCGTCATAGATTCACTAAAGAATTCTTTGATGAGTTTGGTGCCATAAGGAGTATCTACATACTTACTGTTAGCAACTCGCGAAACAGTCGATACGTCCATATCTATCTTATCGGCAATGTCCTTTAGGATCATAGGTTTCAACTTTCGTTCATCACCGGTCAAGAAGTATTCTTTTTGATGATGCATAATAGCGTTCATGGTAACGAACAGAGTTTGCTGTCGCTGTTTTATGGCGTCGATAAACCATTTTGCGGCATCTAATTTTTGCTTAATGAACATGACAGCGTCCTTTTGCGACTTCGATTTTTCTTTAGAGGCCTTATAGCCTTTCAGCATGTTGGTGTATTCTCGGGAAACGTGAAGCTCGGGTGCATTTCGGCCATTTAGTGTAAGGTCTAATTCACCATCGACGATCTTAATAGAAAAATCGGGCACCACGTGCTCGACCATACGTGTATTGCCTGCATAGGAGCCTCCCGGTTTCGGGTTTAAGCCTTCAATCTCATGAATGGCATTGCGTAGTTCGTCTTCCGTAATGTCAAATTTTTGAATGAGTTTTTTATAATGTTTTTTCGAAAAATGATCGAAGGCATCTTCTATTAATTTGGTAGCCAAGGCTACAGAAGGGGTTTGTTCTTTACGATACAACTGAAGTAGTAAACATTCTTCTAAATTTCGAGCACCCACACCAGCCGGATCGAGATCTTGAACAATATCTAATACCTTTTCTATTTTTTCTTCGGAAGTATATACGTTTTGGGTGAATGCGAGATCGTCTACTATGTCTTGTATGTCTCTTCGTATATAGCCGCTTTCATCCACGCTACCCACTAAGAAGCGAGCAATTTCTTCTTCTTCCTCATCAAATCGATAGGTGTTTAATTGCTGAAGCAAATATTGATTAAAGGAGGTGCCTGAAGCGTATGGAGTTTGTTTGTCATCGTCGTCCGCACTGTAGTTATTGGCAGAGAGTTTATAACTGGGTACTTCGTCGTCGCTTAAATAGTCGTCAACGTTAATTTCGGCTTCTATAACCTCATTTCCTTCATCGTGTTCATCGAACGAGTCCTCATCACGAAACTCATCGTCGAACTCATCTTTCTCCTCTTTACCACCTTCTAGCGCCGGATTTTCGTTCATCTCCTGCGAGATGCGTTGCTCAAATGCCTGCGTAGGCAATTGAATCAACTTCATCAATTGGATTTGCTGAGGCGATAGCTTTTGAGATAATTTGAAATTTAACTGTTGTTTAAGCATACATTGCAATCTTCCTTATAAAGTTAAAAAAAACCAGCTACATAAAAAGTCATGTAGCCGGTTTTAATAAAAGCTTATGAAAAAAAGGTGTGATTTTTGATGCAATCAATCCCTTTTGCTGCTAATTTTTATCGTGTGGATTTAAAATTCAGCATTTCCTGGGGTACGCGGATAAGGGATTACATCGCGAATATTACCCATTCCGGTAACAAATTGTACGAGACGCTCAAAACCTAATCCGAAGCCACTATGGACCGCAGTTCCAAACTTCCGAAGCTCTAAATACCACCAAAGTTCTTCTTCCTCGATGCCCATATCGATCATCTTTTGTTTTAAAACATCGTATCGCTCTTCACGTTGTGATCCTCCAACAATCTCGCCTATTCCAGGGAACAACACATCCATGGCACGTACGGTCTTTCCGTCTTCGTTTAAACGCATGTAAAATGCTTTGATCGTTGCCGGGTAATCGAAAAGGATGACCGGACATTTAAAATGTTTTTCGACGAGGAATCGTTCGTGTTCGCTCTGTA
Source organism: Candidatus Ulvibacter alkanivorans (assembly GCF_003333325.1). GTDB lineage: Bacteria > Bacteroidota > Bacteroidia > Flavobacteriales > Flavobacteriaceae > Ulvibacter_A > Ulvibacter_A alkanivorans. The sequence continues at coordinate 7,434 of NZ_QOLC01000016.1, read as the reverse complement.
GGTCGGCTCCCCATTCTTCGATAAGATATTTGAACTTCTTTTTCTTGTTAGGTTTCGACTGTTTTAGAATATCGATCGCTTCGGTATAGCTTACCCGTTTAAAATTATTTTCTAAGACGAATTCTAGCTTTTCACGTAAACGCATTGTGCTACGTTCTGCTTGTGGCTTGTGTTTTTCTTCTTCCAGCAGGCGAGATTCAAGAAATTCCAAATCGTCACTACAATGCTCTAACACATAACCAATAACATGCTTGATAAAGTCCTCTGCGAGGTCCATATTTCCATCTAGATCATTAAATGCCACTTCAGGTTCGATCATCCAAAATTCAGCCAAGTGTCTTGAGGTGTTCGAATTCTCTGCTCTAAATGTGGGACCAAAGGTGTAGACCTTTCCTAAGCCCATAGCGTAAGTTTCAGCTTCTAACTGACCGCTCACGGTTAGATTGGTTTCCTTTTCGAAGAAATCTTTCTTAAAATCAACCTTTCCTTCTTCATCTAACGGTGGATTTTTTGGATCTAAGGCAGATACTCGGAACATTTCTCCGGCGCCTTCCGCATCGCTCCCGGTTATAATTGGAGCATGCATATAATAGAATCCGTTCTTCTGAAAGTAGTCATGAACAGCGAAAGCGAGTTTTGAGCGAGTACGCATCACTGCTCCAAAGGTGTTGGTTCGAACACGAAGGTGTGCTTGCTCACGAAGCTTTTCCATGGTATGACGCTTAGGCGATAAAATGGTCAATTTAACCTCTTCCGGATCTGCTTCTCCCAGTATTTCCAACTTAGAAACCTGTATTTCTACGGCTTGTCCTTTTCCTTGGCTTTCTACTAAAGTCCCTGTAACCGAGATTGCAGCACCCACTGTGACCTTTTTTAAAACGTCTTCTTCAAAATTCTCAAAGTCAACCACACACTGTAGATTGTGCAGGGTCGATCCATCGTTTAATGCAATAAATCGATTGCTTCTAAACGACCTAACCCATCCTTTAACAGTAATCTCGTGTAATGAAGGTTCTTGGGCAAGCACCTTCTTGATTTCTATATGCTGCATTGTCTTATTTTTTGAGAGCGTAAAGATACTTGTTAGTTAGAAAATGAACAACTAAAGTACTAGCTATCGTCTGTTTCATCGTCCTCTTTATCGGGGATGATCTTAAGGGCCGGTTTGTGAAATGTCTTTTTATTCGCAATACTTTTCTCTAAAGAAAGCAATAAGGAAGGAAGTAATAATAAATTGGCCAACATGGCAAAAAGTAAGGTAGCCGAAACAAGCGCTCCTAATGCTACAGTACCCCCAAAACTTGAAATTGTAAAGATCGAAAACCCGAAGAACAGTACAATAGAAGTGTAGAACATGCTAACACCGGTTTCCTTTAATGCGGCGTACACCGATTTCTTAATCTTCCAATTATTGGCAATAAGCTCTTGTCGATATTTGGCTAAGAAGTGGATCGTATCATCTACTGAAATACCAAAGGCAATACTAAATACGAGAATAGTGGAGGGTTTTATAGGCACTCCCAAGAACCCCATTAATCCTGCTGTAATTATTAATGGTAATAAGTTAGGAATAAGTGAAATTAAGATCATTCGCGCACTTCGGAACATCCACGCCATAAATATTGCAATAAGTAGGATAGCGAGCGACAGTGAGATCACTAAGTTATTGACCAAGTATTTGGTGCCTTTTTGAAACACTAAAGCTTTCCCGGTTACTGTGACATCATAACGCTCTGGAGGAAAAATCTTCTTGATCTTAGTATTCAGGTCTTCTTCTATCCTATCAAATCGATCAGTTTCTGTATCCTTCATGTAGGTCGTCATGCGGGCAAATTGCCCTGTGCTATCTACATAACTAGAAAGTAGGTTGGTGTCACTTGCACTGTTCTTTGCATAAGAAAGGATAAATGTGCGCTCTTGACTATTCGGTAATTGATAATAATCGGGATTGTTGTTGTAATAGGCTTGTTTAGAATATTTGACCAGTTCTACCACAGATAAGGGTTTGGAGAATTCTGGGATCTCGACCAAATACTCTTGTAATTCTTCCATCCGCTTTAAAGTGGCTAATTTCATTACCCCTTTTTTCCGTTTTGTATCGATTAAGATCTCGAGAGGCATAATGCCTTCATATTCTTGTTCGAAAAAGCGAATGTCCTGAAAGAATTCTGCTTTTTTTGGCATGTCTTCAATGATACTACCTGAAATTCGAATGTTGTAAATACCAATAATACTCGCACATAAAACGAAAACTGAAGCTATATAAATGGCAATACGATGCTCTTTTACCATACGCTCCATCCAATTAACAAACTTGCTAATCCAATTCTTATTTAGATGTTTTAAGTGCTTGTATTTTGGGATCGCCATATAACTATAGACGATAGGGATAATAAACAAACACAATAAGAAAATTGTGATGATATTGATCGACGCTACAATACCGAACTCTTTTAATAACTGACTATTCGTAAGGATAAAAGTGGCGAAACCCGATGCAGTGGTCACATTGGTCATTAAAGTGGCATTCCCGATCTTGGTAATTACACGTTGTAACGATTTGGCCTGATTTCCATGGTTCTTAATTTCCTGCTGGTATTTATTAATTAAGAAAATACAATTTGGTATACCTATTACAATAATTAGTGGTGGAATAAGCGCCGTTAGGACTGTAATTTCGTAATGTAACAACCCTAAAATACCAAAGGCCCACATTACACCAATAATAACGGTCACCATCGAGATGATCGTGGCGCGAACCGATCTAAAGAAAAAGAAAAAGATAAGTGAGGTAATCCCCAATGCGGCCCCAATAAACATTCCTATCTCATCGATGATGTTTTGGGAATTTAAAGTGCGTATGTAAGGCATCCCGGAGGTGTAGACCTCCACTCCGGTTTCTTCTTCAAAGGCTTCAATCAAGGGGATTAATTCAGCTACAATAAAATCCTTGCGTTCGGCAGTATTTACTATATCTTTTTTGAGATAGACCGCCGTTCGAACCGACTCTTTACTTGGGCTATAAACAAGTCCACTGTAGAATGGTAGATCATTAAAAAGTTCTAATTTGTACTTCTGAAGCTTTTGTTGGGTATACACCGAATCCTTTATAAAGGGCACCATGTCGAAACCGGCAGTGTCAGTTCGTTTTTCGAGTTTCTGAAGATCCCCAACTGAAAGGGTCAAAGCGACAGGTGGTTTAGCTCCTATGTCCGAAGCAAGATCATCCCATGCTTTAAACACGGCAGGGGTAAAGAGCGTTGAGTCTTTTACGCCCAACACTATTAAATTGCCTTCCTCTCCAAATTTTGACAAAAATTGATCGTATGCGATGTTTATTTCATGATCATCGGGAAGTAAATTAGCTTCGGTATATGTAAATCGCATGTTTTTCCATTGCAATGCCAAAAGCACTGTGATCACTGCGATTACTATAAGAATAAGAGTGCGATTACGTAAGATGAAACGCGCTACGGCGCTCCAAAACCCTATGCTAAAAAGTTTGTTCAAATCGACGTTTTTTTGCCGTGGCAAAGGTATGAATTCCTGCCTAGGCTACGATCCTTTTAAGTAGATTTTATACTTTTAAGTAGAAGGTAAATTTAAAGGATACATTGTCTTCAAAATCGGGTAAATGATAAAACCCGTAGCGATACGCAAAACTAAGCCCGAAACCAAAAAGCAGCTTATTAATCTCGATTCCCGACTCTGAATAAACCTGCTCTAAGGTGTTGAATGTTATGCCCAAGTGCTTATCTCGCGCGTCGAGTTCACCAATCGCATGCTTCGTAATTAGGACCAATTCGGGTTTGAATCTTTCAGAAAAATAAAACCTACGTAAACTGTGTTTTACCTTGAAAGTAGCTATTTTATCCGAAAAAAACTCTCCAAAGTACATGGTTTCAAAACTACTGCGACCGGCTACCGAAAATCGTTGTAAGATCTCGTCCTTTGTCGGGCTATTGGGATAAGCATGGAATAAATGCGTTAAAGGGACATCTCCTGTAGCCAAGTTCCCTTCCAACAATATGTTGGTGGAAGAAAGGTCGGTACGTTTAATGTAATAATCTAATTTTAATCCAAACTTGGTATAATTAAAATCACTTCCTGTGATTCCCGAAAGGCCTTGTGTGACCTGTGCGCTTATCTTCGGAAAACCATCAAAATACTCGATTCGGCCGTCTTCGGTAGTGAAAAAATTGGTCTTCGGACTAATTCGAACCGATGCTGTTGCCTCGGCTACTTCGTAATTGTCGTACAATATGCCGTCGTTTGCGAAGCGATAACTTAAAATTTGTTCTATTCTGCTTCGGGAAAGACGTACCTCGGTCAAGATCTTTGAGGAAAATTCACTCTGAAAATTAGTTTGCCATGTACGGTGTTTATAGAATTGTGTAACATTCACCAAACGCGGTTCGAATACAGAATACACGCGGTCATCGGTCAAGAACTTAAAAGACCCTACTTCCCGAATATCGTCTATATAATAAAGATTGAACCAACTGTTTTGCTCTTTATGCACCCGTACACTTGCACCAAGACTGAACTTTATATCGCGGTCTTTAAATCCTCTTGCAAAATAGCCCCCAAATCTCAAAGTTTCACTTAAACGTTCGTTCGTTATTCCGCCAATACCCAATCGCAACCCTTCGTAATTGTTGTACTTTATGAGATATTTAAGATCAATATCGAAGAAACTAATAGGGTAGAAGCCGGTTTTAAACGGGTTTTGTTTTTTCTGGGTGCGAGTGGCCGTTGTGTCTTGTTTGGTTTGTATGGCCGGTTCTTGCGCAAGAACTGTATATCCAATAAAAAGGAAGAGTAGGATAAAACGTAGTTGCATTGATAGCATGTTGCGAGTGAAACGTAAAAGTAAAAATAAAGCGGCTGTTTAGCCGCTTTATTTAGTTTTGTTTAACGAAAGACCTTATACGGTCATGATCTCCTTTTCTTTCTTATCGAGAATCTCATCGATCTTCTCAATGTGATTATCGGTCATTTGCTGTACATCGATTTCCAAGTTCTTTTTCATATCATCCGATACGTCTAGGTCTTTAATGTCGTTATTCGCACTTTTTCTATCATTACGAACACCAATTTTGGCTTCTTCTGCTTCTGCTCGCGCTTGTTTCGCCAACTCTTTACGGCGTTCTTCTGTTAAAGGAGGAACGTTAATAATTACACTTTCCCCATTATTTTGTGGGTTAAAGCCAAGGTTTGCCATTTGGATCGCTCGCTCTATATCCGGGATCAAGCCTTTTTCCCAAGGTTGAATGGAAATGGTCATACCATCGGGGGTGTTGACATTGGCTACTTGGTGCAATGGCGTAGGAGTTCCGTAGTAATCGACCTTAACACTGCTTACCATAGAAGGCGAAGCCTTACCCGCACGAATATTGATTAATTGTTTTTCAAGATGCTTTACAGCCTTCCCCATAGCTTCACGGGTGCTGTCTAGAATGAATTGAATTTCTTCTTCCATGATGTATTCATTTTTTTCTTCGGAATGAATTTCTATTCCAAAAATAGCCACTTAAAAGATAGCTAAACTATATTATAAATTTACCTTGGTTCCAATTTTTTCTCCGGCCACCACTTTTACAAGGTTGCCTTTAGTGTTCATATCAAAGACAATAATTGGCAACTGATTTTCTTGACTTAGTGTAAATGCCGTAGTATCCATGACCTTTAGACCTTTTTTTAATACGTCATCAAAACTTATAAAATCGAATTTGGTCGCTTCATGATCTTTTTCCGGGTCACCCGAATATATTCCATCGACACGTGTACCTTTTAAAATGACATCGGCACCAATTTCTATTGCTCGTAATACCGCAGCCGAATCGGTAGTAAAATAAGGGTTTCCTGTACCGCCACCAAATATAACAACACGTCCTTTTTCTAAATGACGAATTGCTTTTCTTCTAATAAACGGCTCGGCCACTTCATTTATTTTTATCGCGCTCTGTAAACGAGTAGGAATATCTTCATCTTCTAAAGCGCTTTGTAGTGCTAATCCATTGATAACCGTAGCCAGCATTCCCATATGATCGCCTTGAACTCGATCCATACCACGGCTGGCACCTGCGACACCGCGAAATATATTACCACCACCAATTACGATTGCAACTTCTACGCCTTGATCGGTTATTTGTTTAATTTCTTGTGCATATTCTGAAAGACGTTCGGGATCAATTCCGTATTGGCGTTTTCCCATGAGGGCTTCCCCCGAAAGTTTTAGAAGTATTCGTTTATATTGCATAGTGGTTTTTTAACGTAGGCAAAAATAAAGAAAATAATTGATGAAATTAGGTAAAATAAAAAACCGCCTCCAAGATTTCCTGAAGGCGGTTGTAGCATGAATTGCTATTGTGCTTATGCTAATGAAACTCGTTTAAATCCAACAACTTCTACATCACCGAATGTTTTAACGTATTCGCCAACGCTCATTTTGTCGTCTTTAATGAAGTTTTGATCCAACAAAGCTTGTTCGTGATCAAGAGTAGTGTTGTCACTAATAAAACGCTCTAGTTTTCCAGGAAGGATTCGATCCCAAATCTTTTCTGGTTTCCCTTCCGCTTTCAATTCAGCTTTAGCATCTTCTTCAGCTTGCGCCAATACTTCATCGGTCAACTGAGCTCTAGAGATGTATTTAGGAACATTTTTCAACGTTTTTCCTAAACGACCTAACTCGATATTATCCTTTTCGATCGCAGCAATACGCGCTTCGGTTTCTGAAGCTACGAATTCCGGATCAAAATCTTTGTAAGACAAGGTGGTTGCACCCATAGAAGCTACTTGCATAGAAACGTCTTTCGCCAATTCGTCTGCATTGTCTACTTTGGCAGAAAGTCCGGTTAGGGCAGCGATCTTGTTTCCGTGGATATAGGATCCTACGAAAGGTGCTTCTAATAATTCGTATCCACCAATCTCGATCTTCTCACCAATTACTCCAGTTTGTTCTAACAATTTTTCTTCAACTGTCATCCCATCTACTTTTGCAGTCAACAATTCGTCTTTAGACGTAGTATCAAGTGCTACTTCTGCGATCTTGTGTGCCAATGCAACGAAATCATCATTCTTTGCAACGAAATCGGTTTCACAGTTAAGAGAGATAATCACTCCTTTAGTGTTGTCATCGCTTACTTTGGCGATAGCAGCACCTTCACTTGAATCGCGATCGGCTCTTTTTTCGGCAATCTTCTGACCTTTTTTACGTAGGATATCAATTGCTTGATCCATATTTCCTTCAGCCTCGACCAATGCCTTTTTACAGTCCATCATCCCGGCTCCGGTTTTTTGTCTTAATTTATTTACTTCTGCGGCAGTTACTTTTACCATCGTATTATCGTTTTTATATAAATGTTAAAAAAAAGTCGTTTAATTAATTTTTCCGAAGAAAAGAACCAAACGACTTTTATATGTTGTAAGAAC
>NZ_QOLC01000066.1 GCF_003333325.1 Candidatus Ulvibacter alkanivorans | reverse complement strand
CTGTGTCGCTTTTAAACTATAAGAATTTTGCCGCCGAAACATTTGCGTTCGACCCTAAGATCAACTGTTTTGTAGGTCATAATGGGGTTGGCAAGACCAATGTTTTAGATGCGATCTATCACCTCTCTTTTGGAAAGAGCTACTTTAACCCCATAACAAGCCAAAACATAAAACACGGGGAAGACTTCTTTGTGATCGAAGGCAAATACGAAAAAAAGTCGAAAGAAGAAAAGATAGTCGTGAGTGCCAAAAAAGGACAAAAGAAGATCATTAAACGCAATGGTAAAGCTTACGAGAAATTTAGTGAGCATATTGGCTTCTTACCGCTGGTCATTATTTCTCCGGCCGATAGAGACCTCATTATTGAAGGCAGTGACACACGTCGTAAATTTATAGATGGTGTTATCTCCCAAGGGGACCCTGCTTACTTGCAAACATTAATAAATTACAATAAAATACTGGCGCAGCGCAATTCTTTACTAAAGTATTTTGCCGCAAATAATACGTTCAGCAGTGATACCCTAGAAATATATAATGAACAACTTCACGAATACGGTACGATTATCTTTGGCAAGCGATCGGCGTTCATAGAAGAATTTTTGCCAATATTCTTAAAGCGACACCAATCCATCAGTAAGGGCAACGAACAAGTAAGCCTAACCTATAAGAGTCAGTTAAATGAGCAAGACCTGTTTAGCCTACTCAACGAAAATATTCAGAAGGACAAAATAACCCAGTACACCAACTTTGGGATTCATAAAGATGATCTCTTATTCGAAATAGACGGGCATCCTATTAAAAAGTTTGGGTCCCAAGGCCAGCAAAAATCATATCTCATTGCTCTTAAATTGGCGCAATTCGATTTTATAAAAGCACATAGCAAAGTAAATCCAATTCTGCTGTTAGACGACATCTTCGACAAACTGGATGCGCAACGCGTCGAACAACTTATTAAATTAGTGGATGACGAAAATTTTGGGCAGTTGTTTATTAGTGACACCCATGCCGATAGAACCGAAGCAGTTATTAAAAAAGTACACCAATCGTATACCATGTTTCCCTTATGAGAATAATCACCCTCCTTTTTTTGCTTTTAATTATTGGCTGCGGAAAGCCCTCTAACACGATTCAACTAGAACAACTTCCCGGCTATTGGGAGATCAAGACCGTAGAACTCCCTAATGGACTGGAGAAACAGTTTAATGTAAATACTACCATCGATTTTATTGAGGTCAACGGAGATTCTGGAATTAGAAAAAAGGTAGCACCCCAGCTGGACGGTACTTATCGCACGAGTGAATCTATAGAAAAATTCAACATACTTAAGGAAAACGACAGTGTTTTTCTGATTTACAAAACGCCCTATGACACCTGGCGCGAAACAATTATCAAGTTACAAGACAGTGTGATGCAAGTAAAAAATCAAGACGATAAGGTATATACCTATAAGCGATTTCGTACCTTTGATTTTAATTGATTTACGAATACGATTCCGCTATTTTCTTCGGAAGAAAATCTTACAGTTGTGAGCAAAAGACAAGGTGACCATAACCCAATAAGTACTATTCTACAAGATTTTATTGAAACCAACAGACTGCAACAAGGTCTTGATAAAGTTTCAATAAAAGAAGCTTGGGCTACGGTTATGGGCGCTGCAATTGTTAAATATACAGCTCAAATAAAATTAGACCGAGACACCCTCTATGTACAGTTAAGCAGTTCGGTACTAAGGGAAGAATTAAGCTACGGAAAGCAAAAGATCATCGATCTTCTCAATGAAGAAATGAAAAAACCTCTCATCTCAAAACTGGTCTTACGATAAAAAAAACGCCCCTCGAATAAGGGGCATTTTCTGCAATAATTGAAGTTTAACTAAACTTAAAAAATTTCTCTTCCAGCAAAGTGAAACGCGCCTTCGATAGCTGCGTTCTCGTCACTATCACTACCGTGTACAGCATTCTCACCAATAGAAGCTGCATATAATTTACGAATGGTTCCTTCGGCTGCTTCATCCGGGTTTGTCGCCCCGATCAACGTACGGAAATCCTCTACTGCGTTATCTTTCTCTAAAATAGCCGCAACAATTGGCCCACGAGTCATATAGGTTACCAATTCACCAAAAAACGGACGTTCTTTATGGATGGCGTAGAATTCCTCTGCATCAGCAGTAGTCATCTGTGTTAATTTCATGGCAACGATCTTAAATCCTGCCGATGTGATTTTTTCTAATATAGCTCCAATGTGTCCTTTTTCAACACTATCAGGCTTTAACATGGTAAACGTTCTATCTGTTCTCATAGGATTCTTAAAATTTGGTGCAAAAGTAGTGAATTGAAAACAGAAAACAAGTAAAATCGTTATAGATTATACGACTGCACATATCGTTCGTATAACACATCGTCTTCACCTCTAATTTCGAATGTAATTTCGGCTTTCTCAAAGTCAATTTTGAGCACACCAAAATTCAATTCTTTGGTACCTTTAAAGACCCGGTGACGATTCTCCTCCATTGGCGTTCCCGGCCATGTGTGGGTCATACCACTGGACGTAAAATCGATCAACGGATAAGACAATCCCGGCACGGGAACACGTGAGATCTCGGCATGGTGCCTATCCCCACTTAATATTACAATATTCTTTGCCTTTGCATGCTGTAAAACGGAATACATTTGCTGTACTTCGGAAGGATGGTTCGCCCATTTTTCCCAACCGTGTTGATCGCTCAAAAACTGAATACTACTTACGATAAAGGTGAAATCGGGCGTAGCATCGCTCAATTCTTGTTCCAACCAGCGCCACTGCTCTGCACCCAGAATAGTACCTCCCTGCCCTACTTCCCAAGCATCGTATCGTCTATCGGGATCCTTGCTCGTTTTTAGAGAATCTCTAAAATAACGAGTATCTAAGGAAATTACCTTTATAGTGCCCGCGCCTGTAGTAAATACTTGTGCATTATACACACCGCGCCTTTCACGCCGCTCGTCTGTGGCAGGAACCTTTAAAAAATCCAAAAACAACTGTTGTGCACCTTCCTTGATCGCCCACTCCTTACCTGCATCGTTCTTTCCGTAATCATGGTCGTCCCACGTCCCGGTTATCTCGGTGCGAGCCGCTAGTGTTTGGTACTCTTTATTGGCCCAAGCCTTTGCATAATCGGCTTCCATCTTCTTTAGATCATCAGTATCACTATAAATATTATCACCTGCCCATATAAAAAGATCTGGGTCTTGTTGTATAATAGGGCTCCAAAGCGGTTGGGGTCTATCTTGGTCGCTACAACTTCCCAACACTATTGTGAATGTATCTGCCTCAGTAGTTACTTTTATTGCTTCGGAAGCGATTTTCTTTTCCGAAGCATTACAACAAAAAAGGAACGGGACTACAACTAGAAAAAACAGCTTTTTCATTGGATCTGTGTGTTAAAGATTTCTTCAAAATTAAGCAATGTATTCGAGTTGAAGGTTAATAAATTGTATCTTCGCAGGCGTATGAATACTGAAACTACCGCAATTGTATCGAAGCTTCTAGACTCCCCTAAAAAGATCGCTATTATTGGTCATAAAAATCCGGATGGCGATGCAGTCGGGTCCTGTCTCGGACTACAATTTCTTCTGAAACAAATGAAGCATCAAGCAGATGTCGTCATGCCTAACGATTTTCCCGAGTTTTTAAAATGGTTGCCGGGCTGCGACGCTATCACGATTCACGAAAAAGCAACAGAGCGCTCTAAAGCCATTCTTGAAGTAGCCGATGTGATTTTCACCTTAGATTTTAACGCATTAAACAGGTCTGGCGATCTTTGTCCTATCCTATCAGAAAGCGAAGCTTCTTTTGTAATGATTGATCACCATCAGGCGCCAGATGACTATGCAGTGGCTACTTATAGTGATACCACAATGAGCTCGACCAGTGAAATGGTGTATCATTTTATGAGCGCCTTGAACAAGATAGATTTGCTCACTAAAGATATTGCCACACAGCTGTATACAGGCATCATGACCGATACGGGCTCGTTCAGGTTTGCAGCGACAACCGCTATCACACATAACGTGATCGCACACCTCATTGAGGTCGGCGCCGATAATGCAAGCATTCATCAAAATGTATACGACACCAATAGTCAGGATAGATTGCGACTTCTAGGCGTGGCTTTAAAAAACCTCAACATCTTACCCGAGTACCGTACCGCATACATAACACTTTCGCAAAACGAACTAGACGAGCACAACTTTAAAAAGGGTGATACCGAAGGTTTTGTAAACTACGCCCTCTCGGTAAAAAATGTGGTGTTTGCGGTCATATTTATAGAAAACACTCAAGAGGCGATTGTAAAAATGTCGTTGCGTAGTAAAGGTGATTTTTCGGTAAACGAATTTGCCCGATCCCATTACAATGGAGGTGGTCACAACAATGCGGCCGGAGGCAGAAGTACTAAATCCTTGACCAAAACCGTTAGTGAATTTATTAGTATATTGCCCTCTTATAAAGATGCCCTAATTCATGATTCGTAATTTTCTATATCTACTATTCTTTTGTAGCTTGATACTCGCATGCAAAAGTCCGGAAGCTCGCAAACCTGTGAAGCAGTCAAGTGGCACATTTATCGAAGAATCTGTTGAGCGAAACAAAAAGATCTACGAAGCAGAAAAACAAGAGATCTTAAAGGTCATGGAAAACAGACCTGAAAATTCATATTTGGCTTCAGATAGTGGATTCTGGTATTATTACAATTCGAAAGATTCAACGGCAACGACCAAGCCAGATTTTGGTGATAAGATCACTTTTACCTATAATATAAAGGAGTTGGATGGTACCGTGGTGCTTTCCGAAGAAGAAAATGGTCTACAAGTATATAAGGTCGACCAAAGTAATCAGGACCTTATCTCCGGTATTAGAGACGGAGTGAAATTAATGAAGCCAGGAGAAACAGTAACCTTTCTCTTTCCGTCGTATAAAGCGTATGGCTATTACGGCATTCAGAATAAATTAGGCGCCAACACACCAGTACAAAGTACCATAACCTTAAAATCAATTGAACAAATTCAAGAAAATTAAAACAACTATGAAAAAATTAGTATTCGCTATTCTTTTATTATCACTGGCAGTCGTGTCTTGCCAGAGTAAATATCCCGATCTAGACAAAGGGGTCTATGCCGAATTTATTACAAACAAAGGTACTTTTGTAGCCAAATTATACCATGAAGCTACGCCTGTAACCACCGCTAATTTTGTGTCGTTGGCTGAAGGCGAAAATAAAATGGTCGATTCTACCTTTAGAGGGAAAAAATATTTTAACGGACTTACCTTTCACAGAGTCATTAAAGACTTTATGATACAAGGTGGGGACCCAACAGGAACGGGTAGCGGAAATCCCGGTTATACCTTTCCCGACGAGATCGTTGATACTTTAAAACACGATAGCAAAGGAATACTTTCTATGGCGAATTCTGGTCCCGATACGAACGGAAGTCAATTCTTTATCACCCTAAAAGAAACACCATGGTTAGACGGTAAACATACCGTATTTGGTGAGATCGTAAAAGGACAAGAAATAGTTGATGCCATAGGAGAAGTAGAAACTACCAAACCCGGTGACAAACCGGTAAATGAAGTTGTTATCAACGAAGTAAACATTATTAGAAACGGCAATGTAAAGATCGCTTCTTTTTCTTCGGAAATGGAAAAACTTGAGAAAGAAGAGATAAAGAGAAAAGAGGAATTAATGAGAACGGCAAGCGCAACCGTAAAATCCTTGGAAGAACTACGCGAAAATGCCGAAGAATTACCTTCAGGATTAAAGATTAATATTATTGAAGAAGGAACCGGAGAAAAACCGGCCGAAGGAAGCAAAGTGCTTATGAACTACGCCGGATATTTATCAGACGGAATGTTATTCGATAGCAACCGATTGGATGTAGCCGAAAAATACAATATGGTTAATAAAGCGCGATTGGCCGCAGGACAATACGTTCCGGTACCAACCGATTACAGTCCGGATGCTAAGCTTATTGCCGGTTTCCGCGAAGGACTATTACAAATGAGTGTTGGAGACAAGGCAGTACTGTTTATTCCTGCCCACCTTGCCTATGGACCAAGTGGGTATCCACCTGTGATCCCACCTAACTCCGATCTAATTTTCGAGTTAGAACTAGTTGCGATACAATAACTAGTTAATACTATAAAATTAAAAAAGCCTTTGTGAAGTTCACAAAGGCTTTTTTTTAGTAACCGTGATTAAATTATTTCGACTTTACGGGAATATTCTTAAGGATCTCAATTACAAATTCCCAGTATTTTTGAGCCGAGGATATACTCGCGCGCTCATCGGGAGAATGAGCCCCCTTGATGGTAGGCCCAAAGGAGATCATATCCATATCGGGATAGTTCTGTCCTAAAATGCCACATTCTAATCCGGCGTGACAGGCAGCTACATTTGCTTTTTGTCCGTTTAATTTTTCATAGAGTGAATCTAACACTTTTAATATGGGACTTTCCATATTGGGAGCCCAACCAGGATACGCTCCGGAAAATGCAACTGTAAATCCGGCCAATTCAAACACCGATTGTAGCGTATTGGCCAGATCGTTCTTAGAAGATGCTACCGAAGATCTGGTTAAACATTCAATGGTTATGGTTCCTTCCTTCACATTTATTTTGGCGATATTGTTTGAGGTTTCCACAAGATCATCGATTGCCGGGCTCATTCGATACACACCGTTGTGCGCACCATAAACCGCTTTAAGAAATAATTCTTGCTCCTGTTGCTCCATTACCTTTTCTATGGTCGCATTTTCTTTTTCTGCGGAAATAGAAATTGCCGGCTCTAAACTGTTGTACTCAGTGACAATATGTTCTTTTTCTTGTTCAAATTCTGAAAGAAATGCCTGTTCGTATTCTTTAGGTACTACCACAGTTGCAACACTTTCTCTAGGAATAGCATTTCGCAAACTACCTCCTTGTAAATTGGCAAGTTGCATAACCTTACGAGTACTGTACAGGAGTCGGTTCATTAGTTTATTTGCATTGCCCAGCCCTTTAATAATATCCATACCACTGTGTCCTCCTTGTAATCCCTTTACGGTAACTGTATAGGTAACACCATCGGTTGGAGCATCGGTCTCTCGATAGTTCTTTTTTGCAGTAATGTCTATTCCACCTGCACATCCAACACCAATTTCATCGTCTTCTTCTGTGTCAAGATTTAACAGTATATCACCTTTTAAAATCCCTCCTTTTAGCCCCATGGCTCCAGTCATTCCGGTCTCTTCGTCGATGGTAAATAGTGCCTCTAGTGGAGGATGTGCTATAGTGTCACTTTCTAATACTGCCATAATAGTTGCTACACCCAAGCCGTTGTCGGCACCTAGCGTGGTTCCTTTTGCTCGGACCCAATCACCATCTATATACATCTCTATTCCTTGCGTATCAAAATCGAAGGTAGTATCATTATTTTTTTGATGCACCATATCTAAATGCGATTGCATTACAATAGGGGTGCGATCTTCCATTCCCTTAGTAGCCGGTTTACGAATAATAACATTTCCTACTTCATCTTCAATCGTTTCTAATCCTAAGCTCTTTCCAAATTCTTTCATAAATGCGATCACGCGCTCTTCTTTTTTCGAAGGTCTTGGAACGGCATTAAGGTCTGCAAATTTATTCCAAAGTACTTTTGGCGATAATTCTCTTATAGCTTCATTCATCTTTTTTAATTTTAGAATGTAAAATTACGCAATTAGAACGGCTCAAAAAACGCAGCGATAAAAGTTTTATTTGTAAGTTTGATTTATGCAAAACAGAACACCCCTTATTTTAACAGCGCTGCTTCCTGTTCAAATAATTGTTTTACAAATCCTAAAAAAATTCCCTGAATTTATTGAAGAATACTACAGCCTAGGGCTATACCCCATCCTTTCAAAAATGTCTCGGTATTTGTTTGGTTGGATCCCCTTTTCGATTGGTGATGTCTTTTATATTCTTATTTCAATCATGGCATTACGTTGGTTATACAAGAACCTAAAACGACTTAAGTTTGAACCTGTTCGTTTTTTCTTGGATATCACAGCCACCCTATCTATTGTTTATTTTGTTTTTAACTTGTTGTGGGGACTCAATTACTATAGAGTACCGTTGCATAAGTCACTCGGATTAGAACGCGATTATACTACCGAACAGCTTATTTCGACCACCGAACGACTTATCGCCAAAGCTAACAATATGCACCGTCAACTAGGTTACCCCGATAGTGTAAAGATCGACTTGCCTTACACGCAGCAAGAAGTGTTCAAAAAAACAAGCAACGGATATGACAATTTAAGACTAACGTATCCGCAACTTTCCTATCACCCCAAAAGCATTAAAAAAAGTGGATGGAGCTTAGGACTCACGTACATGGGGTATAGTGGTTATTACAATCCGTTTTCTGGAGAAGCCCAAGTGAACAATTTAATTAAAACCTATAAATTTCCCGTGGTGAGTTGTCATGAGGAAGCACATCAAATAGGCTATGCAGCCGAGAACGAGGCCAACTTTATTGCAACCCTAGCCACACTTCACAATGACGATCCGTACATTCAGTATGCAGGATATATTTTCGCATTGCGATATTGTGTAAACGAAGTTGCCCGAAGAGACATAGAGGTTTATCACGTACTGGTCGATACCATTAACCCGGGAATCTTAGCGAGTTATAAAGAAATGCGTGATTTTTGGGCAAACTATGCAAATCCGTTCGAAACATTTTCCAAAGGCTTTTGGGATCAATTCTTAAAGGCCAACAATCAGTCGCAAGGCATAATGAGCTATAGCTATATGGTGGCCCTGGTTGTAAATTATTTTGAAGACAAACCATTTTAATTGTTAAAAAACAATTAGGCTTTTGATGACTTGAATTGCATCGTTATCTTTAGCCTTCCTTTTTTTAACATTTTTCAAAACCTATGAAAAAATACACCTTTCTCCTACTGCTTATTTTTAGCACTACATTAGTATTTGGCCAAGATTACTTTCCGAAGAATGACGGCCTCAAAGAAAAAAATAACAACTATACAGCCTTTACAAATGCTACGCTCTATATTACCCCCACAGAGGTAGTAAAAAATGGGACACTGCTTATTCAAAACGGCAAGGTCGTAGCTTCAGGAAAGTCTGTTACTATTCCACAGAATGCTGTAATAATAAACTTAGAAGGCAAGCATGTGTATCCTTCCTTTATCGATCCCTATACTTCCTTCGGAATAGAAAAACCAAAACGAGCTCAAGGACAAGGTCGTTCACCTCAGTACGAAGCATCTAGAGAAGGATTTTATTGGAACGACCATATTATGCTGGAGCAAGATGCTATAAACTCATTTAAGTACAATGCAAAGAACGCTAAAGCATTACGTGCTGCCGGATTTGGTGTAGTAAACAGTCATCAAATGGACGGTATCGCTCGCGGGACAGGGATCTTAGTTGCACTTAACGATGAAGGTGGCGAAGCGAGTAGATTGTTGAACGATCGCTCGGGGCAATTCTATTCGTTCTCAAAGAGCGTGGCAAGTCGGCAATCGTACCCAACCTCATTAATGGGTGCCATGGCATTGCTAAGACAAATGTATTGGGATGCCGAATGGTATGCGAAAGGTAATATAGAAACTAAAGACCGTTCGTTAGAAGCGCTTATTCAAAATCGAGATCTTATCTCTTTCTTCGAAGCAGGTAGTAAGAGCAACAACCTTAGAGCCGACAAAATTGGCGATCGATTCAACATTAATTATGTGATCGTAGGTGGTGGCGATGAATATGAAGCGATTGAAAGTATTAAAGCCACCGGTGCAAACTATATTATTCCAATTAACTTCCCAGACGCCTACGATGTGAGCGATCCGTATTTGGCGAGTTATATCGCGCTAGACGATATGCGAACTTGGAACCAAGCGCCTATGAATCCGAAAATGTTGGCCGATAACGATATAAAGTTTGCGCTTACAACCCACGAATTAAAAAAACCTTCCGAGTTCAAAGAGAAACTTCAAAAAGCGATCGAGTACGGTTTCGATCCAACAGAGGCCTTAGAAGCACTTACCACTATTCCTGCTGCGTTACTAGGTGCAAGCGACATGATTGGCGGATTGAAACCCGGACAATACGCCAATTTCTTGATCACTTCTGGAGAAATCTTCGATTCGGAAACGACCCTATATGAAAATTGGGTGCAAGGAGAACGAAATGTAATACAGACCAAAGACCAAAAAGATATAAGTGGTACCTATAGTCTATCGGCCGCCGGAAAAACGTACGACTTTACAATTAGTGGAACTGCTTCAAAACCAAAATCGACTATAAAACTGGGCGATGTCGAATATCCTTCAAAAATTGAGTACAGCAACAATTGGGTGTCGTTATCTTTTACTGACGAAGAAACCCAAGAGGTGTATCGCTCTACCGGGATCATTCCGAGGGACGGTGAGAATTTCTCAGGACGACTATTGTTACCCGACGGATCGGAAAGTTCTTTTTCCGCAGTAAAAAAAGGAAAAGCGGATGCTTCCGAAGAAAAAGAAAAGAAAAAAGATGGGAAGCCAAAAGTCCTTCCACTCACTTACCCAAATGTAGGGTATGGTTTTACCAACAAACCACGTCAGCGAAATGTATTGTTTAAGAATGCCACGGTTTGGACCGGTGAAGCAGATGGGATACTTGAAAACACCGATGTGCTTGTAAAAAATGGAAAGATTACAACTATTGGCAAAAATTTGTCTGCCGGAGGTGCTACTGTGATAGACGCAAGCGGCAAACACTTAACCGCAGGTGTTATAGACGAACACTCTCACATTGCAGCTTTAGCCATTAACGAAGCAGGACATAATTCATCGGCAGAGGTAACAATAGAAGATGTGGTCGACCCGGAAGATGTAAACATATATCGTAATCTTGCTGGTGGTGTTACTTCCATTCAAATCTTACACGGTTCTGCTAACCCAATAGGTGGGCGCTCTGCAATTATTAAATTAAAATGGGGTGAGGATGCAGATGATATGATCTATGAGAACACACCGAAGTTTATAAAATTTGCCTTAGGTGAGAATGTTAAGCAAAGTAATTGGGACAGCTACAATCGTTTTCCACAAACCCGTATGGGGGTGGAACAACTGTATGTAAATTACTTTAACCGTGCAAAGGCATACGACGAGAAGAAAAAAAGTGGTGCACCTTATCGGTATGACGAAGAAATGGAAGTCTTGGCCGAGATCTTAAATGGTGAGCGCTATATTAGTTGTCATTCGTACGTTCAAAGTGAGATAAATATGCTCATGAAGGTAGCCGAAAGGTTTGGCTTTCGTGTAAATACCTTTACACATATTCTTGAAGGATATAAAGTAGCCGATAAAATGCGCGACCATGGTGTAGGTGGTTCGACCTTTAGCGACTGGTGGGCGTATAAATATGAAGTAAACGATGCGATTCCATACAATGCCGCTATAATGGCGAGCCAAGGTGTTACCGTAGCCATAAACAGTGATGATGGAGAAATGTCCAGAAGGCTAAATCAGGAAGCTGCCAAAAGTGTAAAATATGGTGACATGAGCGAAGAGGAAGCATGGAAGATGATCACCATCAACCCTGCCAAGTTGTTGCATATAGATGATCGCGTCGGAAGCATTAAAGAAGGAAAAGATGCCGATCTAGTACTTTGGAGCGACCATCCTCTTTCAGTTTATGCCAAAGCTGAAAAAACTATGATCGAAGGAACCGTGTATTTCGATATCGAACAAGATAAATTGAAACGCAAGGCCATTCAGCAAGAACTAAATGAATTGATGAAAATGATGTTGGCCGAAAAATCGGGTGGCGGGAAGACCAAACCACCTAAACGTAAAGAGAATAGAAACTTAGAATGTGAAACTATAAAATAAACGCCATGAAAAAGATACAGAACAGCTTATTAGCCTTTGCATTAATTTTGAGCGTTTTTAGTTTCGCTCAACAAACGCCGGCATTACCCCAAAGCGAACCGATTACCTTGCAAGGAGGGACGGCTCATATTGGAAATGGTACCGTCATCGAGAATAGTGTAATTGTTTTCGAAAACGGTAAGATCACCGCTATTGGTGATGCGAGCACGCCAACAAAAGGAAACCTAATCAATATACAAGGCAAACACGTTTATCCCGGTATGATCGCTCCTGCCAAGTCGTTAGGATTGATCGAAATAAACGCTGTACGCGCTACAAATGATCAAGACGAGCTAGGAAACATGATACCCAATGTACGAAGCTTGATCGCCTATAATGCCGAAAGTAAAGTTGTGGAGTCCATGCGCCCCAATGGCGTTCTTATTGGGCAAATTACACCACAAGGCGGACGCATCTCTGGTACTTCTTCCATAGTGCAGTTCGATGCTTGGAATTGGGAAGACGCAGCCATTAAAGTGGATGATGGAATTCACTTGAACTGGCCCAACAGTTTCCGACGCGGAAGATGGTGGGAAGGCGAACCTCGCGGTTGGCAACCTAATAAGGATTACAACAAGCAACGCGACGAGCTTATACAGTTTATGGTAAATAGCAAAGCCTATGGAAAAAGCACTCCTAAGGCTAAAAACGAATCGTTTGAAGCCATGCAAGGTGTATTTGACGGAAGCAAAAAAGTGTACATCTATGCCGATGGTGAAAAAGAGATCATCGATGCTGTTACAACGGCCAAAGAAAGCGGTATCACTAATGTAGTCCTTGTTGGTGGTTACGAAGCCTACAAGATCGTTCCGTTTCTAAAGAAAAACAATATTCCAGTATTGGTGCAACATACCCATAACCTACCCGAGCGTGAGGACGATGATTATGACCTACCTTACAAGCTGCCTAAACTTTTAGTAGAGGGCGGATTGCTTGTCGGACTTCAAAACGAAGGAACTTCTAATTTCCAAACACGAAACCTTCCGTTCTATGCCGGACAGGTAGTCGGGCAAGGCCTAGACAAGGAAACGGCATTACAACTAGTTACCGGAAATACAGCTAAAATTTTAGGGATCGATGCTGACTATGGAACATTAGAGGTAGGAAAAAGCGCCACCCTCTTTGTAAGTGAAGGGGATGCCTTAGATATGCGCACCAACAAATTGGAACACGCGTTTATCGACGGTCGTGACATTTCATTAGAAACACACCAAACTGAATTGTGGAAGCGCTATATGGGAAAATACAATAATTCGAAAAAATAGAAACCCCGGAGTCCATCAATTCGTTTCTGGAAGAAAACTACATCGTTTCATCCGATTGAATAAATAGTACGATCTCGTATTTAGCACATTTAGGAGACATCTATTTGTATTTCTCAAACCATGCTAGCGTATGCGCTACCTTGGTGATCAAATTACTCGGTCGAGCGGCTATACCATGTGAAGCTTCCGGGATTTCTACCAATACGGTTTCTATCTTGCGTAATTTTAATGCGTGATATAATTGTTTGGCCTCACTAGGTGGTGTTCGCAGGTCGTCCATACCCACCATGACCATGGTTGGGGTTTCCACATTCCCTACTAAAGAAATTGGCGAGAACTTCCAATAGGTCTCAAAGTTTTCCCATGGCTGACCCGGATACCTGGAGTCTGCATATCCGTAATAATTATCGGCCACTAACGTCTTGCTTATCCAATTCATTACTGGTTTTGCTACCACAGCTGCATTGAATCGGTTGTTTTTACCAATGATCCAAGCGGTCATGATACCACCGGCACTACCGCCGGTAACAAATAGCTTGCCTTCTTCCGTGATCCCTTTATTTATAAGTTCATCGACTCCATCCATGACATCGTTATAATCTTCTCCCGGATAATTATTGTACAATAAATTACCAAACTCTTCACCATAGCTTGTACTTCCCCTCGGGTTTGGATAAAACACCACATAACCGGCGGCGGCGTAGAGTTGAATTTCTGTAGAAAACCGATCGCCATAATTTAAAATTGGTCCGCCGTGGTTCTCTACCAATAGAGGATACGTCTTCTGCTTATCATAGTTCGGAGGATACACTATCCATCCTTGAATGTCCCTTCCATCCACCGAGCTCTTGTACCAGATCTCTTCCATCGCTCCCAACGTACGGTGGCCTAAAATGTCTTCATTCAATTGGGTGAGCACTTTAAAATCGGATCCTTTTTCAACTAAAGCTACATCGGCTGGTCGGTCCGGTCTTGAAAGTGTATAGGCGATCTCTCCTGCTTCGGAAAGACTAAAACTACCGCTTGCATACGGTCTTCCAAGTGTCGTTCCACCCATATTGGAAACGATATCGGTTACCTCGCCTTTCAACGAAATATAAGCGATCTTCGTTTGTCCTTTATCATCGTAAGTAAAATACAAACCCTTGCTATTCTCAGCCCATACTGGATTGCCAACGCTGCGATCAAAACCGGTAGTGATGGTTCGTTTGTTATTGCCCGAAGCATCCATTACATGTAACTCCCAAACTTGATAAGTTTGCACTTTGTCGGCATAGCCTGTATAGGCAATATAATTCCCATCGGGAGACACCATCGGATTGGCATCGGGGCCCGATTGTTCTGTAAGTGCTTTAATGGTTCCGTTGGTAGTATGTATGGCATACACTTCAGAATTTCTAAAATCATACTCCCAGTCCTCATTTCTGTTGGCAGAAAAATAAATATACCGACCATCTGGTGACCAAGAAAGATTTCCGCCGTGATTAAAATCACCGCTGGTAAGTTGCCGAGGGCTGCCTCCTTCCGAAGGAATCGTAAAAATATGTGAAAATCCGGGGGTTAAATATCCGGCACCATCAGCCTCATGCTTTAAACGATCCGTAATGCGCGGAGATTCTGCCCATTTGGCGCCTTTAGGCTTGGAAGGCATCTTAGCAATTACCGGGGCCGCACTGTTAACCTTCATACTAAAAGCAATGGCCGAACCGTCTGGAGACCATTGTAAGTTCGACGGACTATTCTCTAATTGGGATAATTTGGCTATCGCACCAGATCGTACCCAATACACATAGATCTCACTTCCTTCGTCTGTACTGCTCACAAATGCGATGCGATCACCGCTAGGAGACCAACGTGCATTACTTTCATTCCCCTCTCGAGTCGTTAGTTTACGGTGGTTACTACCGTCACTATTCAGTATCCACAAATTCCCCGCACTGCGATCCTTCATGATATCGAAGCCCGTTCTTCGGTACACGATCTGTTCTCCATTTGGTGCGATCTGCGGATCGCCCGCATATTCTAATTGAAACACATCCAAATACTCAAATTTCTTAAATTCCTGTGCCGTTGCCGTTGCAGAAATATAAAATAAGCAGCCTGTAAATACTATAAATCGAATAAAGCTATACATCTTTTTGTCTTTTTTTGAAAGCTAAAGGTAGCAGTTTTTCTCTCTGCTACAAACAAAAAAACCGAAGCTAATGACTTCGGTTTTGTAGATCGTAACCTATTTTTTATCGAATAAGTTTCTTGTATTTGATTCGCTTCGGAAGCAGATCTCCTCCCAAACGCTTTTTCTTATTTTCTTCATAATCGCTAAAACTACCTTCAAAGAAATACACTTGGCTGTTGCCTTCAAATGCTAGTATATGGGTACAAATACGGTCTAAGAACCAACGGTCGTGAGAGATCACAACAGCACACCCGGCAAAGTTTTCCAATCCTTCTTCAAGGGCTCGTAACGTATTTACATCCAAATCGTTGGTAGGCTCATCGAGCAACAATACATTTCCTTCTTCTTTTAAGGTCATGGCCAAATGCAATCGGTTGCGTTCTCCACCAGAAAGCATAGACACCTTCTTGTTTTGTTCGCTACCGCTAAAATTAAACCTACTTAAATACGCTCTCGAATTAACTTGGCGTCCTCCCATCATAATTAATTCTTGGCCGTCGCTAAAATTCTGCCAAATGGTCTTTTCAGCATCAATATTAGAATGCGACTGGTCGACATACGCGATCTTGGCAGTTTCACCTACGTCAAAGCTTCCTTTATCGGGTGTTTCTTCTCCCATGATCATTCTAAAGATCGTCGTTTTACCGGCTCCATTAGGACCAATAACCCCTACGATACCGGCCTGCGGTAATTTAAAGTTCAAGTCCTCATACAACAACTTGTCGCCATAGGCCTTCGCAACACCTTGTGCTTCGATCACATGAGTTCCCAATCGCGGTCCGTTCGGAATATAGATCTCTAGCTTTTCGTCAAGTTTCTTTTGGTCTTGACTCATCAACTTATCGTAATTATTAAGACGGGCCTTTTGCTTTGCCTGTCGGCCTTTAGGTGCCATACGCACCCACTCCAATTCTCGTTCTAACGTCTTTTGTCGTTTGCTCGCCTGTTTTTGTTCCTGCGCCAATCGTTTCGATTTTTGGTCTAGCCATGAAGAATAATTACCCTTCCAAGGGATGCCCTCTCCTCTATCCAATTCCAAGATCCATCCCGCTACATTATCTAGAAAGTAACGGTCGTGCGTCACTGCGATCACGGTTCCTTTGTACTGCGATAGGTGGTGCTCTAACCAGTGTACACTTTCGGCATCCAAATGGTTGGTTGGCTCATCCAATAGTAAGACATCAGGTTCTTGCAACAATAAACGGCATAAGGCAACGCGTCGGCGTTCACCTCCCGAAAGCACACTCACTTTTTTATCGGGATCCGGCGTACGCAATGCATCCATTGCGATCTCTAGCTTTGTATCCAATTCCCAAGCATTGGTCGCATCTATAGTATCCTGCAATTTTGCTTGCTTGTCCATAAGTTCTTGCATCTTATCCGGATTCTCATATACTTCCGGAAGCCCGAACATATCGTTTATCTTATTGTACTCGTCCAATACGTCTACAACCTCTTTTACCCCTTCCTTAACGATCTCGATCACGGTCTTAGACTCGTCCAGCTGCGGTTCTTGCTCTAAATAACCCACACTATACCCCGGCGCAAATACCACATCGCCTTGGTAGTTCTTTTCAACACCTGCGATGATCTTAAGCAAGGTCGATTTACCACTTCCATTTAAACCTAGGATCCCGATCTTAGCACCGTAGAAAAAACTTAGATAAATATTCTTTAAAACTGGAGTTTGAGCGTTCTGATACGTTTTTGTAACCCCGCTCATCGAAAAGATCACTTTCTTATCGTCAGACATATATACTATTTTATTAATTAATTATTTTCCGGTTACACTCTGCCTTTCAAGGCGTTAAATACCCAGGCAATGGCAAAGAAGCCAATACCTACAGATGCAAACCCCCATCCGGCCACATCGTCATAACGAAATGCACCCATGGCAATTAATGCAACCCCAACCACGATCATAATAAACGTGGCCCATCCTAAAACTGTATTTTTATTCATCATTATGTGTATGCTTAATGGCGTTCACGCCGCTGGCGTACCGCGCTTTCGGTAGTCGCTTCCGCCAAGTGGCGGCGAGCTTCAACAAAACCTCAATCGCTAACGCAGTTTGTAATTTGATCACAGCAGACTCGCTTTCGTGATTTCTAGCAAATATCGGGAATAAATCCATGTTTTCCATACCAAAAAATGCATACTTTCGTATTTTAGCAAAAAGCAAGAAAACCCATGGATATTAACTTCAATAAAAACGAAGATCACAATAAACTATTAGTTTCAGAATTAAAGAATAAACTAGCCAAAATTAAATTAGGTGGTGGCGAAAAACGTATCGAAAAGCATCACGCCAAAGGTAAAATGACCGCTAGAGAACGTATTAACTACCTATTGGATGATAAAAAACCTGCGATCGAAATAGGGGCCTTCGCAGGCGATGAGATGTACGAAGAACACGGTGGCGCGCCTAGTGGTGGCGTAGTAGTTAAAATGGGCTATGTAAAAGGCAAGCAGTGCATTGTGGTCGCAAACGATGCTACGGTTAAAGCAGGCGCATGGTTTCCTATCACCGCTAAAAAGAACCTAAGAGCGCAAGAAATATCCATAGAGAACAAATTACCCATAATTTATCTAGTCGATAGCGCAGGAGTTTATCTGCCCATGCAGGATGAGATCTTCCCGGACAAAGAACACTTTGGGCGAATCTTTAGAAACAATGCTATCATGAGCAGTATGGGAATTACTCAAATTGCTGCGGTCATGGGAAGTTGTGTCGCAGGTGGTGCCTATCTCCCAATCATGAGTGATGAAGCCTTGATCGTAGACAAGACCGGAAGCATCTTTTTAGCCGGTAGTTATCTGGTAAAAGCTGCTATTGGTGAGACTATCGACAATGAGACCTTAGGCGGTGCGACAACCCACTGTGAAATTAGCGGGGTAACCGATTATAAGGCAAAAGACGATAAAGATGCACTCGATACCATTAAAAATATCGTTTCAAAAATTGGGGACTACGATAAAGCAGGGTTCAACAGAGAGAAGCCGGCAAAACCTAAAGAGAATCCGGAAGAGATCTTTGGTATCATTCCAAAATCAAGAGCAGACCAATACGACATGCGCGAGATAATTCTACGCATGGTAGACAACAGTGATTTCGAAGAGTACAAAAAAGGCTACGGACAGTCAATTCTAACAGGCTATGCTCGAATAGATGGTTGGGCAGTAGGGATCGTTGCTAACCAACGAAAACTAGTTAAGACCAAAAAAGGAGAAATGCAGTTTGGCGGTGTGATCTATAGCGATAGTGCCGATAAGGCTACGCGCTTTATAGCCAACTGCAACCAGAAAAAAATTCCATTGGTGTTTTTGCAAGATGTCACCGGGTTTATGGTGGGCAGTAAAAGTGAACATGGCGGGATCATCAAAGATGGCGCAAAAATGGTGAATGCGGTAAGCAATAGTGTAGTCCCTAAATTTACCGTTGTGGTAGGAAATTCCTACGGTGCAGGGAATTATGCTATGTGCGGCAAGGCATACGATCCAAGATTGATTGTTGCATGGCCAAGTGCCGAACTTGCCGTAATGAGCGGAAATAGTGCCGCAAAAGTGTTACTGCAAATAGAAACGGCTTCCTTAAAAAAACAAGGAAAGAAGATCACTCCCGAAGACGAAAAGAAACTATACGACAAGATAAAAGCGCGGTACGACAAACAAATTTCACCCTATTATGCTGCCGCCCGAATCTGGACCGATGCCGTGATCAATCCGTTGGATACGCGAACGTGGATCAGTATGGGAATAGAAGCTGCTAACCATGCACCTATAGAAAAACCATTTAATCTAGGGGTGATCCAAGTATAGGTAAGTCCAAACAAATGAGCGGTTTAGGCACGATCGTATGCATGTCCTTCGTTCGTGCCATATATTGGCACACATTCAGCAGAAAAACGTATCTTTCAAAATAGATGACGACCCCTGCTACTAAAAAACATCCGTTTTACTATATACTCCTATTGATCTTAGCGGGAGAAGCAGTGTTTATTTTACCCTTCGTGCTCGCCCGTATCTTTAGACCTACGGTCTTAGATGTGTTCGATCTAACAAATCTCGAGTTGGGGGTCTGTTTCTCTATTTATGGTACCGTTGCTTTCTTCTCCTACGTTTTTGGCGGAAGCTTAGCCGACAAGTTCCAGCCGAGAGTGCTCATGGCCGCAGCCTTATTTCTAACAGCAATTGGCGGACTCTTTTTAGCGGCATTTCCATCCTATGGCCAGTTAAAAGTGCTTTACGGTTATTGGGGCTTTACGACCATTTTCTTGTTTTGGTCGGCTATGATAAAAGCAACTCGAATTTGGGGTGGTGAAGAAAAACAAGGCCTCGCATTTGGTTTTTTAGACGGAGGGCGCGGTTTGGTAGCGGCAGGATTCGGATCGTTAGGTATTCTGATTTTTTCAATTTTTATCACTTCTGAAATTGAAGACGCAACGCTCGCCGAACGCACCGATGCATTTCGATATGTTATTTTAATTTCTTCAGCGATTATTAGTACCATTGGAGTGCTAATCCTATTATTCTTGCGTACCAATAACAGTAACTACAGTTCAAACCCTACACTCGATCGTAAAGCCTTATGGAAAAAATACACCATCGCATTAAAGATTCCCGCCGTTTGGTTGCTTATGGTTATCGTACTTTGTGCCTATGTTGGTTATAAGATAACCGATGTGTTTTCACTCTACGCGCGCGAGGTCATGCTATACAACGAAATTGAATCGGCACAAGTGGGAGCCTTCCTACTCTATATCCGCCCTGTCGTTGGTGTCGGAATTGGGTTGTTGGCCGATAAGACCCGGGTCTCCCTAATGATGATCCTAGCCTTTTTGATCATGCTCATTGGTGCGGGCTTATATGCTAGCGGTATTATAAGTCCCGAAACTAGCGGACTCTTTTTTCTTTCACTCATTATTACTGCCGCAGGTGTTTATGCCTTTAGAACCCTATACTTTGCCGCAATGCAAGAAGGTCTTATACCCTTGGCCGTGACAGGTACCGCCGTAGGGCTTATCTCCTTGGTTGGATACACACCCGATATCTTTGCGGGTCCGGCAATGGGTTTTTTGCTTGATAATTCACCCGGTGAGGTTGGACATCAACATGTATTTGCGATGTTAGCCGTATTTGCGACGATTGGATTAATAGCCTCAATACGCTTCTATTATATTGCTGCCAAAAAAAAGAATAAGAACTCTTAGCAGTTTTAGTATTAAATTATTGATTACTCAAACTTTCTGCCTCTCAATAAAATTATGATATAATACTAAAAATGAGTACCTTAGGTACTCACAATAACTTATATCATCATGGGAACTATTAAGTCTTTGAACAAATGGGCCAATGCCCATACGTATTACCCACTTGATCTATTACGAGTTGCTCTTGGCGTTTTTTTATTTATAAAGGGAATCGACTTTATGTCTAATATGGACGTACTTATGGAACTTATTAAACCCTTAGAGAGTTATACCGGAGACATGCTCTTTGTACATTATGTTGCCCCTGCCCATTTTGTTGGTGGATTACTTATCGTATTTGGTCTCTTAACGCGATGGGCGATCATCGCACAATTGCCCATATTGATAGGCGCTGTTTTACTTAATTTTATAGGCGACATGAATGTAACTAATCTTATTCTATCTATTGTGGTCTTGTTGGCCTGTCTTTTCTTCTTGTTCTATGGGTCGGGCAAACACTCGGTAGACTATTATTTAAAGATGCAACAATAAAAAAAGGAGCCGCTTTGGCTCCTTTTTTTTTATAGGTTAAACTATTTATGACTTTTCACCAATCGGATGAACTCTGCGCGATACCCTTCCGGGTCTTCACCTCTCCCCGCTTCTGCCAGTTTAATTACTTCGGAAGCCTTTTTAGTATCGATAAACTCAGAATCTCGAAGTTGCATTCCGAATAAGGCCACTGCTGCCGAAAATTTTAAATCGATTGAAGCTTGATCGATACTTTTCCCGGTATCTTGTACACTTTTTACAATTAGTTTACTAACCGAACCGGCAGGTGTCTTATACCTAAACTTTACAGTTAACAATTCATCTGTATATGAATTAGACGTGGCGGTCGTATATTTTAATCCCGGTACATCTTTTACGTATATACTCTTCACCCCTGTTGGTATGATCTCATACAAAGCGGTAACCGTATGGCCACTTCCCAGCTCTCCTGCATCTTTGGTGTCATCCTTAAAATCTTCGTCATTCAGCAATCTGTTTTCATACCCAATGAGGCGGTAAGCTTGAACCTTAGCAGGATTGAATTCGACTTGTATCTTAACATCTTTTGCGATGGTATATATGGTTCCGAAGAACTCAGTTCCCAGTACTTTCTTAGCTTCTTGCATGGTATCTATATAGGCATGATTTCCGTTGCCCTTATCGGCCAATGTCTCCATTTTCGAATCCTTATAATTCCCCATTCCAAATCCTAAGCATGTCAAGAATACGCCACTCTTTCTTTTTTCTTCAATGAGGTCTTCCATGTCACGGTCACTGGACGCTCCTACGTTAAAGTCGCCGTCGGTAGCAAGTATCACCCGATTGTTTCCCCCTTCAATAAATTGCGCTTCGGCAATTTTGTACGCTAGTCTTATTCCTGCACCGCCGGCTGTAGACCCTCCTGCATTTAATGAATTGATCGCTTTTAATATGGCTTTTTTATTTGCACCGGATGTAGGCTTTAGTACAACACCGGCGGCTCCGGCATAGACTACGATCGAAACCTTATCTGTTTCACGCAATTGATCCACAAGAATTTCTAAGGCTTTTTGTAATAATGGAAGTTTGTTGGGGCTATTCATTGATCCAGAAACATCTAAGAGAAAGACCAAATTGGAAGCCGGCACCTTGTCTAGTGGGATCTCTTTTCCCTTAAGTCCGATCCTAACTAATTTCGCTTTATCGTTCCATGGGGAATTAACAACTTCGGTGTTGATCGAGAACGGATCATTTCCGGTTGGTTGCGGATATTTGTACGCAAAATAATTGACCATCTCTTCTATTTTTACTGCGTCCTTAGGGATCTTCTCTCCATTATTGATCATGCGACGCACATTACTGTATCCGGCTTTATCCACATCGATAGAAAAGGTAGAGAGCGGTGCAAGTTCCACTCGTTTAAAGATATTTTCTTCAATCTTTGCATACGATTCAGAATTAGGATTGGTATTAGCGTATCGGTAGGTGATGGACGAACTATTTAGATCGCCGGTAGCTCCACTAACTTGTACGCCTGCGGCTTTTCCTTCAAGCTTTTGTTGATAGCTTACACTCATTCGCTTTCGTCTTGAGTTACTATAACCGGTAACAACAACTTCATCTAAGGCTGAACCTGCTAATAGTTGCACATTGATATTAGTCGTATTCGTTTTAATTTTCTTCTCAACGGTCTCAAAGCCAACGTACGTAAATACTAATACCTGACCCACTGAAGCAGTGATCTTATAGTTCCCATCAAAATCGGTTTGGGTTCCTTTGGAGGTGTTTTTTACAATGACATTGGCACCGGGTAGTGGCAGTCCATTGTCATCGCTAACGGTTCCGGTAATTGTTTTTTGTTGTGCAGTTACTTGAAGCGACAAGAAACATAAGCATAAGGTGTAAAATAGCGTTTTCATAAGGTAGTGTTTTAGAATTATAGATTAAAACTACCTAGGCTTCCGAAGAAAAAAAACGAACAATGAGCGAACACTACTTTATAATGAGTGAAGTGCTTTTTCTATCTAGAGCGAATATTACAAACTATCTTTTTTTGACTCAATATTGCCTTGCGTCTTACTTTTCATTCTGCGATAATTGGAAGAGGGTCGTCGCAGTGTATTCTTGTTTTGGTCGGTTACGAGCGTATCGGTTTCTATAAAGCTAAAGACACGTTCCATGGTCTTATCCAGGTCTTTATGAAAATAGATCATAGCTTCCTGATAGCGAACCGCGGGCTCTCCCAATATACGAGCCAACGGAGGTTCTACCACTCCCCACGCATCGCGTTTATAGCGCTCATAAGAATGCAGCGCATCGTCGATGATCTTATTGTGTACCTTGATACTGTCCATAAGTCGTAATGGGTCCTTGACCTTTGCTTTTATCACAGCTTGTACATCGGTATAACTTAATTTGTGAGGCATCATAATAGGAACTACTGCAAATCCTCTATTCTCGATCTTATTATAGACATAGCGTGGCAATTTATCGATAGACACTACCGTGCCTATAATAGAGGCCAATTCTCCGGAGTCTTTTAGGTCGGAGGCCTGAAAGCCCCATTCTATTAGTTTCTCTTCTATATAAAAGTTCTTGGAGTTTATGATATTGATAAAAACGGGTTGGATCTTATTTACGAAATCATCGTCTCGTTGAATGGCATCGTACACCTCCAGTGCACTCAGCATACCCGAATTCTCAAAATAGCCGCCATCTAGATAGCTTCCTTGGCCGCGTATTTTCGCTGTTGGACTAAAAAGCGGGAATCGGTTCGTGGTCGATACCGCCCCATAGTAGGTCAAGGTTACATTAGAACCGGTTTCATTGTCATAGAACTGTGT
This sequence comes from Candidatus Ulvibacter alkanivorans, assembly GCF_003333325.1. Classification (GTDB taxonomy): domain Bacteria; phylum Bacteroidota; class Bacteroidia; order Flavobacteriales; family Flavobacteriaceae; genus Ulvibacter_A; species Ulvibacter_A alkanivorans. The sequence continues at coordinate 76,998 of NZ_QOLC01000066.1, read as the reverse complement.
TAGATTATCAGCCCCTGCAAATGTACTATCTGAAAATCGCACTGTCGCAACAACGCCTTGTCTTCCCGCTACAGAAGTCGTATTCATTACGAGAAGTGGATACTTTCTTTTTCGTTTGTCGTAAGTTCGTTCCCAGTATTCAGAAAAGCCGTAGGTATTGTAATCCTTCAAAGGCATGCCTACATTTTTCGCATGCTTTTGCATGCTGTAATACGATCGATCCTTACCGCGATAGTTTCCGAAGTGCGCATACTCCCGAAGCATATCCCATCCCATTAAGTAAGTTAGCTCTGTAGACAACACATTAGAGACTCCAATTCGCTCTATCGCCTCGCGCAATCGTGACGGATCATCCTCGTTCGCCACTAAAGCCGAGTAGTTTCCTATTCCTACGGCACCGCCGGAAACACCGGACATGACCACTGTTCGCTTCATAAAATCCCCTTCACTAATTTCATCCAACCTGTTGAGCAGCAAAAGATTCCATAAGTTTGCTTTCAGTCCGCCGCCATAGGATCCCACGAAGAAATAATTAGGTTTCTTCTCTGTGTTCTGCGAAAGTTTATTCTTTAAGAAATCTGTGAACTCCAGTCGAGGTTCAGCTTTTGTTAAGCTTAACGAATGCAAGTTATTAGGCTGCCCGGCGCTATATACACACCAGCCAATTATGGAAAATACGATGAGCGGAATTCCAAATCTAAAGAAGTTAAGCGCCTTTTTTTCCTCTCTAAGTCGATAGTAATACAACACATGTTTCCAAAGCAAAATAATAAAGGAGTAGAATAGAATAATGTACAGAATAATGATGTTTATCGGATTTAGAGCCGAAGAAAAACCGATCCAAATATTAGCAGCAACAATGGTAACAAAAGAAAAAATACCACTCCATCGCATTAAATTCAAATAGCTGATGTTATCACTTAATTTAGCGAATTGTCTATTCACTATCGCTACTTTCTGGTTTTCTACTTTCGCATATTTTTTAAACAGTTCTAAAGTGGTAGCATCGAACATATCGGAATTACGGTTATAAAGCGAATTCGAATAAAATACATACTTAAAGAAGGTGCGACATATTTTAAAGTAGATATAAAGATACATCTGGCAAATAATCGTTACCAACATGAATATCAAGGGAATTACACTCCATTGATATACCATTGCTAAGACCGCGGTCGTTAGTACCATTAGCGTACATAGACCGAAGTACCACGGAAAGAAACGGACATATTTGACTATTGTCGCGATGGTTCGCCGAATTTCCACTTGATCGCTTTTGTCTAAGATGTGTTTCCAATTGTTGTACATCTGTCCCCACACATAGTAAATGACGTACGTAATGATCAGCAGGAAGAAGGTGACCTTAACGGTATCAAAGTAGATCTCAAAATACCGAGGAATCAAGGCAATAAAAATATGAAAAACAGCCCCATAGATAAGAACGCCTAGACTACGTCTTAACATTTTTACATCTTCGTTGTTGAATTCGTTCTTTTTTTCTTTGGAAGACCTATGGGTACCGTAGTAAATAATTCCGAATCCGAGAATTCGAGTATGCCGTTTAGACATATTCAGACTCACACAATCACGATCGCCGTACAACCAGATATCCACATAGACCGGAAAATGAGACAGCAAAATGGCTAAAAAGGTAAGTAGGAAAAATAGGAATAGAATGTTCAACGGACTGTAGAACAGCGTAACTAACAAGGTGCCACCTTGCGGCATTGCAGTTACCAATAAATAGATAATTATAATAAACAAGACACTAAGTAGCGACGTTTGTAAAAATCGTATAAAGTTCTTTGCCTTCGGAAAAATAAATCGTTGCAACGCCCAATACAGAAAGAACAAAGCGCATATTACATATAATCCTAATTTGATGCTTACTATAAGTTCAAGAGAGATGAGTTGTCTAACCCCCTTATAACCATAGGCCAACGCTTCTATTATTTCTATTATGAGCAACAAAATTACAGCAGTAAAATAGATCTGTCCTGCGGTAATTGTTTTAGAGCCAATCGTGAAAAATCGAGACTTTAATAGCGTCCGAATAAAATAGGCAACGATCAACAGTAAGAATGCCGCCCAGAAAAAGTCCAACACAAAAAAGGTCTTGAACCATAAGGCGGTCCAATAGTGTTCCTGGCTAAAAATTATGGCGTTGATTGCATCTGCGTGTTCGACGTGACCATGCTGCGGATGCGCGATAAAATCGTTGATCCTAAAGAGAGAGATACATATAATGAGTACTATCGAAAGTCCTATCCAAACTGCAATTTGATAGTTAACTCCTCGTTCCAACCAATTTTTCATAAGCAGAATCGTTTATGCTTGGGGAGCTAAAAGCATCATTTAGAGTTCAATATACAAAAAACTTGGGCATCACAGCTTTGATACTTCGATAGACATGTGCGTTCAAAAAATAGAATACCTCTTACCGATATTTACGTACCACTTCCATGATGTGGCGACGTTTTACTTTGCCCGTCTTGGTATAAGCGAATTTTGAGACAGTATAGATTCGTTTGGGTTTTTCGTACGGAGCAAGTTTTGAAAATGCTTCGGTATAGTTAGGGAGTTGTTCATCGCTGTTTTTTTCAAGGACCAAGATCAAGCGCTCTCCTAAGGCTTCATCCTTTTCCGAAGCAATGATAAACGGATACGAAATATACGCTTGAAGCTGTTGTTCTACCGATTCCGGGTAGATCTTAATCCCACCGCTGTTAATCACGTTATCGTAACGGCCTAACCATCGAAACGAGGTCTTTGATTGTAGGTCGACGATGTCGTTGGTCTTAAGCACCTTATCGACTATTTTAGGGGCTTCGATTCTTAAACATCCTCTTTTGTCGACATCAAACTTAACGTCGGGCATAGCCGAATACGTGTTGGAACGGGCCGGACCATTTAGTCGTCTTACTGCAATATGGGTACAAGTTTCGGTCATTCCGTAGGTTGCAAAAGCTTCGGTATCTACTTTCTGCAATTTGGCTTCCAGTTCGTTAGAAACGGGTCCGCCGCCAATAATGAGCTTCTTCACCTTCCCCAAGTCCTTAATGGAATGGTTTACTTGGTAGGGTACCATGGCAGCAAAATCGTAATCATTATCGTATTGTGTTAGCGCGTCTTTTTCCGGTGCCACCACATGTAATTGCCAACCCATTACCATGGCCCGTACGATCATCATTTTACCGGCAATAAACTTAGGGTGCAGACATAAAAGAGCGGAAGCGTGTTCGCCCACTTTAAAAAAGGTACCGGTAGCCATTGCACTATTGATCATTGAAGATTTGGACAGTGCAATTTTCTTAGGCTTTCCTGTAGAGCCCGATGTTCTTACGGGAATAGTATCATTATCATCCAACCAACGAATTAGAAACTTCCCCATGCTCACTTCATGTTCATCCCCGTCTGCTTTTAACTGTTTTGCAAAGCCATGTAGTTCTTCGGCTGTTTCAAAATGCAAACCGTTTAGCGTAAAGGCAGGGTGAATATGGTGTGAGGTTCTTTTCACCGTGCTTATGGTATTTCTGTGGATTGCGTTTGTGGTGGAGGAACCACTTTTCCGAAGAGCTTATACTTCCAATCGCTCCATTTATAACGCCACGCCATAATGGCAAGAAAAATAGGATAAACGATAAGAACCGGTATTAACACATCGAAGCCGGCGCTGGGATCAGACACATCTTTTAAAACCGAATTTGTCTGAAAAACCGTCCAATCTGCCGTTACCAGCAATGCAGTAATAAGATTGTTACCGGCATGGAATCCCAATGCCAGTTCCATCCCCTCGTCCATAAGGGTCATAACACCCAAAAAGAATCCGGTGCCTATATAATACACCATGATGATGTTACCTAGTTTTTCTACTTCGGGATTAAAAAAGTGTAGCCCGCCAAAAATAACCGAAGTGATCACTAGCGGCAACCAGCGATTTTTAGCGATCACGCCTATCCCTTGCATTAAATACCCTCTAAATAGGTATTCTTCAAAACTGGTTTGTAAGGGCACCATTATAATTGCGATAACCGCTAAGATTAAAAAGGGGATCAAATCGAATTGCAATACATAACTGTCAGGGTTGGTATAGTAATCGATAGTTGTTAACACCACCGTGGTACACACGATCAATAAAAAACCAAACCAAATACGTCCCCAATCCGTCTTTTTACGAGCTGTGGTAAGTGAGCGCATGGATTGATTGTGCAAATATTTAACGATCAAGATCAATACGGCAAGACCAATTGCAAAACTTAACAACATTAAGAACAATGTAAGATTAGAGTCGAGCACCGTCATTAATTTGTTGGGATCTTCCAGAGCGCTAAGATCTTTGCCTTCACTCATTAGTTTATAAGCTACTGCTCCAATAAAAGGGATGGCCCCAAACTGACTTGCTAAGAAGATTATAACCGCTCCAACCAAATATCGCCACCAATCGTTTAAAAATCTAAATGCCTGCGCTATGTACATAAGTTCAATAAATTTTAAATGTGGCTGTAAGTCCCCACTAGACTGTTTTTGTTACATAATTTTATTAAAATCCCAATTCCCCTCCTGTTTATAATACAAGTTTCCATGAGCTACGTGTAACGGGGATGGAATGTTGTTGGTGTATAAACTACCTGTTCCTAATCCTTGTGGCAATTTACTATTTTTTGTGTAGGTGTATTGTGAAATAGCGTTTAATCCTACATTACTTTCCAGAGCAGAAGTGATCCACCAACCAATCGATCGTGCTTCTGCGAGTCGAATCCAGGTGTCACTGGCTTGAAATCCACCAATCAAGCTAGGTTTTAATATTATATATTGGGGTTGAATGCTGGTTAAGAGTTGTTCTTTCTTTTCTTCGGAATAAACCCCGATCAATTCTTCGTCTAATGCAATTGGCAAGGGTGTTTTTTCGCACAATTGCGCCATTGCCTCCCATTGTCCTTGTTGAATCGGTTGTTCGATAGAATGGAGGTTATATGCTGCCAATTGGGTTAGTTTTTCTAGGGCTTCGGAAGGCTGAAATGCACCGTTGGCATCGACACGTAGTTCTATGGCTGAAGCATCGAATTCAGATCGTATATAACGCAATAATTCTAGTTCAGTCTGAAAGTCGATCGCGCCTATTTTCATTTTGATACAGCTGAAGCCTTGTTCAATTTTTTCGACGATCTGCGCCCTCATAAATGCCTTATCCCCCATCCAAATGAGTCCGTTAATGGGTATGGGAGCTTTATTATTTGTAAAATAAGTTGGAAACAATTCAAAAGGAGTGTTGGCTCTCAACGATTGGAATGCCGTTTCGATTCCAAATTGAATGGAAGGAAATTCGGTGAGCGCATCGAGGAGCTGCGTTTCTCCTTTATCTATATGATCACAGACCCATTTTAGAGTTTCTTCATAATCTGGGCGATCATCAATGCTTAGCCCACGCAATAAACCACATTCGCCAATTCCTACTTTTCCCGACGCTTTCAGTATTAGAAACCAAGTCTCTTTAGTCTTTAACACACCTCTAGAGGTACCGCTGGGCCGCTTAAATTGCAGTATGTGTTTGTGGTAGGTAGCTTTCAAGTTTACTATAGTTCTATCGAATCACCAATTTCCAGCAGCATGAGGTCTTTGTCTGCATCGTAGAATTTTTTCTTCGCCGCTTCATGATCAATTTCAATATAGCCAAAGGTGTCGTAGTGTACGCCCAGAACCTTGTCGCATTCCACAAAATCGCTAGCAAGGATCGCATCATCGACCCCCATGGTAAAGTTGTCTCCTATTGGCAAAATAGCGAGATCTAATTTTGTTTGTAGCGGAATCAGTTTCATGTCCATAGTAAGTGCCGTATCACCTGCGATATAGATATTCTTATGTTCTCCTTCGATGACAAATCCGCCGGGCTGACCGCCATAACTCCCATCTGGAAATGAGCTGGTATGGATGGCATTCACATACTTGACATAGCCAAAACCGAACTGCCAACCACCTCCGTGATTCATTGGATGTACTTCAAAACCTTTGTTCTCGTAGTGCGTAGCAATTTCATAGTTACTTACAATAACAGCACCTGTATTTTTGGCGATTGCTTCTGCATCTAATATATGATCTTGGTGTGCGTGCGTAAGCAGAATATAATCGGCTTTAAGCGTGTTGATATCGACCTTGTCCTTGGCCAATTTATTTCCGGTAATAAATGGATCGATGATCAAATTTTTACCTCCTACAGTTATTGCCAGGGAATTCTGCCCATAAAATGTAATTTTCATATTTAGTAATTTTTACTAAAAATACGCTTAAATGAACTGAGTTGCAAACAGCAATACTGAAAACAGAAAAGTGCTTAGTGCCACTTTTTTTAATTCAGGGTCCAACAAGGCGAGAGATTGCGTTTTAAAGACCGTAATCACATTTAAAAACAACGGAATGAATGCTAGTAGTGGTAGAAGGTCCCAAAGCGCTTCGTAATGAATGCCTAAGTAGAGTACCGCACTTAAAAAAGCAACACCAATTAGTAGACTGTGATACAATTTTACTGTTTTTTCGCCTAGTACGACAGCCAAGGTATTTTTGTTCACTTTGGCATCTGCCAATCGATCCCGCATATTGTTTACATTGAGCACTGCCGCACTTAACAACCCTATAGTAACTGCAGGCAGGAAAATATACTCCAAGACACTTTGTGTATAGAGAAAGTAGCATCCCATTACGCCTACCATTCCGAAGAAAAGAAAAACGAACACATCGCCTAAGGCTCTATACCCATAAGCTCTTTTGCCAACCGTGTAAGTTACTGCAGCAATGATGGCTGCAATCCCGAGGTTGAAGAAGATAAGTGACAAGATAAATCTCTCTCTTCCGAAGGCTGCGAAAATGAGCATACTTGCTAACAACAAGGTGATAGCACCTGTAATGATCATACCTCGCTTTAACTCTTTTGCCGTTAATAAACCACTTTGTAGGGCTCTTGCCGGTCCTACTCTATCTTTATTATCGGTGCCTTTTACGCCGTCACCATAATCATTGGCAAAATTGGACAGTATTTGAAACCCTAAGGTAGTCGCGATAGCCAGCCCGAAAACCAGTCCGGAAAATGAGTTTACATGTAAGGCCGCAGCGCTAGCGGTCATTATCCCGGAAATAGACAAGGGTAAGGTTCGCAATCTTGCGGCAGAAATCCAGGCGCGTACTTTGGTCATGTTGTTACTTTATGCGACAAAAATACAGTTAAAAAACAAAACCGGCGCAACGAAATTGGAACTGCTTTAACCGTTTTCGCTATTGTATTTATTATTGGGGAGGGCAATTTCAATATTCAAATACTTTTTATACTTTAGCCTAAAACAAACCAAACTACTTATGAGATCTACTGTACATTTCGGACTATTAATTCTACGTGTTGGCGTTAGCATTTTAATGCTCTTTCACGGAATCCCCAAGCTATTAGAAGTTATACAAGGAAATTTCGAATTTGGTGATCCCATAGGCCTAGGCCCTGTAATTTCTAAGATAGGCGCAGTGATTGGTGAAGCGATCTGCCCAATTTTAATCATCATCGGGGTTAGAACAAGATTAGCAACAATTCCTACGATCATCACTATGGCTGTGGCAGCCTTTATCGTGCATGGAAGCGACCCGATTCAGCGTAAGGAATTAGCGTTATTGTATTTAGTTGCTTTTGTAGCGATAGCGCTTACGGGTGCCGGTAAATATTCTATCGATCGGAAATAGTTTCCGAAGAGAACATAAAAAAACCCTAATTGAATGGCAGGATTCTTTAAGCGATTTAAAATTAATGCCGTTACCGAAAAACGCCTTGGCAGCTATCTGCTTTACGCCATAGGGGAGATAATTTTTAGTCGTGGTTGGAATCCTAATTGCGTTACAAATCAATAACCATAACGAACGAAACAGACAAGAAGTACGCCTATACACTATTCTGAAAAATGTTTCCTACGATCTAGAAATGGATACACTTATGGTATCGCAAGCGATCGCCTATTATGAAGATAAGGAAGAAATTGCAGCCGAAATTTTAAAAGACACCTATACTGCCGACACCTACGAAACTTGTATTCCTTGCGGAAATATGCTAGGCACCTATTTTCCGCTTACGTTAAACGACAAGGGGTATACACAATTAAAAAGTTATAACGAGGCCTCTAAAGAAAAAGATAGCCTAGCCATTGAGATCGTGCAGTTTTACACCGCTTTTAATGCGCTAGTAGAAGAGTTTACTGCACAAGTAAAGGACAACACCTTCGACAATTTAAAACATTGGAGAGATACCCAACCCTGGTTCTACAAGGTCACTTCACAACAAAGAGATCCTAGGTTCTTTGAATATATGACCACTTTAGATTACAAGAATCGTGTTGCTTTTTACGATGCGATTGCTTGTAAAAATTTAAAAGGAGTGCTCAGCGGGTACAAGACCAATGCAAACGAAGTATTGCGAAGAATAGAATTGCGATTAGGTGAAGACTAATTAAAGATCGAAACTAACAACTCCTTTAATAGATCGCCTTGCGACATGTTTGCGGCACCTACACCCTTGCTTTTCATATCGGTCTCTCTAATTGCGGCAATGATAGCACTTACCTTTTTCATTGGATAATTACGGGCTGCTATTTTATAATCTTTCAGAAAATAAGGGCTTATACCTAATTCTTTGGCTGCGTTCGATTTATCTCGAAGGGCATGATACTTCATCACTTTAGAAAAAAAGCTGTATAACAAGGCTACGGTCATCACCAAGGGATGGTTCTTTGCATTTTGGCCAAAATACTGAACGATGGCATAGGCCTTTTTTATATCCCGCTCTCCAATTGCATTTTGCAGTTCGAAGTTATTGAAGTCCTTGCTAATACCAATGTTCTCTTCTATTAATTGGGGTGTTATCTGCTCTCCGGGCTTAATGATTAGCTGCAGTTTTTCTAGTTCATTGTTTACCTTTCCAAGATCGTTTCCAAGAAATTCTACGAGCATTTGAGAGGCTTTAGGTGTAATGGTATAGCCTTTACCGGCCAAGACCCTTCGTATCCAATCGGGTACCTGATTCTCATAGAGTTTTTTACTTTCAAAAATAACGCCTGTTTTTTTTATTGCTTTTGAAAGCGCCTTACGGGCATCCAATTTCTTATACTTATAGCATAAGACTAATACGGTTGTAGGTTGCGGATTGTTGGCGTAGGAAGCTAAATTTTCGATGGTTCGCGAAAGGTCTTGTGCCTCTTTAACAATGACAACCTGCTTTTCTGCCATCATTGGATATCGTTTCGCGTTGCTCACTATATCATCGATGCTTACATCCCTGCCGTAGAGTACCATTTGGTTAAAACCCCGTTCGGCTTCCGTCAATACATTGTTTTCAATAAAACTTGCAATTCCATCGATATAATACGGTTCTTCGCCCATTAGAAAATAAATAGGCTTAATAGCACCGTTCTTTATATCGTTAATAATGGTCTTGGCTTTTTCTAAAGGCATGCAGCGTGCTTCAATTAGCGGTTTAAGAGATTAGTTTATATCCTCACTGTTTCAATAAAACAAAGAGAAGTTGTTTCTTTGTGGGATGCAACCACTTCACTTCCCGGAGTATGATTTTCGTTTCAAAAGTAACGAAAACAAACCATTGATTTTTGATGAAATCCGAAAAAAATTTGTGGCATTGACACCCGAAGAATGGGTGCGTCAACATGTAGTTCGGTTTTTACGTACCGAACTAAACTACCCGGCTTCGCATATAAATGTTGAAAAGCAATTAAAGCTACACAACACCCTGAAGCGCTATGATGTGGTCGTATTTAATCGAGACGGCAGTATTCTACTCATTGTAGAGTGTAAAGCACCTACTATTCCTATTACTCAAAATACATTCGATCAAATTGCACGGTATAATTTGGTGCTGGACGCGACCTATTTAATGGTCACCAATGGACTGGAACATTATTATTGCCAAATGGATCGTGAACTAGAGCAGTACACCTTCCTTAAGTCGTTACCAAAAAAATAAGGACTAGTCCAATAATGTAACTTCAATATTTTCGGTTTCGATGGTAGACAATAATTTTAGCTGGTCTAATGCATACAAACTATCTAGTTCTGCTGTAGCAATTCCCTCCACTGTGGGTTTGAAATTCTTATAATCTACAAACCGTATGCCCTCAATAGTTCTCGGATTATAAGCCTCTCGAAATCGTTGTCCGCCGCCATCGGTAACATAATCATACGCCAAATAATCTACCGTAAAATTATTTTTGTGTATCCAGTACACATAGTGATCTTGATAGTCGGTTCCACCGCCCGCTTGCTTAAATTGAACTCCAATCTTATAGTAGGGAATTCCTGCTATCTCGGTCTCTTCTAACAACTCTTTAATAACCGCATCATCGTTTAAACCATAGGGCAATTGAACGAAATAATGTACCGAATTAACACTATTTGCATACTTTATTGCCGTTGTATCTGCTATTTTCTGAAGCGAATCATTTCTATAACGTGCAAAGCCATTATTAGTTAAAACATCGCGAACCCGACCAAGGGAATCTATTGTGATTCGTTCAAACTGAAAGGTTCCGTTATTTCGAACACTCTTATACGTTCTATCTCGAAAGGTAAACGAGACGGCTGCATTATCACAATTCCCGCTACAAGCGACTTCTAAAGCCCGATCTACAATTTCTTGTGCGGTGATCGATCTTTTTTCACAGGACCAACCTGCAATTAACAATAGAATAGCCAGTACATATCTCATTTGGTATATTTGTAACAAAAGTACGGGATTTACGTTATGATGTGATACCCTTTCAAAAATAAAACACTTAGATGCGCACACTATTTTTTAGTATACTCCTCTTCGCTACTAATCTCGTTTTAGGACAGTCTGAATCGTATGCAGAAGCTCTTGAGACCTTCCAAGCTAATTATAATGCTAAGAATCCTCAATTGATTTTCGAGCAATTTGACGAAGAAATGCAAAAAGCGGTCGATCTGGAGGCGGCGACCTTGCTTGTAACTCGCTTTCAGAAGCAATATGGCGATCTAAAAGCTATCGATTTTAAAGAGAATACCGGTACGCGGGAACAGTACATCGGGCATTTTGAACGAGGGAAGATCAATATCTTTATCTCCTTGAATGATTCCGAAGAAATTAACGGACTCTTATTCAAACCATTTGAAGATGATGGATCCCCTGGAAAGATAACACGTAACACAACAGCTTTTATACTGCCGTTTAAAGGAACCTGGTTTACAGTGTGGGGCGGTGACACCAAGCAACAAAATTACCATGTAATCGATAGGGCGCAACGCGCTGCCTTCGATTTTTTAATTATTGGCAAGAACGGCCGTTCGTACGAGAGAAGCGGCACTCGTAATGAGGATTATTATGCCTTCGGAAAGCCTTTATATGCTGTCTGTGACGCCACAGCAATAAATGTAATTACCGGTGTTGAGGATAATAAGCCCGGCAGTATGAATCCCGCGCAACTGTTAGGCAATAGTGTTACACTAAAAACGGATGCAGGCGAGTATATCGTGTATGCTCATTTTGAAAAAGGAACACTAAATGTAAAAGAAGGTGACCGTGTGAAACAAGGACAGTATTTAGGAAATTGCGGAAACTCTGGTAATTCGTCAGAACCACATTTACACTTGCATGTACAAGATGGTCCTGACATCTACACGGCCACCGGAGTGCGTTGCTATTTCGAAGCCATAATGGTAAACGACACCTTAAAAGAAGACTATTCACCCGTTCGATTGGATCGCATTTCCCGCCCTGAATGATTTAACGCCCTCTTAACGCAAAAGATACTTTAAAGACTGCATTATTAATAGTAATTTTGCAACCTATGGCGCTTCAGAAAAACGTAAAGATCAAAAATCGCAAAGCGAAGTTCGAGTACGAGATCCTAGATACGTATACCGCAGGTATCGTCTTGGCAGGAACCGAAATTAAAGCCATTCGAGAAGGAAAGGCATCTATCGCGGAGAGTTTTTGCGAGTTCAACGACAACGGCGAGCTGTTTGTGATCAATATGACGGTACAGGAATACTCGCACGCAAGCGCCTATAGCCATAATCCGAAGAGCGAACGCAAACTGCTTTTAAACAAGAACGAGTTAAAAAAGTTAGAAAAGGAAGTTCGAAATTCGGGACTTACTATCATTCCATTATTATTATTTACCAACGATCGCGGACTCGCGAAAATGAAGATCGCCTTATGTCGTGGTAAAAAACAATACGATAAACGCGAATCGATAAAGGAGCGCGACACCAAGCGAAACCTCAGCCGAATTAAAAAAGCGTTCAACAATTAGAAAAACAGCTGCTATATCTACTATTGGTACTTGACCAATTGGTTTTTATTCAAATAAAATTTAGGCTTCGCAACATTTGGGTTTGTATCTTCGTCTTTTGAAGTATACATTGCACCTATGAAAATACCGCTACTCTGCTTTTTTTTATTGTCATTTTCACTTTGTGAAGCGCAACTAATAGGAAAAGTAACCGACACCAAAGGTGAGCCTTTGCCTTATGTAAATATTTATTTGGAAGATTCGTATTCAGGAACTACTACAAACGATGATGGCAACTATTCGTTGTCTGTTGCAGAAAACACTTCGCAAACCGTTATTTTTCAATTTTTAGGATATAAAACACTTCGGAAAGAGATCACGCCCATTTCATCACCCTATATTCTCAATGTGGTCATGGAAGAAGAGACCGTTAGTTTAGATGCTGTGGTCATCTCAAACTCTGAAGACCCGGCGTATCGCATCATTCGAAACACCATCGCCAACCGACGCGAAAATTTAGATCGTATTTCAGAATTTACAGCCGATTTCTATTCTCGTGGTCTGTGGCGCGTAGAAGATATTCCGGAGAAGATCCTTGGGCAAGAAGTAGGTGATTTCGACGGTGCTTTGGATTCCACCCGAACCGGTATTATCTATCTTTCAGAAACCATTAGTGAGATCGCATATAAGAAACCAAACGACTTTAAAGAGAAGATCATCGCCAGTAAGGTAAGTGGCAATGACAACGGATTTAGTTTTAACAGTGCCCAAGAGGCCAATTTTTCTTTTTACGAGAACACCCTAGACCTAAATGCCGCGATCGTTTCCCCTATCGCCAATAACGCCTTAAGTTATTATCAATACAATCTAGATGGTGTTTTTTACGAAGAAGACAAGCTTATTAATAAGATCAAAGTGACGCCACGTCGACCCAAGGACCGAGTCTGGGAAGGCTATTTGTATATCGTAGAAGATGATTGGCAGTTGTACGGTGTGGAGTTAACTACTAACGGAGATGCAATTCAAGTTCCATTTATCAATACCTTGGTGTTTAAACAGAATTTTAAATACGACGAACAGACTAACTTTTGGATCAAGATCTCGCAAACGATCGATTTTAGTTTTGGATTTTTTGGTGTGGAAGGCGACGGCCGCTTTATAGCCGTATATAGCAACTACGATTTTACGCCCGAATTTAATAAAGGTTCCTTTACCAATGAAGTCCTATCCTTTGCCGAAGCCGCAAATAAAAAAGACAGCCTGTTTTGGAAAGGTACTCGTCCGGTTCCACTTACCGACGAAGAATTAAATGATTACATAAAAAAAGACAGCATCCAAACACTTCGAAAATCTAAGGTATATTTAGATTCTATCGATGCGAAACAAAACCGATTACAACTGCTCGACCCATTTACCGGTTACACCTATCAAAATAGTTACGACCAATGGCGTATTCGATACGAAGGTCCACTCCCCGGGATCCAGTTCAATACGGTGCAAGGGTGGAATGGTAGCGCCGGATTGTCGTATTTTAAATGGTACGATGAGAATCAGACAAAATGGTTACAGGTATATTCGAGAGCTACCTATGGTATCGCCGACGACCGACTGCGACTTACCGGGGGTATCGTTAAAAACTTTAATCGAACCAACCGTCTTCGCTTATCGTTGTACGGCGGAAGCACGGTACAACAATTTAATGCAGCAGCACCAATATCACCGTTGATCAATTCGATTGCCACACTGTTTTTTGAACGAAATTATATGAAGGTATATGAAATGAATTACGGCGGCTTCGGATATAGTCAAGAGGTATTTAATGGACTGCGACTGTTCACAAATTTTAGTTATGAAGAACGAAAGCCCCTTTTTAATAATACAGACTATGTGACCATTCCAAATGATGATGTATCCTTCACGTCTAACAATCCATTAAACCCTTCCGAAGAAAACAGCGCAGCTATACTAGAACATACTATTTTCAAATCCAATATCACAGCCAACATCACCTTCGATCAAAAATACATGACTTATCCTGACGGAAAGTACAATTTAGGTAGTGGCGATTATCCCGCGTTGCAGATCACATTTGAAAATGGGACAGCAGCTTCCGAAGACGGCTATAATTACAGCCAGTTACGAGCAAGTTTATACCAACGAATTACGCTTGGCAATAAAGGCGATTTTAGATACCGGCTAAAAGGCGGTACCTTTTTTAATGGGGATGCTATTTCGTTCGTGGACTATCAACATTTTAACGGCAACCAAACACGAGTTGGCACCACACCTAATTATACAAATTCTTTTAACTTGTTGCCATATTATGCACTAAGCACCAATAAAAGCTATTTTGAAGGTCATATAGAGCATGATTTTAAAGGGTTTTTCCTCGGAAAGATCCCGGGATTGAACCAACTTAATTTTAATCTCATTCTAGGCGCGCATGCCTTAAGCATTGCCGACAATAAGCCCTACACTGAAGTATCAATAGGAATAGACAATTTGGGTATTGGAAAATACCGACTGCTACGTTTAGATTACGTTCGTAATTTCTATCACGGTACAAGTGAAGGTGCATTCATATTTGGACTAAAGTTTTTGAATATTATTGAATAAGAAGCACGCAACCTTTTTAATTTCTCATGTCATAAGGAAAACAACTACCATGAAAACTGTATATACTTTACTTCTTTTTGTTCCCTTATTAATATCATGTACGAGCGATGATAGTCAAGGAGACACGACACTCGAATTAAATGGAACTTGGAATTTGATACATGTTACCTGCCTATGCGAACCCGGCAACTATGACGTTGGCGATCATGTTTGGACCTTTAAACTGGCCGAAAATGAACTGGAAGTGATCAACAATGTAGAAGACGACCTACAAATTTTAGCAACTGGCACCTACACGCTTGAACAAACAGAGACCACACTTAGTGTCGATGGAATGACCTTCGATTATTATTTTGAAAATGACACCTTGTATCTAGAGGACATGCCCGAATTGGATGGACCTCGACTAACGTTCGTGAGTGAATAACGATAGAAAACTACTGTGAGTTGTTAGTTCTTATCTTCTAACAACGGTACAAATCGGAATTCGCCAAATTCTTCTTTCTCAAACTCAGTTTCAGCGGTACGCGTAAATACTGTCATGATCTGTACATCTTCGCCTACGGGAATAACCAATTTCCCTCCTACTTGTAATTGCGCTAGTAATGGCTTAGGCACGTATGGCGCACCCGCTGTTACAATGATGCCGTCGAATGGTGCTTCTTCCTCTAATCCTTTATAACCATCGCCAAAAATTAATCGTTTTGGTCTATAGCCAAGCTTTGATAAGAATAGTTTTGTCTTTTTAAACAATTCGTTTTGTCTCTCAATCGTGTAGACTACGGCGCCCATTTCAAGTAGCACAGCAGTTTGGTAACCGCTCCCGGTACCTATTTCTAACACCTTATCGCCTTTTTCGATCTCCAATAACTCAGACTGTCGTGCGACGGTATAAGGCTGCGAAATGGTTTGATCGGCTGCGATAGGAAATGCCTTATCGACATAAGCATGATCTACAAAACCTGAGTCCATAAAAAAATGTCGTGGTATGGCATTGATCGCCGCCAGAACCGCTTTGTTGGTGATTCCTTTTTGCTGAAGCGTCGTTACCAGCCGCTTGCGCATTCCTTTATGGGTAAATGTATCTTTCATGGGTAACAAAGAACGGAAATGATGTTCCAAATTACAAACCTCAACTTTAAAAAACAGCAATTTCTAAATCGGTAGCCACGCTTCGATAATTCTAATGAAACACGTACCTTTGTGAAAAACAGATTTCAATGCTAAAAGCAGGCGTGCTGGGTGCTGGTCACCTCGGAAAAATTCACTTAAAATTATTGAACCAATCGAACCAATATGAACTGGTTGGATTTTACGATAGAGACAAAGAAGCTTCTGCAACGATTGAAGCAGAATTGGGTTACAAGAGCTTTCCGACGATGGAAGCATTGATCGAAGCCTGCGATATGATAGATGTGGTCACACCTACCATCTATCATTTTGAATGTGCAAAACAAGTAATTGCTGCCGGTAAACACCTCTTTATCGAAAAGCCGATTACCCATACCGTAGATGAGGCGAACGAACTACTGCGCTTAGCCAAAGAAAAAGGCATGATGGGACAAGTGGGACATGTCGAACGCTTTAACCCGGCCTTTATGGCGGTTCACGAAAAGATAGACAACCCAATGTTCATTGAGGCACATCGCCTCGCTGAATTCAATCCGCGCGGCACCGATGTTTCGGTAGTCCTCGATCTAATGATCCACGACATCGATGCTATCTTAAGTGTGGTCGATTCGAAAGTTAGTAAGATCAATGCGAGTGGGGTTTCAGTAATTAGTGAAACACCGGACATTGCTAACGCCCGTATCGAGTTCGAAAATGGATGTGTTGCCAACCTTACGGCAAGTCGAATTTCGATGAAAAAAATGCGTAAAGCACGATTTTTTCAAAGAGACGCCTATATTTCGGTAGATTTTCTCGAAAAGAAATGTGAAGTGGTAAAGATGAAGGATGCCCCGGAAAATCCCGATGACTTCGCCATGATACTTACCAACGCCGAAGGGATCAAGAAACAAATTTATTTCGATAACCCGGAGATAGATAACAACAACGCTATTTTGGATGAGTTAAACGCGTTTGCTGATGCCATCCACAACAGATCAACTCCTATTGTGACCCTAGAACAAGGAGCAGAAGCCTTGCGAGTTGCCATGCAGATCATAAAAAAATTTAAGCACTTATAATTCAACATACAATGAAAAACATAGCCGTAATTGGAGCCGGTACTATGGGAAACGGAATTGCCCACACCTTTGCTCAATATGATTATAAAGTTCAATTAATTGATATTTCACAAGCTTCCCTCGACAAAGGAATGGCTACCATAGCGAAGAATCTAGATCGCATGGTCGCTAAAGAAAAGATTAGTGAAGAAGATAAGCAGCGAACGCTCAGCAATATCACTACCTATACCAACCTAGAAGAGGGAGTAGAATATGCCGGACTAGTGGTTGAAGCGGCCACCGAGAATGTAGATCTAAAACTTAAGATTTTTAAAGATCTAGACGCTTTTTGTCCGGATGACACTATCTTGGCCAGCAATACGTCCTCTATTTCTATCACACAAATTGCGGCTCAAACATCACGTCCGGAAATGGTAATAGGCATGCATTTTATGAATCCGGTGCCGGTAATGAAGTTAGTAGAGATCATAAAAGGGTATAGCACAAGCGATGAAACCTACGCTACCGTTGCCGAGCTGTCTAAGAAATTAAATAAAGTCCCTGTTGAGGTAAATGATTATCCAGGATTTGTCGCCAATCGTATTTTAATGCCTATGATCAACGAAGCGATCGAGACCTTGTATAATGGCGTCGCCGGTGTTGAGGAGATCGATACTGTTATGAAACTCGGAATGGCTCACCCTATGGGGCCGCTACAACTTGCCGATTTTATTGGTCTAGATGTATGCTTATCTATTTTACATGTAATGTACGACGGATTTAAGAATCCGAAATACGCGCCGTGTCCTCTACTCGTAAATATGGTAATGGCCGGTAAAATGGGTGTTAAGAGCGGCGAAGGCTTTTACGACTACAGAGAAAGCCGTCGAGCAGAAAAGGTAGCAGCACAATTCTCATAATTAGGTATGGCAACGATTATTCCTTTTAAAGCCGTACGACCTACACGCGACAAGGTAAGTTTGATCGCGTCCCGTTCGTACGACAGCTACTCCACTGCTCAAGTAGAAGCTAGACTTAGGGATAATCCGTTTTCCTTTTTACATATTATAAATCCGGGATATAAATACGAAAAAGAAATTTCGGGTCGTGCTCGTTATACCTTGGTACGAAATCGCTATCAAGAATTTAAGGAGGATGGTATTTTTATGCAAGACGATACGCCTTCGTTCTATTTCTATAGAATTGTAAATCGTGACGGACTCGAATTTAACGGTGTAGTTGCAGCGGCAAGTGCTAGCGATTATGAAAAAGATGTGATCAAGAAACACGAAGAGACGTTAGAATTTAGAGAGATCATCTTTAAGGAATATTTAAAGACTGTTGGTTTTAACGCTGAACCGGTATTGTTAACCTATCCCGATCACGCGGAGCTCGAACAAATCATTGCGACGCAAATGGAGTCAAGGGCCGAATACGAATTTACCACCACCTATCGAGATACGCATTATTTGTGGAATGTTAGCGATGCCGAATTGGTCAAGAAGATCAAGAACATTTTTAAAGGCATGAATACCTTGTATATTGCCGATGGGCATCATAGGTCGGCATCCTCATATCTTTTGGCAAAAGATGAAGAACTAAACGCTACAAACTCAAACTCCAAAAACTCGTATCATTATTTTATGAGTTTTCTTATTCCGGAAAGTGACTTAAAGATCTATGAGTTCAACAGGTTGGTGAAAGATCTAAACGGGTTGAGCAAAGAAGAGTTCTTGATTCAGTTAGATGCAATGTTCCGCATCGAAAAACGGGGGCAAGAATATTACAAGCCTTCTAAAAAGCACCATTTTAGTATGTATCTCGACGGATCGTTCTATTCGTTATACCTTCGGAAACAGAGGTATCCTATAGAAAATGCGCTTGATGCCTTAGACCCTCAAATACTCTATAAGACCATCTTAAAACCAGTGTTAGGAATAGAAGATCTTCGGAATGACAAACGAATCGCCTACTCGCATGGTAAGAACGATTTGGCCTTTGTAAAAACAGCCGTCGATACCGGAGAATTTAAAGTTGGATTTGGTTTGCTGCCAATCACCACAGAAGAAATGAAACAGATCGCAGATGAAGGGTTGAAAATGCCTCCAAAAAGCACTTATATCGAACCAAAATTACGTAGTGGTGTTACGATCTATGAGTTCTAATAGTTTTCAAGACAAAACAACCTACTAATTTAAAGGCGATCAATTTTTTTAGAACAATTGGGCTTTGTAAGTTATAAGAGACACGGTTGCATAAATTGTGCAACATGGGTAAAAATTAAAACGCTATGATTTCAGAAAATATAAAAAAACTTCAAAATGAAATTCCTTCACATGTCGACTTGGTAGCGGTATCGAAAACCAAGCCGGTAGCCGATATTATGGAAGCGTATAAAGCCGGACATCGCATATTTGGAGAAAACAAGGTGAAAGAGATGGAGTCCAAATGGGAGGAGACTCCCGACGATATACAGTGGCATATGATCGGGCATGTACAGCGAAATAAAGTAAAATACATGGCGCCTTTTGTAAGTTTGATTCATGCAGTTGATAGTCCACGTCTGCTTAAAGAAATAAATAAACAAGCCAAGAAAAACGACCGAGTGATTTCATGTTTGCTTCAAATCAAGATCGCAGAAGAAGAAAGTAAATACGGCATGAGTGAAGCCGATGCCGAAACGCTCTTGGCTTCAGAAACCACAGCAAACTTTCAGCATATACGCATTCAAGGATTAATGGGTATGGCCACATTTACAGAAGATAGCAAGCAACTAACCGAAGAGTTTCAGAAACTAAAAAAATGCTATGACCGACTTAAAGAAACCTACGGTTTTACAACGCTTTCCATGGGGATGAGTGGTGATTATAAGATCGCCATAGACAATGGGAGTACCATGATTCGAGTGGGTAGTGCCATATTTGGTGAACGCAATTATTAATAAAACTTTTTATACCTTACAGGAATTAGAATAGATAGATGTACGCAATTTTAGATATAGAAACGACGGGAGGAAAATACAATGAAGAAGGCATTACTGAAATTGCAATTTACCGCTTCGACGGACAAAAAGTCGTCGATCAATTTGCAAGCCTCATCAATCCGGAACGTAAGATCCAACCCTTCGTTGTAAACCTCACCGGCATTAATAGCGAGATGCTACGAAATGCTCCAAAATTTTACGAGGTTGCTAAGCGAATCATCGAAATTACCGACGGTTGTATCATTGTGGCCCATAATGCTAAATTCGATAACCGAATCCTAACCACCGAATTCGACCGACTCGGATATCCGTTCGAAAAAGACACCCTCTGTACCGTAGAATTGGCTAAGAAGTTGATTCCCGATCTTCCCTCCTACAGTTTAGGGAAATTAGTACGCTCGTTAGGAATCCCACTAAGCGATCGCCACAGAGCACAAGGAGATGCCAAGGCAACGGTAGCGTTGTTCAAAATGTTACTGAACAAGGATAGTAAGAAAGAGATCATTACCAAGTCGATCAAAAAAGACCCAAAGCGACAACTAGAGCCAAAATTATTGGAGATCATTGATGCCGCTCCTACCGATACGGGTGTATATTATATGCACAACAAGGCCGGAGAGGTGATTTATATTGGTAAAAGTAAGAACATACAGAAACGACTTATTCAACATTTTACCAGTGATAACCGCAAGTCGAAAAAGATACAACTAGAGGTTACAGACGTAAGTTATGAGACTACAGGAAGTGAATTGATCGCACTGTTAAAGGAGAGTGCCGAAATAAAGAGTAACAATCCGGTGTATAACCGCGCATTGCGAAAAAAACTATATTCACATAAGTTGATTTCCTTTACTGATGATGAGGGTTATATTAATTTGAAAATTGTTAAAGCAACCGGCAAAACAGCTCCAATCACAACATTTACCAATCTCCAACAAGCAAAATCTACCTTGTTCGCTATCACCGAAAAATACAGCCTTTGTCAAAAACTGACCGGGCTGCATTCGGTAGACGGAAGTTGTTTTAGCTACAGCATAAAAGAGTGTCATGGCGCATGTATACTAAAAGAACCTTTTGATGCGTACAACGAACGTGTTCGTGACTTTTTAAACGATCACAGCTATGAAAACCAGCATATGCTACTTATCGACAAAGGAAGAGATGTAGACGAGCGCTCGGTCATACTTATTGAGAATGGCGAGTACAAAGGATTTGGATATTACAACCTAAACCACCAAATTAACAATCTTGAAATATTGAGATCGATCATTAATCCGATGCAGAACAATCGAGATGCACAACATATTATACAATCGTTTCTTCGGAAAGGCAAAGTGCTAAAGACTGTAAAGTTGGCGAAGGATACGGTAAATTAGTGAAACTTGCTTATTTTTATCAAACCATAAACAGTTATTAGTTGACCAAACCACATAATATCTATTGGCGCAGAAAACTGCACGAGATCATCTATGAAGCAGATACGCCCATGGGCAAGCTGTTCGACATTGTACTGCTGATCCTTATTTTACTGAGCGTATTATTTGTGATGGTAGAAAGTGTTCGAGGACTTTCCGAACAAGTGTACGATCTACTCTATTACGGCGAATGGGTCATTACCATATTCTTCACTTTTGAGTATATCGCACGAATCGTCACGGTCAAGAAACCCTCCAATTACATTTTTAGTTTTTACGGTATTATCGACCTGCTTTCAACCATTCCATTATACCTGTCGTTTATTCTCGTTGGAAGTAACTATCTGCTTACAGTTCGTGCCTTGCGTTTACTACGAGTTTTTAGAATTTTAAAGATCACTAGGTACATAGGCGAATCGAATAAATTAAAGAATGCGCTAAAAGACAGTAGACCAAAGATCTTGGTTTTTCTCTTCGCCGTATTGATTGTCTGTATCATCGCAGGAACACTAATGTACCTTATAGAAGGAGAAGAGAGTGGCTTCAAAAGCATTCCTGTAAGTGTTTACTGGTGTATCGTAACCTTGACAACGGTTGGCTTTGGTGATATCGCACCGGTAACACCCTTGGGGCAATTTTTGGCTGCTATAATAATGATCATGGGTTATGGTATCATAGCGGTACCTACGGGAATTGTAAGTGCCGAGTACACAAAGAAAACGGCAAAGCCCAGTGTAGAAGATGACAATTATGTACATGTAAATTCACAATCTTGTAGAAACTGTTCGGCATCACGCCATCGTGATGATGCAGAATTTTGTCATCGCTGCGGTTCTCCTTTACACCCATTAGGATAACTAAATTCTCTATTTTGAAACCACTGTTAATTTGTGTTGTAGGCCCTACGGCAATTGGAAAAACCAACTTGGCTATCGAATTAGCGAAGGCGTTTAATACTGAGATCATTTCGGCCGATTCGCGGCAATTCTATAAAGAAATGACTATTGGTACAGCGGTTCCTACTTCGGAAGAACTAGCTGCTGCACCTCATCATTTTATTCAAAATAAAAGCATCTTCGAATCGTTTACCGTAGGTGATTTTGAACGGGAAGCCCTACTGAAGCTGGACGAATTGTTTAAAAAACACCCAGTCGTTATATTAGTTGGTGGTTCCGGTTTGTATGTAGATGCTGTAACCAACGGATTGGACAATTTTCCGGAAGTGTCTTCATTAATACGTCAAGAACTACAAAATGTATTAACGAACCATGGTATTGAAGTGCTTCAAAACGAATTAAAGGCAGCAGACCCTGAATATTACAAAAAAGCTGACATTCAAAACCCACATCGAATAATACGCGCGCTTGAGATCATTAGAGGAACAGGAAGACCATTCTCTTCATTTTTGAAAAAGAAATCGGTAGCTCGAAAATTTCGAACTGAATACATAGGCATCAAAGCCGATCGCCCTATCGTCTACGAACGCATCAACAAGCGTGTCGACCTTATGATGCAGTCCGGTTTGCTTTCCGAAGCAAAAGAACTATACCCGCATCGCGAAGTGAATGCATTACAAACGGTTGGTTATAAAGAATTATTCGCCTATTTAGATGGTGAGTATCCTCTGGAAACTGCAGTTTCAGAAATAAAGAAGAATACCCGCCGCTTTGCCAAACGTCAAGGAACCTGGTTTCGCAAGAACGACGCCATAAGGTGGTTTGAGGCCCCGGTTGCAGTAAGCGATGTACTAGCTGTTCTAAAAAAGCAAAAAACGCCCTAAAAAAGGGCGCTTTCTACACTTTATGTATCCTAAAAATTAGTTGTCTACTTCGTCTTTAACGACCAATCGAAATCCTTCACCGTGAATGTTGATGATCTCAACACCGTCGTCCTTACTTAGGTATTTACGCAGTTTAGCGATATATACATCCATACTTCTTGAGGTGAAGTAGTTGTCATCGCGCCAGATCTTAGTAAGTGCCAATTCTCTAGGCATTAGATCGTTCTTATGTAAGGCCAACAAGCGAAGTAATTCATTCTCTTTTGGAGATAATTTTATCGGGTCCTCTTTTTTATAGGTCAAGAAACGAAGCTTCGAGTTTAAAAAGAAGTTTCCAATCTCAAATTCAAATTGTTTGCTATCTGCAATAGAGTCGGTGGCTTTGCGTTGAATGATCGCCTTGATCTTCATTAATAACACTTCGCTATCAAAAGGTTTGTTCAGGTAATCATCGGCGCCCACCTTGTAGCCTTTTAATACATCTTCTTTCATCGCTTTAGCGGTTAAGAAGATGATTGGCACATCTTCATTTTTTTCTCGTATCTCTTTGGCGAGGGTGAAACCATCTTTATACGGCATCATAACGTCTAGGATACAAAGATCGTAGTCGTCTTTTTTAAACTTTTCGAAGCCTTCCATACCGTTTTTTGCATGGGTTACATCGTAATCGTTCATTGCCAGATAGTCTTTTAAAACCGTCCCAAAGTTGGGATCGTCTTCTACTAAAAGGATTTTTTTGTTTTCAGTTTCCATAATTTTAAGATATTAAGTGTAGTTTTATAATAAAGGTGCTGCCTTTGTCTTTTTCGCTTTCCACGTATACTTGCGCATCGTGATCATCGAGAATACGTTTTACATAGGCTAGTCCAAGCCCATGTCCTTTCACATTGTGAATGTCTCCTGTATGTTCTCGATAAAATTTTTCAAATATTTTTTTCTGAACCGTTTTACTCATACCAATTCCTTGGTCACGGATCTTTAATATAATGCTATTCTTTACATTCTCTGTAAACACGTCTATCTTCGGTGGTCCTTCGGAATATTTGATCGCATTATCCAATAAATTCACTACTACATTGGTCAAGTGGGACTCATTCCCCAATACCGACGATTTCAAGGCACCGAAATGCGTCTTTACATACCCGCCACGATCTTCAACAATTAAACTAATGTGCGTGATCGCATCTTCTACTACCTCATGCAGTTTAATACGTTCCTTGGGCAGGTCCAACTCGTTCTTCTCTAATTTAGAGATTCGCAATACATTTTCCACTTGAGCGTGCATGCGTCTGTTCTCGTCTCGGATCATGCCTAAGTAGCGCGATAAAAACTCTTTATTGTCTTTTACCTTAGGATTCTTAAGCGCATCTAAAGCTAGGTTTATGGTCGCAATTGGTGTTTTAAACTCATGCGTCATATTGTTAATGAAATCACTTTTAATTTGTGATATCTGTCGTTGCTTAAATATTTGGGAGAGTGCATTGGCGTAGGCCAAGACGATCACTCCTGTAAATACCAGCGATAAAATAGCCATTCCGAGAATAGAATTCAATACTAATTTCTCCTTTTCGAAGAAATTCACATACAGCGTATAGCTGGTATCGGCTTCATCGTTCACAAAAAGGGGGACATCGTAGGTCGTGTCTGGATTCAAATTAAAATTCCTTGAACGCACTTTGGTCGCCAGTCCGTTGCTATACACCGCGAATTCGAACTTCGACTTCAATCCGTAATTCTCCAGTTCATTTTGTATGTTCGCTTCAATTTCTTCGGCTTCTACTCTTTTATGTAACGGTTGTTTGGCCGAGATATTCTTAAAGAAGTGTTCGAAATGACTCCGCTCGTAGTCGGTTAATCGGCTAAACGACTCATTATAACTTTTTGTTATGCCACCGCCGTCGACGCCTTCTTTGAAGGTGGTCGTACTTTTTCGATTCGTTAACTTTTTAAACTGTATACTATCGGTTTCTTCAAGGTCTAAAAAGCTAGAAGAAAGTTTGTAATCTTCGGCGAGAATCCCATCCGAAAATATGACGGTTTCTTTGGTGCGATCGTTCTGTGTTTTATAGATCAATTCGCTCATAGTGACATTGTCTGGAATGTTCGCGCTATCGATCAAACCACTATAAAGATTATAGTAATCTTCCGCCTCCCTTACTTGTATTTTCTTTGCTACCGAACTAAGAATTTGACGTACATTAATTTTAAACTGATCATCCTTTGTTTGATACGAATTTGCGATCCAATACCCTTGAACAAAAATAATTCCCAATAACGAGAGGGACATTAGGGCGATTAGTAAAGCAAAAAGCTTTTTATTCATGACCCAAAAGTAAGATTTTAACATTTAGGGTTCTATGTGTTTAACCAAATGTTAACAAAATGACGTAATGGGTATTATGCGTATAAATTTAACAGGTAATTATGGGTGGATCTCACTTCTTTTGCAGTCTGTTCTAGCGAGATATTTTCGATGATCAGATCGGATAAGGCGCTCTTTTCTTTGTCACTCCATTGGTGTTGCATTCTGCTTTCTACCGACTCTCGACTTACGGCATCTCGTTCCATAACCCGTCGAATTCGTTCTTGTTTAGGAGCCGTTACCAAAATAGTCTTATCACATTTCTTGTAACCTCCGTTTTCAAATAATATCGCAGCTTCTTTAATGCAATAGAGACCTTCTTGCTTTTTAATCCATCGCGCAAAATGAGCCGCGACCTTTGGGTGGATAATTTCATTTAGTTGCGCTAATTTGTCTGCATCTTTAAAAACAATGCTTGCAATGAATTCACGATCAAGTTTATCATCAACATACGCTTGTGCTCCAAATAACTTTTCTACTTTCTTTCGAATGATTTTCGAGGTATTTGTAAGACGTCGTGCTTCTTTGTCGGCAATATAAACCGGCACCCCAAGTTCGGCGAACATATTGGCCACAGTACTTTTACCGCTTCCTATTCCTCCTGTTAGTCCGACAATTTTCATTTAAATATTAGATAATTAATTTTTTTTGTACCTAGTTCAACGTCTAGGATGTCGTTTGGTTTTTCTGAAAGTTTCGCAACCATAAAATTGTCACCTTCATTACGTTCTGTATAATCACAAATAAGTTTAAAGTTCTTTGCAGTGATCGCATTAAAATCTGTTATCGAAACATTAAATGTAACTGTTACCGTATTGGGTATTAACTGCAACTCGATCGATTCGGGAAGATTGATAACTTCAACAGGTAATTGTAACTGTTTTTCGGCAAATTCTTCAACATGTATCGCAATCGTTACTTCCGAAGGCATAATAGAAAGCTCTTCGCTCTTAATGGGTGCTATAGCTACTTTTTGTTCAATATCGTTTTCAATTTCCGAACCGCTTATCAATTCAGTCTCTACCGCTTGAATCGAATCCAGCAAAGGCGTAGGACCGGAAATTTGAACCGAATCGGGGGTAATTCTAATACTATCCACGCTCATAAATCCTTTTTTGAAAGTGAGGTCACTATTTACGAGCACTGGAACTTTTTTTACCACGATCACATTTAGTTGAATGGTGAGTTCATTAATTGAAATATTCTTGACCGAAACACTTTTATCCAACTGATTGGTAATAAGGCGTCCCAATTCTTCTTTCGGGACCGTTGCAACAGATGCTCCTTCTGTATAATATTCGGCTACTTCTATTTGTATAATAGGTTCGTTGAGCTTGTGAAACAGAAATTCGAAGCCGTTTGCAGTAAGATCAAAAGAAATGGTTTTCCGGTTGTCTTCGGCTAAAAGTGTGGTGTTGGGAAGAGATACGTACTGTAGGGTAGCACTTACCGTGGCAGTATATTCTTTAGAAAACTTAGTAAGCACCCAAAACAATACTGCTATCAAAATGAAGAACAAGAAAGACCTCAGTTTGGTAGTTTTATAGTTTCTTTTTTTAGGTGTTGCCATGAAATGTCCAATATAAAGGGAAGTTAGTCAAAAAACAACTTCGGATACTGTTGTTGCGGATTCTTTTTAAGGAGCCGTATAAAAAATGTAGCTTGTAGAAAAGCGAGTCCGTAGCCAAAAAACTGTACAAACACAGCGAACATAGATAAAAGGCCAATATAGGCACTTTTATTTTTGAAGGTTGAATCGATGCCTATAGCACCTACGTACAACAGTAAAGGCAGGATAAACATCCAATGCACTGCAATAGCGAACACTACTGAAGCCATAGAGAACAACACAAATACACTTGGAAACCAAAATGTGATTTTTGCAGAATTTGGATGCCAAGTAGTTAGTATGGGTCGAACCAATCCAAATTTTTTCACTTGCGTATAGAATTTTTTCCAAGAGATTCTGCGTTTGTGATATACAAAGGCATTAGGGATAAAGGTCGTTTTAAAACCGTTCTTTTCGATACGTTGCGATAGATCAGGGTCCTCCCCAGGATGAATTTTTCCGAAGCCAGCCGTTTTCTCAAAAGCTATTTTCGAAATACCCATATTAAAACTACGTGGCTCAAAATGGTGAACTTGCTTGCTTTTGCCACGTATGCCCCCTGTAGTAAGAAATGAGGTCATTACATAGTTTATGGCTTTCTGTAATGCTGTAAAGCTGCTGTGGGCAGCATCGGCTCCGCCGTAACAATCGTAATAGTCGTTTTCCAAGTATTTAGCTACTGTCGATAAATAATGAGGGGGCAGCAAACAGTCACTGTCTAAAATAATAAAGTAGTTCCCTTTTGCCCGTTGCATTCCATAATTTCTTGACGGACCGGGACCTGAATTCGGTTTAAAATAGTACGAAATGGGTAGTTTATCTTTATACTTTTTCACTATTTCTTCGGAAGTTTCCGAAGAGCCATCCTCAACAATTACGATCTCATACGGTTTTGTATAGGTAAGGGCCAAAAAACTTTCTAACAGTTCTTGGATCTCCTCGGGGCGATTGTAGACGGGTATTACAAAAGAGTACATAAGCGACATTACGCAAAGGTACTAAAAAGAAAAAGCCACCTGCGAAACGCAGATGGCTTTTACACAATTTACTATGAAAAAATTACTTCTTAAGAACCTTGTAAGTTCCTGTCTCTCCATTTACAGTAACCTTCATTACGTAGGTTCCTGCTGCGAGAGAAGCAATATTGATCTCTGAGCTTGTTGCACCTATCGTTTGGTCAATTACTTTTTGACCTAAGATATTGTACAATGCTACCGTTTCAATATTATCTACTGCGCGTAAATTAAGCGTAGTATCGGCAGGGTTTGGATAGAATGAGAATCCTTCTATAGTGTTCTCATCGGTTCCAAGGTTTACTCCGTCGATAGTAATATCCGTTCTTCCGCCTTGGTTCACAACGTACACATAATACGCTTGACCAGGATCGGTGGTGATCATTGCTGATGTACCGGACACACACTGGTTAGAGTTTTGCAACACTAATTCTAGATCAGATTCAGTTGCATTCTCATCTGGTGCGTAGTAGAACGTTACAGAGCTTGGTCCTGCTGGAGTAACAATTGAAGCAGTTACCTCACCGTCACCTTCAGAAACAAAGTTATACCATACTCCTAATGCACCGTCGATGTTACATCCTGTTGGGTTTCCAGCTTCCACTGTTGCCGCAGGCATTGCTACATCTGGATCGGTATAAGGGAATCCAATTTCATCCACATCGATAGAGTTTGCGATCATATCGTTTGGTGGAGGAACCGGAATACAGTTCATACTCAACTCGAAGTTACCGGTAGCCCCTCCAAATCCTTGTACTAAGATATAGTAGGTAGAGTTTCCATCACTTTGGAAATCAACTTCCGACTGGAAATTTGTACAGTTAGGAGAATCATCATTACCAGCTACACAAATCAAGTTACCACAGTCATCTCCTGTATACACATTGATCTTAGTGTCGTAATCGGTATTTGCACTACAAGTAGAAACATTAATATCTGTTACTAGGTTTGTAGTATCTTCATATACGTACCAAACTCCTGGAGCAGAAATTGTTGTTCCACATTCTGATGCATTATCATCGTCTGTTGCCATGATCGTAGTTCCCATTACGGTATCACCACAAGAAATAGCTTCGGCCGTATCACAAACATCGTTTGGTAACGGATCAACACAAGTAACCGCTAGATCGAAAGCACCACTTGCACCTCCAAAACCATCAACAGCTATATAGTAAGTAGATGTTCCATCTGCGTAGAAAGAAACTTCAGACTGCAATCCACAAGAATCGTCGTTAGAAACAATTTCATTTGCTAATGTACAGTCTTCATAAACTGTAAGGATTGTATCGAAAGACGAGCCACAAAGTGAAACGGTTACAATTTGAGGATCACCTGTTCCTGTGTACGAATACCACTCATCTGGAGAACCGTCTCCGTTAGAATCGGTATTTCCGTCTGAAGTATCATCAGAAACAACATCACCACAAGCTACTGCCATGGCGTCATCACAAAGATCGTTATCTCTTACTTCAGGAATACCTACCCAAGCGTATTGTGTAAGGGCTGCAGGCTCCATTTGATCTACGAGCGTTGTTGCACCCGTAGTTGTATTTACAGAACGGAATTCTGAATCGAATACGGTTGCATTGAATGCTGTCATAAATACAGTATCAGAATTGATATCGTACCCCATTCCTTGACCAAAGTTACCATTAAATCCGGCAGGTCCTAATGCGGTAGCTGCACCGGTAGTAAGATCGATAGAATATATCTGATCATCTACAATATCGAATGCATATCCAACACTAGCACCATCAATGGCGAAAGCAACAGCACCTAACATTCCTGTGGCACCCACAGGTGTTGCAGTAAGTGCTCCAATATCGATCGTACTTAATGTAGATCCAGAATTGATAACTCCAGACACACCATAAAGTGTTCCTGTGGAAGAATCAAATTCTAATCCAACCCAAGTCTCACCAGCTGGTGGAGCTAAGGTTCCTAATAATGTATATACACCAGTATCGATATCTACACTGTAGAAATCACCTGTATTCACTAAAGCATATGCATTTCCATCGATATCAACAGCTCCTGCTCCTTCGAAATCCGGTGCTGGGTCCGGTGATGGACCAATTGCATTAAATACAGCTGGCATGGTAGTATCAAAACTTCCAAATAACACTTGTGAATTATCAACTGCATAGGCAGTTGCAGGGCCTAAACCTCCGCCACCTCCGGCAGTTACGTTAATAGAATAGTCTTCGGCTTGTCCAAAACTTGCGCCTGAACATGGGTCTAAATAATTGGAAGTACCAAAAATTTTCTTAACACGCATACGTGTGGTTCCTTCAAGAGCACCCATTGGTACATCGATGGTCCCAATAGCTTGTTGACCATCAGTTCCATTTGAGTTAACAATTGTTTGGGTAATTTCATAAACTTCGCCTGCATCATCTAGGATATCATTTTGATCCCAGTCGATAAATACAGCAAAGCGATTGGTAAAATTACCTGCCGTGTTACCTTCTAAGGCGATTGTATAACTCATACCTTGTTCAACATCTCCAGAAATCGCTGTAAAATCTTCGTGAGCCGGAGTACCGTTCACGACTGGATCTGTTACATTACTGATACCTGCAACGTCTACTAAAGTGATAGGCTCTACATCAACTGGAAAGTCAAGTGGCCCGCAATACGGTGCCGGGAATGCCGGTGGTGGTCCTGCTGCAAGAATTTCAACTTCCCATCCGCCGTAATCTACTACTCCAGAAGCAAAAAATTCAAAAGTAATATTTCCTGAAGTACCTGTAAATACAGAAGAGCCTCCGTTTGCAGCCATCAATTCTGCTAGATCATCAATATCGCCTGGTACACTATCAAAAATTAACGGAGCAGTATTATCTACCCCATCGTAAATCATTAGAAAATCAAATGTATTATTGATACTATAATACAAAAAGTCAATTTCAGTTACTCCTGCAAGAGTTGTAGTTGTAGTACAATTACAGTTCGGGTAATTTCCGGGTGATCCTCCCGTTGTACTTCCTCCTGGTCCTCCTGGATCAAAAAAGAAGTCACCTACTGTAGGAGTAAACGTTTCTGTCGCCCCTGCGGTAGGAATAAAGTCTGCCATTGCAGAAGACCGGTTTTGTTGCTTGAAATAACTTCTAAGAATTTCTGCTTCTGCAGCTGTGAAGTGATCAAGAAAGTTTCCGTTGTGGTCCTCTAATGCTGCTAATTTATTCAGTAACACATCAATAGAGGATGTCGTGGTGGATTGTTTGGAAGCATTGTATGCTGCCAACTCTGCCTCATCATTATTCTGAGGTGTTTGCGCATACGTGAGTCCAATACAGCACATCACGAAGCACCACATAATCGTAGTTTTTTTCATAATAATTTTAAAGATTAGTTAATATTCCCTTAAAAGTATCAAAAAAGAATCGTAGCGCCAAAAATATTTCGATGAGTTGCGGCTTTTAAGAGATTAAAGTCCAAAAAGAAAGCCTCTCTTCAAACTATATTGAAAAGAGGCTCAAAATTACTTTAAAAAATTTGCACTTATTCTTTCATAAAAGCTTCCATTACTTCGTTGCTTACACCAACGTTAGAAAAGCCACCATCATTGTAAAGATTCTGTAAGGTTACACGTTTGGTGAGATCACTAAAAAGAGTAACCGTATAATTGGCACAATCCATCGCAGACGCATTCCCTAATGGCGACATCTTTTCGGCATAGGCAATAAAGCCATCAAAACCTTTTACGCCTTGCCCTGCTGTAGTAGGTGTAGGTGATTGAGAGATCGTATTTACACGCACTTTTTTATCTTTTCCGAAGAAATAACCAAAACTACGCGCGATCGATTCCAAATAAGCTTTGTTATCGGCCATGTCGTTGTAGTCTGGAAATACGCGTTGCGCCGCCATATACGTAAGGGCAACGATACTTCCCCATTCGTTCATGGCGTCTTTTTTATACAAGGTCTGCATCGTCTTGTGAAATGATACTGCCGACACATCCCATCCTTTGTGGGTCCAATCGTAATTCTGATCGGTATATTTTTTTCCTTTTCGCACGTTCACCGACATCCCAATAGAATGAAGTACAAAATCTAATTTTCCACCTAAGATCTCGGTTGCTTTATCAACTAAATTTTCTAGGTCTTCCAGATTTGTTGCGTCTGCCGGTATGATCTCAGAACCCGTTTTTTCGGCCAACTCATTAATTTGCCCCATTCGCATTGCGATGGGTGCGTTAGTTAGCACAAAGCGACCTCCTTCTTCATGTACGCGTTCGGCTGTTTTCCAGGCAATCGAATTTTCATCTAAGGCCCCAAAAATAATTCCTCGTTTTCCCTTTAATAAATTGTATGACATTCGTTCTATTTTTATAGTTGGTTGTGTAATTATTCTTAAGTCTTAGTTGTCGCCAGCATGGTTATGGTCTAATGCAAGTGCAGGCAACAAGCACAAAACAAAGATACATTTTAATTCAGTAATTCTTTCGCATTGGCAATCGCAACATCAGAGACTTGCTTTCCACCAATCATTTGGGCAATCTCGATAATACGTTCTTCTCCGGCCAACGGGCGCAACCTTGTAACGGTCACTTCGTTCACATCCTCTTTGTAAATCTTAATATGGTGTTCACCTTTTGCTGCAATTTGTGGCAAATGTGTGATGCTTAACAACTGCATCTCTTCACTCATCGCACTCATGATCGACGCCATGGCATGAGCAATTTCACCAGACACACCCGTGTCTATTTCATCGAAGATGATGGTTGGCAATTTCTTATATTGGGATAACACGGCCTTTACCGCCAGCATGATTCGACTCATTTCACCGCCGGAAGCAATCTTCTTTAACGAACCAAACGGAAGTCCCTTGTTGGCTGTAAAAAGCAAGGCTAAGGTATCTTTTCCATTTTTTCTGAAGGTATCCTGCTTCTCAATCTCAAATTGAAACTTTGCATTTGGCAATCCCAAGGCACCTAAAAAGGATTCTAACTTTTCTTTTAAGGTCGGGATGACCTTTTCTCGACCCTGGTGTAATTCGGAAGCGGTTTTAGTGGTTTGTTCCTCAAGGTTTATTACTTTGTTTTCTAGTTCGGCAATGCGATCGTCCAACTGCTGTGTCCCGTCTATTTGCGAACCAAGTGCTGCTTTAATTTCTAACAATTCCTCAACACTAGCCACCGAATGCTTTAATTGCAATTTGTGAATTGTCTGCAGTTTTTCATTGAGTTGAAACAGTTGTTGTGGATCTGCTTCTATATCGCCGGCAGCCTGAGAAACTGTCTCTGCAATATCTTCTAATTCAATAATTGCACTGTTCAAGCGATTCCACAACGCCTCATATTCCGAAGCAAATCCGCGTACCTTCCCCAATGCGGTTCTGGCTGTTTTAGCGGTCTCTATGGTGCCAATTTGTTCTTCGCTAAAAAGTTGATCGATCGTTGCCAGGTTTTCTTGTATGGCTTCGGAATTGGATAGTTTTTCATAGGTTTCTTCCAACTCCATTTGATCCAATCCATCGAGTTTGGCTTGTTCGAGTTCTTCAAACAAAAAGGTTTGATAATCTAATTCTTTGATCGCCTCTTGTTTTTTCGCCTTCATTTCTGAAAGTGCTTCGGAAGCTTCAGTGTAGGCGTTATACTGCTGTGAATATTGTTTTAGTAAGGAAGAATGTCCTGCAAGCGCATCGATCACCTCTAACTGATAGGTTTCCGAAGAAAGCGCCAAGGTCTCATGCTGACTATGAATATCGACCAAATGCACCCCTAACACCTGAAGCTGCCCAACAGTGACCGGGGTATCGTTTACAAAGGCTCTAGATTTACCACTGGGTAGTAGTTCACGCCTAATTATCGTATGAGGTTCGTAATCAAGATCATTCTCTTCGAATACGTCTTGAAGGCCGTAGTCGGCTAGTGAAAATTCTGCTTCGATCACACATTTCTTTGAAGCATCTTTTACGCTGCTTGCATCGGCCCGCTTTCCTAGCAATAGCGCAAGTGCTCCTAGTAAGATCGATTTACCGGCCCCTGTCTCTCCGGTGATGATGGTCATACCGGACGACAATTCCACACGAATATCTTCGATTAGTGCGTAATTTTTTATTGAAAGGGTGGTAAGCACAGCCTAGTGATTTATTGCATTTAAAAATAACAGCCTTTTGCTAACCCTGCAAGTAAATAAGTGGTTGTTTTACTAAAATTTGATCTCGCTCCAATTGCTGCGTTTGGTAGGAGCCATACGATTTAAATTATCGACCAAGGTTGCGATATCTACATTAGGGCCACCGCTAAAGATGGCTTGTATCTCATCGCTTTTAGCGTCGAAGAACGTACGTAATAAGAATGAGTTTGGTCGCCTATCGTTAATGCTTCTAAGGTCGTTGATCGCCTTAGCAACTGCTTCTTTACCTTTTTTAGTATCGTCGGCCATGTTATCGATCCCTTTGCGATGGTAATCGTATAAGACCTTGTGAAACTCTCTATAAACACTCGACAATAAGGCGTCGTTGTATTGGTAACGGGATTGTGTTCCATCGGTTGCTTTCCAGCCGGCGAAGTTACTGGAAGAGGCCGTATTCACAATTTGTTTAGCGATTCCGAAGTATTCGGCGCCACCGTTCAATTCGTAGGTATCGGCGTCCAAACCAATGATGGTATAAACATGATACGCGATCACAGAGATCAAGTTAGAATCGAAAGAGTTTATATTAAAGTTAAGTGGTTGAAATTCTATATAATCGAAAGAAAACTGACGATCGTTGTAGTTGTACACCGGACTGTCGTAGGTCGAGTCGAAAGCCGGACGAGAAGATTGAATTTGTATGGTTGCCGTAAAAAGATCTGAGCTGTATTCAGAAATTACGATCGACATATTACAATCGATACGCTCCTGATTCTTGTATACTTTATTGGTCCACTTTGTATTATTTACAAATTCAGTAAGTTGTTGTTGGAGCGTTCTAAAAACTTGCAAATTGGGCTGCCCTGTTTGTTCGGCATCTACAGTTATAGAACAGTTCAACTCTTGTGCCTGTAGCGAAATCGCTAAAAATAGAAACGTTAGTGTTGTTAAAAATCTACGCATGAATTTGTTTTATGATATGTTGCATGATGTCGTTTGCCACATCGATCTTAGGTTTAACTGAAAAGGGAACTACTTTATTGTCTGCTGTGATCAAGGTCACCTTATTGGTATCCCCTTTAAAGCCGGCTCCTTTGTCGTTCAGCGAATTTAATACAATTAAGTCTAAATTCTTTTTTTTGAGTTTGGATTTTGCATTTTCAATTTCATTTTCGGTCTCTAATGCGAATCCAACCAAATACTGGTCTTTTTTGATCTCGCCTAAAGAGGCTAAAATATCCTTTGTTTTTTCAAGGGTCAACGTTAATTCGGTATCCTTCTTTTTTATTTTTTGATCTGCTATAGCGTTAGGTCGGTAGTCGGCTACCGCAGCACTCAAAATAGCAATATCTGCCGATTCAAAATGCTGGTGCGCTGCGTCGTACATTTCAGCCGCAGCGGTGACATGTATAACCTTTACTAAGGTGTGTTCTATTGTTAATCCCACGGGACCGGATACCAATACAACTTCGGCTCCTAAATTGGCCGCTACGGTTGCTAAGGCATATCCCATCTTCCCGCTGGAATGGTTACCAATAAAGCGTACCGGATCGATCGCTTCAAAGGTGGGCCCCGCTGTAATTAGCACTTTTTTTCCACGCAATGGTAATTGTTGAAGGAGGTCATTTTCTAGAAATGTAACAATATGTTCCGGTTCGGCCATTCGTCCTTGTCCACTTAAGCCACTGGCTAATTCGCCATGTTCGGCCGGGATCTGGATGTTTCCGAAGTCATTCAACTTCTTAAACGTAGCATCGGTACTTGGATGTTTGTACATATCTAAGTCCATCGCCGGAGCGTAATACACAGGACATTTGGCCGATAAATAAGTCGCGAGGAGTAGGTTATCGCTATTGCCTGTTGCCATTTTAGAGAGTGTATTGGCTGTGGCCGGGGCGATTATAAACAAATCTGCCCAAAGGGCTAACGCAACGTGGTTATTCCATTGGGCATTTTCATCTTCTTCATTGGTAAACGAAGAGAAAACTTCATTCTTTGATAATGTAGATAAGGTCAAGGGTGTAATGAAATCTTTCGCAGCAGGTGTCATAACCACCTTTACTTTCGCCCCTTTTTTGACCAGTAAACGAACTAAAAAAGCCGATTTGTAAGCGGCGATGCCGGCAGTAACGCCAAGCAAGATATGTTTACCGCTTAGTACCGACATTTCTTATTGTTCTATTTCTTCATCTTTTGTATTGCGGTAGTAGATATTGTTCTCTAACCATTCTTGTACAGCTAAAGCGTGTGGCTTCGGAAGCTTTTCGTAGAACTTAGAAACCTCTATCTGTTCTTTATTCTCGAAGATCTCCTCTAAACTGTCGTTATAGGTAGCGAACTCATCCAATTTCTCTAGCAATTCTTTCTTGATATCGCTATTGATCTGATTGGCTCTTTTTGCAATAATAGAGATCGCCTCATAAATGTTATTGGTAGGCGCATCTACTAGATTTTTATCAATAGTAGTCGTATTGATAGGTGCTTCACTGTTCTTAATATCGCTCATAGGTGCAAATTTAACTTGTAGGTTCTTTTTCTTTTAATCGGGCGTTGATGTCTTCTAATAGCTCGTCTGCTTCTTCTTTTAGCTCGGTTTCGCTATAGTACTTTGCAAAGTTATTGTAGTACCCTCGCGCAGCGACCAAACGTTCATCAACAAGTGATGGTATACTATTAATAGCTTGTAAATAGGCTGCTTTAAATCTTCCGAAGAACGCATCTTTTCTATAGATAGATCCCGGATGATCTGTGATAAAATTATCGAATGCTTCAATCGCAGGCTTATAACTTCCGAAGGTCTGAGCCGTCTTTAAATGCTGACGTGCGATCTCAATATCTTTCTTCTCTAACTTTTCACGAAGCTCTGCAACCAATACATTGGCTTCACTTCTATATTCAGTTTCGGGATACTTGTTGAGATATTTTTGTAATTTCTCTAAGGCCGTATAGGTGTCTTCTTGATCTAATGAATAACGAGGAGAGAGTTCGTAGAAACTTCGAGCCGAACGATAAGCCGCCACCTCAACACTATCACTCGAAGGATACGATTGTTCGAAACGCTCGAACTGATATCCTGCCAAATAATAATCTTCTAACTCGTAAAAGGTATTGGCGTAGATAAACATTAATCGCTGTGCCTGTGGTTTTCCACGATAAGCAGGAACGATCTGTTCCATTAGCTTAAGCGCTTTTCGGTATTTACCAACCTTATATAAAGAATCGGCAACCGCGTATTTTTTGGAGTTATCATCAGAGCTCAACACCTTCTGATACTCGCTACATGAGGTTAATACCAAAAGACTCCCAACGATAACTAATAGACTCGCTCTCATAGATTTAAAAAACATCGTGCAAAAGTAGTGAATTATACCTGATTACAAAAACTTATTATTATGCAAACAATCGATGTGTATTGATCGTTTGTCTATGTTCGACACTATTAAACGCTGCCAATCCCAGCTTAGTACATTTGGTCCACAAATGCATCGATCTTATTGCGCAATGAGTCGGTGACCCCCACAAGTGGCAAGCGTACCGTATCGCCGCAAATACCGAGCTTCTTAAATACTGCTTTAATGCCGGCAGGATTCCCTTCTGCAAATATAAAATCGATCGCGGGCATTAGCGAATTGTGTATTTTATAAGCTTCGTCCACCTTGCGTTCCCGTCCTAATCGCACCATTTTTGAAAATTCGGCTGGAAACCCTTCCCCTATTACAGAGATCACACCTGCTCCACCTGCTAAAACCATAGGAAGTGTAACCATATCATCGCCGGAGATCACCAAGAAATCGCTTGGGCAATCGCGCAGCAATCGCATGGCTTGTACCATGTCTCCTGCCGCTTCTTTGATCCCTACAATGTTCTCAAAGTCCTTGGCCAGCCGTATCACCGTTTCGGGCAACATATTAGAGGCTGTTCGTCCGGGAACATTGTACAAAATAATGGGTTTCGGACTCGCTTTTGCGATGGCCGCAAAATGTTGACAAATACCTTCTTGGGTAGGTTTGTTATACATAGGTGATACCGACAAGATCGCCGCAAATGCACTAAGGTCCTTGCTTTGAAGCTCATCGATAATCGCTTGCGTGTTGTTTCCACCAATTCCCAATACTAACGGAACCCTGCCTGCATTCGCTTCTTGAATTGTCTTAACAACCAACGCTTTCTCATTATCTGTAAGGGTTGCACTTTCGGCTGTGGTTCCCAATACCACCAAATAATCGATCCCATTGGTAATATTAAAATCGACAACGCGTTTTAATCCGTCCACATCTACCTGTAAATCTTTTGTAAAGGGGGTAATTAACGCAACACCGGTACCAATAAGTTCTTTCATTTATATTTTGTTTAAAATTTTTAAATATTTTTTTAATTCCGTTTCAAAATCACCTATTGCGGTAGGTGAAAGTTGAATAATAAGGTCGAATAAACGTTCGTCGCTTCCTTTACATCCAACTTTAAATTTCGCATTGCTGGTAGAGACCAACAGATCTAGAAACACATTTTTCTCTTCGTACAATCCCACCAACACATCAAAAGGCATTTCTAAAAATTCACGTGCATTTTGATTGGTGATTTCACCCGACCACGAAAAGTCCTTGTTATAGATCTGATTGTTTCGTAACGAGGGAAGTTTCCGACGTGATTCTAAAAAAGAAAACACCTTAACATCCTTCCGAAGGATTCCTAAACCCTTCGAAAAATCGTACAATCGCTCAAAATCCTGAAACTCATTTTCGTTCACTAAGAATCCAAGGGTACGTAAAGGAGCATTCACTTCCGAAAAATCCCGTTGTTCAAGGTTCTTCTCTTTTCGTTTTTTTAAGGAGGAAAGCTTTATTTTCTTTAACATGAATACGTATCAACCTAGACTACAAAAATACATTTTTCGACTGTTTTTTGCTGAAGTTTAAGATATCATTTGCAAAAATTCAGCTTCCGAAATAATAGGAATCCCTAAATCTTCGGCCTTGGTCTTCTTACTGGGCCCCATATTCTCTCCCGCGACCACGTAATTGGTCTTACCCGAGATAGACCCCGAAACTTTCCCACCATTGTCCTCTATCAACTTCTTTAACTCGGTACGTGAGACCGTCGTAAAAACTCCCGAAACAACGAACGTATTTCCTTCTAACACGTTGGTCTGATTTGCTAACTTCTCTGCCGAAATTTCCAACTGTACTCCATAGTGTTTTAATCGGTCGATGATCGCTTTATTTTTTTCTTCGGAAAAGAAAGCAACTACGCTTTCGGCAATCTTGCTGCCTATTTCATCTACTGCAGTTAGTTCGTCTTCCGATGCCGTTGCGATCGCATCGATATTCTTGTAATGCTTGGCCAGTTTTTTAGCTACCGTCTCTCCAACATAGCGAATTCCAAGGGCGAATAAGACACGCTCAAAAGGAATCTCTTTTGAAGCTTCCACTCCGGCAACCAAGTTCTCTGCACTTTTTTCGGCCATTCGCTCTAAAGGGGTAATCTCAGAAACGCCTAGTTCATAAAGATCGGCATAGTTATTTATGAGTCCGTTGTTCACCAACAACGCTACGGTTTCACCGCCCAATCCTTCAATATCCATCGCTTTGCGCGAAATAAAATGTTGAATCCGCCCAATGATCTGTGGAGGACAACCTTCGGTATTGGGGCAATAATGTTGTGCTTCTCCTTGGGTACGCACCAACGGTGTTTCGCATTCGGGACAAGTGGTTCTATACTGTGTTGGTCGAGAAGCTTGGTCTCGTAAGGCAAAATCTACGCCTATGATCTTCGGGATGATCTCCCCTCCTTTTTCTACAAATACCGTATCATCTTCTCTAATATCTAGTTTTGCAATTTGATCGGCATTGTGCAAGGAAGCTCTTTTTACTATGGTCCCTGCTAACGACACAGGCTCTAAATTAGCCACAGGGGTAATAGCACCGGTTCGTCCAACCTGATAAGTGATCGTATGCAATTTGGTAGCGACACGTTCGGCTTTAAATTTATAGGCCATCGCCCAACGTGGCGCTTTGGCGGTATATCCTAATTCTTCTTGTTGTTGTAGATCGTTCACCTTAATTACAACGCCATCGGTTTCGTAAGGCAGTTCATGACGATGAACGTCCCAATAATTTACAAATTCTAACACCTCAGTTATAGAATTGGCTAATGTTGCAACTTCAGGAACCTTAAATCCCCAGGCTCTCGCTTTTTCTAAACTTTCGTATTGGGTGGAAACCGGTAAGTTTGCTCCCTTTAAGCTATACAGCAAACACTCTAGAGGGCGCTTGGCCACTTCGCTACTATCTTGAAGTTTTAAACTTCCGGAGGCCGTATTTCTCGGATTGCGATAGGGCTCCTCTCCTGCCGCAACGCGCTCGGCATTCATTTGTGCAAAACCTTCGAACGGCAATACGATCTCTCCTCGTATTTCGAACTTATCGGGATAATCTCCTTTTAATTTCAAGGGAACAGAATTGATCGTTTTTACATTGGTAGTCACATCATCACCTTGAAATCCGTCGCCACGCGTAACCGCACGCACTAATTTTCCATCTTCATAGGTAAGACTCATAGAAGCGCCGTCGTATTTAAGTTCACAGGTATATTGCACAGGACCATCGACCATTTTCTTTATGCGCTTCTCCCAATCTTCCAGATCTTCTTTCGAATAGCTATTAGCCAAGGAGTACATGCGATAGGTATGTGGAACCGTTTCAAAATTCTTGGTAACAGCGCCGCCAACTCGTAAGGTTGGTGAATTGGCATCATAGAATTCCGGGTGGGCTGATTCTAATTCTTGCAGCTGTTTCAACTTTTGATCGAATTCGTAATCGGAGATCGTAGGGTTGTCGAGTATGTAGTAATTATAATTGTGTTCGCGTAGTTCGTTGCGAAGTTGATTGATCTGTTGTTCGATGCTCATGGAACAAATATAAAATTCATTCGGTTTATTTGGAATCTTTCAGAACACAGTTTATAAACATTCTTCTAGGTGCGTTCTTCGTTTAACCAATGCGGGAATTTTGGCGGTTTAAACTGTTCCATTTTTTCAAGCAGTGCTTCGGAAGTAGTCGCAACTAATAACAACTCGTAGCTTTCCATAGTAATAAAGCCATTACGAACCATGTTTTCAAGTAGTTCCAGTAAAGGATCGTAAAAATGGTTCACGTTCAAAAGCCCGATGGGTTTAGCATGCAGCCCTAACTGAAGCCACGTGATGATTTCAAAAAGTTCTTCTAAGGTTCCAAATCCACCCGGTAATGCGATAAATCCGTCGCTAATTTCCTGCATCTTCAATTTGCGATCGTGCATATTGTCGGTGGTAATAAGCTCTGTTAATCCCAAATGTACTACTTCCTTTTTCTTTAAGAAGTTTGGAATAATGCCGATCACTGTGCCCTTTTGCTCGAGTACTGCTTTGGCCACCGTACCCATAACTCCAATCTTAGCCGCACCGTATACTAAGCTGATCTCTCTTTCGGCCAAGACGGTTCCCAAATGGGTCGCTGCTTTCGTAATGTTGGCGTCATTCCCATCGCTGCTTCCGCAAAACACACATATTTTCTTTAGTTTGGTCATAAGCAACATCGTAACATTCGGAACTTTCCGAAGCCATCTTTCTTCAACACAATATCTGCAAACCCTTCCTGCTTCATTAGTTGTTCCATTTCACTACTAAGATACTCATTAATCTCGAAGTAAAGTGAACCTTGTGGCTTCAAGTGTTTTGCAGCCAATTTGGCAATCGCACGATAAAACACCAAAGGGTCATCGTTAGAAACAAATAAAGCGGTAGCAGGTTCGTGGGCTAACACATTTGGCGACATCGCATCTTTTTCCAAGTCCCTCACATAAGGCGGATTTGAAACGATCACATCGTATTTCGCAGGAAGTTCTGTTGCCGACAGTATATCCTCTTGTACAAAGTTTACCGAAACCGCAAGCTGATTCGCATTTTTTGAAGCTATTTTCAAGGTATCTTCGGAAACATCGATGGCGGTAACCTCGGAATTAGGCAACTGTGAAGCTAAAGTGATCGCAATACAACCCGTTCCTGTACCTATATCTAAAATGGAAATGCTAGCGTCTTGTGTGTTTAGTGTTGATGTGTCACTTTCTATTGTTCGACAATCTGAAAGGATCCACGCTACCAGTTCTTCGGTTTCAGGGCGTGGAATTAAGGTGTGTTTGTTTACCGAAAATAGTGCTCCATAAAATTCAGTTTCACCTATTATATATTGGATGGGCTCGTACTGCTTCAAACGTTGTATGGCAGCAAAGAATGGATTTATTTCTACTTCGGAAAGTTCTTTGGTACCGTTAAGGACGATCTCCACCGGTGACATTCCGAAGTAAGCATCGGTAAGCAAATTAAAGAAAGACCTAACTTCTTCTGAAGGATACAATGCTGCTAATTCAGCCTGGAATGTATGTTGAAGTTCCTTGAGGGTCACTAGTTCTTTACCAATTATAATTATAGGTCTATTAGCATATGTACCGGGCATGAGTAATGTCCCGTATCGCCCATTGGACCATCGATAAATCGGAAGCCGGAACGTTCGTACAGTTTTTGCGCGGCCGTCATATAAGGCATGGTTTCAAGATAACACTGATCAAAATTAAATTCTCGCGCTTTAATAAGGCATAAATTGATCATATGTGTTCCAATTCCGCGTTTTCTAGCCTCAGGCAGGTAATACATCTTTTGTAGTTCGCACACGTTTCCATTATAGTTTGCCAAGGGTGCGACTCCTGCCCCACCTATTATTTTCCCGTCCTCTTCTACAACAAAATAGGCCGAGCGTTCTTCTTGGTAGGTTTCGAACATGGCATCCAATGCGGCATCGGCATAAGCCGTGCCTTTTTTGGGTACACCAAAATCAATGAGCACGCTACGAATCACTGCTGCAATGTGCGGATTGTCTTTTTTTTCGATCGGTCTGATCAAGGGTATGTCCATCTAAGCAATT
Source organism: Candidatus Ulvibacter alkanivorans (assembly GCF_003333325.1). Lineage (GTDB taxonomy): Bacteria > Bacteroidota > Bacteroidia > Flavobacteriales > Flavobacteriaceae > Ulvibacter_A > Ulvibacter_A alkanivorans. The sequence continues at coordinate 33,728 of NZ_QOLC01000066.1, read as the reverse complement.
CATTGTATTTTTACGCTGTGAAGATACATGAAAAATACATGATGCGCTGCATCGAATTGGCCAAAAATGGACTGGGAACCACCTACCCAAATCCGATGGTAGGCAGCGTCATTGTTCACAACGACACCATAATTGGAGAAGGCTGGCATCGCAAAGCTGGAGAACCTCATGCCGAAGTACTTGCCGTACAAAGTGTTAGTGACAAGTCTAAACTAAAGGAGGCAACACTCTATGTTTCGTTAGAGCCCTGTAGCCATTATGGCAAGACGCCGCCTTGTGCCGATTTGATAATCGAGCATAAGATCCCTCAGGTTATAATTGGAAGCACCGATGTAAATCCGCAGGTTGCCGGGCGTGGTATTAAACGACTCATAGAAGCCGGTTGTGACGTGACTGTTGGTGTATTAAGCGAATCCTGCGATGCGCTCAATAAGCGATTTATCACCTTTCACACGAGGAAGCGGCCGTATATTATCCTAAAGTGGGCACAATCGGTCGATCATTTTATAGCACCGACTAAAACCGTGCGATCTGCAGATAAAAAACCGGTATGGATCACCAATACGTTTTCACGGCAGCGAGTACACCAATTGAGAGCTCAGGAACAAGCGATATTGGTAGGTACCCAAACGGTCTTAGATGACCACCCTAGTCTTACAACACGAGACTGGGACGGTCCCTCACCATTACGCGTGGTGATAGATAGATCGTTAAAGGTACCCAATAGTGCTTCTGTTTTCGACACAGCGGCACCCACGCTTGTTATCACCGAGCAGCACAAAGAAGGGACCACCACCAATACCTTTGAAACGATCGATTTCTCGAGATCGGTTCCGAAACAGATTTGTGAATCACTTCATGCTAAAGAAATACAATCGGTGATCATTGAGGGTGGCACTAGAACCCTTCAATCGTTTATTGATGAAAATTTGTGGGATGAGGCGCTAGTATTTACAGGAAACTGTACATTTGACGAAGGGGTTAAAGCTCCCGTGCTTTCTGTTGAGGAAGCTTCCGAAGAACAGATAAAAAACGACCGATTACAAATCTTTAAAAACAAGAATTCTTGATCTATCTGCTGTTAAGTGTTATTTCATCGACACTCATATTTGTCGTTTTTAAATTGTACGACCGATTTAAAATTAATACGCTCCACGCTATTGTGATCAACTACTTTATCGCTTGTATTTGTGGAGTCATAGGGTATAATGGTAGCATTGAAGTTGCGAAGATCCCACAATACGATTGGTTCTATTACACGCTAGGTCTTGGTGCATTATTTATTATTGTTTTTAATCTAATGGCCATCACTACACAGCGCAGCGGGCTTTCGGTCGTATCGGTTGCTACGAAAATGAGTGTCGTGATACCTGTGGTGTTCGGACTGGTCTATTACCATGAAAGCCTTGGATTTATTAAGGCCAGCGGGATCATATTGGCCTTGGTCGCTGTATACTTAGCCTCGATAAAAACGAAAGACGGACTTACCGTTCGAAAAAGAAATATCATTTTTCCTTTGTTGGTCTTTTTAGGCAGTGGTATCATTGATACCAGCATTAAATATCTAGAAGATTCGTTTGTTGCAGCCAATGATGTCCCCTTATTTTCGGCCACAATATTTTCGGCTGCCGCCACCATAGGCGTGATGGTTTTGGTCGTTCAAAAAATTCGAGGCGCGTTTCAATTTCGATGGAAGAACATTCTAGGAGGAGTTGTATTGGGAATTCCCAATTATTTTTCCATCTATTTTTTGGTGTTAGCGCTGCGAAGTGGCGTTCTTGAGAGCTCCGGGATCTTTACGGTTAACAACGTTGCCATAGTGATGCTCTCTACCTTGACCGGAATTGTGTTATTTAGAGAGCGATTGCTTCGGAAGAATTGGATTGGGATCGTACTGGCCGTTATTAGTATATTTTTAGTTGCATTAGGAAAGTGGTAATGGCTTCGGAAAAAGACACTTATAAAACCATACGTAACCCTTCAGAAGAAGTGCTGTACAAAGAAAAAGACAGTAAATTCTATGGCTATGCATTCCCGGTAACTTCCGAAGAACAGATCAAGGAACAGTTGGAATTACTGAAGCAACAGCACCATACCGCACGACATTGGTGCTACGCCTGGCAATTGGGAATGCGCTACGACCGCTATCGTGCCAATGATGACGGAGAGCCCTCTAATAGTGCCGGAATGCCCATCTACGGACAATTGCAATCGTTCGATGTTACCAATGTGTTGGTAGTAGTAGTTCGCTATTTTGGCGGAACGAAATTGGGCGTAGGCGGATTGATACAAGCCTACAAAACAGCGGCACAATTAGCACTAGAGGCTGCCCCCATCGTAAAACGAACAATTAATGTTGATTTTGTGCTTACCTTCGAATATCCCGAAATGAGCATGGTCATGCGCATGATAAAAGAAGCGAAATTGAAAATTGTTTCGCAAGCGTTGACTATAGGATGTAAAATACAAATTTCGGTAAGAGAAAAGGAAGCAGATCGCATCTATTCGCTTTTTACAAACACATACAAGGTGAATATCAAAAAACTGGAAAATTAGTTTAACTATTCGGCTAATTTATTCAACAGATATTCGGGGGCTTTTGTAATTTTTTTTGTGATGCTATTTATAAAGACCAAAGTTGTGGAAGCATTCACTAAAAGTTCACCCGATTCGTTGTGTATTTGGTAATCAAACTCAATTTTAATAGTAGGAATTTTCCTAAGGGTCGTAGTAATGGTAATGAGGTCATCGTACAAGGCCGGTTGTTTATAGTCGATGTTGAGATTTACGACAGGCAGGTGGATATTGTTGGCTTCCATCCATTTGTAGCTAAAGCCCAATTCACGCAGCCATTCGGTCCTTCCCTGTTCTAAATATTGTGCGTAATTTCCGTAGTAGACCACACCCATTTGATCGGTCTCTCCATAACGTACTCTTAATTTTGTAAGATTTTTTTTCATGAATTAAACCGTAAAAGGGGAACTTTTTTCGTATGTTTGGGTGAGCTATAGTATGGGAAAAAAAAACTACAAATTCAATAGCCAATCCATTTTTTTTTTCAATTATTTGTTCACATATTTGCAGTGTTAAGAAAATGTTATAGAAAACTCTTTTTCACTTTTTTTAACCGCATCTTTTAAACTAATTAAACTTCAACTTTAACTATGAGCAAAACTGCGGAATCGGTTTGGGAAAATTGTTTGTCCTTTATTGAAGATAATATAACTTCGCAAGCATACAAAACCTGGTTCGAACCTATCAAGGCAGTTAAACTCTCTGAAAACGCGTTGAGCATCCAAGTTCCCAGCAAGTTTTTTTACGAGTGGCTCGAAGAGCATTATGTGAAGTTATTAAAAGTTGCACTCACCAAAGAATTAGGAACCACTGCTAAATTGGTGTACATCATTAAAATGGAGAACACCTATGGTAACAAGCAACCATTTACCGAGCGTATTCCAAGTTCCAACCGTTCTCAAGTAAAATCGCAGGAAGTCGATGTTCCCTTAAAGAATAAAAGTCCCGAACTTAAAAATCCTTTTGTGATCCCTGGCATTCGCAATGTTAAGATCGAATCGCAACTGAATCCGAGTTACAATTTTGAAAGTTTTCTTGAAGGTGAATCGAATCGTTTAGCACGATCGGCCGGATTAGCGGTTGCTAACAAACCCGGTGGCACTTCTTTTAATCCATTGCTTATCTTCGGAGGTGTTGGATTAGGAAAAACACACCTGGCACATGCCATCGGTGTTGAAATAAAAGACAAATATCCTGAAAAGACCGTCTTGTATATCTCTGCTGAAAAATTTACCCAGCAGTATATCGAATCGGTTAAAAAGAATAATAGAAACGATTTTATTCATTTCTATCAAATCATCGATGTGCTGATCGTAGACGACATTCAATTGCTGTCAGGAAAAGCAGGAACACAAGATGTGTTCTTCCATATCTTTAATCACCTACATCAAAACGGCAAACAAGTCATTTTAACCAGTGACAAGGCGCCGGTAGATATGATCGATATAGAGCAACGGCTACTGTCCCGGTTTAAATGGGGCCTTTCTGCCGAGCTAAACCATCCCGATTACGACACTCGTGTTGCGATCATAAAGAACAAATTGTATAGAGACGGCGTTGATATGCCGGAAGATATCATCGAGTTCTTAGCGAACAACATAAAAACCAATATCCGAGAATTGGAAGGTGCCATAATTTCGCTTATTGCACATTCTTCGTTCAATAAACGTGAGATCACTATCGAACTCGCCAAAAAGATAGTCGATAATTATGTAAAACACACCAAACGCGAAGTTTCTATCGATTATATTCAAAAAGTGGTAAGTGAATATTTTCAAATGGATGTGGATACATTACAATCGAAGACGCGAAAACGTCATATTGTTCAGGCTAGACAATTAGCCATGTTCTTTGCAAAGAAATTTACAAAGGCCTCTTTGGCATCTATAGGTTCTCAAATTGGCCAGCGAGATCACGCTACCGTTCTCCATGCTTGTAAAACCGTCGACAACTTGTCGAGTACCGATAAGCAATTCAGAAAGTATGTAGAAGACCTCAACAAAAAATTAACCTTATAATTTACCTCCGGCCCTTCGCCGGATTTTTTATCTCTAAATATGAAAACAAAAGTGCTTATGGTTTGCTTAGGAAACATTTGTCGTTCTCCTTTGGCAGAAGGCTTGTTAGCAGCTAAGGTCGATCCAGAAAAGGTAGAGGTTACCTCGGCGGGTACAGGAGGCTGGCATGTTGGCGAACAACCCGATCCTCGTAGTATCGCTATTGCAAAACAAAAAGGATTAGATATTACACAACAGCGTGGAAGACAGTTTAAACCTGCTGATTTTAATGAGTTCGATTACATTTTTGTCATGGATAGTTCTAATTATAGCGACGTGATAGAACTTGCTGAATCAGAATCGGATAAAGAAAAAGTACAGCTCATCCTCGACGAACTATTTCCGGGTGAAAATGTCGATGTTCCAGACCCTTATTATGGTGGAAATGACGGTTTTGAGCAGGTGTATAACATGCTCGATAAAGCGTGCACGTCGATCGCCAAGCGAATATAATTTATATTCTGCCCTATTTTCATTACTTTAGTAGTAATTCAAAAAAAAGTTATGAAAATCACTACTACCCTCCTACTGTCGCTATTCTTAGGCTTGACAGCAATCTCTCAAACTGTTTCCATTGAAAAATTCAACGATGATTCGGTCACTTTCGATTCGCCTGTCGATCTACAGAATGCCGGAGACGATCGCCTTTTTGTAGTTGAAAAAGCAGGAATCATTAAAATATTAAAAACGGATGGAACGATTAACGATGTTCCTTATCTCAATATTGACAACAGAGTATTCGACCCAACCAGTCCGTTTGATGAGAGAGGGCTACTAGGTCTTGCATTTCATCCCGATTATGCCACCAATGGCTATTTTTATGTGAACTATATCAACAACAGTGGAGATACACAAGTATCTAGATTTACTGTCGACCCGGGTAATCCGGAAATTGCCTTTCCAGGCTCTGAACTAGAAATTATTAGCTATAGCCAGCCCTTCGGAAACCACAATGGTGGTGCACTAGCCTTTGGGCCCGATGGCTTTTTATACATCGCATCGGGCGATGGTGGTAGCGGTGGCGACCCGGGAAATCGTGCTCAAAATACGACACTTTTGTTAGGAAAATTACTGCGAATAGACGTTGACAATCCGTCTGGAGGAGACAATTACGGTATACCAGCAGACAACCCTTTTGCAGGAAGTGGTGTTGATGCAGAAGAAATTTGGGCCTACGGATTACGAAATCCGTTTCGTTTCTCCTTCGATTTTGTAGAGGAAGAGGTATGGATTGGTGATGTTGGTCAAAATAATATTGAAGAAGTTGACAGAGCCGGGATCACCGAAGCCGGATTAAACTACGGGTGGCGATGCTACGAAGGTTCGCAACCATTTAATACAGCAAATTGTCCTGATCCGAGTGAACTTACCTTCCCAGTTGCCGAATATACGCACGCCGGAGGTAATTGTTCTATTGTCGGCGGTTATGTATACCGAGGAAATGTATATGATGATCTACAAGGCATCTATTTATTTGCCGATACCTGTAGTGGAATGATAGGAACTGTAGACCAGTCGAATAACCAAATGGATCAAGGAGACTTTAACGGTACTTGGGTAAGTTTCGGACAAGACGTGAATAACGAACTGTATATTGTAGATCTTGATGGTGATATATACAGTATTAAGGGAAGTGTGTTAACTACGCCCGAACATTCAACGAGCCTAGACATTAGCATGACCCCTAATCCTGCTTCCGAAGCAATTACAATTGCCATGACGAGCGATACCATTAATAGTATCGTTATCACCGATATTCGCGGAAGTATTGTGTATGAGGCATCTGCACTATCGACTTCAGAAAAAAATATAGCCGTTAACGGCCTATCTAATGGTTTATATCTTGTACGTATTACTTCGGAAGGAGGAGAAACCAGTATCAAAAAACTACTTATTAACTAAATGATCGTAGAAAAAGGAAATGTCTATTTAATTCCCTGTACGTTAGGAGAAACACCACCCTTAGAGGTGTTACCGCTACTGGTAAAGAAAGCCGTGGAACATATAGATTATTATATTGTTGAAAACGAAAAGAATGCAAGGCGATTTATAAAGAGCATTGTGCCTAAGAAGTCACAGCCCGACCTAAATATTCAACTCATTAATAAATTTACCGATCCGAGCGAAATCCCTCCTATGTTGGATCCGTGTTATGCAGGAAATGATATTGGTATTATTAGTGATGCTGGCTGTCCCGGAATTGCAGATCCCGGTTCGGAAGTAGTACAACAAGCCCATGCACGAGGTATAAAAGTAGTGCCATTAGTGGGGCCTTCGTCTATTTTAATGGCGCTTATGGCCAGTGGATTAAATGGACAAAATTTTGCATTCAACGGCTACTTGCCCATTGACAAACGAGAACGAAAAACAGAGATCAAGCGTCTAGAACGACTGTCGGGAGAGCAAGGACAATCGCAATTGTTTATTGAAACTCCGTATAGGAACAACCAATTATTAGAAAGCCTGTTAGCAACCCTACATCAAGAAACACAACTCTGTATTGCTTGCGATATAACGTTGCCTACCGAGTATATAAAAACAGCCACAGCGGCTACCTGGAAAAAAATAAAGGTGGATCTTAATAAAAGACCCACCTTGTTTATACTTCAAAAATAATTTAAAAAGTTACAATACTCTTGCTTTTCTGTTTGGAACGATGTGCGACGTATCGTATCCGGAAAATTTACGTAAATAATGTTTGATAGAAGTTCCAAAAGCATCGTTAAACACTTGTACTCCACCACTTCGTAGATATTTCTTTACGTTTCCGGGACCCGCTAGATGCGCCGCCGCTAAAATTCCGGACTCGGTGATTTTCACACCACCTACATACCGGCCTTTAAAGCGTTTTATATCACGACGTAAGATCCATTTGTTACGAGCCGCATTGGCTGTAAACGCAGATTCCTGAAGTCGTGAATCGTTTAGAAAGCTATCCGGATTATAGATCCCGATAAGCTTCAAAGTTCCTTTGGAGAATTGATATTTCCCCATGTATCCGTATTCATTCACTACAGAGTATTCACCTCTTGATTCTTTAAAACCCAATGCTTCTTTAAATCCGACATAGGTTTTACCCAAAAACAAACTGTACGATACTTTTGGTTGTATGACCGTTAGTATTTCTTCTTCATTAGGAACATCGTAACACAGTTCCATTCCATTCAGTTTGTAATGAGAAAGGTCGTATTGCTTTTCCGAAGAAAAACCTGTTGCAACCATTACGGTTGCGATAAGTAATGCAACAATTAAGTAATACCTTTTTTTCATTTAATTTAAAATTATAAAGTACGAATTCTCGCACCTTGCATTTCAGCGCGCAAAGATACGAAAAATTCTATTAATTTGATTTGCAGGATGTTAAAAAGTGTTAAATGAAAAAAGTCAGGTTTGTCAACCTGACTTTTTCAATAATTATAATGTCGCTCTGGCGTTGTTATCTGGCAGAATTGATGATACATCGTAATTTGCAAACTTCTTCATGTACTTAGTGATAGGTACATTGTTCGCGTCTGCAAACACATCATCACCATTTGAGCTTAGAAACTTCATTACATTTCCAGCTCCTCCCAGATGAGCTGCGGCTAATAATCCCGATTCGGTTATCTGAATACCGTTAATTGTTTGACCGTCATATTCTTCAATATAATCTCTTAGCACCCACTTGTTTTTGGAAAGTAGCGTTTCGAACGCCTTTTCCTGTAACAAGGGGGAATTTAAGAAAGTTGATTTATTGAAAATACCTACCCAATTAAGGGTAGTCCAGCCAAACTGGTATTTGCCTAAATAACCCAATCGATTAACAGCTCGATAGTTACCACTGCTTTCACTAAAGCCGAGGTCTTCACAAAAGCCTAGGAACGACTTTCCAACAAAAGGGATTCTTTGTTGGGGATTCATATTTACTTCATATTCAAAGGGAACATAGGCGAGTTCTCCTTCGATTTCCGTCGTAAATATAGAACTGCTATTCGTCTCTTTGGTTAAAGAGAAACCTGATACCACAAAAGCGGCTATCAGTAGCAGCACAGACAATTTCATAAAACGTTTTCGCATGTTCTACTTAGTTTAAGAATTATAATTATTGCGCCATAGCCTCGTGCTATGACGAAATATTCTTCAAAGCAAACTTTCATTTGCTAAAAGGTCTTATGAATTGTATTTCGTAATTTCAATGAACGTAATATTGTCATAGACCAATTCGCTTGCGGAACTGATCTTTGCAAAGAATATACCAAGAATAGGCAGTCTTAAAAAGCAATTAACACTCTTTAACTGGGTGTTTTTGAAAGGTTTAACGATTTACGCCCTGGCTATTAACCCATTGAACATAGGCTGCCTTATTGCGGTTGTGTTGCGCCAATGTCTTGGCAAATTTATGATAACCAAAGTTCGTCACATCGGCGACAAAGTACAAGTAATCGTGGTCTTCGTAGTTGAGTACTGCATCGATAGAAGAGATATCGGGCATGCTAATAGGTCCCGGAGGAACTCCTTTCACTTTATACGTATTATAGGGTGAATCTAAAGCCAGGTCCACATATAACACTCGTTTTATTATTTGATCGAAATCATTTTCGGCAAGTTTCTTTGCATAGATCACCGTTGGATCGGCTTGTAGCGGCATCCCTAATTGTATCCGATTTATATACACCCCGGCCACTCTGGGACGCTCTTCCACTTTGGCCGTTTCTTTTTGAACTATGGCAGCAAGTGACAATACTTCATTTTTTGTGAGTCCAAGTGCTTTCGCCTTTTCTACTCTGGTCTCATTCCAAAACCGATCGTACTCGGTTTGCATTCGATCACGGAAATCGGAAGCAGTCGTATTCCAATAAAATTCGTAGGTGTTTGGAATGTACATTCCCAGAGCCGTCTCCTTCGAAAAACCGGTCGAATCTAAAAATGCTTCGTCTCTAAAGACCTTTAATAAGGTTAGACTATCGGGTTCTATTTGTCTTGAGAGGTGCCCCGCTAAATTTTCGAGACGCTCTTGATTATTAAACTTTACCATAATAGGAACATTCCTGCTTCGTATGGTGTTAATGATATCGTTATTGCTCATTCCGGGCTTTAAGATAAAGTGTCCCGGCTTGATGTTAGAAATATATTCTTTTTTTTCAGCTACTACTTTAAACGATGCCACATCTTGTAACAAGGGCTCCAATTCTGCCACTACCTTGTCGAAACTGGCATTGGTAGGAATGTACACATGGGCCTCTGAATTATTAAATGCTGTGTTTGGAGCAAAGATGGTGTCGTAAACGTACCAAGCAAAAATTCCCATTCCAACCAATCCTAATAGCAGGACGGCAATTACTATCTTTTTAATGTACATGATGTATCAACTGATAAATAAATTCATTTTTAAATCCTTCTTCGGAAGCGATCCAGTCTTTTTTACAACCATTGTTTTTAAATCCGATAGACTCGAATAGCTGCATACTTCGGTCATTTCCTTCGGAAATATTCGCGAATAACTGGTGTACCTCTAAATATTTAAAGGCATATTGGATCGTCATTTTTAATGCTTCGGAAGCAAAACCCTTCCCGCGATCGCCTTCAGAAAAAATTAGTATCCCTACGCCTACGCGACGGTGTTTCGGCTCAAAATCGAAAAGATCAATAAATCCGACAGGCCGTTGCTCATCGTTCGTACAGATTACAAGTCGCAATTGTTTTACTTCAAAAATATCGCGATGTGCATTCTCCAAATATTGTTTCAATACGAACCTCGAGTAAGGTGTCGTGGTATTGCTCACTTCCCAAATCGATTCATCGTTCTCAAGTGCGTACAAATAATCCAGATCTTCTAATTCCAGTGCACGCAAATGTATTTTATTCCCTTTTAGTGTTTTCATTGCCAAACACCTTTAAAAACGAAATTCGCCGGTCCTTCTAAATAAATATTTGTAAAACGATCGTCTTCTTTGTCAAACCGAACGATCAACTTTCCACCAGGTGTATCTAAGATCACTTCCTTTTCTGAAGTCTGCTTCATTTCATACATCGCTATAGCTACGGCAGTTACACCGGTACCACAAGATAATGTTTCATCTTCTACACCACGTTCGTAAGTGCGAACTGAAAAAATGGCATCCCCGGTTTTCTGTACAAAATTGATGTTCGCTCCTTCACTGCCGTATGTTCCATACCGAATTTCCGCACCTTGTTCTTTTACATTTACCTGTTCAACATTACTTTCCATAGTAACATGATGCGGTGATCCTGTATTCAAAAAGGCATGTGTCGTTGTTATATCGACCTGGGCTACATCACTCATTTTTAAGCGCACGGATTCCCCATGAATAGTAGCTTCGTGCAAGCCATCAATGGCCTCGAACTGTGCCGAGTCCTCAATAATACCTAAGGCATTTGCAAATTTCACGATACAGCGTCCCCCGTTTCCACACATACTGCTTTCTTTCCCGTCAGAATTAAAATAAACCATCTTAAAATCTAAGGAATCGTGATTTTCTAACAGAATTAAACCGTCGGCTCCAATGCCAAACCTTCGATCACACATACGTGCAATTATTTTGGTATTGTTTTTGGAGAATGTGTGTTGACGATTATCAATTAATACAAAATCGTTTCCCGTTCCTTGATATTTGCTAAATGCCACTTGCATAATTGCAAAGATAGGAAAAGCAAAACGGCCTTTCAACGGTTGTAAGCTGTTAAATGGACGTTAAAACAGAAATACTTTGTAATAATTGTCGTCATCTAAATGTTACTTAACGTATAACTTAAAAATAAAACCTATGAAACAGACAGTTCGTTTATTTCTCGTGGCCCTGGTCGCAGGAGCCATCACATTAGGAGGTTATAAATATTTTGAATCATCGAATACGGATATAGCCTTCCTCTCACCGGAAAAGGATACATCCTTTATTCCTACATCAACAACGTATACCAACGCCTATAGTGCAGCTGCCGAGGGTATCGATTTTACCGATGCTGCCGAAAGAACAGTTCATGCCGTCGTGCACGTTAAAAACACCACTATTAGCAGACAGCCTAGTAATATCATGGAGTATTTCTATGGTGGTGGACAACCAAAAGCAATGGTTGGAGCCGGAAGTGGTGTGATCATTTCACCCGACGGATATATTATTACCAACAATCACGTGATCGCAAATGCCTCACAACTAGAAGTTACTCTAAACAATAATCGTATCTACGAAGCAGAACTCATTGGAACCGATCCCAAAACAGATATTGCTCTAATTAAAATTGACTCTGAAGAAGAACTCCCTTTTGTAACCTTCGGAGATTCCAATGAAGTAAAAATTGGAGAATGGGTATTAGCCGTAGGGAACCCATTTAATTTGACCTCAACCGTTACAGCGGGGATCATTAGTGCTAAAGCACGCGATCTTAATCAGTTTGACGGTAACCCACAATCGTTCATTCAAACCGATGCTGCGGTAAATCGCGGTAATAGCGGAGGGGCTTTAGTGAATACCAAAGGAGAATTGGTTGGTATAAATACGGCCATTACTTCGGAAACAGGTTCGTATGTAGGGTATTCGTTCGCGGTCCCATCGAACAACGCACGTAAAGTGATAGAGGACATTATGGAATTTGGAAACGTACAACGCGGTATTCTAGGAATCCAAGGAAGCAACTTAAACTCTAAAACAGCCGAATTGTTGGGAACTACCGAAACCGAAGGTGTATTTGTAGGTGAGATCGAAAGAGGTAGCGGTGCCGATAAAAGCGGCCTGAAAAAAGGAGATATTATTAAACAAGTTGACGGATACAAAGTTGGAAAATTTTCAGACTTGACCGGATATCTTGGTTCAAAACGCCCCAACGACGTGGTGGATGTAACCATATTAAGAGAAGGTCGCAAAAAAGTAGTTCCGGTGACCTTGATCAAACTTGAGACCTATCAAATTAAGGATGTTGGCTTAGAAGTAAAGAACGCCGATCCTAGCGATTTAAAACGCCGAGGCGTTTCGTATGGTGTCGAGGTTACTCAAGCACTGTCTCAAGACCTGGGTCGATACAATCTAAAAGGCATCATAATTACAAAAATTAATGATGAACCTGTAAAAGATATCGACGATGCCAAACGCATTATGTCGCGTCGGGATTTTAATGACCCAATTAAAATGACATTTGTTGACCAACGTGGTGAAATAAACTCGTTCATCTTCAGGTAGTTTGTTCCTTCTGAAGAAAAATACCCTTTTCAAATTTTTGAAAAGGGTATTTTGTTTTTAGTGCTTCAGAATTGATAACTAAACCCACTATAAACTCCGAGCACATAAGGTTTAAAAGTGCTGGTATCATTGGTATACGTATTCCATTGAATCTTCAGCATAGGCTCAAGGTTGAATTGAAATGAACTTCCTAAATCGTAGGTAAACCCAAGACCAAAATTGCTACTATACGAAACCGAATTTAGATTAGTGGCGCTTCCGAAGCGCATACGTTCAGATTCCTTGTTCGATATAAACACATCGTTTGAATCTAAAACAAATAGACTCATCCCGCCAATTAATGTCAGGCCAAAACGATTATCAACTACACGATACGCCAGCTCAAAAGGTAATTCAACATACGTGATCTCTTGAGTAAGGTCAAAATCTGAGCTACTACCATCATTCGATATGGGAATCTCAAGTTCGTTATTATCAATGGCTACTCCGGACAAGAATATATTCGATTCTGCAGAAACAACAAGACCATCATTTGTCGTGTAGGCTAACTTTGTCCTATTAACACCACCGCGTATTGCAATTTTACTTGACACCCCATATTGTGCTCGTATGCCAAAACTTATATTAACGCCACCTTCTCGCGCATTCGATTCCAAGCTAGGATCTAAAGAAGAGCCTTGTGTAAGTGAATTGTAATAGACAGGAGCGACATAGGTTGAAACTGTCCATCGCGAGTTGCCATCGGCAGCTATGACACTATCTTTTGCATTTTGGATCTGTTGAATTTCTTCAAGAATGTCTTTGTTGATTGGCGTTGTGCTTATTGCTACTATCGAATCGTTATCGATTGCTTCCTGATTAATTTGTTCGTTAGAAGCGATAGGCGATACCACACCATTAGTTTTCTCTATGAACATGGAATCGCCCAGTATCTTCTGTTGTTGTTTTTCAAAAGCAATACGTTCCGAAATTGATTTGTTAGCTTGATCAGCTTGTGACTTAGGCGTTGGAAAATTATTCGATTGTTCTAATTCAGTATTTACCTCTTTCTCTTTTATTTCTGAAACGTCTTCTGTCGCTACTCTGTTGGAATGATTTAGATCATCGGAAGTCTCATTGGCAACATCCAACCTGTCATTTTTAGGAGTGTTACTATATTTTGGTATTGACTGCGAGGATTCTTCCTTGTTATCGGTGGTACTAATTGGCGTTGGATTCTCGGAAAGCTTCAACAACTCGTTCTCGGGCAGTGAATCTGAAGCATTGGTAACAATTTCAGAATTTGTATTGGTAACAGTTCCATCACTTGAACCCACATATTTTAATCCTAAGGTAAACATTAAGGCTATGATAGCGGCAACACCGCCAAGTTTCCACCAAAGCGGTATAACCAAAATTCGTCGCTCCTTATCTTGTTTATCAAGCTTTTCAGAAATTGCTGTCCATACTGCCGGATCGGGAGACGCGTCTAATTGATCGAGCTTTTCTTTAAAAGCCTTTCCTATTTCTTCTTTATGATCCATAGCGGTTGCCTTTTTTCTCGATTTCCATCAATCGTTCTTTTAAAAATTGTTTGGCTCGGTGTAGATTAGATTTGGAAGTGCCAACAGAAATATTTAGCAATTTGGCGATCTCCTTGTGCGAATAACCATCGAGGCAATACAAGCTAAAAACCAGACGATACCGATCGGGTAACTGCTGAACAAGCGTAAGAACCTCATCTAACGAATGGGTCAACTTTTTAACTTCCATTATTGGCTGCTCAACGATATCTTCTTTAATGGGCAATGTAAACCTAAACTTGTGATATTTAGCAATGGCCTTATTGATTGTAATTCGGGTCATCCAACCCTCAAAAGAGCCTTTTCCATTATACTGTTCAATCTTGCTAAAGATGGTTAGAAAACTTTCCTGTAAAGTATCTTCTGCTTCAGTTCTGTTTTTACAATATTTTAAGCAAAGGCGAAACAAATGGTCCTTATACCTACGGTATAACTCCCCTTGGGCTTCCCTATCATTTTCGATACATTTTTGAATAAGTGTAGTTTCCTTCAAATATTGTTTAGTGTATAATTAGATCGATTGCATTGCTTAACTTTAGCTTGTGCACAAATTCGATAATTCTAGGATTTAAAAGTTAAAAGACGCTTTTAATTAGTAAAAAATGTCATCTTGAATACCACACACATCCTTTATCATGTTTTTACGCAAAACTTATTTTTTCTTTACAGTTAGTATTCGTAAAGTATGGTCGATTCCCAATCCTCCAATTGTATCGTTATGGAAGAACCTGAACCTTGTAAATTACTTAGATCAAAGGATTGCTCTTGAGACACTTCGGCTGTGCATGCCTCCTGATTTACTAACAACAATCGCACATCCATCATAGGCGGTAACGATTCAGATACTGCTTCGTGTGCGACCAAGCGAACTACCCAGCTGTTTCCGTCACAACCCGTGGCGGAATAACGTAAGTTTAAACAATCACCTATTAATTCAACCGAATTAAAACTGAAGCTATCACTTTCACCGTTCTCATATTGTTGCGAATCAATAAACACAGATGCATCGCATGATTGTGTATCCATGGCATCGTCATCATTAGAACAACTAAAGAGCGTCATTGCTCCAAGCAATAAAAAGAATACCGTTTTTTTCATATCTAAAAGTAATGATTTGTACACTAATGAGCAGTATTTTGAAAAAGGTTGCGTCCTAGGTAAGAAAAAGTAGATTCTACTAAGAGAATGCGCTGACAATTTGATAATGCCAAAATGAACTTAAAATGTGAATTATTCTTCTCAATACCGTTAGAATTGGTTATTTTTGCACCCAATTTTAAACCCTTAAACCACACAACCTATGAGTTTTGATGACGTTTATGAAAAAGAACTGTCGTTTCAAACCGACCGCAGAAAGGCATCTGTAGAATTTATCAAGATCGTTAGCGATCTATGGTACGACAAATCTATCGAACTGGTGCTTTTTAGAAATCAATTGATCGATCGCAACGTAAGTGAAATTTTAAACCTTCACGAATACGCCGGTGAATTCGTACAAAAACCAATTTCGATCTTCGACTCTGTTGAGATCGCACAAGCCATCCAAAAATTAGACTTGCCACCGGCAAAATTGGATATCGGAAAATTAACGTACGAATACCACTTAGAAGACAATCAGTACGAAGATGCCATCGCTTTTGTTAGCGACAAGCTAAAAACAGCTAATGAAAATGCATCTATCACCCCGAAAGACGTGGTTTTATATGGGTTTGGTCGAATTGGCCGATTATTAGCTCGAGAACTAATGACGCGTACAGGAGGTGGAAGTCAAATGCGATTACGAGCCATCGTAACACGGGGAACCATCGATCAAACCGTGCTTGAAAAAAGAGCCTCTTTGTTACAATACGATTCTGTGCACGGTGATTTCCCGGGGACAGTTCGTGTTGATCTTGAGAACAAGGCCTTGATCATCAATGGAACTACCGTTCATATTATTTCAGCCAATGCCCCAGAGGATATCGACTATACTCAATATGGGATTGAAGATGCATTGGTCATCGACAATACAGGAGCTTTTCGTGATAAAGAAGCATTGAGCAGACATCTTGCGGCTAAGGGTACTTCAAAAGTATTATTAACAGCACCTGGTAAAGGAATTCCAAATATCGTACACGGTGTGAATCACGGTGAGCACGATCCAAACTCGGTAGATATATTCTCTGCTGCATCCTGTACCACAAACGCCATCACTCCGGTTCTAAAGGCGATCGAAGATTCGTTTGGTGTAATTCACGGGCATCTAGAAACTATACATGCGTATACTAACGATCAAAACTTGGTAGATAATATGCATAAGAAATACCGACGTGGGCGTGCTGCTGCATTGAACATGGTGATCACCGAAACCGGTGCCGGCCAAGCAGTTTCTAAAGCACTGCCTTCTTTTGACGGAAAATTAACTTCCAACGCGATTCGCGTACCGGTTCCTAATGGTTCGTTAGCGATCTTAAATTTAGAATTAGAGGCCAAAACCTCTAAGGACGGATTGAATGCTACTATGAAGAAATACGCTCTGGAAGGTGATTTGGTTGAGCAAATTAAGTACTCGCTTAATAATGAATTGGTTTCTAGCGATATCGTAGGATCTTCGGCTCCGGCTATTTTCGACAGCAACGCTACCATCGTAACAGAAGATGGGAAAAACGCGGTACTTTATGTATGGTATGACAATGAATACGGATACAGTCATCAAGTAATTCGATTGGCAAAATACATCTCAAAAGTTAGACGCTTTACTTATTATTAATTGTATGCTTTCTTCGGAAAGCTGAACGATAAAAAGCCTGCTTGATGCAGGCTTTTTTTTATGCCCCTCAACTTCAAAAAACCAGAGTAAAGGGCAAGCAGGTTCGAAACCAAAATTTCTAAAAAATATGTACTTTCACAACATGAAGATCATTAAGGCATCACTTGCGAATATTGAACAATTAATTCCACTCTTTGACGCATATCGAGTTTTTTACAAACAACCTTCAGACCCTTTGGCCGCTCGCAATTTCTTAGTGGATCGTTTTAAACAGAAGGATTCTACTATTTTTCTCGCACTAGATACAGAAACTAATGGCTTGGGCTTTACACAACTATACCCTAGTTTTTCGTCGGTTCGTATGCAGCGCACGTATATTCTAAATGATCTATTTGTAACCAAAACCGCTCGCGGTCAAGGTGTGGGAGAAGCATTAATGTTACGAGCCAAAGAATTTGCAAAACAAGAAGGGAGTCGAGGACTCACCTTAGAAACCGATCGTGATAATCCGGCGCAAAAACTGTACGAGCGTTTGGGATGGGTGAAAGACACCAAGGTTTTTCATTACACTTGGGAAAATAAGTAAGTAGATTTCTGTATTTTTACACCCTAAAGTGGTTGCTATGGATCATCTCACCAAACTGGAAGAATTATTAGACCGGGCAAATTCGGATATCAAAAACGGGGCTTACGATGAAGCGACCAATAAATTGGAAAAGATCTTAGATATCGACCCAGATTTTGGAAAGGCCTACAACCATTTAGGGTATTTATACGAGGTTAAGTTCAAAGAGTATGAGAAAGGAGAAACCTTATACAAGCTGTGTTTAGAGAAAAGCCCAATGTATCCGGCAGTCTACTATAATTACGCCGTATTACTGTCCACTTTAGGCAAATACGACGACCTTAAAGAGCTTCTAGACACTGCTATTACTATTCCCGGAGTGAACAAATCGACCATGTACAATGAATATGGCATCATGTACGAACAACTTGGAAAATTTGATGAGGCCATATCCTATTATAAAAAAGCTGCCTTACAAACCTTAGACAAGAATGTACTTAATCGCGCCAAGGATTCTATAGAACGCTGTCAACTAAAAAAAGACCTACAATAAACATGCGTATCGATATCATAACAGTCCTCCCCGAATTATTAAAAAGTCCGTTCGAAGCCTCTATCCTAAAACGCGCCATCGAAAAAGGATTGGTTGAGGTACACACCCACAATCTTAGAGAATATGCCACCAACAATTATAAGCAAATAGACGACTATCAATTTGGGGGTGGTGCCGGCATGGTCATGATGATAGAACCAATTGACAAGTGTATCTCAACACTAAAAGATGAACGTGATTACGATGAGATTATCTATATGACACCGGATGGCAACACCCTAACACAAGGAATTGCAAATGAACTTTCGACCAAACAAAACCTTATTATTTTATGCGGTCATTACAAAGGAGTCGATCAGCGTGTACGCGACCACTTTGTTACGCGAGAAATCTCTGTAGGAGATTTTGTTTTAAGTGGTGGAGAATTGGCCGCTGCCATCGTTTGTGACGCCGTCATCCGATTGTTACCCGGAGTATTGGGCAATGAGACCAGTGCGTTAACCGACTCCTTCCAAGATAATCTTTTAGCCCCGCCCATCTATACTCGTCCCGCAGAATACAAAGGTTGGAAAGTACCCGATATCCTGTTGAGTGGCAATACCCCTAAGATAGAAGAATGGCGTGAAGACCAAGCGTTAGAACGCACAAAAACAATACGCCCAGACCTTTTGGATGACTAGCATTCTTTCTTCGGAAGCTATTGCTCTATCAAACAACCTTGTACAAGCGATCTAGAATTAAGAAGTATTTTTTATCTGTATCTTTAACACACTCTTATTTTAATTTTATCCTATTATGAAACGATCTATTCTCATGGTTTCCTTACTTCTTATTATTTCAGCCTGTAAGGATGCACCAAAAAATGAAACCGCTATGCAATCTTCGTACAACGAAGCATTTGACACCTTACTTGAAACCTATTATGAAGAAGGACTCAAATTAGATCCGATATCGGCAACGGCAGCGGGCGACAATCGCTATAACGACCAATTTCCTAATACACTATCTGAGGATTATATCGCCAAATTAGAAACGTATTACACTTCTATAAAGGAGCAACTAAACGACTATCCGGATGACACACTCTCTGAAAGTCAGTTAATGAGCAAGAACATCCTTAAATGGGAATGCGATATTCATTTGGAAGAGTTGAACTTTATGAACAATCGCTATTTTCCGATCGATCAAATGTGGTCTGTAAATCTGTTTATGGGTCAGTTGGCGAGTGGTGCGAGTGCACAGCCGTTCAACACAGTTGCAGACTATAACGATTGGCTTGAGCGTGTAGACGGATATTTAGTATGGTTAAAAACAGCCGAGTCGAATATGCGACAAGGGATGAAGGAAGGATATGTACTTCCAAAATCCTTAGTAGTGAAGATCTTACCACAGTTAAAAGAAATGACCGAGCCCAATGTCGAGCAACATTTGTTCTATGCTCCAGTTGCTATCTTTCCTCAAGATTTTTCCGAAGCAGAAAAAGAAGAGTTGACCAAAAAGTACGAACGCATGGTCACCGAAAAAGTGATCCCGGCCTACCAAAGCGTACACGATTTTATGGCGAATGAATATCTACCGAAGGCTCGAGAAGGCACAGGTATTGACGAGATCCCGAACGGAGCAGCTTATTACCAGCATCAGATAAAGAAATATACAACCACCAATATGACTGCTGAGGAGATCCACCAATTAGGATTGAATGAAGTAGCGCGCATTTCCGGCGAGATGGAAAAGATAAAGAATCAAGTAGGTTATAAGGGAGACCTACGTTCGTTCTTCGATTATGTGCGAAATAACCCTGAGCTTATGCCCTACCAAGAACCAAATGAAGTAATTGAAAACTTTAATGCCATCTATGAGCGCATGAAACCAAAGATAGACGTCTTGTTCGATCTTAAACCAAAAACAGCTTTCGAGGTAAGACGTACCGAAGCGTTCCGAGAAAATTCATCTAGTGCAGAATACAATCCGGGCTCTCTTGACGGTACGCGACCCGGTATTTTCTATGTACCTATTCCGGATGCGACCACCTATAATGTCTATTCGGATGAGTCGTTGTTCTTGCATGAAGCCATTCCCGGGCATCATTATCAGATCTCGTTGACGCAGGAGAACGAAGACCTGCCCCAATTTAGAAAGACCTTATGGTATAGCGGTTATGGCGAGGGATGGGCCTTGTATTGTGAGTCGTTAGGAAAAGAGCTTGGGCTGTTTACCGATCCGTACCAATACTTCGGAATGTTGGGTGCCGAAATGCACCGCGCCATTCGATTGGTCGTAGATACCGGTATGCATGCTAAGGGTTGGACGCGCGAAGAGGCGATCGAATATTCGTTGGCGAACGAAGCCGAAAGTGAAGCGAGCATTATATCAGAAATAGAGCGTTATATGGCAAATCCGGGTCAGGCGTTGTCGTATAAGATAGGACAATTAAAGATCCGCGAATTGCGCAATATGGCAAATAAGGAGTTGGGTGATGCCTTCGATATTAAGACCTATCACAATGAGGTGTTAGAAACCGGTTGTGTGCCTTTAGCACTATTGGAAGATAAGATAGAACGTTGGATTGCTTCGGAAAAGGAGGTCGAATAGCAATGCGTAAAGTAGAAGAGTTGCGTTAGCGACCTGCCTGCGGCAGGCTTGTAGAGGCGGCATCCTCTTGTGCAACAAGAGATATAGCCGATAGCGCGCCCCGCCACAGCGGGGAACGCCCAAGAAAAAAAGTACATAAAAAGTTGTAACATTCTATTAATTACGTATTTTTGCACTCGATTTTACCCCAACCTCTGGCGATGTACGTGTATGTTGTTGTAAACAAACCCATTAAATTAAAGAGCAATGGAAGCTTTAGTAAAATTTGTACAAGACGAGTTTGTAACCAAGAAGGAATTTCCAAAATTCAATGCCGGTGACACCATCACTGTGTATTATGAAATTCGCGAAGGGGATAAGACCAGAACCCAGTTTTTTAGAGGTGTTGTAATTCAGCTAAAAGGAACAGGTTCGTCGCAAACGTTTACCATTAGAAAAATGTCTGGTACTGTAGGTGTAGAACGTATTTTCCCAATGAATTTACCTGCCCTGCAAAAAATTGAGATCAACAAAACAGGTAGTGTACGTAGAAAGCGTATTTACTACTTTAGAGGACTTACCGGTAAGAAAGCTCGTATTAGAGAGAAGAACACCAAGTAAACCTTACGTTAGCACAAATAAAAAAAGCAGTCGGAGATCGACTGCTTTTTTTATGAACAAATGTTAATAATAGGGGTTTATAAGTTGTTCGTATCTAATGTGATAGAAAACTTGCGTACTAAAAATTGTGTTCTATATTAGCAGTATCAAAATGATGTAACAGTCATTACGATACAATAAAGCAACGTTCTTTATATACTTTTTTTTAATCGTTTGAAACGCTAACGGTCCTAGCGATTTGTTAGGGTTGAGATTAAAGAGAAGTTCGAGATTGTTTTTTGAGACATAGAATAACTTTATGTTATTGGTTCAATACAAAAACAAATCTCTTTGAAACAGATCACAACTGTGAGGGTTTAATAAACTCACCTCGATCTGCCATTGAGCAGATAGTTGGTAACGATGTGTTTCACAAGGAGCCATAGCACTGTAGCAGTACATTGATATGGCTTTTCTTGTTTTAGGTGTTTGTTTTCTTCGGAAGTGTGATCGATGCTTAAGTATAACATTAGACCAAAAAAACGATCTAACGGCTGTTGTTCTTAACAAAACAATAAGGTAAACGCACTTTTAAAACCCTCTTCAAATAGTTATATTTGCATTTCCTTGTTTTTACGTACAGGAAGATACATAAACCGATCTCATTCAACATTTAAATAATACCAATCAACTTATGACGAAGACTGCCAAGATTATCTATACGAAAACAGATGAAGCGCCATTTCTCGCGACCCATTCTTTCTTGCCCATTATAGAAGCGTTTACCGCGCCTTCACAAATCGCAATCGAAACACGTGACATCTCACTGGCCGGAAGAATTCTTTCTCAGTTTCCGGATTATTTAAAGGAAGATCAACGTGTGGCTGATGATCTAGCAGAATTAGGAGCATTAGCAAAGACTCCGGAAGCTAACATTATCAAGCTTCCAAATATAAGCGCTTCCATGCCACAGCTCACGGCAGCCATCAACGAACTACAATCCAAGGGGTATGCTATTCCCAGTTATCCGGATGAGCCTTCGAACGATGAGGAAAAGAAAATAAAAGCAACTTACGACAAGATCAAAGGTAGCGCAGTAAACCCTGTTCTAAGGGAAGGAAATAGTGACCGACGCGCTCCTAAGGCCGTAAAAAATTATGCGAAGAAAAACCCCCACCGAATGGGTGCATGGAGTGCCGATTCTAAATCGCATGTTGCTACAATGAGCGAAGGTGATTTTAGACACAACGAGAAATCACTTACCATAGATAAAGCCGGTTATGTACAAATAGTGCATACGGCTTCCGACGGTACTAAAACAGTGCTTAAAGAATCGGTGCCTGTATTAGAGGGTGAAATTATAGATGCCACCCTAATGCGCAAAGAGGCATTGTTGGCGTTCTTAAAAGAACAAGTAAAGGATGCGAATGAGAAAGAGGTGTTGTTCTCATTACATATGAAGGCGACTATGATGAAAGTGAGTGATCCTATTATCTTCGGACATGCGGTTCGTGTGTATTTTAAAGAATTGTTCGAAACCTATGGTGATACTTTCGAATCTTTGGGTGTAGATGTAAATAACGGATTTGGGGATCTAATAAACAAGATCGCCGAGCTTCCGGAAGCGAAACAAGACGAGATCAGGAATGAGATCGCTAAGATCATGGAGCGCAACCCGGATCTGGCAATGGTAAATAGTGATAAAGGAATAACCAATCTTCACGTTCCCAGTGATGTGATCATCGATGCTTCTATGCCGGCAATGATACGTACTTCGGGACAAATGTGGAATGCTGCAGGAGAACAACAAGACGCCAAGGCGATCATCCCGGATAGTAGCTACGCAGCTGTCTATCAAGCGACCATCGATTTTTGTAAAGAAAATGGTGCTTTCGATCCGACGACCATGGGTACTGTACCGAACGTTGGATTAATGGCTCAAAAAGCAGAAGAATACGGATCGCACGACAAAACTTTTGAAATTTCCACTGCGGGAACCGTAGCTGTGATCGATGGTGACGGTACCACACTCATAGAACATACTGTTGCCGAAGGTGATATCTGGCGTATGTGCCAAGTAAAGGACCTACCCATACAAGATTGGGTGAAGTTAACGGTGAATCGAGCACGAGCTACCGGAAGTCCTGCTGTATTCTGGTTAGATGAAGATCGGGCACACGATGCCGAACTAATTAAAAAGGTACGCGCGTATCTACCAGATCACGATACCAGCGGCCTTGAAATAAAGATCCTCTCTCCCGAACAAGCAACGCATTACACGCTAGAGCGTGTAAAGGCCGGTAAGGATACTATTTCGGTCACCGGTAACGTATTAAGAGATTATCTCACCGACCTCTTCCCTATCCTCGAATTGGGAACCAGTGCCAAAATGCTCTCTATTGTTCCATTAATGAATGGTGGTGGCCTATTTGAAACCGGTGCCGGTGGATCTGCACCAAAGCACGTACAACAATTCTTAGAGGAAAACCATTTGCGATGGGATTCCTTGGGTGAATTCTTGGCGTTGGCGGTTTCCTTAGATCATTTAGGAGCAACCTTCAACAACCAAAAAGCGATAGTTTTAGGGGAAACTTTAGATGATGCAACCGAACAATACTTGGACAATAAAAAGTCACCTTCTCGCAAGGTGCATCAGTTAGACAATCGCGGAAGTCATTTCTATTTAGCTCTTTATTGGGCAGAAGCATTAGCGGCACAGGATAAAGACACCGTATTGAAAGAGCGCTTTGCTCCTATCGCTAAGAAATTAAGTGAACAAGAAGCAACCATCATTAAAGAGTTAAACGAGGTTCAAGGGGACCCGGCAACTATTGAAGGATACTACTATCCTTCCGAAGCCTTGGTCTTTAATGAAATGCGACCTAGCAAGACCTTTAATTCGATCCTTAGCGAAATAGCATAATACAAATACAACCATAAGTAAGAGCGGGATTTTTCCCGCTCTTTTTAGTACGAGAGTTTAAATTAACACGAGTAATCACTTTTTTAATTCTCTAATTGTCATTACTTTTAATAAAAAAAATTGAAATATTTTCTACTGCTTCTGTGTTGCTTCGGAAGCATTTCGTTAGTCGCCCAAACCAAATATACCCTTAGTGGTACTGTAGCTGAAGCTGAGTCGGGTGAGACCTTAATTGGCGTTAATGTCATCATTCCGTCTATGCAAGCGGGGGCTATTACTAATGAATATGGTTTCTATTCGATCACGCTTCCCGAAGGTTCCTATGAGGTTTTTTATCGTACGCTTGGTTTTACGACCAAAAGCTTTACCATAGAATTGAACAAGAATACGGTGAAGTCGGTGGTCTTGGAAACTGATACCGAAACCCTGGATGAGGTGATCTTAAAATCGGATATTGAAAAACTCAACATCCGAAAACCACAGATGAGTGTTAATTCCTTATCGATGAACACCATCAAAAAGATCCCTGTGGTCTTAGGAGAGACCGATGTAATTAAGTCGATCACCTTACTTCCCGGAGTCACAAATGCCGGTGAAGGGGCCAGCGGATTCAACGTTCGCGGCGGGGCTGCCGATCAAAACTTGGTGCTTTTAGATGAGGCTACCCTTTACAATTCATCGCATTTATTTGGGTTTTTTTCCGTATTTAATCCCGACGCCATTAAAGACCTCACCTTGTACAAAGGCGGAATTCCGGCACGTTATGGCGGTCGAATTTCTTCGGTGCTCGATATTTATCAAAAAGATGGCAACAAAAAAGAATTTAGAGCGAATGGCGGTATTGGTGTGGTTGCCAGTAGGCTGTTATTGGAAGGCCCGATAAAAAAGGACACTGCCTCCTTCTTAGTGGGTGGACGCAGCAGTTATGCCCACTTGTTCCTTCCACTGTTCGATAATGACAATGTCGCGTATTTCTACGATTTAAACACCAAGATAAGTTACAATTTGAACGATACCAATAGGCTGTATTTGTCGGGTTACTTCGGAAGAGATGTGTTTAGTATATCCGACAGTTTTTCGAATAGCTTCGGAAACAGCACCTTCAATGTACGGTGGAACCATTTGTTTTCTGAAAAGTTGTTTAGTAATCTATCGTTGATCTATTCCGATTACTTCTACGGACTCGAACTTAGTTTTGTAGAATTTGATTTTGAAAGTGGCATTCGCAATGGAAACTTGAAGTATGACCTTACCCATTATCTTTCAGAAAAAATAGAACTACACTACGGCTTAAATAGCATTTATTACAAATTTAATCCGGGAAGTATAAAACCCACTACCGAAAGCTCCGGGATCAATCCGTTCAAATTGACCAACAAGTACGCCTTTGAAAATGCGCTCTACGCAGAAGCCGAGGTAACGGTTTCCGATAAATTAGCCGTGCAGGCAGGTGTACGACTCTCCACCTTTAATCGTCTGGGGCAAGATGCTTTAAACATTTATGCCAATGATAATCCTATAGTGTATAACGAAGCCTTAGACATTTATCAAAAAGCAACCCCTATAGATACAGTCTCCTTTGATCGAAACGAAACTATAAAGTCGTTTGTGAATCTTGAACCTCGAATTGCAATTGCATACCAATTAACAGAGACCTCTTCGGTCAAGGCCAGCTACAATCGTATGTCGCAGTACATCCATCTTATAAGTAATACGACCTCTCCTACCCCTTTCGATATTTATGCACCTAGTGGCAAGTATCTCGATCCACAGTTAGCCGATCAGGTTGCGGTTGGATATTTCAAAAATTTTGAAGATTACTCGCTAGAAGTGGAATCGTACTATAAAATCGTGAAAAACCGATTAGATTATGTAGACGACGCCGATCTTATTGCCAATAATGCCGTAGAACAGATCTTACTTAAAGGGGAAGCACGTGCTTATGGGTTAGAAGTATTATTTCGTAAAACTGAAGGAAAACTGCAAGGTTGGATCGCTTACACACTTTCTCGAAGTGAACAACGAACGCCGGGCAGAACCCCAGTAGAGATTGGAATCAACAATGGTGAATGGTACCGGTCTGCCTGGGATAAAACACATGATATTAGTATTACCGGCCAGTATGAACTAAATAAAAAATGGTCGTTCGGGGCAAATTTTATTTATCAAACCGGACAACCGTTTACATTTCCTAACGGACAATATATTTACAACGACATCGTAGTTCCTGTATACGAGGCTCGAAACAGCAGTCGGTTGTCAGATTTCCATCACTTGGACCTCTCGGCTACTTGGGTTCCCAAACCAAATTCTAAAAAAAGATGGAAGAGTGAATGGGTATTTAGTGTCTACAATGTATACAACCGAATGAACGCAGCATCGATTTCGTTTAGAGAAAATAGTGATGTGGGTAGAAACGAGGCTGTTCGTCTTTCTATCTTCGGAATCATCCCGGCAGTAACCTATAATTTTAAATTTTAATGATGAAGAAGATCCTATTGTTGATTACTTACTTTTTGATCGCCACTTCTTGTGAAGACGTGATCGATGTTGATCTAAATGAAGGAGCACCGCGTTTGGTAATTGAAGCCACATTTAATGTGGAAGAGATTGGAGAACAGAGTCAGGCACGTGTCGAATTACGACTCACCAAACCCTTTTTCAGCAACCAAGCAACAGCGGTGAACGATGCACAGGTTCGTGTCATCTCTGAAGATGGAACAGTGACCAACCTAGACTTATTTCAAAATGGTATTTACAACCAACCCCTTGTCATCGATCCCGCAAAATCCTATACGCTCGAAGTGCGTTATCGAGACGAATTGTATGCTGCCACCGAACAATTTGTTCCCGTGGTACCATTAGAATTCGTGGAGCAAGAAGATGATGGCGGATTTGACAATGAGAGCATCGAATTAAAGGCGTTCTTTACCGATCCGGGGAATGTTGATAATTTTTATTTTTTCGAAGGCTTATCGCAAGCAGGAAATAGCTATGATGCTTTTAATGACGAGTTTTTCGACGGCAATCAGATCTTTGGTTTTTATTTTGTGGAAGATCTAGAAGCAGGTGACGATGTCTTGTTTAGATTGCATGGTGTAGACGAGCCTTTTTATAATTTTATGTTTACGTTGCTTCAGCAAAGTAGTGACCAAAGTAACGGTCCATTTGAGACCCAACCTGCCACAGTACGCGGTAATATTATAAATGAGACCAATCCTGATAATTTTCCGTTGGGTTACTTTCGAATTTCTCAAGTTTCAGAATTAAGTTATACCGTACAATAAACTTATAAATTGTAAATTTGTACATGGCTTTTACCAAAACAACAGAGGCAGCTTCACACTACGATCATTTGGAAAAAATGAGTGTTTCAGAATTATTAGTTCATATTAATTCTGAAGATAAAAAGGTGCCCAAGGCTGTTGAAAAAGCGCTACCACAGATCACAAAACTTTCCGAAGCCGTTTCAGAAAAATTAAAGAACGGTGGACGCCTTTTTTATATTGGCGCCGGTACTAGTGGTCGCTTAGGAATCGTAGATGCAAGCGAATGCCCTCCTACTTTTGGTGTACCGCACGGCTTGGTCGTTGGACTTATGGCAGGCGGGGATGCTGCGATGCGCAAAGCGGTTGAGTTTGCAGAAGATTCGCACCATCAAGGTTGGAATGATCTGCAGGAACATCAGATTTCTGATAAGGATGTTGTTATTGGGATTGCTGCTTCGGGCACCACTCCATATGTAATTGGCGCGCTAAAGCATTGCAATGAAAACGGTATAATAACCGGCTGTATAACTTGCAATGAAGGAAGTCCGTTAGCAACAACCGCTCAATTACCGGTCGAGGTGGTGGTAGGACCCGAATTTGTCACCGGAAGCTCAAGAATGAAAGCCGGGACTGCGCAAAAACTAGTTCTAAATATGATCTCGACAGCGGCAATGATCCAATTGGGACGAGTAAAGGGTAATAAGATGGTCGATATGCAATTGAGCAACAACAAATTGTTAGATCGTGGCACCCGAATGATCATGGAGGCCCTGGCTGTTTCCGAAGAAAAAGCAAAACAATTATTAGACACCCATAAAAGTGTTCGCAACGCTATTAATGCCTACAAAAATGCCTAAAGAACACACCGATTTAAAATTACTGATTAAAGGGCTAAAACGACTTGCTTTTGCAATACCGTTGTTAGTACTTACCACGTATTTATTTACATTTACATTTCTCAACAAGGACACCATTCCCATGTATTGGATCTTACCGTTAGCCATAGCAGCGATGGGCGCTACCATTTTCCTATTATTTAATGGCATTAAATGGATCCTTAGGGCCATGTTCTAAGTCCGAACTCACATTTTATTAATTTTCAACGCTTTATAAACGCTTTATTTAAGGAGGTTTAAAGATTCTTTTATATTTTTAAGTAAGAATTTTTGTACATGCCTAAATTAATCTCGTTACCATTTGCAGTCTTGGCAATGGCTTTTTGGTCTATTCCTCAATTAGCTAGGTGCCAAGATAACGGGCGATTCCAAAAACAATTTTCATTTCGGGAATTAACCGTTGCCCAAGGACTTTCGCAAAACAGTGTTGTAAGCATCGCTCAGGACAGTATTGGATTTATGTGGTTCGCTACTCAAGACGGCCTTAACCGTTATGATGGTACTAGATTTTATCAATACAGCAAACAGTTTGAAGATGTTACGCGACCTACATATAGTCGACTTGGTGAAGTTTATGTGGACAAGGCAGGACAACTATTCATCATACCAATTACAGGTCGATTGGAGCGATATAACTCTATAACCGATAGCTTCTCTCCTATTTCGTCCATTGAAAATGCGAGTACGGTCATTCAAGATAAAAATGATCATTATTACATTGGCACTTATGGAGATGGACTGTATGTAACTGACCTTTCTGAAAACGAACCCATTAAAGTAGCAAGTGCCGCGCTTGGCGCTCTGCATTTCTACGACAGTATGGAGTTAAATGACAGGCTTCTTTTTTCTACTTCGGAAGGCTTATTAGAAGTAACTGAAACCACCCATTCGTTTATTCTTATTGAAGGATTCGAAAACACAGCATTTAGTGCGCTGGCTCAAAACAAACAAGGGGTAGTGTTTGCCGGCACCTATGGAAAGGGTCTTTTTATAAAACCAGAAAACTCGAATCAGTATACGCTATTTCAAGGGTTTGAAGAAGCTCCATTTTCATCAAACCTTAACATCTTAGACCTTGAAATAGACCATCGCGATCGACTCTGGGTTGCGACCTATGGAGAAGGTGCATATTTGATTGATTTTAAACGTGAGACCATTCGACATTTTGTTGCCAATAAGACCAATCCGTATGCTTTGCATTACAATGATGTTTTAAGTCTTTACGAAGATTTCACAAATACTATGTGGTTGGGTACAGATGGTGCAGGTTTAAGTTATTACGACGAGCATTTGGTAAAATTCAATGTATTGACCAATAAACAACTTCCTATTAGTATTCAAGTGGATGTCACCAGAGCGATAGCCGCAAATGAGAAGACCATTTGGTTAGGAACCTCGGGAAAAGGATTATCACAGCTTCAGCTATCACAACAAAATTTTAAAACATTTACAAAAGACAATTCCGATTTGGCCGGTGATCGGGTAATGAGCTTGTCGTATGATACGAACGGACTTTGGATAGGCCATCAAAATAAAGGACTACAATACTTGACGAATTCCGGAACCTTTAAAGACTTTCCTGAGACCAATGGTTTAACCATTTGGAAAATTTATAAGACCGCTAACGACTCACTTTGGTTATGTACTCGAAGTCAAGGTCTAATTCTATTCGATCCGCAACTTGGAATCAAAAAGTCCTTTAACCGTCAAAATTCTACATTAACTACCAATAACATTCGAACCATTGAACAAGGTAAAGGTTCTATAATCTGGATTGGAACCGAAGATAAAGGGTTGTTCAAATTAGATATACAAACTAACATTATCACTAAAATAGATGCGGTTTCGGTGCCTATCAAAAGTTTATACTATACAAGCAACAAACTTTGGGTAGGCACAAATGGTAAAGGATTGATCTTATACAATTTGATCGACGAATCTGTACGGGCGTTCACTAGAGAAAATGGATTGCCAAATAATGTTATTTACGGCATTCTTCCCGACGATAAAGGAAATCTATGGCTAAGTTCTAATCAAGGATTGTCTAATTTCACAATAGATGGTGAGTATTATGCAACAATCGAAAATTACACCGATTATGACGGACTACAAGCATTGGAATACAACACGGGGGCTTACTTTAAAGATGATAAAGGCAACTTGTACTTTGGTGGTTTAGATGGAATAAATTGGTTTCATCCTGAGCAACTTTCTTTTAATCCCGTAATCCCAAAGACCATTATTACCGGTTTAGAAGTATTTAATACGGAACGCGAATTACTTCCGGGACAACAATTTGATCACAACGAAAATACAATTACGTTCACATTTGCATCCTTACATTATTCTCAGCCGGAACGGAATAAATTCAAATACAAATTATCTAATAACGATACCGATTGGATACTTGCCAATAATACAAATGTGGCACACTATACCAACCTTCCGCCAAACGAATACACCTTTCAAGTTATATCGAGCAACTACGATGGTATTTGGAATGAGACCCCAACAGCCTATTCGTTTACCATTGCACAACCGTGGTACGCTACAAACTTGGCGAAGGTGATATACCTCATTCTATTTTTATGGCTATTGTACGGAATTTATGCCTACTTAAAGTGGCGGTGGAATGTTCAAAATCAACTACTTAAAGATCATGAAGAAACTGAACGACTTAAGAAATTAGATGAGTTTAAAACAAATCTTTACACGAACATATCGCATGAAATACGCACACCGTTGACACTAATATCAGGACCGGTAGAAA
This sequence comes from Candidatus Ulvibacter alkanivorans, assembly GCF_003333325.1. GTDB lineage: Bacteria > Bacteroidota > Bacteroidia > Flavobacteriales > Flavobacteriaceae > Ulvibacter_A > Ulvibacter_A alkanivorans. Next base: position 2,468 of record NZ_QOLC01000066.1, on the reverse strand, counting down.
ACCAATTAAAACGAGAAGAATTGACCGAAAAAGATAAAAAGGACCTTACGCTTATTAAACAAAACAGCAATCGACTTATTCATTTGGTAAATCAGATGTTAGACCTGTCCCTTACCGATTCCGGTTCGATCAAGTTAAAGATTGAACAAGGCAATCTAGAACTATTCTTAAAGCAAATCATAAACACTTTCCGGTATGCTGCCAAAGACAAACGCATTGAATTCGAATATGAATTTGATAATTTAAAGAACTGTTGGTTTGACAGAGATGTGATTGAAAAAATAGTAACAAATTTAGTGAACAATGCCATAAAGTATGCAGTTGAGAATACCACAATCACTATGCAGGCAAAAAAAGATCAAGATTGGTTCGTTTTTGCCATTACCAACAAGAAGGATGGTAGAAACGTAGGACAAATAAATCAGTTGTTCAATCGCTTCTATCAGGCAGATGAGTCTTCGGAAGGCATTGGCGTAGGATTGGCGTTAGTAAAAGAATTAGCAAATCTTCATAATGGAAATATAATTGCACATGCGAGTGGAGATAATAGCATTCAGTTCACGGTCACCTTACCGGTGGTAAAAGAAGCTTTCAATGAAGAAGACGTCATAAAACAAAGATCGAATGTTTCCGAAGAGATTATACAAAATTCAGCTTCAGATAACAAAAATACAGAAACACTTTTGATCGTGGAAGATAACATGGAAGTGCGTGAATATATTGTTTCCGTATTCACCCTCAAATATAATATACTGGAAGCAGAAAACGGCAAAGCAGGCATCGAACTAGCCATCGAACACCTGCCGCATCTTATTATAAGTGACATAATGATGCCCATAAAGAGCGGAATCGAACTTTGTGACACTATAAAAACAAATGAACTTACTAGTCATATACCCGTTATATTGCTCACAGCTAAAGTTGGTGAGGAAGCAGAAATTCAAGGACTACAAACGGGTGCCGATGCATATATCACAAAACCCTTTAGTGTAGAAAAACTAAAAGTAAGAGTGCAACAGTTACTTGAGACAAGAAAAAAGGTGGAAGCGCATTTTAGCAAGACTTTTACGATCGATCCCAACCTCGGTATAACATCGACAGAAACAGAATTCCTAAAACGAATGCAGTCGGTTCTCGACACACATATAACCGATCCCGAGTTGACTAGCGAAAAATTTGCGGATCTAATGAATATTAGTCGAACACAACTGCACAGAAAGTTAAAATCAATAGTTGGTAAAAGTACTTCTTCTTTTATTCGTTCGCACCGATTAAGATTAGCGGCAGGCTTATTAAAAGAATCGGATAATACTACTTCGGAAATTGCCTATACTGTAGGATTTAATTCTCCCTCTTATTTTGCACGATGTTTTAAAGAAGCCTATGGATATACGCCTTCCGAATTTGCTTCAAAAGAGGTGTAAATCATGACTCATCCTTACTTTGGAACATTTGTAACAAGCTATGGAACATAATTTATAGCCTAGCGAAAAACACTTCAATAATTTTACACTAATAACTCGAATGGATAAACTAGGAGTATTCATCTAGGAGCATTCATTTCGTTTGAATAAATTAAAATATAATGTATCATGAAATTTTTTTATCTAAAAACTTTACTAATTCTTAGTGCTTTCGCTTTGTTTCTATCGTGCGGACTAACCGATGACGATGAAGACACTGTAATGTCTCCATCCTTAACGTATCCTTCTACCAATCTAATGGCAACCTTTTTTGAGGCAGGAAATTCGGAAGCTCCAACCATTTCTTGGAATGGTAACCAAGGAACTTTATCGTTGTCAAGTTCTATCGAGGGCATAAGTTTAAACAGTACCAATGGTGTATTAAACTGGAACAGACAGCTGGCACCCGGTGATTATAACATGAATGTTATTGCCACGAATAGCGAAGGCCAAACGGTTGCAAATATAAACTTGAGCAATCCCTTTCAGGGCGCTTTTACCGGAACATATAGTGGCAGTTTTTATTTTATGTTTGAATTCAATAGTGACGGAACACTTGAAGTAGCGGCAGATGATGGAATTAATCCCCTAGTGGGATCTGGAACTTGGGAATTAAACAACGGTGTACTTACTGCAGATTATACATATGATTCTTCTAATGATGAATTTTCGATCTCTGGCACCTTAAGTCAAACGAACAATCAAGCTGAATTATCGGGGAATTGGTATTTCGGATTTGGTGCGCAAGACGGAAATGAAGGTGGAGAGTTTGAAATCTTTATAGATTAAAAGGTGATGATACTTTGTACTAATTAGCTTCACTGAATACGTGACAATGCAGGAAAAATCGACCGAAAAAGTTTTTGAAAAAAACAAACTCTATCTAAACATAGATCATTTAGAAAGTGGAGATTATGAATTACTCATCATGTTAAAGAATGAAATTGTTCAATCCATCAACTTCACCAAGTAATGGTCTAGTTTTAAATAATTTGTAAATTTATG
>NZ_QOLC01000007.1 GCF_003333325.1 Candidatus Ulvibacter alkanivorans | reverse complement strand
ATTTTCACATGTAATTATTTGTTACATTTGTCGGAAATTAAAACCTAAACAATGAAAAATACTTTATTTATAGCGCTAGCTATGAGCGGGTTACTCTTTTTTTCATGTATTGATGATAAAAAAGAGAAGTCCGAACCGGAAATCGCCGAAGTGCAAACCGATGATTTTGATTACAATGTTGAAGAGTTTGCCGATATACGAATTTTACGTTACCAAATCCCGAGCTGGGATGACCTAAGCCTGAAAGAGCAAAAATTGGTCTACTACCTAGTACAAGCAGGCTTGGAAGGTCGTGATATTATGTGGGATCAAAATTACCGTCATAATCTTGAGATTCGGGAAGCCTTAGAAACCGTTTATACATCTTATGAAGGTGATAAGGGTTCTGAGGACTGGAAGAATTTTGAAACTTATTTAAAGCGCGTTTGGTTTTCGAATGGGATTCACCATCATTATTCTAACGACAAGATCAAACCCGGGTTCTCTGCCGATTATTTAAGAACCTTGCTTTCAGAAACAAATGCAACCTTAGAAGGCGAAGCATTCGATGTGATCTTTAACGATAAAGATGCAAAGAAAGTAAATCAGGCAAGTGGTATCGACAACGTAGCTAAAAGTGCTGTGAATTTTTACGGTCCTAGTGTTACTAATAAAGATGTTGAGACCTTTTATGCGCAAAAGAAATCACCAAACCCTGAAAAACCATTATCCTACGGTTTAAATTCAAAACTTGTAAAAGAGAATGGCGAATTAAAAGAATTGGTGTATAAGTCTGGCGGACTTTATGGTCCTGCCATCGATAAGATCATTGTATGGCTGGAGAAGGCTCAGGGAGTTGCAGAAAACAAGGCACAGGGCGATGCTATTGGATTATTGATCGATTATTACAAGACCGGAGATCTACAGACCTGGGATGATTATAATGTAGCATGGACAAGAGCTACTGAAGGAAATATTGATTATATCAATAGTTTTATTGAAGTCTATAACGATCCATTAGGGTATCGAGGTTCTTACGAGAACATTGTTCAGATCAAAGATTTTGATATGTCTGAAAAAATGGCGGTGCTATCTGAAAATGCACAATGGTTTGAGGATAACTCTCCTTTAATGGAAGAACATAAAAAAGACAGCGTTGTAGGTGTTACTTATAAGGTTGTGAATGTTGCAGGTGAAGCAGGAGACGCTTCCCCTAGCACTCCAATTGGAGTAAATTTGCCGAATGCGAATTGGATCCGTGCGGAGGTGGGAAGTAAGTCTGTTTCATTAGGAAATATTATCGAGGCATATAACAACGCTGGAAGCTCGGGTCGTCTAAAAGAGTTCGTACATGATGAAGAAGAACTAGAGTTGGAAGAGGAGTACGGGCAAACGGCCGATAAGCTGCATACGGCACTTCATGAAGTTATCGGACATGCCTCGGGACAGTTGAATCCAGGAGTAGGCGAAACTAAGGAAACACTTAGAAATTATGCTTCCACTTTAGAAGAAGGCCGTGCAGACCTAATTGGACTATACTTTTTGTACAGCCCAAAATTGCAAGAATTAGGCTTGGTAGATGACTGGAAGAAAGTGGGTATGGCAGCATACGATGGATATATTCGTAATGGCCTTATGACTCAGTTAATACGTTTAAATCTTGGTGACGATGTTGAAGAGGCGCATATGCGAAACCGTCAGTGGGTAAGTGCATGGGCGTATGAAAGAGGTCAAGAAGAGAACGTGATAGAAAAGGTGGTAAAAGATGGTAAGACCTCATTTAACATTACCGATTATGACAAACTACGTGAGATCTTTGGGGAGCTGTTACGTGAGACCCAGCGAATTAAGTCGGAAGGAGATTATAAAGCAGTTGAGGCGTTGGTAGAAGGTTACGGAGTTAAAGTGGATCAAGAGTTACATGCGGAAGTATTGGAGCGTAATAAACAATTTACAACTCCTCCATATAGTGGATTTGTAAATCCGGTGATTATCGCTAAGATGAATGATGAAGGCGAGATAGAAGGTTTTGAAATAGAACAACCTGAAAGCTTTAAAGAACAAATGCTGATGTACAGTGACAAATTCAATAATTTGCCTGTCAAGAATTAAACAAATAAAAAAGCCTCCTAAAACAGGAGGCTTTTTTTTAAAGTATAATTCAGTTAGTCGAACGATGTGACACTACAGGAGTGCTGTTACCGTAACTGTTTTCAAGATGTGTTCCTCCTTATAACTTTTCTATTATCTCATTTATTAATTGGGTGGTACTACTGTAATCACGTCCATCCGATTTTGCCAACTCTATAGATCGTTTAGCCTGTTTTAGTGCATCGGTATATTTGCCGGTCTTGAATAATAGAGCAGCATAGGTGTCGGTGTTATACGAGTTCTCATCTAATTGGATCGAGCGCTTAACAAGATCGATCGAAATTAATAGGGCTGCAATGTCATCATGCTCTTCATAGGCATGCCATGCCAGTTCATTAAGTTCGCCAGAATCGTTCCATATTGCGTTAATCTTTGCATCACTGTATTCGCTGTCGTCCGGCTGTCCACCACTGTATGAACCACCGCTAGCATAACTAGAACTAGAGGAAGCCATAGTAAAGCTTTCTTCTATTAAATTAATAAAATCGCTTTTGGGCATAGCTCCTTCAGCCATATGTGTTAATTCTCCGTCTTGCACAAATAAATAGGTTGGGATGCTTTCGATACCAAGCACATCGTCTGCTTCGTTCTTGTCTACGTCCATTTTGTAGAATATTACTTTACCGTCGTAGCGATCCACCAACTCGGCAAGAATTGGGTCCATTCGTTTACAAGGTCCGCACCATGTAGCGTAAAAGTCGACTACTACAGGAGTGCTGTCATCTCTAAACAATTTGGCTTCGATGTTATCATCGTTAATTTCGGTTTGAGCTACAGTCACAAGACCAAAGCAAAATAAAAGTAAGGTGAGTGTTAATTTCATAAAAAAAGTATTAGTTAGTAATGTAAAATTATTGATTGTCAAGTTAAAGTTTATTTTTCGCTTTTTCATACTGTTTTTCTTGCGTCAATTTATATGCTATGTTCTTGAGATTTCCTTTGCCTGTAATCCCCAGCTTTTTACTAATGTTCTTACGATGGGTAGCAACGGTAGATTCACTAATATTTAAAAGCGAAGCGATCTCTTTAGATTTAAAATCGGAGCCAATAAGTTGAAAGATCTGATTTTCACGCAAGCTCAATGTATCGAATTGAATCTCGTGTTTCTTTGTTAACAATATGAGATAAATGGCTTTTTCTAATAATTTCGACTCGGCTGAAACCTTGGTCAAGCTCTTAAGAACATGTAAGGTCTCTTTAGAAGAAAGACGTGTATCGGCATGTTTCATTTTTTCGATACTCGATATAATTTTCTGTGCGGGAGTCATAAAAACAAATCTATGGGTTGCCTTAGAGCTATGAAATACCCATTATAGGGTATATTTTAATCTATTATTCGAAATCATATTTTTTCTCTAATGCATAGCGCAGCAATTCACCTTTGCCGGACAGCCCCAGTTTTCGGATCATGTTCTTTCGGTGTTTTTCAACCGTTGATACAGCCGTAAAACGTTGTGCTGCTATTTCACTCGTAGTTTTACCCAATCCTATAAGTTGCAATATTTCACGCTCGCTTTTTGAAAGTATCGGCTTTTTGTTTGTTGTTTCTGAACTTTGAGAAAGTATCGAAAGATCGATTGAAGCATCGTAGAATTCGTTTCCTTGAGCAACACTTCTTATTGCGTTTAAGACCTCCTCTAAAGGCGAATTTTTAAGTAAATACCCGGAGGCACCCGCATTGCGCATTTGTCTAATTGCTTCTTCTTGGTCGAACATACTAAATGCGATCACTCCAATACTTGGAAACTCTTTCTTGATGATACGCGTTGCTGCGATCCCATCGATCTTCGGCATTTTTATATCTGTGAGCACCACCTTCGGTTGTTTTTTTCGCACAATCTCTAGCAGACGCTCCCCGTCATTGGCCATGCCTACGATGGTAATGTCGTCCTCGTATTTTAAAAGAAGTTCTATCCCATCAACCAACGATTGGTGATCTTCAGCAATTGCCACTGTTATCATAAGGGTATATCGATAAGTATAGTTGTTCCTTTGTTTGGTGTACTGTCTACTTCCATTGTTCCTTCCATATGCTCTATCCTTCGTTCAATGCTCGAAAGACCAATGCCTTCTTTTGCTTGAATATTAGACGCATTGAATCCACGACCATTGTCTTCTACGATGATATTTAGGATGTCATCATGTTGGGTTATAGAGATGCTTGCTTCGGAAGCATTTGCATGTTTTATTATATTGGTCACTAGTTCTTGCAGCATTCTAAAAATCGCGATCTCTAACATATTGTCCAATCGTTCATCCAAACCAAAATCTTGCACTTCTATCGTTAGATTACCAGCGACTGAAGCATTTTCAGCCAACTTTTGGACCGCCGGAAGCAAACCTTTTTTCGCGATCACACCGCTATTCTTTAAATGCGCCATCGATCTAATTTCTTTATATGCGTCGTCTAATAGCGTACGGGTCTTTAGAAACAATTCTTCCTCATTATCGATTTTATGACGTTGGGAATGTAAGTGATTAAATTGAAGTTTGGCGGCGGCCAGGGTAGCACCTACACTATCGTGCAGATCGCTTGCAATACGTTGTCGCTCTTTTTCTTGGCCGGCGATCATGGCATCTATGGTAGTGAGTTCTTGCTCCTTTAAAAGCTTTTCTTTCTTTTGTATTTCGATCTCTCGCTGCTGTTCGGCAATACGCTGTTTTCTTCTGGTATTTTTATACACTAATACGCCAATAACGGCAACAGCTGCTAAACCGGCACCCAATCCTGTCGCAATTTGTTGGGTTTGTTTCTTTTTTTGTTCAGAAATTAAAAGCTCCTTTTCCCTTTGTTGGGTCTGATACCGCGTTAGATTTACATTTTGTGCTTGTATATCTACGCTATCGCTATAAATTAAATGTAATTTCAAGTATTTTAAAGCGCTCAGGCTGTCTCCATTTACCTCGTAGGTATCGGCTAAATTCTTGTACAGTATTTTCTTATTGTTTTTCCGAAAGCTTCGAATGGGTAAAGAATCGGCTTTCTTTAATAGATCGATTGCCGCACCGTACTGATCTCGATGCTTGAACACCGACGCTTTATTGATGTACGTATAAAATAATGGATCGGGTAAGTTTTGATCTTTTTGTACTTGGAGTACTCGATCGTAATAGTAATCGGCAGAGTCCAGTTTGCCATATACCTCTGCTAAATATAGTCCTTTAATGGTTTCAATTCGAGCGCGAGCTATACTACTGGTACTTGTTGTGATCGCTTTGTTAATAAACGCATCTCCTCGATCCTTATCACCGGCGTCGTAAAAATTCATGGCATGTTCGACGTAAGCATCTGCTAATTGATCATTATAGCTGTTCGTTTTTGCTGTTTCTTCAAAAGCTAGCAGATAATCCTCCTTATTAAAATTTATATGTTCTTGTCCTGAAAGTGTTGTGTACAGTTCATAGTTCATCTGGTTGGCAGCTCGTTTGTTCTCTGTCGCTTCATAAAATTGTTGTGCTCTTCGGAAGTAATTGAAGGCCTCATCTTCTTCATTGTTGGCCGCAAAGGTCTCTGCCATATATTTATAATAGGTCGCTTTTTGAGCTGTCGACAACGCGAGGGTGTCGGTCTTAAGTAAGTAGTAGAAAGCAGAGTCCAACACTCTTTGGGTACTGTAGATCTTTCCGAAGTATAAAAACCGCTCATTGATATTGTCGAACTCGGTTTGGGTTATTTGCGCCTTAGCCAAGTCATACCTGCCGGCGCTCAACAACGAATCTACATACACCGATTGTGCCTTTGTAATCGTACAAAAACAGATGCATACAATGAACCCAATTATTTGAACCCTGGATCTCAATTTTATTTAGGAGGAACTATACCACCGCCTACTGTCTTTGGTCGAACGATAGGGAACTGCTGGTAGTGTGTTTGAATTTGTTGTTCGATCGAGTCTAAACACGCATCAAGACCGCCGGGCAGTGAACAGCTATTCATGGTGTTCTCTACGATTGAATCTATTATTGCTGCATTGCTGGCATACTCTTCATCGTGAATAGAAACGACATACACCTTTATGTTCGAAGTAGGATCGAATCCTGTGAAATAGGTTGCTAATAGACCGCTGTTGGTGTCTTCTAAAAGTGGCTCCATGCTAATATCCTCATAATACGGTTTGCCATGTTCTAGGATTTCTAACAACACATACGTTCCAGATGCATTAATACCTTTGGTGAGGTTAGAATTGACCTCTGGTCTCAAGTAGGTTGGTTTTCCTTTGATCGTTTTAACGGTATGTGGGACCATGATCTTTTTTATGTAGAGACCATCTGCATTGTAATATCCGTTATACGAATTGAAAGCAGTTAGGTTCTCTCGAGTCTCATTACTGTCATCATTATTCCTATTGTCTTCGCAAGCGGCCAACTTCTCTTTGGTGGTTTCTAATTCTTGTTCGCAAGTGCTGCAATCACATCCTACAAAGAGGAGTACAACGGCAAGCAGGATTGCCATGGAGGTTTTACTTTTCATAATTATCTCGGTATTGGTTTTGGTAAAAATCGAAAATAGCTGTCGATCACAACATACCTGTTACAGGGTATATTTCGTCAATTTAAAACCATTAAACAGATTTTACAAGTTGTAATAACCGCAAAATTTTAGTATGTGTATTGAATTTTAAAACCTTAGCAGGCTTTTTAATAAGAGCAACAAGCCTATAAAAGCAAGAAACCCCAATAGTACCCAGATGGTTCCTTTGTAATGCTTTTTGTGCAACTTTTTGTCTTTGCGATAACTAACAATGATAATTGCTACAAACGCAATAGCAAATAAAACAGCAAAGATCAATTGGTTTTCACTAAACATAAATTCGTAGTTTTGGTCTGTAAAAATACAACCTTAAAATTACACTATGAAGAATAAAATTGCCGCCGTTCGTGAATTTCATGATGCCTTTGGACTAGGAAGTCACGAAAAACCAATTGCCGATCTTGGGGAAGCTAAAAACTTGTTACGTTATAAACTCATGCGAGAGGAGAATGAAGAATATCTAGAGGCGGCAAATGCTAACGATCTGGTTGAAGTGGCAGATGCCTTAGGAGATATGCTATACATCTTATGTGGTACTATTATAGAACACGGTATGCAGCATAAGATCGAAGAAGTATTTAACGAAATTCAACGGAGTAATATGAGTAAATTGGGAGCAGACGGTAAACCAATCTATAGAGAAGATGGAAAAGTGCTAAAAGGACCAAATTACTTTAAGCCGAACATTCAAGAAATCCTGGAAAAATAATCTATTGCGTAGTGAAAAACATTATTTGGAAATCTCATATCGCCAGTTAAACGGGTCTTCTGCCAAATTATGCTGAATGTTGGTAAGTCGCTTTTTAAATTGTGACGCATACCCGGCTTCCAAGTTTGGCAGATCGTAGGTCACATTTTTGTAACTAAAAGCGCTAACCGGACTAATTACGGCGGCTGTACCGGCACCAAAAATTTCTTTTAATTCGTTGTTTTTTGCAGCCTCCACAATTTCTGATACCAATATTGGACGTACTTCCACATTGATACCATCGTGTTCTGCGAGTGCAATAACACTTTTTCTGGTAACTCCGTCGAGTATCCTGTCGCTTGTAGGCGCAGTGATCAAGGTATCGTTTATTCGGAAGAAAACATTCATTGTTCCTGCCTCCTCTAAATACTTATGTTCGTTAGAATCGGTCCAAATTACTTGCTGAAAACCCTTTTCACGTGCGAGATTGGTTGGATAGAATTGTGCCCCATAATTACCGGCAGCTTTGGCATATCCAACACCACCATTAGCAGATCGACTGTATTCTTCTGCGATCACCACTTTTACAGCACCTGAGTAATACGCTTGTGCCGGAGAAAGTAGTATCATGAATTTATATTCGTTAGATGGCGAGGCTGAAACACCAACCTGTGTCGCAATAACAAACGGACGAATATATAACGAATTACCAACTCCCGGTTTGATCCAAGCGCGATCTAAATTGATAATTTGATGCATGGCATCAAAAAATATGTCACGAGGAAACTCAGGAATGGCCATACGTTTGGCCGACTTGTTTATACGTTTAAAATTTTCTTCGGGACGAAATAGGAACACACGATCGTTAGTGTCTTTGTAAGCTTTCATGCCTTCAAATACGGCTTGCCCGTAGTGGAAGATCTTGGCCGCCGGAGAAATGGTCAACGGGCCATAAGGCTTAATGGTCGGCTTGTGCCAAGCGCCTTCCTTATAGTCACACTCAAACATATAGTCGGTAAAAATGTTCCCGAAGGTAAGATTATTGAAGTCAACTTGATCAATTCTGGAAGATTCAATTTTGTCTATATGGATGTTCTGTGATGTCGTTAAACTCATGAAAGTGGTTGTTAAGATGGTAAAATTAACTAAAATTAAGGGTTTAAAAAACGTAAATTATTCATAAAATTGCAGTATCTTATAAGTTAATTAAATTCTGAAAAACTTACAATGAGCAAATTCGTTTTATTTTTAGCTACAGCGCTTGTATTACTAGGCTGTAAAGAAGAAAAAAAAGAAGAGGTCACTACTGAAGCCTCTCAAGAGATCGCTATGAACTACACTTCGATTGGTGATGAGATTGATTCCGATAATGTGCTTTCAAAAGAAGAAATCATCGAAAAGTACAAGAATTTAAAGCCGGGAGATACCGTTGCAGTAAAATTCACTTCGGAAGTTAAGGAAGTATGCCAAAACAAGGGGTGTTGGATGAAAATGGATATGGGCGAACAAGAGGCTATGGTTAAATTTAAGGACTATGGTTTTTTTATGCCGAAAGATCTTGCTGGGGAAGAAGTTATAGTATCCGGAAAAGCATTTGTAGAAGAGATGAGCGTTGATGAGCGACGTCATTACGCTGAAGATGCCGGTAAATCACCGGAAGAGATCGCGGCTATCACAGAGCCTAAACGAACCCTATCGTTCGTTTCTAATGGTGTGCTTATACCGGCAGAAAAATAAAATAGCATGAAACGTGAATTCCTAAAGACCGGAGATGGATCACTTACGATCCACCTTCCGGCGTGGGATGAACAGTATCATTCGAAACACGGTGCTATCGCCGAAGCCCAGCATGTATTTATTAAGATGGGCTTGCATGCTTTTTTAGAGAACCATTCTTCACATCGACCTATTCGTATACTTGAAATTGGCTTTGGTACAGGATTAAACGCATTACTTACCTCATTAGAAGCAGCAGCGCTTAATCTTGTAGTAGACTATACAGGTGTCGAAGCGTATCCGTTAGCAACTTCGCAGCTTAGTCAATTAAATTACCCAGAACTTCTATCTATTAGCAAATCTAAATTTCTTAAACTTCACGACACTTCTTGGGAAGAGATGCATGAGCTAACACCTCACTTTTCATTGAGAAAACAAAAAAAATTATTTTCAGAAATAGAAGATATCGAACAATATGACATCGTCTATTTTGATGCTTTTGGTGCACGTGTACAGCCCGACTTATGGACAGTGCCTATTTTTCAACGTATGTTCAATGCCTTGGTTTCTGAAGGTGTTTTGACTACCTATGCTGCAAATGGAAATGCCCGTCGTGCCATGCAGGAAGTAGGTTTTACTGTAGAACGATTACCCGGTCCTCCGGGTAAAAAAGAAATGCTTCGCGCAAGTAAGTTGTGAGCAATTTGATCTGATTTTTTTTTGCATTTTTTTATCGATGTTTATTAATAGCGCTTAGCTATGCTAATGTTCCGTTAAACAGATTGGGATTTTAAGTGATAAATCGTACTTTTTAAAGAAAAAGAGCAATGAAAATATTAATTACGGGAGCTACCGGGCTTATAGGAGGCAGATTGTCGAGAGCGTGCATTGAGGGAGGGATCACCGTACATTACTTAACAACATCAAAAGAAAAAATACAGGACAAACCCAATTTTAAAGGGTTTTATTGGGACCCTGCTTCCGAAGAGATCGATAGCAAAGCATTCGATGGGGTTTCCAAAATTGTTCACTTAGCAGGCGCTTCCATTTCAAAACGATGGACTAAATCGTATAAACAAGAAATAATGGAAAGCCGCACCCATACTGCAAATTTGCTCTTTGAGACCCTGCAAGAAATAAAGCACGATGTTCAATATTTTATTTCGGCTAGCGGTGTTAGTATTTATCCCAACTCTAAGACTAAATTATACACCGAGGAATCAACAGCGGTCGATTCCACTTTTCTTGCCGAAGTAGTACTTGCCTGGGAAGCAGCGGCCGATCAGTTTAAAAGCCTAGGTATGGAAGTTACTAAAGTACGTACGGGTGTAGTGTTTTCTGAAGAAGACAGTGCCCTTCAAAAAATAGTAGCACCTATTAAAGCGTATGTAGGAGCGCCACTTGGAAGTGGTAAGCAATGGCAATCTTGGATTCATCTGGACGACATCGTCGGAATTTATTTGCACTGTATCAAAAATAATTTGGAAGGAGTATTCAATGCAGTGGCTCCAAATCCTGTAACCAATAAAAAATTAACCAAACAAATCGCAGCGCGATTAGACCGCCCTTTGTGGTTGCCAAATGTACCCGGATTTATTTTAAAGTTGGTCTTAGGAGAAATGGCAATTTTAGTACTAAGAGGGCAGCTTGTTAGTTCACGCAAGATCGAAGAGCACGGTTACGTTTTTAGGCATTATAACCTAGAAAGTGCATTAGATCATTTATTATAAACCATTATCAGTAAAACAAATTCGGGCGGCCAAAGGCCGCCCGAATTCTATTTTATTTCTTACAATAAGTTCTTAAGACTTGCTTGCGTGAAGTTCTATGGTTAATTCGATTTCATCATTGATGAACTTATCGCCAAGATTGTCAAAAACCGACTTAGATCCGTAGTTTACACCCCACTTGGTACGGTCTATAGCAAAAGTTTCACTCTGTAAAGACATGGTGTTTTCGTTGAAAGAAACAGAGGCCGGAAAGGTTACGTTATGAGTTTGGTCTTTCATGGTTAAATTTCCGCTTACCATGGTTTTTCCGTCTTGTTCTGAAACACCGGTCAACTCAAAAGTGGCAGTTGGATATTCAGTTACGTTAAAGAAATCACCTTCTTTACCTTCTACGGTTCCTTTTAAATGGGCTTCTAGGTTTTGTTTAGACTCACCCTCGAGATCTAGATCAACGATGCTATTCATATCGATGGTGAAGTTTCCCGCTTCAATAGATTGATCCTGTACCTCAACGGTTCCGGATGCTAATTGAATGGTCCCGTTGTGACTTCCTGTTGGCTTTTCACCTTGCCACTTAATTACCGATTTTTCTGTATTCACCGTGTAGGTTGCTGCAGCTTCAGAGGCTTCAACGACTTCTTGTTCCTCTTGTGTGGTACTATTCTTATCGTCTTTACAAGCAACAAATGCTAAAGAAGCAAAAGCGACAAGGGCAATATTTAAAACTACTTTTTTCATATTCTGTTTTTTTGGCTTTTATATGTACCACAAAAATATTCAACCGTAAACGGAATGTTCTTAAAGATTTATTAAAATAATGCAGTGACATTTTGACATTATTCTACAAATGGCAGTACTTTTGCTTCCTTCAGAAAAAAACAATAAAAGAATCTCATCGATGAGTAAGAAAGATAAAAACAAAGACGTTGCTGTAGCCGAAGAAAAGGAGAAAAAAGATACAGCCACAGCGACTAAGGACGAAAAGCAGAAGAACGACAAAAAAGACAATGAGAATTCGCTCGAAGAAGAACTTCAGAAGGAGAAAGAGCGCTATTTACGTCTTTTTGCCGAATTTGAGAACTATAAAAAACGTACAGGAAGAGAACGATTAGATTTGTTTAAAACTGCGAGTCAGGATGTAATGACGTCGCTTTTACCCGTATTAGATGATTTTGACAGAGCTTTAAAAGAGATTGAGAAGGCAGACGATGATGAATTGTTAAAAGGCGTCTCATTAATAAGTAATAAGTTTCGTGAAACACTTCGCCAGAAAGGGCTAGAGCCCATTGGAACAAAAGAAGGAGATACATTTGACGCCGAAATTCATGAAGCCGTCACCCAAATCCCGGCTCCTAACGATGAGTTAAAGGGAAAAATCATCGATGTAATAGAAAAAGGGTATACCTTAGGAGAACGAATTATCCGATACCCAAAAGTAGTGATAGGACAATAGTATGAAGGAAGATTATTATGACATATTAGGCATTTCTAAAAATGCTTCAGCAGCCGAAATAAAAAAGGCATATCGAAAAAAGGCCATTGAATTTCATCCGGATAAGAATCCTGGTGATACCAAGGCCGAAGAGATGTTTAAGAAAGCAGCAGAGGCTTACGAAGTGCTTAGCGATCCGAATAAAAAAGCACGTTACGATCAATATGGACACCAAGCCTTCGAAGGTGGCGGTGGCTTTAGTGGTGGTGGTATGAACATGGAAGATATCTTTAGTCAGTTTGGAGATATCTTCGGTGGCGCCTTTGGCGGCGGTGGCGGTGGCTTTGGAGGTTTTAGCGGCTTTGGTGGTGGCGGACGACGTACCATCAAAGGAAGCAACCTACGAATTCGCGTTAAATTGTCGTTAGAAGAAATCGCTAACGGTGTTGAGAAAAAAATTAAAGTAAAGCGAAAAAAGGTAGCACAAGGTACCACCTATACTACTTGTAGCACTTGTAACGGTTCCGGTCAGGTGACACGTGTGCAAAACACCATACTGGGTCGTATGCAAACCTCTGCTACTTGTAATACATGTGGCGGTAGTGGTCAAATTATCGATAAAAAGCCGGCAAATGCAGATGCGCAAGGAATGCTTACCACCGAAGAAACGGTTTCAATTAAGATACCTGCCGGTGTTGTGGATGGAATGCAGTTAAAAGTTTCCGGAAAAGGAAACGAAGCACCCGGAAACGGAATTGCCGGAGATTTATTGGTCGCAATAGAAGAGAAGCCGCATCCATCTTTGCAACGTGAAGGCGATAATCTACATTATGACCTGTATATCAATTTTTCCGAAGCAGCGCTAGGTACCTCTAAAGAGATCGATACCGTTACCGGTAAAGTGCGAATTAAGATAGATGCAGGTGCTCAAAGTGGTAAGATATTGCGATTGCGAAATAAAGGAATTCCAAGTATCAACGGATATGGAAGTGGAGATCTCTTAGTGCACTTAAACGTCTGGACTCCTAAAACACTTTCTAAAGAGCAAAAAGAATTTTTTGAAAAAATGATGCAAGACGAGCATTTTACACCAAAACCTGAAAAAGAAGACAAATCCTTTTTTGAAAAGGTGAAAGATATGTTTTCTTAATTAAAAGTTAATTTTTAATTTATTTTATATATATT
>NZ_QOLC01000085.1 GCF_003333325.1 Candidatus Ulvibacter alkanivorans | reverse complement strand
CTCCTAATCAAGATGGGTATCACGACACTTGGAATATCATTGGAATAGGAGATGGTGACCCTACGGCAAAAATTTATATATTTGACCGCTATGGGAAGCTGCTCAAGCAGATCAGCCCGACTTCCCAGGGATGGGATGGAACCTATAACGGTAATCCGTTGCCTTCGAGTGATTACTGGTTTTTGGTAGAGTATACAGAAGACGATACCAGAAAGGAATTTAGAGGGCACTTTACCTTAAAAAGATAGTGTTAGCTAGAAGTTGTTAGAACTAAAAAAGCTCCCAAATTTAGGGAGCTTTTTTTATGGCTAATTCCAATCTATTAAAGTCGAAAACCTAATGTAAAAACGACGGTGCTGTAAGTCGTTTCAATAGAAGCGCTATCGGTTAATCCGACATTATACAATTGTTGTTCTCTGCTTTGTTCGCTACGTGCATAGGCAACATCAAAGGTGTAGTTTCCGAAGTTATAACCTGCGCCAAGAGAAAAACCATTAAGGTCTCCCACAGTGGTTTCATCTTTATAAGGACTCTCTTCAAAATGATATCCGCCACGTAAACTCATATTGTTAATTCTGTATTCTCCACCCAATCGATATGTGGATGTGGCTTTTAACCTATTATCAATTTCACTATTTACACCTATAAATACAGGGTCATTTGATGGGCTAAACTTGGTGTTGCTATAATCCTTATACGAATAATCGAAACTTATTAGACCTGATTTTCCGAAGACATAAGCCGCACTAGCCATTACTTTACCCGGTGTTCTTAACTCGTAGTCTTCAAAAACATTTATGACTCTTGGATTTACAGTTTCAAAAATATTTTGTCCATTTTCTACTCTACGAGTTTCCAATGCTT
This sequence comes from Candidatus Ulvibacter alkanivorans, assembly GCF_003333325.1. Classification (GTDB taxonomy): domain Bacteria; phylum Bacteroidota; class Bacteroidia; order Flavobacteriales; family Flavobacteriaceae; genus Ulvibacter_A; species Ulvibacter_A alkanivorans. Next base: position 13,980 of record NZ_QOLC01000085.1, on the reverse strand, counting down.
GTGAAGTTTCTTCAGAAATAACGTACCAAGTAGGGGTATCGTAGGTAAGTCCCAAGCGAAACTTATCATTAAGTTTTGCAATAGCACCTACTTGGGCTGAAAACCCTGTGCCTAATACCGAAAGATTGTTTTCAAATCCAATTTGATTTACACTACTTCCCGTATTCGAATTGGTTTCGAAAAGAAACGTGCTTCTTCGATAATCGATTACGTGTGAATTGAGATTTATTCCGAAGAAAAAATCATTGGTGTACTGTGTCGCTAAATTTAATGTGTATTTTCCGTTATAACCTTCTGTAAAATACGCGTACTCTTGATTGAAGCTGCCAGGAGCAACATTAGAAGTGTATTGTGTGTTATTTTGATTGTTGGGGTCTACAGGATCGAATATAAATCCTTGGTAGCCTAGAAAAGCATTTTGAGCGGCCACTCCTTCGGTTTCCCCTAAAAAAGTGTATAAGTCGGCAATCGATTCACCAGGACGTAATTCTAAGAGGTTTAATGGAAAACCTTGCGCTTGTGCTAAAAAGAACTCGCTAATAGATGAGTTTCCTGTTCCTATGACAAAAAGTTCATCATTGTAATTTTGAGAACTATCGAAATTTAGCCCTAGTGTAAATTTCTTCCAAGGAGATTCTTCATTGGTTGTATCGAATACGAATACCAGTCCGGCTTGATTCAAACTAACATCGGTGTCTATACTACGCGTTTCGGTGTTAAAGTACGTGGCGTCGTTCTCTCTATCGAATACAGAAAATGAAACTGTGGCGTTGTTTTGTAAGAACACGGCGCTTCCGGCCGGGTTGATGCCTATTGCCGATAAATCACCACCAAGCGCCCCAAAAGCTCCACTCATTCCTTGAAACCTTGCAGTTCCATACGTTCTATCTACTCCGTAACGAAGTCCATCGGTACTGTTTTGAGCGTTACAAAATGCCATAGCGAAGACTGCTACGACTAATATAATTATTCGATTCATAATTTAGAAAATAAGTTGTGTGGTTATTTATTCTTATCCGCGACCTCCGCCACCTCTTCGAGACGAGCCACCGCCTCTTGATCCACTTGAGCGAGAGCTGCTTCCTGAACTTCGAACAGAACCAGAGGAACTTCGAGATCTTGAACTAGGTCGAGACATGGTGCGAGATCGAGTAGAAGAACTACCGCGTACATTCGAGCTTCGATTAGTGCGACCACTTCTGTTTATAGAGCGTACACGGCCGCTTGAGTTAGAAGATCGCATTGAGCTGTTATTTCTATTGTAACGGGCGCTTCTGGCATTTCTCGCATTGACGCGTCGATTGTACTCAGATCTTGAATAGCTGCGGTTATTTCGATCAGAGACATTGCTTCTTCCATTGTAGTTAGAGCGTCCTCGATAGTTGTAATCTAAATTTCTTCTTCCACGGTTGTACGCTATGTTGTTTCCGTAGCCGTATCCGTAGCCATAACCATATCCGTAAAATCCACTACCGTAACCGTAGTATCCATAATATGGGTGGAGAAAGCCACCATAATAGAAGGGGTGTCCCCATCCAAAACCAATATTCCAAAAAGGTCTATATCCCCAATAATAGTTATGATACCATCCATAAGGGTAAAACCCATGATTAAATCCAAAACCAGGCCCATATAGACCTAACCCGCCGTAATTGTTATAATAGTTTATTGTGACCTCATCGGTGTTTGAGCCCCAAACACCATAACCTTCGTCGTAATAGTCTTCTTCTATGATAATGTTTCCTTCTTCGTCCATGGACTCGATAGTAATATAGGATTCAATATCAGTAAATATCAAGTCTTCTTCTGGAAGGCTTTCCAGTTCGTTGATCTTGGTTTGAAAATATTGCTTGTAATAACTTTGTTCGCCAACGGTTTCCTCTTCGGAAATATATATTCCATCGGTATCGTCATAAGCACTATTATTATAAGTTCCGCAGGAGGATAGAACCATCGCGAAAGCTCCTAATAATAGAAGCGGAATAGATTTGTGGAAATTTATGTATTTGAATTGCATAACGCTGTGTTTTTATTGTTGGACTTCTTAAAAATAAGTAGTTTTGCCGAGAACCACTAATCATTTAACAATGTCACAACATTTGTGCCAAACTACCTGCTATGGCTAAGAATTTAACTACTAGAAATGAGGATTACTCGAAATGGTATAACGACCTGGTAATCAAGGCAGATCTTGCCGAAAACTCGGGTGTTCGTGGTTGTATGGTGATAAAACCGTACGGATTTGCTATTTGGGAAAAAATGCAAGCGCAACTCGATAAAATGTTCAAAGAAACGGGACATCAAAACGCTTATTTTCCATTATTTATCCCAAAATCCTATTTTAGTAAAGAAGCGAGCCATGTAGATGGTTTTGCGAAAGAATGTGCTGTTGTGACCCATTACCGACTTAAAAACGCCGAAGATGGGAGTGGTATAGTCGTAGATCCCGATGCTAAATTAGAAGAGGAGCTTATTGTTCGACCAACTTCAGAAACCATTATTTGGGATACTTACCGAAAATGGATACAGTCGTATCGCGATCTTCCTATTTTGGTAAACCAATGGGCCAATGTGGTTCGTTGGGAAATGCGTACACGCCTCTTCTTGCGAACTGCTGAATTTTTGTGGCAGGAGGGTCATACGGCTCATGCAACTAAAGATGAGGCAATAGCAGAAGCCGAACAAATGATGCATGTCTATGCGGAATTCGTAGAAGAGTATATGGCTGTTCCTGTTATAAAAGGATTGAAAACAGAAAGTGAACGTTTTGCAGGCGCATTGGAAACCTATTGTATTGAAGCCTTGATGCAAGATGGAAAAGCTTTACAAGCTGGCACTTCTCACTTTTTAGGACAAAACTTTGCAAAGGCATTTGATGTTAAATATGCCACCAAAGAAGGTGGGCAAGAATACGTTTGGGCCACATCTTGGGGTGTATCGACCCGTTTAATGGGTGCATTGATCATGACCCATAGCGATGATAACGGATTGGTGCTGCCTCCTAAACTGGCACCCGATCAAGTGGTTATTGTTCCAATTTATCGAAATGACGAACAATTCGAAGCAGTAAGCAAAGTGGCTAACGACTTAATGAGCGAGTTGCGTGCTCACGGCATTCGTGTAAAGTTCGACAATAGAGATACTCACAAACCAGGCTGGAAATTCAACGAGTATGAGTTAAAAGGCGTGCCGGTGCGCATTGCAATTGGGCCAAAAGATGTTGAAAAAGGAACGGTAGAGCTGGCTCGTAGAGATACCTTAGAAAAAGAGTTTATTGAAACGAGTGCGGTAGTTGAGAAAGTTAAATTATTGATGGAAGAAATTCAAGTGAATTTGTATCAAAAAGCATTGGATTTTAGAACTGAGAAGACAACAGAGGTTGATTCGTACGAGGACTTTAAAAAGGTATTAGAAGAAAAAGCCGGATTTGTTTCAGCCCATTGGGATGGAACAATTGAAACTGAAGAACGTATTAAGAATGAAACCAAAGCGACAATTCGCTGTATACCTTTGAACGATGATACTGAGGCAGGAAAGTGTATGGTTACAGGGAAACCTTCAGCAAGAAGAGTACTTTTTGCAAAGGCTTATTGATTTTTTTCAAAAAAAATTATTTAGGATTTGCAACATTAAAAAATAGTTGTATTTTTGCATCCGCATTTGAAAATAAATGGTCCGTTCGTCTAGGGGTTAGGACGCCAGGTTTTCATCCTGGTAACAGGGGTTCGATTCCCCTACGGACTACAAAAAATTGAACTAATAATTAGAACATGGCGAATCACAAGTCAGCATTAAAGAGAATCAGAAACAGCGAAACAAAGCGTTTACGCAATCGTTACCAACATAAAACGACGCGTAATGCTTTGAAAAAGTTGAAAGAGATTACCGACAAGAAAGAAGCTCAAAAGATGTTTCCTGAGGTGGTTTCCATGATCGATAAGTTAGCTAAGAAGAATATCATACACGATAACAAGGCGGCTAACCTTAAATCACAATTGGCAAAGCACGTAGCTGCATTGTAGTCAGTTCAATTATCCTATTAAAAAACTCCTTCAGCAAAACTGAAGGAGTTTTTTCGTTTTAATCACTTTTTATTCGTTCTACTTTGTCACCGATGTGGGAACAATACTAGAATAATTGCCGCCATTTCGAGCGATATCTCGTACGATAGATGATGAAATGTGCGAAAACTCCGGGCTGCTTACCAAGAACACACTATCTACACCATTTACCTTGGCATTGGCTTGAGCGATGGTCTGTTCATACGTAAAATCATTTGTGTTACGAACGCCTCTTACAATAAACTCTGCTTCTTTTTCCTTACAAAAATCGGCTGTGAGTCCAGTGTAGTCTTGTACACTTACTTTCGAATTCCCTGAAAATGCTTCAGAAATAAATCGTTTGCGATCGGCTAAATTGAACATGTACTTTTTTTCGGCATTCACGCCAATAGCTATAATGATCTCATCAAACAGCGGTAAGGCTCTTTTAATAATATCGACATGCCCTAAGGTAATAGGGTCAAAACTTCCGGGAAATACTGCGCGTCTCATAGGTTAAAGATACTTATTTTCTAGAAAGCGCCTCATCCAAAAGTAAGCTGAAGAATTCGGTTAGGGTCATCCCGGCGTGTCTCACTTGCTTCGGAATGATACTTTCTTTAGACAATCCCGGTGTAGCATTAATTTCTAAGAAATAGGGTTGTCCTTTTTGAATAATGAATTCGCTACGAGAAACTCCGGTCATTTTTAGCAATGTGTGAATGCGTTTGGCCTCTTCTTGCACTTTTTGCATGTCCTCTTCGGAAATACGGGCCGGTGTGATTTCGTCAGATTTCCCTAAGTATTTGGCTTCGTAGTCGAAGAAATCATTTTCAGAAACAATTTCAGTGGGCATTAGCACCACAGCTTCGTTATTATGGGTATATACTCCTACTGATACTTCGGTGCCTTTTAAGGCAGTTTCAATTATGATCTCATCATCTTCCTCATAGGCCTTTTTAATAGCCGGAAGCAATTGTTCCATATCAGAAACCTTGCTAATTCCAAAACTCGATCCTGCTCTATTGGGTTTCACAAAACAAGGTAGTCCTACTTTTTTTACGATTTCATCACGATCGATCTCGGTTCCTTTGTTTAAGTAGTACGAATTCGCGCATTTTACCCCAAAGTTTTTTACTACGGAAAGGCAATCGCGTTTATTAAAACTTAGTGCAGCTTGATAGAAGCCGGAAGTGGTATGGGGGATACCCAATAGTTCAAAATACGACTGAAGCAAGCCGTCTTCGCCAGGAGTGCCGTGTACTGTGTTAAAAACCACATCGGGTCGTACGGTTTCACTTCCGTTGCTAAAGCTAAAGTCCCCTTTGTTAACAACATGTTTGCTGCCATCTTGGGCTACGTAATACCAACCGTCAGTTAAAATGTGGATAGGATATACCGACGCATCAAGTTTTGCCAGTGCTTCACATACGACCGTACCGCTTTTTAGCGATATCTCGTATTCACTTGAATAGCCTCCCATGGCTACGGCAATATTCTTTTTACCCATAACAAAGTTCTAATTACAACGTTTAACAAAAATATCACTAATCTGTAGAAAGATACGAACTTTAGGTTTTATATTTTTGCAGGGTAAGCCTTAACGTATGACATTCTTTAAATTCTTAACTACCAAAGCGTTTTTAAAACAATTATTATATGCTGTTGTAGTATTAATAGTCCTTTCATTTTTAGTACTATGGTGGTTAAAGGGCACTACCAATCACGGAGAACGAATCGAAGTTCCAAATTTAGCAACCCTCTCTTTAGACAAGGTAGAAGAAGTATTGAACGAACAAGACCTGCGATATGAGGTGATGGACTCGGCAAACTACAATCCTGAATTTCCAAAATTCTCAGTGATCGAACAGATTCCCAAGGCCGGTAAAATGGTCAAAGAAGATCGTAAGATTTACTTAACCTTGAACCCTTCAGGATATAGGAAAATTAATGTGCCCGATGTACTCGGAAAAACATTACGTCAGGCAGAGCCTACTTTGTTAGCCACCGGATTCAAGATCGGTAAAATAAGCAAGCGCCCTCATATTAGCGACCAAGTGCTGGAGATGCGTTATAAAGGTGAAAAATTGGAAGCGGGAACAGAGCTTCAAAAAACCGCGGTCATCGATCTTATCGTTGGAGATGGATCACGAAATAGAGTACAAGATACCGCCGATGACGACCCACAAGATACTTCAGAAACTACAAATGACGACAATGACGGACTTTAACGCTTCGGAAGCTGAGAATGACGGCAATGACGATCTTTATGAACATTACAGGTTTGTAGCAGATAAAGGGCAACAGCCTTTGCGTGTTGATAAATACCTTATGAACAAGGTAGAGAATGCAACACGAAATAAAATTCAAAAAGCTGCGAAGGATGGGAACATTTTTGTAAACGACGTGGCTGTTAAGTCTAGTTACAAAGTAAAAGGTAACGATGTAGTAACGGTGCTCTTTGAGCATCCTCCTTACGAGCAGCTATTGGTCCCTGAAGACATTCCCATCAATATCGTGTATGAAGATGAAGAAGTGCTTGTGGTAAATAAACCGGCAGGTATGGTGGTGCATCCCGGGCACGGTAATTACAGCGGTACACTTATCAATGCGCTAACCTTTCATTTTGATAACTTGCCTAATAATAGCAGTAATCGTCCCGGCTTGGTACACCGAATCGATAAGGATACGAGTGGACTTTTAGTCGTGGCGAAGACAGAAGCGGCCATGACACATTTGTCGCGTCAGTTTTTCAACAAATCGACCGAACGAGAATACGTTGCCTTGGTTTGGGGTAATGTAGAAGAAGATAGTGGGACCATAGAAGGCAATATTGGAAGGCATCCAAAAAACCGACTACAAAATACAGTGTACGAAGGAGACGATGCCGATCGAGGCAAACCGGCTATAACTCACTTTAAGGTCTTGGAGCGCTTGGGCTATGTCACTTTGGTTTCTTGTAATCTCGAAACCGGGCGTACCCACCAAATTAGGGTCCACTTAAAGCACATTGGGCATACCTTGTTCAACGATGAGCGTTATGGTGGCGAACGAATCTTAAAAGGCACTCATTTTAGCAAGTACAAACAATTTGTAGAGAATTGTTTTAAGGTACTTCCAAGGCAGGCACTGCACGCTCGAACTTTAGGTTTTGAACATCCACAAACCGGTGAGATGCTACGTTTTGAAGCGCCTATTCCGGAAGATATGGAATCCTGTTTGGCGAAATGGCGCAATTATTCGAAGCATGTTATCGAATAAGCTGATACTACCATAAAAATTTTGAAAATGGTTTCTTCGGAAAGAGTTGCACATTCCTTATTTTTACTAAAAACAAATTGATATGAAGATTGTTCTGTCTCCGGCTAAATCGTTAGACTACGAAACAGAGTTGCCTACTCGTAGAGGAACGCAACCTAAATTTTTAGAGGAAGCTGAAACCCTAAACGCAAAATTGGAACGCAAATCTAAAAAGGCGCTACGCGACCTTATGAATATTAGTGCTTCTCTAGCCGATTTAAATTATCAACGATACAAAGAATTTACGACACCTTTTAACAAGAGCAATGCGCGTCCTGCGATCTACGCGTTTGCAGGCGATGTATACCAAGGGTTGGATGCCTATAGCATTTCAGAAAAAAAGATCGACCTACTTCAGGACACTGTACGCATTTTGTCGGGAATGTATGGCGTATTGCGACCACTGGATCTTATACAGCCCTACCGACTCGAAATGGGAACCGATCTAAAGATTCAGCGTAAAAAGAATTTATATGAGTTTTGGGGCGATTCGGTTACCGAAGCCTTGAACGAAGAACTGGACGAAGACGAAACCTTTTTAAATCTTGCTAGTCAGGAGTATTTTAAAGTGATCAATCCCAAGAAACTTAAAGTGCCGGTGATCGCTCCGGTTTTTAAGGATTTTAAGAATGGCGAGCTAAAGATCATCTCGTTCTTTGCGAAAAAGGCCAGAGGAAGTATGGCGCGTTATGTGATCGATAACGACACAAAAACCTTACGCGGGCTCAAAGGATTCGATTATGACGGCTATTCGTATAGTGAGAAATATACAGAGAATGAACTCGAACCCGTATTTATACGGTAGTGTTCTTACATACACATCCATATCCGCCATTTATTCCGAAGAAGGCTACCAAACTTATTGTTGGAACATTGCCACCACCTCGGTTTACTACGGCTGAGTTAAAACCGGGTGATGTTGATTTTTGCTACGGAAGCCGTGACGGGCAGCTTTGGTCGATTATGGATCGGTTGTTCGATTTAGGATTACGCTATGAGAATACTTCGGAAGCGATAAAAGAACGAAAAGATTTTTTGATAGACCGTGGTATTGGGGTCTGCGACATTGTTGCATCTGCAGTACGCGAAAAAGTGGATGCTTCCGACTTAGGCATGCAGGAAGTTGTGTTACGAGATCTGGTTGCCATATTGCAAAACAATCCCACCATTGAAACCTTGTTGTTTACAGGTGGTAACAGTAAAAATGGACCTGAGTATTTTTTCCGAAGACATCTTAAGAAATATGGAATTTCACTACAACTTATTTCTAATGAATTGCCACGAAGACATTATTTTAAGCTTCCGAAGCAAAACAGAAAAATAACAACGGTCTCACTTATTGCGCCAAGTGGTGCTGCGAACCGTGCGGTGGGTAGTTTAAAGGCGTATAAAGCTATGAAAGCCCATGATAGCGCCCTCAACACCATCGATTTTAGAGTCCGACAATACGAGCCTTATTTTTGAGTCTGGTCTTCTACGGTTGGAAGGTAAATACTTCTAAAGGCGCATTATTACTTACCACAACATAGTGGGTGTTTCCTTGTCGGTTAATTGCAATCATATCTTTAGCATCTGAAGCTATAAAGGGTTCGTACGCGCTGGCATAGGAGAAGTTACCTTCACCATCGCCTAACAATACATAGCCAAAATTACTGTCGTATCGAATGGTCTCCACTTCGGCATCGTAAATGGCGCCAATACCCATAATATCTTTAAAACCGTCATTGTTTACATCATCGGTCGAGATAGCAAGGGTAGGGCCAAGTTGGGCTTGGTTGGGTAGTGCGGTTACCTTAAACGATCCATTACCTAGATTCTCTACATAGGCACTTTCGAACATATGGGCAGTAAGCTGAAACGCATCTTTCAACTTATCTTCGCCATAGATATCCTTCATTTCTAAACTGGCAAACTCTTTATAGCTTTCGATCTTCTCTAATAAGAACGGATTTTGTTGACTGCTACATTCTTTACCACGAACAGGTACCAATTTACCATTGTTGATCTTACTTAACGCTACATCGAAACTTCCATTATTGTCGAAGTCTTTGGCATAGATATAGATCGGCTTGTCTTTTTTGGGCTGGAATTTATTATTTGCGCCTAAATTCCCCAACACATAATCGATATCTCCGTCGTTGTCGAAATCGGCTCCCGAGAGTCCGAACCACCATCCTTCTGTGTTCTCTAATCCTGTAATGGCAGTATCTACATCGAAAGATCCCTCTACATTGTTGAAAAAAGTAGGGGCCATCCATTCGCCTACCGCTACTATGTCTAGATCACCATCGCCGTCGTAGTCGGAGAACAACGCATCTGAGATCATTCCGGCACGGCCTAAAGCTGCATTTTTCGTTGTTATATCGATAAATTTACCGTTCTCGTTTTTTAATAGATACGACTGTGGAGCCAAGGGATATTTGCCGGGCACCACGTTTCCGCCCACGAATAGATCGAGGTCACCGTCGTTGTCATAATCACCGGCGGTCACCGCTTTTCCGGAACTTAGCATAACAGGAAGCGATGTGCTTGCGCTAAAGGTGCCATCACCACTGTTGAGGTATAATCGGTCCTGTAAGAGCGGACTGTTTTCTGAAAGATCATAACCTGCGCTCACTACGTAAAGGTCCTCATCACCATCGCCATCTGCATCGAAGAACAATGCGTTCGCATCTTCATACTTAGCTTCATTTTTCCACAGTGATGTATTGCTGTTTGTAAAAGTTCCATCGCTTTGTTGGACAAATAAGGCTGCAGTCGCACCGGCGGCATTTCCGACGAAGAAATCGTCTAGTCCGTCACCATTTACATCCCCTTTGGCGATTCCGGTACCCTTGGTCGATTGCTTTTGTGGTAAGAGCAATTGCACATCGTAATCGTTAAAATCATTTTCATTATGCTCATAAGTTAGACCTAATTGTTCTGTATCTACAGAAGCTTTCACCGAGGTAAACGTCTTTAAGGCAACGGCATCGTTCACGGCACTATCGTAGTCTACGGTAATGACTTTATTCGCTTTGGGATTGGTAATTTTAGAAACTTTGCCGTCAGGCCATCTTACAATCGCTTCTTCTATGGTCGCGTCGTCTCCTAATCCGAAATGGATCGTTTCTGGGACAGAAGACTGAAAGCCTCTTGCGAGATATAGCTTTTGGTATTGTTTGCGGTCTCCTTGTTTTATGTAAGCCTCGGCGCCTATTCCCAGTGCATTGTTGGCGGGACCTTTAAGCTGCAATCGAAGAAAGTTCTGGTTGCTGTTGTTGCGATAAAGTCCGGCTTCGTCGTTAACATTGTTTACAACAAGGTCGAGATCACCATCGTTGTCGAAATCGGCATAGGCGGCTCCGTTCGAGAAATTCGGATCTTCGAGTCCCCATTCTTTGATTTTTTTCGAAAAAGTAAGGTCGCCGTTGTTCTTAAAGATATAGTTATCGAGCTTTTCGGCGGGCATCATTGCTAAAACATCCTCTAAGGTCATTGCAATGCCTTGGGCGTTCTTTGCGCGTAAAGCAGTTCTAAAATCTTGATTGTGATAATCCTTGTATACCCCATTAGATACAAAGATGTCTTTAAGACCGTCGTTATCAAAATCGGCAATTAGGGGCGCCCAACTCCAATCGGTTTTTACGATCCCACTTAATTGACCGGTTTCTTTAAACTTCCCGTTTCCGGTATTAAAGTGTAACATGTTGGCCATATACGCATGGTGGTATCCTACTTCTACCATGCTCATAAAATTCTCGGTGCTCATTGAGGCCATGTTTTCTTTACTACGCGCGTAATTTTCGGCCAACATATCTACAGTAATAAGGTCCTCGTGCATATTGTTGTCTAGATCGGCATAATCTGCCCCCATACTGTTAAAAGAGATATGATTGATTCGCGAGTTGATCTCATTTTTAAATGTGCCGTCCTGCTGATTAATATACATGGCATCCGGCTCCAGATAATCATTCGATACATGGATATCGTCCCATCCGTCGTTATTGAAATCACCTATCACGACTCCTAGACCCCACGCCTTGTTGTACAGTCCGGCCTCGCCGGTAACTTTGGTGTAGGTAGTACCATCGTTACGATACAATTGATCGCTGGTTGTCTCTTCTATAGCCCGTTGAATTTCACTGTTTATCTTGGTATTGTTTCTGAAATCGTATCGATAGTTCAGCACATAGAGATCGAGGTCGCCATCTTTGTCGTAATCTAATTGGTACACTTGAGTGGTATAGCCCGGATCGTCCAATCCCCATGCTGCGGCCGCTTCGCTAAAGGTTCCGTTTTTATTATTGATGAATAACTTATTACGTCGACCGGCATCATCTTTTAACGAACCCGCTTTGGATATATAGATGTCCAACCAACTGTCGTTATTTATATCTAAGAAAGTTACCCCAGTGGTAAAGCCGTTATAATCGCTAACACCGGCACTATCTGTAATATCCTCGAAAACGAAATCCCCTTTATTCTTGTATAATTTGTTGGGGCCTTGATTCGATACTAAATAAAGATCTTGCAAGCCGTCCTTGTCGAGATCGCCTACGGCTACACCTCCACCTACATACATGTATGGATAGGTAAGGAAATTCATCTCCATGTCCTCCTTAATTTCATTTTGAAATGTAATTCCGGAAGTTTCCGAAGTAATTTTAGAGAAAAGGGTGGTAGCATTATTGGTAAGGGCTCCGTTTTTTTTTGCTTCGGAAGCATTATCTGAACACCCACAAAGGATGGAAAGAACCATTAGGAGTAAAAGTTGAAAATGAAACGATTTCATATTTAAAGATTCTGGTATTAGTGAATGTGACAAATATATGAAAAGGAGTGAATTAACAATACGAGACCAATGGTGCTTAATTTCTACAACTTTATAAAGATTCAATTCTCATAGAATGTTGAATATTACAACGGTTATGCTTTGTAATTAACAAAATATTAAGTAAATTAACTGCATATTAACAAGTCAAATTAATTTAAACAATCAATTTATGAAAAGAATTACTTTATTAGTAATGCTTCTGGTTGGATTCATTTCTTTTGGTCAAGGCGATACGTGCGCAACAGCGACTACCTTGACGAATGGAACATTTTCTGGATCTACCGTTGGAGCATCGAACAATCCAACTCCTTTCTGTGGTACCTCAGATGGTAGCGGAGGAGACGTCTGGTACACTTTTACAGATGCGTCCGGTTCCGGTTTTACTGTGGATTTGACCACCTGTTCATCGAATACCAATTATGACACAAAACTTAGAGTCTACTCAGGTAACTGCGGGGGGCTTAACTGTGTGACCGGAGATGATGATGATCCTTCCTGTCCAACAAGTGGTTTACAAAGTACTGTAAACTTTACGACCGATGGTTCGTCCACTTATTATGTGAAAGTACACGGATTTGGTTCTAGCGAAGGAAATTTTGACCTTACAGCTTCGGGGATAGTTATAGGAGCACCTCCTATAATTGCTTGTCCTATGGATATAGTGGCTAACAATGACCCCGGTGTTTGTGGTGCAGTGGTAAATTTTGCCGATGCCGTAGCTGTTGATCCGGAAGATGGTCCTTTGGCTGTTACGCAAACAGCAGGTGGAGCTAGTGGTACGGTATTCCCAATTGGGGATACTACCGTGACCTTTGAAGCAACCGATAGTGACGGTAATACTTCCATGTGTAGTTTTACCGTAACAATTATCGACAATGAAGATCCAACTATTGCATGTGCTGCAGACCAGACACAAACCAATGATCCTGGTATGTGTGGTGCCGATGTAGTTGTAGTGCCGCCAACGCCTATGGACAATTGTCCTACAGCTTCAGCGCCTGTTGTAGCGGGCCCTGTTACGGCAATGAATTTTTCAGGAGGTGACTTAGTTGACACACCATCTACGGTAATGGGCTTATCAAACTCAGTAGGCGGTGATGTGTCAGTTGATGTTACATGGACCGGTGACTTTGGTTTCTCTACAGAAACGTTTGCGTTGGAAGGACCTGACGGAAGTGTCGTACTATCTGTTCCCGGTGGACAAACAGGAGACTGTGGTCAATTCAGTTCTTCATTTGCAGTTAATGAAACTACTTGGAATGGATGGATAACTACCTTCGGAACCGATCTTACTTTTACATTACAAGGAGATCCGGATGTCGATTTATTTTGTGCACTTAATGAATTCCAATTAACAGCTACGCTGGGAATGGGGGCTACATTGGTGAACGACTATACCGGAACTGATGATGCTTCTGCATTCTACCCGGTAGGAACCACTACGGTAACTTGGACGTTTACCGATCCATCTGGAAACTCAGTAGACTGTACCCAAGACATCACCGTAACCGATGATGAAGCTCCGGTAATTGTATGTCAAGGAGAACAAACGGTGCCACCATTAATTGCATCAGCTGCTCCTGGTACACCTATTACAGACAATGCTACTTTCTCTGAAACACTTACTGTTTCTGAAGATTATAATATCACCGACCTGAATGTAGATATGGACATTACCCATACGTGGACAGGCGATATTACCATCACTTTAGAATCTCCTGCCGGAACGATCGTTACGGTATTTGATGACATTGATGGATGTTCGGCCAACGATATCACCACCTTGTTTGATGATGAGTCGGCTAACGCTTTAGATTGTGATCC
>NZ_QOLC01000024.1 GCF_003333325.1 Candidatus Ulvibacter alkanivorans | reverse complement strand
TATCAAGCTAGCTGTAGCCGCATAATGTTGAGTCCATTTTGTTTTTTGAGATAAATCTTTAATTGCTTCTTGGCGTTTTTCAATTTGTGTGATATTATTTGCTTTAAGCTCGTTGGCTAATTTAAGCTGACCTTCAGAAGAGATGGTTCTATTAATATATTGAAAGAAAGATCCCGTTCCAAAGAGATCAATATCTAAGCAATAAAAGTGTTTTGGGTCTTGAAACTGGGCTCCTGTTTCTCTATGGTGAAAATCATTTGAAGCAATTTTTAGTTCTTCATTATTAATATGAACTAGTGCTTTATGAAGTGCTCTTTTTGATTTTATAGAATACCTGAATATTACGAGAAAGTTCCGGGTAATGTTTTTCAAAAGCATTCTGTGCACACGGAGTGTCGAGGAAGATAATGTGTGTTTTTTTCAAAAGTTTCTCCTTGTTGATGATGTGAAGATGTTATCAGGTTGGGAATTGTTTTTCAAGAAATTATAAAAAGGCGTATTGTCGTTTTACTATTGGAATATGATGTTATTTTTCTGAGATATGTTGAAAAAACGAAAGTCATGAGTGTTTAGATGGTAAAGGAGAAGCCGAAAAACCCAAGGAAGATGATGTGCGTTTAGAAGTGGGCGTTTAAAATATTATAATACTATTACTGAAATTACAGTTGTTAATTAAATTTGAAAAGAATGAGTGTATCTGTTATATTACTGTATTTATAAATTTAACATTAAATGAACAAAGGAAGATTTCTATGTCTGAAGAAGTTGAAGAATCGTTGCTGGATAAGCTTTTAAAAGAAAAAGAGCAATTGAATAACAAAGATTTCACAAAATGGAATCAATTTGAAAAGACCCCGCCCTCAGAGAAAAGTGAGCGGTCTGTGTGGTACTGGGATGATTTTCAGGGTTTGATGTTAATTAAGGAGCATCAGGCGTATCGTCGTGGCAGACATTCTTTGATGCATAATCCGCATTGGTTGCCGAGAGAATAATATTATAATACCATTACTGAAATTACAGTTCGTATTGTAATTTAACGAAAGAATGAAGGGGTCTCAATTATTTAAGAATAGAAGGGAAAAGAGAGGGTCTTTGCCCTCTCTGGAATTGTATATTTAACCCCCGCCGCATCCGTCAGAACCTGAAGAGCCAGAGCAGTTTGAGATAGAAGAGCTTGCGACCGTTGTATTAAAGAAGCTACTGGAAGGTTTTGAACCATTAAATCTGGATTTCTTCTTGTTTTTGTCTACTGAGAAAAGCCGGAAGAAGGAGTAAATCCCAAAAGAAAGCGACATAGTGATGGCCGCAAGAGAGAAAAATCCGGAAATCATGAGTAAGATAGAAAGTCCAATAATTTCAATCAAGTTAGCATTTTCGAAGAAATGAATGATGAAATCCATGAGTTACTCTCCTGAGTAATTTGTTTATGAGTCTATTATAGCAGATTCATAATTCAATGTCATTCGATTTTTTCTTTGCTTTTGATGTGTTTTTCGATAATAAGTGCAATGCATCCCAAAGAGAAAATAAGAGCAAAGATACCATCGGCAATGGCTTCTTCGGGTGTTTGCGGAAGCCAGTTTTTTCCGAAGTGTTCATTGCAGACATAAGAGTAGGCGAACGCAATAAAGAAAATGAGGTATGGCATAATGTGGTTTCCTTTAGTAATTGAGTGTGGTTTTGCAGATAGTATCGATGTCGAAGCCTTGCTCCATCATTTGGTAGGCTTTGTTAAGTGGTTTCATTTCGTGAAATCCTTCGCTGGTCAAGTCAGTCGTCTTGAGAACGAGAGCCTTGAATTTTTCAGGAGAGCCTTCTGAGATTTCAATGCAGGCTTCAATTTTCCCGGACATCCAATCGTTCATGTGATTTGCCTGTGTTGTTTCTGAGTGGGGATATTATAGCATAGTATTGATATTGTGAGCAAGTTTCCGGATTGACAAAGGTGGAAAAGATTGCTGATCGCATTGTTGGCTTTTATGCCGATGGCGTCTTATGCCGATTATATTGTGTATGCAAAAGGCAGTAAGTTGACAATTCCAGTGGAGAAGATATCTGGTGCATTATTATTAGGTACCAATACGGGTGTATTAAGAATGCTG
>NZ_QOLC01000100.1 GCF_003333325.1 Candidatus Ulvibacter alkanivorans | reverse complement strand
AAAACGCATGCCGCTTGTATAAATTTTATGAAAGTTATTCTATTTTTGTCATTTATAACGCACTATGGAATTAATTGAACGCTATTTCCCTGAACTTACTGAAAATCAGCTCGATCAATTTACACAGTTACAATCGCTTTACGAAGATTGGAACTTAAAAATAAATGTCGTTTCTCGCAAAGACATCGACGAATTATACCTGCGTCATGTGCTGCATTCGCTGGGTATAGCCAAAGTTCAATCATTTCAGCCGGGTGCAAATATCTTAGATGTTGGAACCGGCGGCGGATTTCCGGGGATACCTTTGGCCATTCTCTTTCCTGAAACACAATTCCATTTGGTAGATAGTATTGGGAAGAAAATTAAAGTGGTCGAAGAGGTGGCGTCCGGACTGGCACTTACCAATGTGACCATTACGAATGCACGAGCAGAATCGTTAGATGGTTCCTACGATTTTATTGTGAGTCGTGCAGTGGCCCAAATGGAAACCTTTGTGCGATGGGTGAAAGGACAGGTTGCAAAAAAGAGCCATCACCAATTAAAGAATGGGGTGCTGTATTTAAAAGGCGGCGATCTTACTGAAGAATTAGCTTCTTTTCCGAAGGCAACTATTTATCCGTTAAACAACTACTTTGAAGAACCCTTCTTCGAAACCAAATCGGTAGTACATCTTCCATTAAAATTTAAGGGGTAAGCTTTAATTTTAACCACTGCAATGCTATAATGGTCTTGGCATCGTGAATTTTTTCTGAAAGATAGGTGTCTATTTCAGCTATAGGGATCTTTACGAGTTTAATGTCTTCATCTTCGGAAGCGGCTCCACCTCCGGACTCAATTTTGTCGCTTGCTGAAACTTCAGCATAAAAAAGAAATGTGCGTTCGGTACACGCACCGGGCGATGGGTAGCAGTGAAATAGTTGTTCCGGTTGTTGAATGGTATACCCGGTTTCTTCTCGTGTTTCTCTAATTACACAAGTGAGTGGACATTCATTTTCTTCTATCGACCCGGCAGGGATCTCTAATAACCACCCCTTATCGTGTTTAGTGGTCGGATATCGAAATTGTTTGGTGAGAATTATACTGTTGGTGTCCTTTTCTACTATTAAAATCGCCACCGAATCTCCTCTATGGAAAGCAAGTCGTTGGGTCGTAATAGTGTCTCCTTTAAAAGTGTCGTAAGTTACTTCTGCCTTTAGCATTTTGTAGTGATCATTAAAGACCACTTCCTCATTGGTAATATGGTATTTCATAGGTAAAAGATATAAAAAAAGCACCTGTAGAACAGGTGCTTTCAGAAAAAATTATTTAGATCCCTTATCCTAAGAATGGATACTTATAATCGATTGGTGAAACAAAAGTTTCTTTTACCATACGAGGGGAGATCCATCGATACAGGTTTAATTTGCTTCCTGCCTTATCGTTGGTTCCACTTGCGCGTGCACCGCCGAATGGCTGTTGTCCAACCACAGCTCCAGTTGGTTTATCGTTGATATAAAAATTACCGGCTGCATTTTCAAGTGCTCGAACCGCAGTTTCTAATGCATATCGATCTTCACTAAAAACAGCTCCCGTAAGCGCATATTCACTGGTCTCATCGACCAATTTCAAAGTTTCGTTCCACTTAGCATCCTCAAAGACATAAATTGTAACTACCGGCCCAAATAATTCGGTACACATGGTCGTGTACTTGGGGTCTTCTGTTTTAATAACGGTTGGATGAATAAAGTATCCTTCGCTCTTATCGTACTTGCCTCCGGCTATAATTTCTACGTTGTCGTCTTTTTTTGCATTATCGATATAACTGGCTAATTTATCGAAAGAACCTTCATGGATCACTGCCGTGACAAAATTCTCCATATTTTCCGGAGATCCTATTTTAAATGAGTTGATATCCGCAGTAAGATATTCTTTTACTTCGTTCCAGATGCTTTCTGAAATATAACAACGACTAGCGGCACTACATTTTTGTCCTTGAAATTCGAAGGCTCCTCTAGCTATTGCGGTTGCCACTTGCCTCGGATTTGAAGTTTTGTGAGCAACAATAAAATCTTTACCTCCGGTTTCTCCTACGATACGCGGATACGTCTTGTAGTTATGGATATTGGTTCCAATCTTTTGCCAAATATCTTTAAAGACATGTGTTGAACCGGTAAAATGGATCCCGCTAAAATCTGGACTTGCCAATACAGTATCGGTGATCATTATCGGATCGCCCATTACCATATTTATGACACCGTCGGGAACGCCTGCTTCACGGAAAACGTCCAGTACTACTTTCGCAGAATATACTTGGCTGTCGCTTGGTTTCCATATCACTACGTTCCCCATTAAGGCAGCACTTGCAGGTAAATTTCCGGCAATAGCGGTGAAGTTGAACGGCGTAATGGCATATACAAACCCTTCTAATGGGCGGTATTCTAATCGGTTCCACGCACCAGATGTTGATTCGGGTTGTTCGGCATAGATCTCGGTCATGAACTGTACATTGAATCGTAAGAAATCGATCAATTCACACGCAGCATCGATCTCTGCTTGATGGATTGTCTTTGATTGTGCGAGCATAGTAGCCGCATTAATTTTAGCGCGATAAGGACCGGCAATTAGTTCGGCGGCGCGTAAAAAGATTCCTGCGCGTTGCTCCCATGGCATGTTAGCCCATTTTTTCCGCGCTTCTAAAGCAGTGTCTATGGCTTCTTGAACGTGCTTCTTTTCAGCTTTATGGTAGGTCCCTAATATGTGTTTATGATCGTGTGGGGGCGCCATCGTAGCTGTATCACCTGTAGTGATGTCTTTTCCGTTAATGTATAAAGGCACATCGACCGTGCTATTATACATGGCTTTATATGTTTTTAAAACTTCCTCGCGTTCCGGTGTTCCAGGAGCATAACTATTGATTGGCTCATTGATGGCTACCGGTACTTCAAAAAATCCTTTTCCCATAGGTGTTTTAGTTTGTTTAGTGGGTTATTAAAGAAGGGCAAAGATACAAATATTTTGGTTGGGAGCAGCCTCCAAGGAGAGGCAGCTTTATATCGTTTCTATGCTTAGTTTTTATCTCCAAGCCAAACAAATTGCATCCTTTTTTGTAAGTTTCCATGATCAATGTAGACCTTGTATTTATGTGTACAGTTACTTTTGTTCCAATTGCATCTAATAAGTTTGTATTGACCTCAAACCGGGATGAGGCACCCGATCGTACCACATTGCCTCCTACTGTTTATAAAAAAGAAGGGGTGCAGTTAGTGTTTCCTAAAGACGAATTGGCCGGTGGAACCTGGATTGGTTTAAGTGAACAACAGCGTCTAATATGTTTGTTAAACGGTGGGTTTACAGCGCACCAACGGGCTCCAGAATATCGTATGAGCCGAGGTGTTATTGTAACGACATTGCTAACCACTAAAGATGCAATTCCCACCATTAATGCTTTTGATTTTAACGGTATTGAACCATTTACTTTAATTATGGCCGATTGGGCTTCACAATTAAAACTTTTCGAATTAGTATGGGATGGTGAACACTCTCATTTTACAGAGAAACCGTTGGCACCAGCTATTTGGTCTTCTTCCTTACTTTATACGCCTGAGATTAAAAAGAAAAGAGAAGCATGGTTCTCATCGTTTCTGTTTCAACATTTGAAACCTTCAGAAAAAGAATTATTGCATTTTCACAAAAACACTGGGGAAGGAGATAAGCGTACCGATCTTGTTATGGACCGTGGTTTTGTGAAGACCAAAAGTATTACCCAAGTCTTAAAGAAAGATTCTATTTCGATGCGATATGAAGATCTTCAGAAACAATCCATAACAAACGTTACTCTTTGAGACCTACAGGAAAAATAATCGTACTTGCGTTTCCGGATACCTATGTCACCATGAGTGATGAGTTTATTTGCAAATTGTTGCCACTTGTAGGCTTGGGAACACGAGAATACATAAAAGCAGGTCATGCCGCAATCATACTTATCGAAAACAGCTCGGGTCATGCTACCTATTACGATTTTGGACGCTATATAACTCCAACCGGATATGGAAGAGTGCGGAGTGCTCATACCGATGCTGAATTGGAGATACCCTTTGCGGCCGAGCTTTCAGAAACATATCGCTTGCAAAACTTAGATCGTTTTTTAAAGTGGATTGCCGATAATCCCGACAAAACGCATGGCAATGGAAGACTAGTAGCCTCTGTGTGTGATACCGTTGATTATAAAAAGGCCATGGCAATTATCGAGAGATTTCAATCTCGTGCTAATATACCGTATGGTGCATTTACTCGAAAGGGCAGCAATTGTTCTAGGTTTGTGACCGATACACTAATGGCGGCAACGAGCAGTAGCCGCTTAAAAAGAGCGTTGCGTTTTAATAAATTATTTACGCCTAGTACGGTTGGAAATGTGGAAAAAGCAGCGACCAATCAAAAAATGTATGAGTTAATTGATGGTGACATACAACGGTATAAAGGATCTGCATTTAAGGAAAACATTCTAAATTATTTTGACAAGGCACGCACAGAAAAACCGGGTGTATCTATTGCTCGAGTTCCTCCATTAGCTCAAAAATTAGAAGGTATTGGGAGTTCGGCCTGGTTCGAGCTGGTTGAAACGGACTTGCCGAGGCATCATTTTAGAATTCGCAGGTATAATGAAGATTGTATCACTGATTTTGATGGGGTTTTTTATTCTGAAAACTTTGAACCGAATACAACGTATCGATTTACTTACGATTCTCATTGTGCTCATTGTCATGTTATCCAAAATGGATCGAAAATACAATTCAAACGAGTTGCAACTTTTGCGCAATTTGCAGCCGGATTTAAGTCACGATCTGCTTAGATCAATTTATCGAAAATGGAGCACTAAGCTTAAACACCGGAATAGACACCTTTAGTTCTTTAGTTGAGGAAAGATTTACCATGGTGTAGTGACCCTGCATAGACCCAATGGGTGCATGAAGCAAACAGCCGCTACTGTATGTGTGACGGTCTCCGGGTTGAATAACCGGTTTTTTGCCAATAACACCTTCACCTTCTACAATTTCGTTTTTATGTAAGGCATCCTTGATTAACCAATATCTCGATGTAAGTTGGACAGCATCTTTACTAAGGTTTTCGATGGTTATGGTATATTTAAAAGCATATTGCATTTTATAATCTGTATAAAATGTGCCTTCGAAACGAGTTTCTACCGAGACCTTTATTCCTTGAGTTACCTGCTGTACCATACTAATACACCGCTGCGGTAATAGCGAAAAATAGTATCGCTGCAATACTTGCGCTACACCAAAAAATGATGTTTAAAAATACAAATTTAATCAATGTGACAAAACGGCCTTGTTTGTAAAAATTTCGTAAGGCCTTGTAAAAATAAAAGGGGCCTATAAGCATAAGAGTAATTCCCATTAATACATCTTCCCCTATAAGTAGATCGGGAAGCAAACAGAGGAGCATGGCCAAAAAGAGAAAACTGAAAATATGAAAGATAAAGATCATATGTTCAATATAGCTGTACCTTTTGCGAGAATAGAGCAACCAAAAGAACAATGCAAAAAATGGAGTGAAAAAGAATAAGAAAAAAGGGATCTTAGCGGCTAAATAATTAGCAAATTTTATAGGGTTGTTCTTAATTCGGTCTATAACATCGGTCTTTTGGTATAGCCACCGATTGAACCACGTATTTTCATGATTTAAGCTTTTTAAGGCTGTCGATGCATCGTTCACCTCGTGCTTTTTGTAAAAATCGTTATACAGTATAATACGTCTGGTGATTCGCTCCCCTGCCGATAAGGTGTCAAGGTCTTTTTCTGAAATATAATCGAGTTCTTTTTCGGTAGTATCATTCTCGACCGCAACTGATGCTGGGTCGATCGAATCTGCTGAAATTGCTTTGTTAGCGTCTTCCGTGATTTTTTGTCCCTCCAAGTCGTAGGTATCTTCGCCATACGAATAGGTAACAACAGAATCGTTGCTCTTGTTAAAATTGACAGGTGTTTCCGAAGGAATAAACGTCGAGATCAAGCCGTTCAGAATAAAATAGATAATAGAAACACTTAAGAAAAAACGAAACGGATTCGCATATCGCAACCGCCTGCCGGTAACGTAATTATATGTGATAGTTCCCGGTCTAAAAAGGAGGTCTTTAACGGTATATCGCAGACGTGAATCATAGCTTACAATACTGTTAATGAATTCGCCAAAAAAGTCTTTAAATGAAAGCTGCTTGGTGCTATTTAGTTGAGAGCAATATGGGCAATAGACATCACTTAAATCCAATGGCTGACCACAATTAAGGCACTCGACGCCTCGGTATTTAGTAGCTTTACGGCTGTTGCTCTTTACAAGTTTATTGGTGCTCACCTCGTAAAGATAATCGATTTTTTAACTTTTACTGCTGAAAGATCTCGGGTTGTTTAAAGGTTGGATGCTTTTCCACAAACGTTTCCAAAACATTGAAGAACGCTAGAATTTCGTCCTCACTATTACCGGCATTTATGGTGACCAATCGAATAAATTCGGTATTTCTGAAGGTTCCGAAGCCAACCATCAACGCGCCATTTTCATAGAGGGCCGTACAAAGCGCCTGAGCCGGAACGTCTTTGTAATTAAAGCAAACCGAAATTGATTCGTCAAAACTATACAAGGTGTAATCGGGGTGATTGCGAATATAGTCACGGGCCACATCGGCGAGCTCGAACTGTTGGTCGACGATGCCTTCAAGTCCGGTAGTTCCTACCGATTTCCACAAGGTCCAAAGTTTTAATGCATCGTTCCTTCGTCCGCATTGTATAGAAGTTTTACCTAAGTTAAATTCATCTCCATCGGTTTGATACAGGTAGGCCGCATCGTTCGAAAAGGAGTCGTATAAATGTTTTTTCTGTTGGGTGACGATAATTGAGCAAGTAAGCGGTGTGCCCAACATCTTATGCGCGTTAAAACTAAAGGAATCGCTGAGGTGTAGTCCCGAAACCAGATGTTTGTACGATTCGCTAAAGATCACACTCCCACAATAGGCTCCATCTATATGTAACCATAATTTGTGCTTTTTGCACACCTCCGCAATAGGCTCGATTGCATCGAATGCACCTAAAACTGTAGTTCCGGCAGTAGCATTTACGAAAAAAGGAGTGTAGCCTGCTGCGATATCCTTTTCGATGGTTTGGGCCAATAAAGAAACTTTCATTTGCCCTTTTTCGTTGGTTTCGATATACCGAACTTGATCTCGTCCAATTCCTGCGAATGCCGCGTTCTTCGGAACTGAATAATGAGATTCGGTTGAAGTATAAAGCGTTAATTTCCCTGATACTCCTTCGGTCTTTATGTTAGAATTATAGGCATCGCGCGCCATGAGCAGCGCCATAAAATTACTCATGGATCCGCCGGGTGCAAACGTTCCATTGCTGTCCTTACCATAACCAATTTGTCGGCACACCTGCTTTAGAATCTCTTTTTCGATTCCTACCTGTGGTCCGGCGACCTTATACGTATACATGCTATTATTTAACAACACGGCGAGTAAATCACCCAGTGTCGCTTTAGAATTTCTACCACCGAACAATTGATTAAAGAACAATCGAGTGGCAGTACGTGGTGTGTTTAATACCAGTGCTTTTAGCGTTTTTTCGAAGAATGCTTCGGAAGCTGGCGCTGTATCGAGTTCTAGGTCAAGCTGCTCATATAGTTCGTTTGGCGGGATTGGAGCTACTACAGGTGATTCTTCTTCATGCTCCAATAGCAAATTTGCTATTCTTGTAAATAGTTCCAGGTCTTTTTTCATGCAATCGATTTTCCTCTTTATGAGGGTTTTTCAGAATAGAACTTACAAAAAATTATACTAATTATTTGTAATGGCGGTCGAATTGGCTTTGCCAATGCCCACGATACGATCAAAACGAGCACCAAGATCTCTAAAATAGACCAGTACCGTGTAATCGTTTTCGGTTTGCCAGAAATTTCCACCAACGGCACCTTCGTCAATTGAACCGTCCCGGTCTACGAGAACATATTTATAATTGTAGAATCCCTGTTTGAACAATCGGTCGTTTCGGTAGGTGCCACTTGCTTCATCGTATCGCATATAGGTGCTGCCATCTATAGACCAATTATTGAAATTGCCGTAAATGTGAAGTTCTCGATCCCCCAGGTCTTCAAAATATTGTAGGTTAAAATGCATACGAACATATTCCGCTTCAATATTCGCATCCTGTACATCTATATTTCGAACCACGAAGTTTCCATTAATATCCGGATTATAAGTATAAGGGCGATTAAATCGTGCAGGATCGGTAAAAAGGAAATTTTCGTAAAGATCATTTAGAACAACACGACGAATGTTGTTGTTGGCCGCTCGAACATCTTTGTTGTCGAAGGCCAAAAATTCATTACCGCCCCAAAAAGACGCTTCTTGGTCGTAGCGATAGATAAGCTCGTTTCCAAGCGTGTATTGAGGTTTAAGATCTGTTATAGCCGTTTTTAGGTTGCTGTTTTGAAGCACTACCGTTTTAACCGTTTCTTTTGGATTGATCAAAAGTAGATTTGGAGAATTGATGCTAAACTGTACTACTTGTTTCTCGTCGATAAAATTAAGGTCGCGAGAACGTTTTATGGCTACCGCCACCGACACCTTGTTTTCAACCACCATGAATTTTCTCGAAAATATTGGGTATCCGTCACTATCGGTAATCGTAATCATGTAGTTTCCACTTTTACGCAGGCCTCGTGTTTCTCTATTCGGAATATTTAATCTGTAGTTTGAATAGATTTGTAAGGTATTAAGTGAATTTTCATACGTCTCGATACGCACTTCATCAAATCCATCCAAATATTCGCTTTTAGCCAAATCGCTAGTTGTCCAATCGAAGTTGTGGTGCGTAATTACATAATAGAAATCTTCTTCCTTTCCGTTGAGCGCATCGAACGATAGGTTGATTCGATCCCCTAGGTTGATTATAGGCAACTGACTAAGTTGCGTATTACCTTTAAATTGGATGGTACGTATATAATTAGGTTCAATAATTTCATCAACTTGAGCCAGGGAAACTGGAATGAAACTAATTAATAGTAGGAATGCTAATGTGCTTTTAATCATGAAAATTATTTTACGCGGCTAAAGATAAACAATTTTTATGCCTAAATATTGCAGTAATTAAAGTGACTAAGAAGTGGTTAAAAATTATAAACATTTATTATGTGTTGCTACTTTAAATTTATAAATTTGCACTCCTGAAATCTGTTCGGGAAGTAAAAGAAATTTTAACACATCTATCCTATGTCCAAAGACATTAAGATTAATAAAGGTCTTACCATACGACTGAAAGGTGAAGCGGATAAAACGTTATCGAATGCACCGCGATCTAGAACCTTTGCAATCAGGCCTTCAGACTTCCACTTGATAACACCAAAAATGGTGATCAAAGAAGGAGCTAAGCTACTAGCAGGAGATACTGTTTTTTATTCGAAAGCGAACGAATCTATTAAATTTTCTTCGCCGGTGAGTGGAACACTTACTAAAATTGAGCGTGGTGCCAAACGAGTAATCACTCGAATTTTAATTGAAGCAGAACCTCAAGACACCTTTAAAGCGTATTCGAGTCTGAATCCTGAGACGTCTGATGCAGCTGCGATCAAGGAATTGTTGTTAGCATCGGGTTGTTGGCCTTTTGTAAAGCAGCGTCCTTACGATGTAATTGCTCATCCCGATACAGCGCCTAAAGCAATTTTTATCTCGGCTCATTCTACTGCACCATTAGCGGCCGATCTTGATTTTGCACTTAACGGTAAGGAAAAAGAAATTCAAGCGGCTGTAACAGCGTTGAGTAAACTAACAGAAGGTGATGTACATGTAAGTGTAGGAAGTGGTGCCTCATCCACTTTTTCAAACCTTAAGAACTGTGTCTTACATACAGTTTCTGGACCACACCCTGCCGGGAATGTTGGGACGCAAATTGCCAAGATCGATCCTGTTAATAAAGGGGAGACCGTTTGGACAGTTGCTGCTCAAGACCTAGTAATTATTGGTGAGTTGTTGCTTACCGGTAAATTTAATGCCGAGCGTGTTGTTGCATTAGTTGGGTCATCGGTAAAAGCACCAAAATACTATCGCACCCGAATTGGTTCGGAAGTTTCTACGTTTGTTTATGATTCCGGATTAGAGGAAGAAAACGTTCGCGTCATTAGTGGAGATGTATTGACCGGAACTAAAATATCTCCAAAAGGATATTTAGGGTATTACAGTAATACTGTTTCGGTGATTCCGGAAGGGGATGACTACGAATTCTTTGGTTGGAACAAACCTGTATTCGATAAGATATCTGCATCGAGAGCCTTGACGTTTTCGTGGATGTTTCCGAAGAAAAAATACGAACTAGACACCAATACCAACGGTGAGCATAGAGCATTTGTACTAACAGGAAACTACGAGCGGGTATTTCCATTAGATATTTATCCACTTCAAATCCTTAAGGCTTGTATGGTTGAAGATCTAGATGCTATGGAAGCATTAGGCATGTACGAAGTGGCTCCGGAAGATTTTGCGCTTACCGAGTTTATTTGTGTATCGAAACAACCACACCAACAGATTATTAGAAATGGGTTGGACTTAATGTATAAAGAAATAGGATAATGCTATGGGATTGAAACAAAAATTACATACGCTAAAAATGAAATATAAGGGTACAAAAATGGCGCCTGCGTTCAACGCATTGCATACCTTTTTGTACTTGCCGAATGAAACTACGCATTCGGGAGCTCACGTTAGAGCAGCA
This sequence comes from Candidatus Ulvibacter alkanivorans, assembly GCF_003333325.1. GTDB lineage: Bacteria > Bacteroidota > Bacteroidia > Flavobacteriales > Flavobacteriaceae > Ulvibacter_A > Ulvibacter_A alkanivorans. The sequence continues at coordinate 4,588 of NZ_QOLC01000100.1, read as the reverse complement.
GACGACTTAAAGCGTACGATGAACATCGTCATTATGGCGTTGGTTCCTTGTTTGATCTTCGGAATCTTTAATGCCGGATATCAACACTATGCAGCACTGGATGAAACCTTGCGTGCTGCTCCGGTAGCGAACTTCTTTACTTGGGATAATTTTATTCTGGGTTGTTGGACGGTTCTTCCGTTAGTGATCGTATCCTATGTTGTAGGATTGGCAGCAGAATTCTTGTTTGCAGTTATCAAAGGACATGAGGTAGAAGAAGGATACTTGGTAACAGGAATGTTGGTTCCACTAATCGTGCCTGTAGACATACCGTTATGGATGTTAGCAGTAGCTGTGATCTTTGGTGTCGTGATTGGAAAAGAGGTGTTTGGAGGAACAGGAATGAATATCCTAAACCCTGCATTAACTATACGTGCTTTTTTATTCTTTGCGTATCCTACATGGATGAGTGGAGATAAGGTTTGGGTTCATGGTGCAGTAGAACGTCAAAAAGAGATCGCTGCGGGTGCTAATGTAGACGCAATTTCCGGCGAGACAATATTAGGTAGTTACGCTCAAAACAACTCGGTAGTTTACGACTATTGGGATATGTTCTGGGGCTTTATTCCCGGTTCGGTTGGAGAAACCTCTAAGGTGCTTATCATATTAGGAGCACTCTTCTTAATTTTTACGAAGATTGGAAGCTGGCGCATTATCTTTAGTACACTAATTGGTGCCTTGGTAATGGGATTGATCTTTAACGGTGTTGTAGAATTAGGATGGATTGGCGATAGCAGCAAATTCTATGGACTAATGAACGTTCCATTCTGGCAACACTTAATCATAGGAAGTATCTTGTTTGGTGCCGTGTATATGGCCACCGATCCCGTTACCGCCTCACAAACGAATAAAGGAAAGTGGATCTATGGGTTCCTCATCGGATTTATTTCTATATTAATACGTGTGTTCAATCCGGCGTATCCGGAAGGAGTGTTTTTAGCAATTCTGTTAATGAATGTATTTGCACCAACCATAGATCATTACGTATTACAAGGAAACATTAAAAAACGCGCAAAACGTTTAAAAGTTAAAACAGCATAGCACTATGGCAATTAACACTGATAAAAATAGCTATACCGTCATATTTGCCATTATCATGGTAGTGGTGGTCGGTACGATATTAGCCGGTTTTGCTAATGGGTTGAAGCCAAAAATTAAAGCCAACGAACGTTACGAAAAGCAACAAAATATTTTGTATGCGATGGGTATCAATGAAAATGAAGGCCCTAATGACGTTAGTTTTATTTCAACCGATGAGGTAGAAGCCGAATTTGAGAAATACATCAAGAACCAATACGTGATCCAAGGAGGAGAAGTTACCGAAAATGACGAGGCCTACTTGATCGATATCAAAAAAGAAGAAGCAAAAGCAAAGGATTCAGATTACCAAAGACGACTTCCATTGTTTGTTGGTGAAAAGGATGGTGAAGAGATCTATGTAATGCCGGTACGAGGTAAAGGACTTTGGGATGCGATCTGGGGCTTTGTGGCTGTCGATAAAACGATGACCATTACCGGAGTGTATTTCGACCATAAAGGAGAGACTCCGGGACTTGGAGCAGAGATCAAGCAACGATATTTTATGGACGACTTTACCGGAGAAAGTTTCTTGGACGGGGGAGCGTTCGAAGGGATCAATGTTGCTAAAGGAAACAATGATCCTAAAAATACCGATACCACAGACAATGAAGTTGATGCTCTTGCAGGAGCTACGATCACAGGTGATGGTGTTACAGCAATGCTACGAAAGGACGTAAGATTATACGTTCCTTATTTTAAAAATTTAAATAATTAAGTCTATGGGACTCTTATCTAGAAAAGATAGCAAACTTATTTTAGACCCGTTAACCGACAATAACCCGATTACTATTCAAGTATTGGGAATTTGTTCTGCGCTTGCGATCACCGCACAATTAAAACCGTCGATCGTAATGGCTATATCGGTGGTCTTTGTATTAGGGGTTGGTAACGTTGTTATTTCACTTATGCGGAATGTAATTCCGTCTAAGATTCGAATTATCGTTCAATTGATCGTAGTAGCTACGCTTGTGATCATCGTGGATCAAGTGCTGAAAGCATTTGCATACGAATTAAGTAAAGAGCTCTCGGTCTTCATCGGATTAATTATTACCAACTGTATTATTATGGGACGCTTTGAAGCTTTCGCTTTAGGAAACGGTCCGTGGAAATCATTTTTAGACGGTATTGGAAATGCCTTCGGATACGGAGTGATCTTGATCATCGTTGGTTTCTTCCGTGAGCTGTTCGGCTCAGGAACGCTTTTCGGCTTCCAAGTATTGGGAGATCCGGTAGAAAAGACCGTCTTGTATGCAATTGGTTACGAGAACAATGGTTTTATGGTACTGCCCCCAATGGCATTGATCGTAGTAGGATTGATTATTTGGGTACAACGTAGCCGCAATAAAGACTTAATTGAAGAAAACTAGTAGGCTGTTTTACTGCTGAAAACTTAAAAATATATGGAACATTTAGAATTGTTTTTTAAATCGGTTTTTGTAGACAATATGGTATTTGCTTATTTCCTCGGAATGTGCTCGTACCTCGCTGTTTCCAAAAAAGTAAGTACAGCCGTAGGTCTGGGCGCAGCGGTAATATTCGTATTAACCGTGACTGTGCCGCTTAACTGGTTGTTAGATCAATATATCCTACAAGAAGGAGCCTTGCAGTGGTTGGGTGCACAATATGCAGACTACGACTTGAGCTTCCTGTCATTTATTTTGTTTATCGCAACCATCGCAACTATGGTACAGTTGGTAGAGATAATTGTAGAGAAATTTTCTCCCGCCCTATATACTTCATTGGGTATCTTCTTACCACTTATTGCAGTAAACTGTGCGATTTTAGGAGGTTCATTATTTATGCAGTCTAGAGAAATTGAAACGTTTACACTTGCGTTAAATTACGGATTTAGCTCCGGAATAGGTTGGTTCTTGGCAATCCTTGCGATTGCAGCAATACGTGAAAAAATTCGTTATTCTAATGTGCCGGCGCCTTTACGCGGACTAGGAATTACATTTATTATAACCGGACTAATGGCCATTGGTTTTATGAGTTTCGGTGGAATGTTGACAGGTGGAGACGAAGAATCTCCTTCCTTAGACAGTAATCCCGATGATTTAGGATTACAGATCGAAAAAGTTGAAAATGAACGTGTAGAATCGTCTGAGACCATTTCAGTTTCAGAAATAACAGAACAATAATATGTTTTTAGCAGCAAGCACATTAGGAGTTATCATTGCGACCGTCGTAGCCTTTTTGGTTCTGACCTTATTGTTGGTAGCCCTGCTCTTATTCACCAAACAAAAACTATCACCATCGGGACCGGTGACGATCACGATTAATGATGAAAAGAAAATCGAAGTAGAATCAGGGGGAACACTGCTTTCTACTCTAGGTAATCAAAAAATATTCTTGCCTTCCGCCTGTGGAGGAGGAGGAACCTGTATTCAGTGTGAATGTCACGTATTAGAAGGTGGCGGAGAAGCACTGCCTACCGAAACCCCTCACTTTACTCGTAAGGAACTTAAGGAAGGTGCCCGGTTGTCTTGTCAAGTAAAAGTTAAACAAGACATGAACATCCATATTCCTGAAGAGGTCTTCGGAATTAAAAAATGGGATGCTACAGTAGTACGTAATTACAATGTAGCTTCGTTCATTAAAGAATTTGTGGTAGAGATTCCTGAGGATATGAACTATAAGGCCGGTGGATATATTCAGATCGAAATTCCGCCCTGTGAAGTGAAGTTTGAAGATATGGACATTACCGCACACCCGGAAGAACATGATACACCCGATAAATTTCAAGAAGAATGGGATAAATTTGGTTTATGGCCATTGGTAATGAAGAATACCGAAACGGTAGAGCGTGCATATTCAATGGCGTCTTACCCGGCAGAAGGTCGTGAGATCATGCTAAACGTTCGTGTAGCAACGCCGCCATGGGATCGTTCTAAGAACCAATGGATGAATGTAAACCCCGGTATCGCTTCTTCCTATATTTTTAACTGTAAAAAAGGTGATAAAGTTGTTATTTCGGGACCTTATGGCGAATTCTTTATCAATCATTCTGAAGCTGAAATGCTTTATGTTGGTGGTGGAGCTGGAATGGCACCTATGCGTTCACACTTATATCACTTATTTAGAACATTAAAGACCGGAAGGAAAGTAACCTACTGGTACGGAGGTCGTTCAAAACGTGAATTATTCTATATAGACCACTTCAGAAACCTAGAAAAAGATTTTCCAAACTTTAAGTTCTATATGGCACTTTCTGAGCCCTTAGAAGAAGACAATTGGAAGGTGAAAAAAGATATTAATGATGAAGGAGACGGATTTGTAGGCTTTATTCACCAAGTGGTGATCGACAACTATTTAAATCATCACGAAGCTCCGGAAGATATCGAATTGTATTTCTGTGGACCCCCACTTATGAACCAAGCCGTTCAAAAGATGGGTGAAGATTTTGGAATCCCGGATGAGAACATCCGATTCGATGATTTTGGTGGATAACTAATAGTGTTAATTGTAT
>NZ_QOLC01000050.1 GCF_003333325.1 Candidatus Ulvibacter alkanivorans | reverse complement strand
TTAATCCAAATATCTAAAAATCAATGAAAAAAGTTACCAAGCGACTTTTGTTGCTGCTTATTTGTTTAGCAACGTCGCACACTTTTGCTCAGGATGTTAGCAAAAACCTGAACTATGAATTTGAACAGTTACTGGAACAAAGTGTTTTACAACCCCAAGATATTTCTTGGGAGATCACTAATGACTATGTAAGTCGCACTAGTGGAATTAGACACGTTTACTATCGTCAAGTGGTAAATGGAATCCAGATTAATGGTACCGAGTCCGGTATTCATATCCTTCCCGATGGCACAACCATTTCTGCCGAAAACCGATTTATTAAGAATACTCAAAACAGAAGTGCCGGGAATGCAAATCCTGCCTTAACTGCAGTACAAGCAGTTCAAGCAGCTGCATCTCAGTTAAACTATACTGTAAGAGGTACTTTTTCGGTATTAGAACGCAATAAAGGAGCAAGTCAAGAAACCTTAATTAGTGACGGAGGTATTTCTCTAAGCAATATCCCGGCAAAATTAATGTATCAATTAAATGAGAACGGTGAGCTAGTGCTTACTTGGGATATTTCTATCGAGGAAACTTCCCGACAAAATTGGTGGAGCTTACGCGTAGACGCAAGTACTGGCAACATTATAGATACCGCAAACTGGATGGTAAGCTGTTCTTTCGAGCACGATCACAGTATGCATGAAAATGTATTAGATTACAATGCGAATCTTTATGATATGCCAAACTACGATAAAGCTACTGCAAATGCTGCTGGATGTAACGAATGTTACGAAGTGTTCGCGATTCCTTTAGAGAGTCCTTATTACGGACCACGTACAATCGAAGTTTCTCCTCACAACCTTACAGCTTCTCCATTTGGATGGCACGATACCGATGGAGTTCCAGGAGCCGAAACAACCTTAACACAAGGAAACAACGTAACAGCTTTCGATGCAAATTCAGGTTTTCAGCCAGACGGTGGAGCAAACCTTGATTTCACTGGATATCCATTTGATCAGGTGTATACGAATACGAATCAATACGAAGAAGCTTCCATTACCAACTTATTTTATTTGAATAATACCATTCATGATGTTGTATACCTATATGGTTTAGATGAAGCTTCAGGAAACTTCCAACAAAATAACTACGGAAACGGTGGTGCTGGAGGAGACCGAGTAAATGCAAATGCACAAATTGGTCAAAACTGTAATGCTACTTTTGGAACACCGCCAGATGGAAGTAGTCCATCAATGAACATGTTTATCTGTAATGGTAAAGATGGTGATTTTGACAACTTAGTAGTATTTCACGAATATGCACACGGAATTTCTAACCGTTTAACCGGTGGTCCTAACAATACAAGCTGTCTTCAAAACACAGAGCAAATGGGTGAAGGATGGAGCGATTTCTACGGTGTTATCCTTACCATTGAGCCAGGTGATATGGGTACAGACTCAAGAGGAGTAGGTACTTACTTATTTGGACAAGGTGCTAATGGGCCTGGTATTCGACCTTTTCCTTATAGTACTGATTTAGGTGTAAATCCACAAACCTATGACGATATTAAAACCGCCGCTGTACCGCATGGAGTTGGATCAGTATGGGCAACTATGTTGTGGGAAATGACTTGGGAGTTAATAGATGAGTATGGATTTGATGCAGATATATTCAACTTTACCGGTGATGTAAATCAAGATAAAGGAAATGTAATGGCATTGGCTTTAGTAACTGAAGCGATGAAATTACAACCATGTAGTCCTGGATTTGTAGATGGTCGTGATGCGATCTTCGCTGCCGATGTTGCCTTATATGGTGGTGCCAATGAATGTTTAATCTGGGATGCTTTTGCAAAAAGAGGTCTTGGAGTTAGTGCAGATCAAGGTTCTTCTAATAGTAGAAGTGATGGAACGGAAGCATTCGATACTCCTTCCGGATTGGCTATGTTCACTGCACCTAACGATGTTTGTTTAAACGAAGGTGTATTGACCGGTCTTGGTGGTGGAACGCCATTTGGAGGTGTCTACAGCGGACCTGGTGTTACCGATGATGGAAATGGAAACACTTATACGTTCGATCCAATGGCAGCAGGTGTAGGTGTTCACACAATTACCTATGATGTGCCTTCAGGAGCTTGTTCTACTGCATCTTCAGATTCAGATGATATTGAAGTGCTTTCAATACCTCCTGGACCAACAACTACTAGTGAGTTCGATGTTTGTCCCGGAGATTCAGTTACTTTAACTGCTACTTTGAATGATCCAGCCAACGTAATAAGATGGTTCGATGCTGAAACAGGTGGAAGTTTCCTTTTTGAAGGAACCTCTTATACCTTTAATCCTACCGCTACTACAACTGTGTACGCTCAAGAAAGTGCACCTGGACCATTGTCTCAGTTAGTTATTTCAGAAATTACTACGCAGACACCAGATACGTTCGAAATCCAAAATGTGGGTATTGAAACCGATTATACCGGATATACAGTTGCAGTTAGTGATGAGCCTTATACCGACGTAAACTCAATTAACACGATTACGCAACCTCTAGGTGTTATGGGAGCCGATTCAGCTATCTTCTGGAACGATACTAGCGGACCTAACGACTGGGGGAACAACATCTTCTGGAATAATACAGGTACTGGATGGATCATTATTATTGATGATGCAGGGAATGTGGTTGACTCCGTTTTCTGGGGCTTCAATGCAACAGAAATTTCAGGATTTAATGTAACCATTAATGGATTTAACATTACTGCAGCCGATTTAGATTGGACAGGTGATGGTGCTGATTTTAGTACAGCATGTGACAATTCTTTCCGAAGACATGACGATACAAACGCCGCTGCCGACTGGGCCGCAGGATGTGAGTCTTCAGACTACGGTGTAGCTAACGATGATATCGACCTTGGTCCTGACGGATGTCCGGGTGAGCGTACGGCTGCTACAGCAGAAATCGAAGACATCGATCCAACTGTAACGTGTCCGGCAGATATTATTGAAGTAATTGATGAAGGAGATGTATTTACAATTCCAGATTACACCAATGATGCTACGGCTACTGATAACTGTACCCTAAACCCAACACTTACTCAGGACATTGCTCCTGGAACCGAAGTTGGTGAAGGCGTGTATCCAATAGAGATCACAGCAACCGACGAAGCCGGAAATGTGAGTGTTTGTACATTTACATTAACTGTAGATGAGATCTTAGGAGTTGGTGATACAGAGTTCTACAATAATGTAGTGTTGTATCCAAATCCAACAGCCGGAAGACTTACTTTAGTTAATAACAGTGCCTTCGATTTAGAATCTGTTGTAATTACAGATGTAAACGGACGTGTTATCAAAACAGTAGATCTTAAGAATGCAGGAACCACTTCAGAAATTGAAATGGAAGCCTTTGCAACCGGATTGTACTTCGTGAAGATCAATGCTTCTAATACTAGCATTGTAAAACGAGTAATTAAAAAATAACTTAGTGTTATTAGTAAAACTAAAGCCTGCTTTTTTAAGCAGGCTTTTTTTATTTCCTAGATCGTGGTATCGTTTTTGTATTATTAATCATTAATCATTACTTTGCTGCTGTTTTGAAACATAAAGTAAATATCAGATATTGTATTGGTATCCCTAAGAAGAAACATAATTAGTAGCAAATAAAAAACCCGTTATGACAGCATAACGGGTTTTTTTATAGCGGTTTTAGTCTTATTGAATAATTCCTCCGCAACTCACACGAGCTCCAGCGGCTCCAGATGGTTGTGAAGTAAAATCATCTGCTCCTTGGTGAACGATAATCGATTTTCCTAGAATATTTTTATTCTCATCGTCACATCCTATGCACCATTCATCAGTTTGCATAGAAATAGTTCCAACACCGTCGGCATCTGCCTCAAAATTTCCGATGTCTCCTTTATGATATCCTTCGGAATCACCCCATTTTCCATGATCCTCAAATGTAGGGTTCCAGTGACCACCGGCCGAGGTTCCATCAGCTGCAGAGCAATCGGCACTTTCATGTATATGTATTGCGTGCATGCCCGGTTGTAAGCCCATAACTTTAGCATTCATTCGAACAATGCCTCCTTCTTCTATAAATTCAACTTTTCCCGTAGCCGAACTACCACTTTTAGAAGCTAACGAAAATGCAACCGATTTTGCTTCGGCCATATCTGAATCTTTTTCATTCATATCCCCTTCCATTGTCTCCATCGTATCTCCATCTGTAGCAGCGTCTTCGGCTTTCTTGTCATCCTTACAGCTAACTATTGATAGCATGGCTATAGCAGTTGCTAAAATTCCTAATTTTTTCATGATTACTTGGTTTATGTTATTTAAAATGTTCTAATAAAGGTAGCCAGATTCACGACGACCCCCAAAATTTTAAATAAATCTTAGCATTTGGAGCTTGGTGGTATAGCCTGTCCTAGCTGTTATTTTTGGTAAGTAGCGATACGTCCTTGATTCCAAACTTTAAATTTTCTGAAATAAGTAAGGCCTTATCAACTCGCCGTTGAACATTTTTAATACGCAGAATATGATAGATCAAAGAACGCTTTTTACCATCGGAAAGTTGTTCGAAGCAATAGGCAGCTTCCATATCTGTTTCAAGAACGGTTGACAACTCTTCCGGCATTTCAACCCCGTATTTTGTAGTGTCTTCTATTAATTGAATATCAAAATAGTCTCCCGGTTCTACACCAAGTTCCTTTTGATATCTTTTTCCGAAGCTAAGCATATAGGTCTTGTCATAGTAGTGAATAGCTCCATAAAAGTAAATCTCATTGGTGGCATAAGAGGCTTTTATCTGTACTCTGCGGTGATCGGCCCCCAAGAATTTCTTGGCAATCGCTACGGGAATAACAAGGCGATGCGTTCCGGTAACTGTACTCGTAAAAGTTTCCGAAGTAAGCAATTGAGCCATTACGTAATTTGTGTAGTGATAATCTGAGTGGTACTGTGTAAGGTTTTATGTACCGGACATTTATCGGCAATTTGTAACAATCGTTTCATTTGTTTCTCATCTAGGTTGCCTTCGAGTTTAATTTCTCTTGTAAATGTGTCTATTTTTGCTGAAGCATCTTCACAAAGTTCGCAGTCTACCGCATGTTTCTTATCGTAGCTTGTATGCACTTCCACATTCGAGACATTCCATTCTTTTCGTTTTGCATACATCTGGATCGTCATGGCAGTACAGGCCGATAGTCCAGCAGAAACAAGCTCATAGGGAGTTGGGCCAAAATTCCGGCCACCGAAGCTCTCGGGCTCATCTGCCACCATATAGTGATCTCCTAGTTTCATATCGGTGGTAAATCCTTGTGTCGCATCTAAACTAGCAACTACATCATGTTTAGAAGAAAAGCGCTTTTCTTCGGGCATTGACACATACCTAGAAGCCCAACCTGCAATCACTTGCCCTACATAATTAGAATCCGCCTTGTTAGCCAATAAGTGATCGGCGCCGTCTAACGAAACAAAACTTTTAGGATGATGTGCTGCGAGATAAAGTTCTTCTGCATTCTTAATTCCTACGATCGTATCTTGAGGTGAATGCAGGATGAGGAGTGCTTTGTGAAACTCTTTAAGAGTCTCTGCCAACGATTGTTTTTCCAGATCGTCTAAGAAATGTTTTTTTATTGTAAAAGGACGACCGCTTAAGTTGACCGTGGCTTTTCCTGTCGACTTAATTTTTTCAATATCCTGCTCTAAATGATGCTTTACATGCTTTGGGTCGCTTGGTGAATTTATGGTGGCAACCGCCTTTAGTTTTGGTAATTGGGTGGCCGCTTTAATTACAGCAGCTCCACCTAATGAATGTCCAATTAATAGGGTAGGAGATTGGTATTCTTTTTCGAGAAATGCAGCAGCGGCCAATAAATCCTCCACATTACCTGAGAAGTTGGTATTCTCGAAATCACCTTCGCTTTCTCCCAAACCGGTAAAATCGAAACGCAATACTCCAAATCCTTGTGCAGTAAGTGCCCGGCTAATATTCTTAACTGCTAACAAATTCTTGGTACACGTAAAACAATGCGCAAAAATTGCAAAATTGTGTGGTGTTCGGTCCGCCGGTAGCTCGAGTCGACCGGCTAATGTTTGTTGATCGTTATTGGGAAAATTTACTTTTTGCAGATTCATAGTACATTGGTTTGAGATTATATGCATAGGTCGCCGTGACTATAAATAGCTTACGGCGACCTATGCAGTACTTATTGCTAATTTAATAGCTTCAATTTAATTGGTGTTACGAATCGGCATTGAGCTCGGTGGTTTCCGAGTTGCCGGAATCCATTGGTTCCAATCCTTCTCCTTTAAGATATTTGTCTAAAAATTTTAAAATACTTCCGTAGGCCTCAATCTGATTTTCCTTCTTAACAAAACCGTGTCCTTCATCTTCAAATAACACATATTCTACCGGAACACCGTTCTTTTTTACTTCGGAAACGATCTCGTCACTTTCAACTTGCAGAACTCGTGGATCTTGAGCTCCTTGCAATACCATAAGTGGCTTGGTGACATTTTCTGCATGAAATAGTGGTGAAATTTGACGCAAACGAACCGAATCTGCGGTATTTGGATCACCCATCTCTAAGTACAATGCGTCTTTAAATGAATCCCACCATGGCGGAATACTTTTAAGGGTGCGGAGCCAATTGGTTACCCCAAAAATATTAACCCCTACTTCAAACTCTTCAGGAGCATACGTCAATGCAGCCATTGTCATATAACCACCATATGAACCTCCAATAATTCCAATTTTCTCAGGATCGATCACGTCTTGTTTGGCCAACCAGTCTTTTCCGGCTATACAATCCTTAAGGTCTTTATCACCGTGATTTTGGTCGTCCATTTGGTAAAATGTCTTTCCATAACCACTACTACCTCGATTATTCACAGCTAATACAGCATACCCATGATTCACCAAATACTGGATGGTCGAACTAAATCCTTGTCGCGACTGACCGCCCGGACCACCGTGCACCCAAACCAAAGCGGGTACTTTGTTCTCGGCCGAAGCTTGTTTAGGTTGATAGTAAATTGCCGGAATTTCCAAGCCATCGAACGACTCGTAGCGCACAACTTCTGCTTCTACTAAATGGTTTGGATCGATATCTTCATTCAATACATCAGTGAGCTGGTGGTATTCTTTTGTTTCCAAATTATACGAATAGCTATTCGTAGGTTTTGCAGAGCCCCCCACATTTAAAATTGCCATGCTTTCGTCTCGAGAAAAACGTGCGCTGCTAATTGGCTGATTTTCGATTTCAGGAAACGCTACTTCCTCGCCTGTAGCTACCTCGGTAACGGTCATTACGGTTTTTGCATCTTCATTGGTAAATAATACACTGTACGTACCATCATGTGTGAAATAGTAACTAAATACGTCCCATTTGTTGTCGGTGACACGCTCGGTCTCACCGGTCTCTATGTCGTATTTAGCAACATAACTAAATTCCGAACCATCGTCTGTCGCAAAATAAACCGCTTTTCCATCGGGTGAAAAATCCATATGCTGATTGCTACTTTGTGTAGTATTGATCTTGGTACGTTCTCCGGTTTCGGTATTCAATAAAAAGAGATCGGCATCGTTCGTATTGATGGCCTTGGTTAAAGTGATGTATTTTTTATCATGACTCATACCGCCAAAATCGGTACCGCTTTCAAGTTCTAAGATTCTTTTAGATGTAAAGTCCTCGATGTTCATTTCGTAGTGATCCATAAATCTTGGGTCTCTTTCGTTACTTCCGTAGAAAAAGCTCTGTCCATCATGGGACCACCCTCTAAATAATGCACGCACCTCCGTTTCGGGAGTAAGTGCCCTAATTCCGGTGCTGTCTTTCATATAGATCTTATAGATCTCATCGCCATTTCCATCCATTCTAAAAAGAATACGGTCGTCATTCGGGAAATAAGAGATCCCGAAGACTGATGCACTGTCACTTTTTGTGATTGGCGTAAATTCACCTCCTGTGGCAGGTACGGTGTACATGTTGTAGATGCCGGAACGATTGCTTGTCACCAATACTTTCGATTTATCGGATGAGAAGCCGTTGGCCACGGCATTTTCGTTATCCATAAATTGCTCTATGGTGTACTGTTCAACTTCGACTTGAGCCGAAGTTTCCTCCTGTTTTGTTTCTTTACAACCTACCATTAATACGCAGGCTGCAACGAAAAGCATATATTTTTTCATATAGTACTAGTTTTTGTTAGTTTCATTCTTTCTGAAATCGGTACTAACCGTTATTCCAACAAGTAATCGATCAAAATCGGCACCTTCAAATTGTATTTTTTGATAGCCAATTCTCGTCTTTATCGCATCTGCGATCGCGTACGTAAGTCCGGCACCGATCCAATTCTGTGCAAATACGGGCTGTTCTACATTTAAGAATACTTCGTCATACAGATCGATCGTCCATTTTGCGTTGATAGGATAGCTTAGTTTTAGCATGTACCGTAGCCAGGTGCTGGGATCGATATCATTACTAAAAAAACGATTCTCCATTCGATATCGATGTCTTAATTTAACGGCACCTATGCTTCCGAAGAAATTAACATCGGTTACAAGTCGATGCTCGTCAAAATTTTCAGGCATTTCTAACATGTAACTGGGGTCATTTCTAAAATATCCATACCCCAAAGCTGCCGAGACCTTTTCCGAAAAACGGTAGGTTCCGCCCAGTCGAATCTTAAACTGTTGCAATTCTGAAGCAAGTTCATAAAATCGGAACTGTGTCTGTGCCTGTATGCTTATCTTATCACTTATTGTATTATTGGTTGCTATTATATACCATGCTCCAAATTCGTCTTCTGAAGGATCCTGTGCATGGATGGTGTTAATTCCTAGCGCAATTATTACTAGGGTGGCTAACAAATTGTATTTCATAGTTATTTTCTGCTTAATCTATTTTAAATGTTTCTGTTTCTTTAAATGGAGAGACTTCTAAGGTTTCCATCTTTGACTTGTATTCCGGCCATTCGGTTACAAAAAATGCATTGGTCTCCTTTATGGCCGCACTCATCTCATCGCGAGCTTGTTTCATGAGCACCTTTTCAGTACTTGTTAATCCATTAGGGCGACTTCCGCTATAGTAAGATGCGGTTCCAATACGCTGTACCACGGTAACTTCCGGGTTTCTAGTGATCCCTTGGCGATCATCTTCTCGTCCCAGATACAGAGCGATCAAGGTGTCTATTTTCTTAACGATCTCTTTGCTCGCCTTGATCTCATCTTTAAACGCATCTTTGTCCTTTTCCTTAAGTCGCTTACTAAATTCTTGCGCCGTGTTCTTACTTTCAACCAGTTGCTCCACGGCATCTGCCACCGTTTGGGTCATAAGTTCTATCTTCTTAGACGCCGTATACGCATCGTCGATCGCTTTTTGAGGAATGTCTAGCCTAGGGTCACTCTCTACTTTAATAGTGGTACTTGTTGTGGTATCCATATAGTGCAGATCTAATCGATACGTTCCAGGTTTCACTTGTGTGCCTCCCGGTTCATTTCGCCGCTCCCTAATCCTTCTAGAAGGTCGATCCACGCCTGCTTCGTCCATGTACCAAGTCCATTTGTAAATTCCGGTACTGTCGGGTGTTTTGGTTTTTAAGGTTCTAATGAGTCGGTTACCGTCATAGATCTTCATATACAATGAATCTTTGCTCATTTTGTTTTTTTCTTCGGAAGCATCCTCATTGGCGTCCTCTTCCATATCATCTTCATCGTCTTTTTCATCTTCTGTATTTTCTGTTTCTTGCTTCTGAAAGTAATAGGCGATATGAGCTCCATAGGGTCTATTTTCCGCATTGTATAATGCGTCACCACCAAATCGTGTGCCGGTAGGCTGTTGATAGGCCGCCAAGTATGCAGTAGGCGGATCGAAAACTTTTATATCTGAAGTCAATACAGTAGGATCGCTCGCGATCTTACGTAGCGGTCTAATATCATCTAGTACCCAAGCGGCGCGACCAAATGTACCAATTACCAGGTCGTGTTCCCTTGGTTGGATGACCAGATCCTTTACCGAAACAGTTGGAAATCCTTGTGTCCACTTGGTCCAAGTATTGCCTGCATCTATAGACACATACAGTCCGTCGTCTGTCCCTAAGAACAATAGGTTCTTTTCTATGGGGTCTTCAACGATACTTAGTGTATAACTGGTCACATCGTTTGCATCTACGATTCGCTCCCATGTCTTTCCGTAATTGGTAGTACGGTAGGCGTAGGGAGTATAGTTAAAACGTCGGTAGTCGTTAGCGACTAATAAAGCTTCTCCCTTGTTTTTGTTCGAAGCTTTGATCTGAACGATCCAACTTCCTTCGGGCAGTCCTTCTAGGTTCTTAGACACGTCGGTCCATGACTCTCCGCCATTTTGGGTGTAATGTACACGACCATCGTCGGTCCCCACCCAGAGCATTTGTTGCTCCACCGGTGAAGGCTCGATTACAAGAATGGTCGTATGATTTTCTGCGCCGGTCGCATCCATGGTAAGACCACCACTTTCACTTTGTTTTTGTTTTTCGGGATCGTTAGTAGTTAGATCTGGCGAAATAATCTCCCAAGTAAGTCCTTTGTCGGTACTTTTATGTACGAATTGACTTCCGAAGTAAATAGTGTTATTATTAAAAGGATCGATATTTATAGCCGAGTTCCAATTAAATCGCAACATCACATCCGGGTCGGGATGTGTTGGACGAACCGTATAATTATTACCTGTCATCCAGTCGTACCGACTTACAAAACCCTGCTGACTCATGCTCCAGCCGTAACGACTGTCATCGCGATCCGGGACCACATCGAATCCGTCCCCAAACGAAATTTCCTGCCAATAGCTATTTCGAATACCTTGGTCTTTCCAAACATAGGCAGGACCACGCCAGCTGCCGTTATCTTGCATTCCGCCATATACATTGTACGGGAATTCATTATCGACATTAATATGGTAAAATTGTGCTACCGGTAAGTTCCCGATAAAACGCCAAGTTTTTCCACGGTCGTGGGTAATATTCATTCCTCCATCGTTCCCGTCGATCATAAAACTACCATCTTCAGGATGGATCCACCATGCATGGTGGTCCGGATGTACGCCGTTATCTACGCCATAGGCACCCATTAGTTGTTCAAAGTTCTTTCCTCCGTCTTCGGAAACATTGACATAGGTGAATACAGAATACACCCGATTCTCATTTTCGGGGTCTACATAAATTTCGGCATAATAAAAGGGTCGATTTCCAATATCATTTTTATCGTTGATCATTTTCCAGTTAAACCCGCCATCTTCCGATTTGTATAATGCATTTTTTTTAGATTCTACCCATGCATAAACGATGTTCGGATTGTTTGGCGCAATCGCGATTCCCATTCTCCCTAATTCACCTTTAGGTAAACCATCTTCGTGCGTACGCTCTTCCCAAGTGTCGCCACCGTCGTAAGTTACATAGAGTCCCGATCCTTCGCCACCGGATTTAAAGAACCATGGATCGCGTTTGTGCTCCCACATAGCCACCATTAGTTTATTTGGGTTTTCTGGGTCCATGACCATGTCGGCTACACCCGTACGATTATTGTTAAATAATATCTTTTTCCATGTTTTTCCACCATCGGTCGTTTTAAAGACACCACGTTCGGGATGTTCGCCCCACGGACTTCCAATTGCGCCTACGTAAACAGTGTTCGGGTCGGTTGGATCTATTATGATTCTATGAATGTGACGTGTTTTCTCCAAGCCCATTAATTGCCAAGTCTTACCGCCATTGAGCGATCGATACACGCCGTAACCACCATTTAAACTATTACGCGGGTTTCCTTCTCCTGTCCCCACCCAGATTACCGATGGGTTAGATTGCTGAATGGCTACCGCGCCAATTGAAGCAGTGGCCTCATTATCGAATATGGGTTCCCATTTTATTCCTCCGCTTGTGGATTTCCAAAGACCGCCCGAAGCGGTTCCAACATACATGATGTCGGTATCGTTGGTGACCACGTCAATAGAGGTTACACGACCAGACATGCCCCCCGGACCAATATTACGTGGCTCCATTTTTTTTAGAAGGTCCATTGAAATTTTTTGTGCATTGATTGATGAAACGATGCAGAGTAGCATCAATAAGAGCGATTTTTTCATTCTGAAATTTAAAAAGTGATTATCCTTGATTTTTTGATCGCCTAAAGTTACTAAATTGTAGGTAAAACAAGACTCTTAAATAGCTGTTAATCCCTTCGTGAATATTTTTAAAAGCGTTATTTTTAGAATATGAATAAGAAAGAGAAGCGACAAGGCTTTGTTTTTACGAAACATACGCCGACTCCGCAATCCCCATTCGATCGTCTTTTTGAGATATTCCAAGAACTTATAACGCATACTTCGGGTGACTTCGACGAGGCCATTGATTGGCTGAAACAGCTTGATGAAGAATACGGGCTTACTTCCGAAGCATACACCATAGAAGACTTTATTGAAGACCTTAAGAAAAAGGGTTATATACGTGAAGAAATTCGCCCCGACGGAACCGGCAAGGGTGATGGAAAGGGAGGAACTACCCTCACTGAAAAACTAGAACGATCCTTACGTAAACGTGCGTTGGAGCAGATCTTTGGAAAATTAAAGCGCAGTGGAAGCGGAAACCACAAAACAAAATATGTTGGCAGAGGCGACGAACATGCCGGTGAGTATAGAGGGTATCAGTTTGGTGATCGCTTAGAACAGATCTCAATGACCGAAAGTTTGAAGAATGCCCAGATCAATCACGGAATAGGATCCTTTACACTTTCAGAAAATGACTTGGTCGTAGAAGAAACTACTTATAAAGCTCAAATGAGTACGGTGCTCATGATCGACATAAGTCATAGTATGATATTGTACGGTGAAGATCGTATTACGCCCGCGAAAAAGGTGGCAATGGCGCTTTCAGAATTAATCACAACGCGCTATCCAAAAGATACGCTCGATATTTTAGTCTTCGGAAACGATGCATGGCCCATTAAAATAAAAGATCTTCCTTACTTACAGGTAGGTCCGTATCACACCAACACCGTAGCCGGGATGCAATTAGCAATGGATATGCTGCGACGAAAGCGGAACACCAACAAACAAATATTTATGATCACCGATGGGAAACCAAGTTGTATTCAGTTACCGGATGGTCAATATTATAAGAACAGTAATGGATTGGACCCGTACATTGTGAATAAATGTTACGCCATGGCAGCGCAAGCCCGAAAATTGCATATTCCCATTACTACATTTATGATCGCGAGCGATCCTTATTTACAGCAGTTTGTAGACAATTTTACAGCAGCAAATCAAGGGAAGGCGTTCTATACCGGCCTAAAAGGGTTGGGTGAAATGATCTTTACCGATTACGAAACAAATAGAAGAAAAAGACTTAGATAACTATGGAAATTGAAAAAATAAAAACTTTTGGCGCTTTGAAAAAGGCAGGATATTCCTATCGTTCGGTTAAGGACGAATTACGACAAAATCTCCTTCAAAAGCTCATGAAAAAAGAACAAACTTTTAAAGGAATACATGGCTATGAGTATACGGTAATTCCCGAGTTGGAGCGTGCTATTCTTTCAAAGCACAATATAAACCTATTAGGGTTGCGCGGTCAAGCGAAAACCCGTTTGGCGCGACAAATGGTTTCGTTGTTAGACGAATATATCCCTCTTATAGAAGGAAGCGAGATTAACGACGATCCGTTTAAGCCAATTTCAAGATTTGCCAAGGAAACACTACGAGAGAAAGGTGACGCCACGCCAATCTCATGGTTGCATAGAGACGCTAGGTTTGCAGAGAAACTTGCAACGCCCGATGTAACCGTGGCAGACCTTATAGGTGATGTAGACCCTATTAAAGCGGCGAATTTAAGGTTGACCTATGCCGATGATCGCGTAATTCACTTCGGAATGATTCCGAGGGCGAATCGCTGTATCTTTGTGATCAACGAACTACCCGATCTGCAAGCACGTATTCAGGTTGCGTTGTTTAATATTCTACAAGAAGGCGATGTGCAGATACGTGGATTTAAGCTACGGTTACCATTGGATATTCAGTTTGTATTTACTGCCAATCCAGAAGACTATACCAACAGGGGAAGCATTGTAACACCCCTGAAGGATAGAATTGGGTCTCAAATATTAACCCATTACCCGGAAGATGTCGAGATCGCACGCAGCATTACCGAACAAGAAACGGCCCAAGCCGTAGCCGAAAAAGAATCGGTGTATGTGCCCGAAGTGGCCAAGGATATACTTGAGCAAATTAGTTTTGAAGCACGTGAGAGCGAATTTATTGACGCTAAAAGTGGTGTTAGTGCGCGACTTAGTATTACGGCATTTGAAAATCTTTTGAGCACGGCCGAACGCAGAGCATTGGAGCATGGGAAGACCGATACCACAGTTCGCTTAAGCGATTTTATGGGTATTATTCCTGCGATAACAGGAAAAGTTGAGCTTGTATACGAAGGAGAGCAGGAGGGAGCAGCACAAGTCGCCTATCAACTTATTGCCGATGCTGTAAAGCATCAGTTCAATTTGTATTTTCCGAAGATCGAAAAGCTTCAGAAGGAAACCGATCCGGATCCGTATGCCGATGTAATTGCGTGGTTCTTTGAAGAGAGCGGATTTGAATTATTAGACAGTCTTTCCGACGAAGAATACAGAGCGCAATTGAATAGGATTAACCCTTTGGAAACACTCATTAATGAACATCTGCCAAATGTTTCCGAAGCAGATAAACCATTTTTTAAAGAATTTGTGCTTTGGGCCTTGGTCGAGTATAAAAAACTTAGTAAATATAATTTGAGTAATGGGGTTCGATTTAAAGATGTGTACGGAGGTTATATAAGCGGACTCTAGTAGAATCTGAAAAATTTTCACTGACATTTTTTCACCTTGATAAGGATTTGTTTGAGAAAACTGAAGATATTGTCATAAAAATGTAACGAATCTTTAAAAAGACTAGGTTGTAATGCCTTCACTTTTGGTTTGGAATATATTTTGCTTTTTACTGTGTAAAATATGTTGAACTTAAATTTTTTAGTTATGAGTAATTTAATTAAAAGTGAAAAAAATGGTAGTTTGGCAAAACCGGGAATGACAGGAACATTTCCAACATGGTCTTCATGGATAGATGAAATGTTCAACAATGATTTGCCAAGCGTATTTAAAACAAATTTTAATGCTGGCTTTAGTCTTCCTAAAGTGAATATTTCTGAAACAGATGACGCCTTTACAGTAGCCTTAGCGGCTCCTGGAATGAAAAAGGACGATTTTAAGATTGAAATAGACAATCAAGTGCTCTCTATTTCTTCTGAAATGGAACAAAATGAGGAAACCGAGAGTGATAATTTTACGAGACGCGAATTTGGTTACTCTTCGTTTCAGCGAAGTTTTACACTACCCGAATCGGTAGATAGTGAGAAAGCAACTGCTTCTTATGAAGATGGAATCTTGAAATTGGAACTTCCGAAGAAAGAAGAAGCCAAGAAAAAGCCGCCTA